>CAVWBT010000004.1:0-231076 GCA_963753285.1 uncultured bacterium
GGCGCTCGAGGCGGCCTTCGGGTCCTATGCCGACAAGAACACCGCCGTGATCGTGGAGCCGGTCAAGGTGGCGAGCTGGGATCACGTCGAAGCTCGCCGGCGCCTACTGACCCACCTCAGCGTTCATCGTTCTCCTCGATGCGCCGATCGGCGAGCACTCGCACATGCTCTCCACCACCTCTGCCCCCGACCACCACGTCGAGGAACGTCTCGTGGTCGATCCGCAACAGCTCGGAGTGGGTGGACCCGACGACGTCGGCGTTGCGGGGCTGATCGTGGATGAGGGCGATCTCGCCGACCAGTTCGGGACGGCGGAGCCGTGCCACCGGCCGCCCATCGATGCTCACAGCGACTTCGCCGCTCGAGATCACCCAGGCGGCGTCTGCATCCTCGTCGCCCTGGCTGATCAGTCGCTCTCCGGCGGCCAACTGAACCGGCATACACGTTCGCGCCAGATACTCGAGCACGTCTGCAGACAGCCCTTGGAACCCCGGAACCTCCTCCAGCGTCTCGATCGTCGATTGGGGAATCACCGCCCGCGCAAGTTCCTCGTGTGGAGTCGAACGGCCGACCACGCCCAACGGCTCGCCGCACCCTTCCCGAACACCCAGGCGGTGACCGACCTGGCCTCTGCGGTTTCGTCGGCGGACGTCGTCTCGTGCGCGACGATGGCGACCGAACCGATCATCCGTGGCGAGTGGCTCCGCGCCGGACAGCACCTCGACCTGATCGGCGCCTACCGGTCCGACATGCGAGAGGCCGACGACACCGCATTGGTTCGGTCACGGCTCTTCGTCGACAGCCGGGACACGACACTCGACCACATCGGTGAGCTATCCGAGCCGATCTCACGTGGCGTCATCACCCGTGAATCGGTGGTCGCCGACTTCTACGACATCACGCAAGGCATCTTCTCCCGCGGAAGCAACGACGAGATCACCGTCTTCAAGAACGGCGGAGGCGCCCACCTCGACCTGATGGCCGCTCGATACATCCTCGATCGATGGCGGGAAGCGGGCCGAACATGACGGAGCGCCCCGGGTACTCCCCGGGGCGCTGCTTCCTCAAGCCCCTTTCGGTCATCCCGTCACTTCGAGAGCTGTCCCCGGATCGCACCTGCCGGATACTCGGCGTTGTGGACGTTGATGTAGTAGTTCTGCGGGTTCTGGCGGATGTCCTTGATCAGGTCGGCATCCACGCCGTCGATGCACCCGTCGAACGCCACGGGAATCGGGTCAGAGATGACCAAGTCGAAGAAGAACACCTCGATCGGACCATTCGCGCCAGCCGGTGCAGCGTGGATGTGCGCCCTCGTCGGCGATGCAATGCCTTGCACATCGAGATCCCAACAGATCTCGCCTTGCCCCTGATTCAGCGTGAGGTGCATCGTCCCCGTCCCGTCCGGGTCTCCCGGCGTCACCTCGTTGGCGCCGTTCAGATCGGCGCTGAGCGGGCGACCACCTGCGGCGGCAGGGACGGCGGCGATCATCACCAACGCGGCGATCATCGCAAGCAATGTCGTCGATCGACTCTTCATGGTCTCTCTCCTTCCATGGACGGCGAGATGCCGTCTCACAGAGGAATACGACCGATACGGGGCAGCGGTTCAATGGGCGAACAGTCCGAGCAGCGTCGTGGAGCAGACCCTGCCGGGCTTCTTGTCGAACGGCGACCCGGGCAGCACCGCGCGCCTACTCAGGCGTGTCTGCGGGACACGCGGCGGTAATGGGTGGCGTGTCGCGGGGTTGTCTGAGGGCGCCTGGGCGGCCGGTCGGGACCGTGCCCTCGCTCCGGGCGAGCGTCACCGCGCAATGGCTTCGCCTCGGCCTTCCGTCGAGCGTGCTTCTTCGTGACCATGACGCGTCCTTCGGTCTCGTCAGGGAGACATGCTCCGGCCTTTCTCCCCGGAAGTCGACCAGAGCCGATGGTCCCCTTGGCCGCCAGGCGAATCGTCGGGAGCAGTGACCGATGGAGGTTTCACCCAGCTCGCCCGGGGGTACAGCGCCGTAAACCGACCCGGAGCACGACATGAGCGAAACCGCACTCGACACGAGCATCTCGCCCCTCGACAATCCACCTCAGCATCTGGCCGAGGTTCCGTTCTTCGACCAGACGGTGACACTGCTGAAGTCTGTGCGTGACCATGACTTCGACACGCTCGCCGCCCTCTGCGACGATGACTTCGGCATCGTCGACGCCGGGCCGGATCAGCTGCCGGTCGCCATCCGCGATCGCGCTGGATGGGAGGGGTGGTTCCGCGGTCTCTTCGGCCAGCTCGACGCCATGGGCGCACAGACGGACAGCCGTATCACGGGTCTCGAGTCGAGTGTCGGGACCGACATGGGTTTCTCCGTCCTCTACTTCGATCAGCTACTCCACATCGCCGGCATGACGGCCACGTTCGACTGCACGGCGACGATCGTCTGGAAGATGACGCCAGACGGTTGGAAAGAGGCCCGCTGGCACGTCTCGATCCTCTCCGCAGACGTACCCGAAGCCCTCGCTGCCACCACCGGCTGAACAACCACGCAAGACCCTTCGACCATCGCCGACAGGGCTGACATCGCGTGTCCCAGGAGGGTCATCAGGATCACCGCCTGATCGGCTCGGGTTCGACTCCCGACTCGCGAACTCGGCAGTCTTCGATCCTGTCCTGCAGAACCCCAACCGACGGGGGCTACAACCTCCCCCGATGCTGTAGCCCCCGTCAGGTTCATGCCGTGGTTCGCGCCGAGCTATTCGACATCGGCACTCCGTGGACCGAGAAACTGCCCCTTGGCGAACCGCTTCGGCGCAGCGCTCGCGAGTGTCGGCGTCGCCGCCCGGGCCAGGATGCGGGTCAGCCAGAGAGCGATCCCCGGACGCTGACGGTTGCTGATCCTCACTGTGGTCTGATCGGGCCCAGGGCCGTCCGAGAGGGTCGCGCTCCCGTGGACAGACGTCATCACAGCCCGGAGCGGAAGTGGCATCCGGTAGTACGGGGCGCCGGCCTTCCACTCGAAGTGCCAATCACCCGAGTCCGGCGTACGGACGTTGCCGACCGCCTGCGTCACGGGCACACCACCGACGTAGATGATCCGCTCCATGTCGTCGGCGATCCCAAACCACGTCGCGTCGTTCCCCGCCGTGACAGGAACAATGGCCCCACCCTGCTCGCGTGGGAGATTCCATGCATCGAACACGTACGCCTTGGGAGCGTCGACGACGAACTCGAAGCTGACGTTCGGCTCCGCCGGGACGTCCATCTCGACGTCGGTGAATGTCGTGGGGTACAGGGTTGCGGGCTGTTGTGACATGAGGGTCTCCTCGCTCGTCGTGTCGAAGCGGTCAACGACAACTCGCATCATTGTATTCCATGCGGTACAAAATAATCTGTACCGTGTGGAATAGTGTCAGGGGACACGGAGGCGACGAATGAGCGAACAGACAGAGTCGATTCACACGGCCGTGCCGACTCGGGCGCCTGGCCGTCCGCGGGAGTTCGACGAGAGCGATGCCCTCGAGCGGGCGCTCGAGGTGTTCTGGGCGAAGGGATACGAGGCCACCTCGCTTCGTGACCTCTGCGAGGCCATGGGTATCAGCAAGCCCAGCCTGTACGCGGCGTTCGGAGACAAGGCACGGCTGCACGATCTCGCGCTGGCGCGCTACCGCGAGCGCTATGCGCAGAACACGGTTCACCTGGAGCGAGATGGGAACCTCGCAGAACGGCTCGAGGCGTGGATGATCGGGACGGTGACGCTGTGCTCGTCGCCCGACCATCCCGGCTGCATGATCGTCAACGGCATCTGCGCCGGTCGTTCGCTCCCCGCCTCGGCGCGGGATGCGATCGACGCCGATCTCGAGGCGACGCGTCGGTACCTGAAGGGCCTGTTCGCCGACGAGCAATCCCGCGGAGCCCTGCGCGCCGACGCGTCACCCGACGCGGTCGCCGTGAACTGCATGGCCCTCTTGCAGGGATGGTGCGTCCTGGCGAGGGCCGGAACGCCGCTCGACGATCTGACTGCGTCGGTGCGGATGGCCGTGCAGGACATCGTCCGCTAGGCGCACCCGCGGCCCCGTGGGTGGGAGCCAGACACTTCGCCACGCGTGGAGGAGAAGCACCAGGTCGGGTCCGGTCCACGTACGCGCGTGGGTCAGCGCGTCACGACGCCGACGACGTCCGCGAGTTTCGTGATGACATGGTCGATCTCGAAGTCCACTGCAGGCTGTTCGCGGCGAGGGTTGTACCAGCACGTGGCGATGCCGTACCCGTGGCCGCCCGCCATGTCGGAGGTGAGACTGTCGCCGACCATCAGCGCCGAAGCGCGGTCGGGTCGCCCGAGACGTTCGAACGCGATGTCGAAGATCGCCGAACCCGGCTTCGAGGTCGCCACCTCCGACGAGATGACGATCGCATCGAAGAACCGATCGATGCCCAGTCTGGCGACGCGCGCACGCTGCACGTCGGAGATACCGTTCGTCACGAGACCCATGACGGCGATCCCACCGACCGCTTCGAGCACTTCGATCGCGCCCGGATACAGCTCTCCGAATCCCCCGAGACCTTCGACGAACACTTCTCCCATCTCCACGGGGTCGGCCTCGATGCCGACGATCCGGTTGAACGACTCGAAACGCCTCGTGCGCACGTCGTTTGCCAGGAGCGTCCCGGCCTCGACCTGTGCCCACATCGTCAGGTTGATCCGTCGATACGTGTCGAGCAGCGGTCCGTGGTCGGCCACACCTGCGAAGCGCATGGTGTGGGCGAACGCCGCTGCTTCGGACTCATCGGAATCGAGCAACGTGTGATCGAGATCGAACAGAACGGTCGAATACGGCACGCCAGGATCGTATGCGAGGGCCCGAACCGAGACGAACTCCGGGCTACATTCGACAGCGTGGCACGCAAGGACATCTCACTGACCGATACGGAGCTGTCGGAGTTCCTCGAGTCGGGACACACCCTCCAGGTGGCGTCGATCGACGCCGACGGCTACCCGCACCTCGCCCCGATGTGGTACGTCGTGAGGGACGGAAAGCTCACGTTCCGCTCGTTCACCAAGTCACAGAAGATCGTGAATCTGAGACGCAACCCGAAGCTCTCGGTCCTCCTCGAATCCGGGGATACGTACGACGAGCTCAAGGGTGTGATGATCCGCGGAACCGCAACGCTCATCGACGATCGTGCGACTGTCCTGTCGATCTACGGGGAGATCGCCGCCAAGTACCGAATGGTCGGTGGACAATCGGTGGTGCTCGACGGACGAGGCGCTCGAGGCGGCCTTCGGGTCCTATGCCGACAAGAACACCGCCGTGATCGTGGAGCCGGTCAAGGTGGCGAGCTGGGATCACTCGAAGCTCGCCGGCGCCTACTGACGCACCTCAGCGTTCGATGGTTCTCCTCGACGCGCCGATCGGCGAGCACTCGCACATGCTCTCCACCACCTCTGCCCCCGACCACCACGTCGAGGAACGTCTCGTGGTCGATCCGCAACAGCTCGGAGTGGGTGGATCCGACGACGTCGGCGTTGCGGGGCTGATCGTGGATGAGGGCGATCTCGCCGACCAGTTCGGGACGGCCGAGCCGTGCCACCGGCCGCCCATCGATGCTCACAGCGACTTCGCCACTCGAGATCACCCAGGCGGCGTCTGCATCCTCGTCGCCCTGGCTGATCAGTTGCTCTCCGGCGGCCAACTGAACCGGCATACACGTTCTCGCCAGATACTCGAGCACGTCTGCAGACAGCCCTTGGAACCCCGGGACCTCCTGCAGCGTCTCGATCGTCGACTGCGGGATCACCGCCCGCGCATCGATGTCACGGAAGGCTCGACTCAATGCAACGAACACGAGCGGGAGAAGAGCACCGGAGATCACGATCGCCGGCTCGACACCGAAGACGACCACGAGCAGGGGAACGAGGGCCGCTCCGAGCGCCTGGCCACCCGAGTCGAACGCCTCGGTCACGCCGAACATCCTCATGTACCGGTCGGGAGGCGTGATGCGCTGCAGCATGATTCGCTGAACGACCCGATGAACCGGTCGAAACCCGCCTGCGAGCGAGAGCAGCGGAAACGCCTGGGGGACGAGACCGAGGAGCGACACCGAAGCCCCTCTTCCGAAGGCTGCCACGCCCAGCACTCCACGGAGCCGCACACGTCCGAGCACGGAGACGAGCAGAAGTGCACCGACCAACTCGCCCACCCCGATCAACGACGCGAGGTAGCCGGCGCCATCGTCACCGAGTCCGAGCATCTCGATCGCGACCAGGACGACGACGACGTCGGTGGCGCCCGACAGCGCCGACGCCGCCGTCTTGTACACGAGCATCGGGCGTGCCCCTCGAACCGACAGAACGCCTCTCGTCGCTCGGGCCGGGCCGGTCCCGACCACCTCCCCGGTGCGCGGCGACATCCAGAGACCGACGAGTGCCAGGGCCGCCATCGACACGAACACGGCCGACGCGTCCGATACCGACAGGATCGCACCGGCGATCGCCGGGCCCAGCATGGCCCCGATCGCGTCGATCCAGCCGGTCACCACCATCGCCGCCGTCGCGTCGGCGGTGTGCTCGGCATGGACCGGGATGACCGCCAGGTGGATCGGCCGTGCCAGCGAGTAGGCGAGCGAACGCAGGGCGGCCAGGCCGATGGTCAACCACACCGGGCCGGCAGCGACAACGACGGCACCGACGGCCAACCCGATGAACAACCACACGAGCGTGAACCGCATCGGGGCGACGTGTCCCCGGTCGATCCAGCGGATGACGATCGGCACCAGCACAGACGGCGCCAGCTGGGCGGCAGCGGCCAATCCGGCGAGCCCGCCTCCACCTGCCTCGAACGCCACGAGGATCACCGTGAAGTACACGGCGAACTCGATGATCGACACCAGTGCGTACGTGATGAGCGCACGGCGCATCGGGCCGTGCCCGAGCTGCCCTGGCCAGCGTCCTGCGGCGGCTCATCGGTCGGATCGGTCGCGGAACATCGTCGCCGGAGCCTACGGTGCGACGTCGCCGGAGCGATGCGCTGCATCGATCGTGATCACGTCGAGGTCTTCGGCGACGATCGAGGCGGCCGGTGAAGCCACCTGAGCGCACATCTTCGACGAAGGCTTCCTCGTCGGCGGCCGTCTCGGGCACCGGCAGGAGATGTGTCAACACGAGTGTGCCCACGTTGGCATCGACCGCCAGATGCCCGAGCAGTCGGGTGTCGGCGTGGTAGTCGAGGATGAATCGCCGGTGCGGTGGCAGGGCCTCGATCGGTTCGAACCGCATCGCCTCGTGGACCAGAACGTCGGCATTGCGAGCAAGCGCAGCGACCTCGTCGCACACTCGGGTGTCGCCACTGATCGCCACCACCCCATCGGGAGTCTCGATCCGATAGCCGACGGCGCCCAGCACCGGCTCGTGCCTGACGCCCGCCGCCAGCACCCGCACGCCGTCCCTCGCCCACACTTCCGTCGGCACCGGCGGTGTCGGAAACGGGACCACGTCGACCCCAGGAGACGTGGTGCGACCGCTGTGTGACCTGCGGACTGCGATGTCGTCCTCCCAGCCGTCGAGGACGTGGCCGGCGAAGCGGGCGGTCGGCCCAGCCGGCGCGATGATGGGAAGCTCTGGCGCCTCATCGGTTCGATCCATGACCCAACGGGTCAACACGAGGTCGGCGAGACCGACGACGTGGTCGCTGTGGTGGTGGGTCAGAAACACCGCATCGAGATCCGTCGGACACAATCCGGCGCCCGCCAGGCGTTGCACCGTCGACCGGCCGACGTCGAACTGGAGAGCGAGGTCTCCCACCGTCACGAGGACGCCGGGCCCTGCGCGGTCCGCGGATGGGACCGGACATCCGGTCCCGGTGATGACGACAGTCGTGGCCACGATGGGCCATTCTGACACGCGGGCCATTCGCTCGGCGGGTCAGGAGCGAAGGCCGGTGTCGACCGGGTCGGCCACGAGAGAGCGCCGGCCCGTTGCGAGGGGCCGGGCATCGAAGTCGAAGCGCCCGCGACGTTCAGTGCCGGCTCGCGGCGGCCTCGCCTGATCCGTGGGGAAGCTTCCTCGCTACGACGGTGATATCTCGCTCTCTCCCCGTGAAGTCCGATCCGTCGATGCTGCCGTACACCTCGGCCACATACATCCCGGCTCCGCCGAGGATCGCCATCATGTCCTGGAGCGTGTAGTAGCGGTGCCAGAATTTGTGGTGGGTCAGAAACACCGCATCGAGATCCGTCGGCCACAACCCGGCACCTGCGAGGCGTTGCACCGTCGAACGGCCGACGTCGAACTGGAGTGCGAGGTCTCCCACGGTCACGAGAACGCCAGGCCCTGCGCGGTCCGCGGACGGGACGGGACATCCGGTCCCGGTGATGACGACAGTCGTGGCCACGATGGGCCATTCTGACAGGCGGGCCATTCGCTCGGCGGGTCAGGAGCGAAGGCCGGTGTCGACCGGGTCGGCCACGAGAGAGCACCGGCCCGTTGCGAGGGGCCGGGCATCGACGTCGAAGCGCTCGCGACGATTCAGTGCCGGCTCGCGGCGGCCTCGTCTGATCCGTGGGGAAGCTTCCTCGCAACGACGGTGATGTCCCGCTCCCTCCCCGTGAATTCCGATCCGTCGATGCTCCCGTAGACCTCCGCCACGTACATCCCGGCTCCGCCGAGGATCGCCATCATGTCCTGGAGCGTGTAGTAGCGGTGCCAGAGATACAACTCCTTCGCACCTCCATCCCGCGTCACGATCGTGTACTTGTCACACGTCGCCCGTTCCTGCTCGCACACAAAACGACTCTCGATGAGCAGGTGCTCCTCCTCGGCATAGAAGCCTGCTCCCTCGGAGTGACTCAGCGAGTGCCGCTCGCGCGCCTCGGACAAGCGGACGATCGAATGGAAGTCGAACACGAACGCCCCGTTCGTCGACAGCCACCCAGATACGTTCTCCAACAGTCGTGAAAGGCTCTCGGGCGTGAGCGCACTCATGTCGCAGGAGATCATCGTGATCAGATCGGCCTCCGTGGCGAGGTCGGACTCCAGATAGCTCTCGTGCCGATAATCGATCTCGGTGCCGCGCTCGGCAGCTCGAACGCGGGCATGTCGGAGAGAGCTCTCGGAGAAGTCGATGCCGGTGACGCCGACACCACGCTCGGCCATCCGCTGGGTGTACAGACCGGGACCGCAACCGAGATCGAGATACCTGCTCGCCTCGTCCAGCTCGAAATGGCGATACATCCAGTCCACTGCCCGGTCGATGACCTCGTGCCGATAGCTGGCGGCATCGTTGTCGGGATCCAGGTGGAAGCGCAGCATCTGAGCCGAGATGTGCGGATCCGTCCACAGCGCACGGGTCGACTGGTCGACATCCAACTCTGGCCTCGTGAGCGAGTCGGCGAGCAGTGAGAACAGCTCCCGGCTCATGTGTCCCTCCATGGAAGTGAGTATCGCGTACGACGGGCGGGGCCGGAACACGAGCATCGAGGCCTGGAATCGACGCCCGACCACTCCACGAAACAGAACGCACATCGGCTGGACACCCTCCGCCGTTAGATTCATGACCCCGTGGAGCACGACCGATGACCGAGATCGCCATCCCCCTCACCGTTGCGTTCGCGCTCGGGTTCGCCGTCCAACAGATCCGCCTGCCGCCGCTCGTCGGCTATCTCGCCGCCGGGTTCGCGCTTCACGCCTTCGGTTTCGAGCCCGACCCGGCGATCGACGCGATCGCCGACCTCGGCGTGCTGTTGCTGTTGTTCGGCATCGGCCTGAAGCTCAAGCTGTCCACGCTCGCCAGGCCTGTCGTGTGGGTGGGAACCTCGGTGCACCTGCTCGCGTCGACCGTCACGTTCGGCCTGCTGCTCGCCGGCCTCGGCGCGCTCGGCGCGCCCCTCGTCGACGACCTGGGCGTCGGGGAAGTCGCGATCATCGGCTTCGCGCTGGCCTTCTCCAGCACCGTCTTCGCCGTAAAAGCACTCGAACAGTTCGGTGAAGGGTCGTCGCTCGCAGGCAACCTGGCCATCGCCATCCTCGTGATGCAGGACATCTTCGCGGTCGTGTTCCTCGTCGCCGTCGGGAGCACACCGTCGTGGTGGGCCGTTCCGGTCGTGGCGGCCGTGATCCTCGCCCGACCCCTGTATGCCTGGCTGCTGTCGAAGACCGGATACGAGGAGCTCTTCCTGCTGTTCGGCCTGGTGCTCGCCATCGGCATCGGTGCCGGCAGCTTCGATGCCGTGGGCCTGAAGGCCGACCTGGGTGCGCTGATCGTCGGGCTCACGCTGGCGAACCATCCGAAGGCCAGAGACCTGTCGGCGACACTCCTCGGCTTCAAGGACATCCTGCTGATCGGCTTCTTCCTGTCCATCGGACTCGGCGGCCTGCCCGACCTCTCGATGCTGCTCGTTGCCGGCGTGATCCTGCTGATGCTCCCGGTCAAGACCTTCGGCTATATGGCGGTGTCTGTCCCGATTCCGCCTGCGCGCCCGCACGACCTGGCACGCCTCGATCACCCTGGCGAACTTCAGCGAGTTCGGGCTCATCGTGGTCGCGGTCGGCGTCGACGAAGGCCTGCTCGATCCGGTGTGGGCCGTGGTGATGGCGGTGATCGTTGCCGCCTCCTTCGCGATCGCTGCGCCTCCCAACACGCTCCGCTACGACCTCTACCAGCGGTTTCACGACCACCTCCAACGCTACGAGCGCACGCCGCTCCACGACGACGACGCCGTCATCGATCCCGGCGATCCCAAGGTGCTGGTCTTCGGTCTGGGACGGGTCGGCTCGGGCGCGTATGACGAGTTGGAGCGGCACGAGGTCGGCGGCGTCCTCGGGGTCGACCGGCGGGCGGACGTCGTCGAGATGCACGTGAAGGCCGGCAGGAACGCCATCCGCGGTGATGCCCTCGACTCGGACTTCTGGGAGCGTGTCACGCTTCACCCGGGTATCGAGCTGGCGCTCCTTGCCATGAACGATCATCGTGCCAATCTCGAATCCGTGCGTCGGATCCGCTCGTATCTCCCCGACATCGCGATCGGGGCGGTGGCGAGCCACCCCGATGAAGTGGCCGAGCTCGAAGCACTAGGGGTCGACGTTGCCCGGAACCTCTACGAGGAGGCCGGCCAGGGACTCGCCGATGACGCTTTCAATGCCATTCCGGGCCTTGCCCACAACGATCCCCACTGACCGCGGGCCTCGGACGAGCGGGTTCATCGGAGAGGTAGATCCGGCGTCAGCGGGCGATCAGTAGCCGAGTACGCCGCACGCGTCCGTCAGGACCTTGCGGGACTTCTCGACGATCTCGTCGATCTCTGCGGTGCCGGCGATCAGCGGCGGTGAGTACTGGAGGATGGCGTCGCCGCGGTTGTCCGCCCGGGCGAGGAGCCCCACGTCCAACAGCCCGGGTTTGAGATTGTCGACGACGAGCGCAGCAGCCTCGTCCTCGGTGAACTTGATCATCGCATCGGGATCGCGCATCAGCTCGATGGCATAGAAGTAGCCGGTGCCCCGGACTTCCTTGCAGATGGGGATGTCGAGGAGCGACTCGAGACCGGATCGGAAGTAGCCCTCCAACTCCGCCACGTGCTCGACGATGCGCTCGGACTGCATCACGTCGAGGTTGGCAAGACCGACCGCACAGCTCACCGGGTGACCGCCGAACGTGATCCCATGGAGGAACGATCCGCCGCTCTCGCGGAACGCGTCGGCGAGGAACGGTCGCGTGATGACTCCACCCAGCGGCAGATAGCCCGAGGTGATCCCCTTGGCGAACGTGATCATGTCCGGCACGTAGTCGAACTTCTGACCGCCGAACCAGGAACCCAGCCGGCCGAACGCGCAGATCACCTCGTCGGAGACGAGTAACACGCCGTGTCGATCACAGATCTCCCGCACCCGCTGCCAGTAGCCGGGTGGAGGCACGAAGCATCCGCCCGAGTTCTGAACCGGTTCCAGATATACGGCGGCGACCGTCTCGGGGCCCTCGCGCAGAATCGCCGCCTCGATCTCGTCGGCGCACATCAGGTTGCACGAACCGGAGCACATGGTGCAGTGGAGCGCGTTGGTGTTGGCGACATGTGTGGTCTGTTTCACGAGCAGCGGCTCGAACGGCTCCTTGTACTTCGGGATGCCGGTGATGGAGAGGGCACCGAGCGTGGTCCCGTGATAGCTCGTGTGACGGGCCACCACCTTGGTCCGCTCGGGCTGGCCGATCAGGAGAAAGTACTGCCGCGCCATCTTCCACGCAGACTCCACGGCCTCCGAGCCACCGGTCGTGAAGAACACCCGATCCAAGTCCCCAGGGGCGAGTTCGGCCAGACGTGACGCCAGCTGTGCGGCCGGCGGATGGGCGCTCCCCCAGATCGGGTAGAAGCCGAGCTGTTCGGCCTGCTTCGACGCAGCGTTCGCCAACTCCGTCCGGGCGTGCCCGATCTGGGTCACGAACAGCCCGGCGAGGGCATCGAGATACTTCTTGCCGTTCTCGTCCCACACGTAGCAGCCGTCGCCTCGCTCGATGATGGTCGGCCCGGCGGTCCCGATTCCCGCGAAATGGAGCCAGAGGTGATCCTTCGCCATGTCGGAGATGATGCTCATCGATGTTCCTTCTGCTCGGAGACCGGGCGGCGCCCGGGATGCGAGCGCATCATCGGGTGCCCCAGTCGTAGGTCTGTTTGATCAACTTGAGATAGGTGAGCGCCTCCACCGAATCGACGCCGGGGATCTCCCGAATCCGATTCAACAGGACGAGCAGGTGCTCGTGGTCCTCGCAGACGACTTCGATCATGACGTCATAGCGGCCCGACGTGATCACGACGTAGTCGGTCTCCTCGATCTTCGAGATGGCGCTCGCCGCCGCTTCGAGATCCCCGACGACATTGGCACCGACGAGAGCCTGGATCTTGAACCCGAGCATCATCGGATCGGTGACGGCGACGATCTGCATCACGCCGTGGTCGATCAACGCGAGCACCCGCTGACGAACGGCCGCAGCCGACAGGCCGACGACCGGCCCCAGCTTCGCATACGGGATCCTGCCGTCGTCCTGCAGGTGCCCGATGATGGCCTTGTCCGTCTCGTCCAGGTGGACACCCGTGTGCTTCTCGCCGAGGTCACGCATCGAGTGAACTGTATGCGATATCGCTCCTCTCCGGCCGCGATTCGATGGGAAATCCCCCCTGAAACCATCGAATCGCTTGCCGCGACCGACCGTGAGATGCATACTCGGTCGAACCAGGCGGAGAGACGATGGCGCAGCCCGACACCCGAGACCCAGACGAGACGCCGCGATCCCGGCTCGCGTACGTCCAGATCGCGCCCGAACACGCCCAGGCGCTCGAGGAACTCGAGCGGCTCAGCTTCCCGACCGTCGACCCCGTGGACCTGACGTCGGCTGCGACCATCCTCATGCAGTGTGACCGGTTCCCCGAGGGCGGGTTCGTCGTCCTCGACGGCGAGAGGGTCGTCGGGTTCGCCATGGGGATCTTCGTGGACTTCGACCTCGACGACTTCCAGCACCACATCGACGACGCAGTCGGTCCGACGGGAGCGGAGTACCACGACCCGAACGGCGAGTGGTACTACGGGACGGACATCGTCGTCCATCCCGACTATCGGGGCATGGGGATCGGCCGTCGCCTCTACGATCTGCGCAAGGATCTGGTCCGTCGGTACAACCGCGCCGGGATCATCGCAGGCGGGGTGATCCCCGGGTTCGCCCGACACAAGCACGAGATGAGTGCCGACGAGTACGTCGAAAAGGTCGCCGCCGGCGAGCTGTCCGACCCGACGTTGAGCTTCCAGATCGCCAACGGTTTCGAGGCCCGGGGGGCGATCGCCGGCTACATGAGAGACCCGGCGGTGGACGACTACGCCAGCTTCATCGTGTGGCACAACCCCGACCACGATCCGGATGCCTTGGAACGCGAGCGAGCGAGGGCGGCACGATGAGTGGGGTCTGGCGCTTCGCCCAGTTCACCACCTTCTGCGGGGTTCCGTCGGTTGCGCTCGAAGACCTCGACGAGGTCGATGTGGTCATCATCGGTGCACCGATCGACTGGGGTGCGAGCCACCGGGCAGGTGCCCGCTTCGGGCCGAAGGCCATCCGGGAGGCCGACTACCTCGATGCCGACATGCGGCGCCCGCACCTCCCGACCGGCATCGACCCGTTCGAGGTGATGAGCGTGGTCGACGCCGGAGATGTCAAGGTCTCACCCGGGTACCTCGAGCAGGGCCTCGACGCCATCGCCGACGCAGTCGCCGCCATTGCGGCGGCGGGGGCGGTCCCGATCGTCCTCGGCGGCGACCACTCGGTCACCTACGCCAACGGCACCGGCCTGGCCCGGGTGCTCGGAGACGACTCGTTCGGGCTCATTCACTTCGATGCCCACGCCGACACCGGCGAAACGGCCGCCTTCGGTGCGTTGCACGGACACGGAACCCCGATGCGCCGGCTCGTCGAGTCGGGGGCCGTGCCGGGCCACCGGTTCGTCCAGATCGGGTTGCGGGGTTACTGGCCCGAACCGCACGTGATCGCGTGGATGCACGACAACTCGATGAGGACCTACATGATGAGCGAGATCGTCGACCGCGGCCTCGAATCGGTCGTCGACGACGCAGTCGACGCGTGCACGTCGAAGGGCGACGGCGTGTTCATCTCCGTGGACATCGACGTCGTCGATCCCGGGATGGCCCCGGGCACGGGCACCCCCGAACCGGGCGGCCTGCTGAGCCGGGAGCTGCTCGACACGGTCCGTCGCCTCGCCCGTGAGCTTCCCGTGGTCGGCGCCGACGTGGTGGAGGTCGCTCCCCCGTACGACGGCCCGGGTCAGGTCACCGCCTTCCTGGCGAACCGGGTCGTACTCGAGATCCTCAACGGGATGGCCGAGCGAAGGAGCGAATCGTGAACTTCGAGGGAGCAAAGACGACGCCGCTGTGGTGGGATGCGGTCTCCGCCCGAGCCGTTCGCCCCTCACTCGATGGCGATCGCTCCGTCGACGTGGCGATCGTCGGAGCGGGCCTCACCGGCCTCTGGACCGCCTACTACCTGGCCGGCATCGACCCGAGCCTCGACATCCTGATCATCGACCAGCGCCACGTCGGCTTCGGCGCATCGGGGCGCAACGGAGGTTGGTGCCACGCCCAATACCCGCTCGGGATCTCGACGCTCGCCAAGGCGCACGGCGCCGAACACGCCGCGCGCCACATGAAAGCGCTCTTCGCGACGGTCGACGAGGTCCATCGGGTCACCCAGGAGGAGGGCATCGACTGCCACTTCCAGAAGGGAGGGGTGTTCGACACCGCCCGAAGCCCACTCCACCTCCAACGGGCACACGAGCACGTCGAGGAGTATCGAGCAGTCGGCCTCGGGTCCGAACACATGCGGTTCCTCGACGCCGACGAGGCGAGAGCGATGATGAACGCCACGAACACCCTCGGGGGGACATGGACACCACACGGCGCCGCTGTCCAGCCCGCCCTGTTGACGCACGGTCTCGCAGCCGCATGTGAGCGGCGCGGGGTCACGATCCTCGAGGCGACGCCGGCGACGGAGATCTCGACTGGAAGGATCGAGACACCGTACGGAGTGATCACCGCCGAGATGGTCGTCCGGGCGACCGAGGGCTTCACGGCCAGACTTCCCGGGCTGCGCCGGCGCATGGCTCCGCTCTACTCGCACATGATCGCCACCGCCCCTCTCGGCGAGAAGCTGTGGGAGCAGATCGGCCTCCACGACCGACCCACCTTCGGAGACTTCCGCAACCTGATCATCTACGGACAGCGAACCGCGGACGGACGACTTGCTTTCGGAGGTCGAGGCGCTCCCTACCACTTCGGCTCTGCGATCGAGGACTCGTTCGATGCCAACGACACCGTGCACGCCGAGATCGTGAGAGTCCTCCTCGAGCTCTTCCCCCAATTGGAGGGGACCGAGATCACACACCGTTGGGGTGGCGCGCTCGGCGCTCCCCGGGACTGGAAGCCAACGGTGTCGATCGACCGTCAAGGCCGTCTCGCCTGGGCGGGTGGCTACGTCGGGGACGGCGTCAACACGACCAACCTCGCCGGAAGGACCCTCGCCGATCTGATCACCGAACGAGACAGCGATCTCGTCTCCCTTCCCTGGGTGCAGCACGAGTGGCGGAATTGGGAGCCGGAGCCGTTGAGATGGATCGGGATCAACGCCGGCCTCCGGATGGCTCGCCAGGCAGACGCATCCGAGGAGCGAACCGGGCGCACATCCAGGCTCGGCGTGCTCGGCAACTGGCTCCGCGGCAAGACTCGCTGAGCTAAAGGTGCCGGCACCACAGCCGATGGGATACGGGTGATCGATCACACCGCTCCGATCGCCGAACCCGGTAGGAGTCGCGGCCCTGACATCGAGGCGTTCGGGTCCGACGTCTTCCGCCGCGTGCTCGAAGCGATGGATCCGTCCCTCCAGAGGTACACCGACAAGCTGGGACCACTCGTCGAACGCGGGCATGCCGCGCTGTTGGACTGGCTGTCCGATGGCGAGTTCTCGGACGAGGCGGCCGAGCAGCTCGGTGAGGTCGCATGGCTGGCGATCAATCAGGTGCCGCTCGACGTGATCGACGAGCTCGAAGTGGCCTTCATCGTCACAGCCACCGATCACTTCGGCCGGGAGGCACGTGTCATCGAGGGTGCGAAGCGTGTGGCGCTCTGCTGGTACGACGGATTCTGGCCGTTCGAGCACCCGGCCGCCGTCGCCCAAGCCGTCCGCTTCGGGATGCTCGCCAACAAGCTCCCCGCGCCGGTGTTCATGGCCGGAGACGACCAGCGCATCACCTTCAGCAGCTACGAGCTCGACGCCCTCCTCGGTCTTCACCAGGGCGAGGTCGAGCGTTTCACGATGTCGGAGCTGTTCGCGACGGAGTTGAACGTCGGAGCGGGCGAGCCGACGTTCGTCGTCACCGAGGTCGGAGGAAAGATCAGACACCTGACCGTCACCGTGCTCCCGACGACCACCGAGGTCGGCACCGAGTACTTCGGTTTCGTCGAAGACCGCACACGCGAAGTCGCACTCGAGCAGATGCGAGACGGGGTCGTGGCGGCGATCAGCCACGAGCTCCGCACACCACTGACCGCGATCATCGGATACCTGGAGCTCATCACGAGCGAAGACCTGCCGCCGGAAGATCATGAGAGCTCGCTCGCGATCGTCAAGAGCGAGTCCGAGCTCCTGCTTGCGCCTGGTGTCGGACATCGTGGACTTCTCGAAGTTGACCGCCGGTGCAGCCGTCCTCAAGCGCGATCGATTCCCGGTCGGACCGGAAATCGAGGCCGCCATCAGACGGGTGTTCACCGATACGGATCAGACCCCTGTGGTCGATGTGGCGCAGGACATCACGATCCATTTCGATCGGGACCGTTTCGGGCAGCTCTTGACGAACCTGCTGACCAACGCGAGGAGGTACGGCGGACCGAACATCGAGATCTCGGCTCGTCGCGAAGGGGCCGGGATCGACCTGTTCGTCAGAGATGACGGAGATGGCATCCCCGAGTCCGAGATCAAGACCATCTTCGACCCGTTCGTGCAGGGAACCCGCCAGCATCGCGGCGAAGGCGCCGGGCTCGGGTTGGCGATCTGTGCGGGGATCATGCAGTCGGCGGGCGGGGCGCTGAGCGTCCGCAACGATCCCGGAGCCGTGTTCAGGGCCTACTTCCCCCACTGAGCTCGCCGCCGGACAGAACGATCAGTCCAGCGACTCGTCGAGTTCGATGACCATCGTCTGGAGGTCGGTGAACTCCTCGATGCGGCCCCGCCCCCAACCCGTGTCGGTGCCGGCCGCGCCACCGAACGGCTGGAAGGTCTCCCAGAAATCGGTCGAGTCGTTGACGACCACGGTGCCCGACCGGATGCGATCGGTGTACCAGAAGGCCCTCGAGAGGCTCTTGGTGAACACGGCCGCCTGAAGTCCCAACCTGGTCCGGTTGGCGATGGCCACCGCCTCCTCGTCGCCGGCAGCCGACAGGATCGGCACGACGGGCCCGAACGACTCCTCGGTCGACAGGCTGCTCGACTCGGGGACACGATCGACGATGGTGAACTCGTAGTACAGATCACTGGGATGGCCGGCGGCGCGCCCGCCACCGACGAGGACCTCCGCTCCCCGCTCGGATGCGTCGGCGAGATGGCGATCCATCTTGGCTGCGGTCGCTTCGTTGTTGAGCGGCCCCATCGTCGTCGTCTCGTCGAACGGGTCGCCGAGTTGGACGACCCGGGCAGCGTCGATGGCCGCTTCGACGAAGGCATCGTGCACGTCGTCGATGACGATCACCCGCTCCGTCGCGCAGCAGACCTGTCCGGCGTTGTAGTAGGCCCCGTACACGGCGGCTTCCGCAGCGGCACGGACATCGGCATCAGCCGTGACGATCGTCGGCCCGTTGCCCGACATCTCCATGATCGACCGCTTGATCCCCATTCGGGAGAGGATCCGCTTGCCTGTGGCCGACGAGCCGGTGAACCCGATCGCATCGACGCCATCGTGTGTCACCAACGCATCTCCGATCTCGGCTCCGCCCGGGATGATCGACACCGCTCCCGGGGGACACCCGCCTCGTCGAACGCCTTTGCGAGCTCCAGCAACGCCCACGGCGTGTTGATCGGCGGCTTCACGATGACGGCGTTGCCCGTCGCCAGACCCGGGCCGATGTACTCGAGCGGGATCGTCACGGGGAAGTTCCACGGGGTGATCGCCGCCCAGACACCGACCGGCCGACGAAACGTGAACATCCGCTTGGTGCGGGACGACGTCGGGATGACCTCGCCGCCGAGTCGCTTCACGTCCTCGGCGGCATTCACGAAGTATTGGTTCGCCTCGGCGATGTCGTCGAGCGACTCGCTGTGGAACGGCTTCCCCTGCTCGAGCGTCTGGAGCCGTGCGATCTCGGGGATCAACGGCTCGATCGCCGCCGCGATCCGCAGACACAGGTCCGCCCGCTCGAACGCCGACCAGTGACGCATCTCGTCGGTAGCTCGCCGCGCCGCGGCGACGGCGCGATCGATGTCGGCCTCCGAGACGATTGGCACATCGGCGATGTGCGCGCCGTCGATCGGCGAGATCAACTCGTGGTGGGCGTCGCCGGTGCCGGAGGTCCACTCGCCGGCGAGGTAGATGTCGAGCGTCTCTGGCATGGCGCGACTCTATCCACATCGGCAGGCACGGGGCCGTCCAACCCGGCAGACTGTGCGGCGACCAGACGAGGGCGCGCCTGATGAAACTCCACATCCCGACAGAACACCTTGGCTGACCGGCCGGGGGCGGGGCGCGCGCACGCCGCTCCTGTTCGATGGTGGCGGTCCGTGCTCGGGCACGGGCCTCGGCAGCGCCGTGCTCACCGTGGAACGGCCGGATCGCAGCGGTCGGGCAGACCGGCGATGTCGAAGCTCTGGCACCGCCGGGCACCGAACGGATCGATCTTGCAGGCGGGATACTGACCCCCGGGTTCCAAGACGCACACATCCACCCTGCGATGGGGGGCTTGCAGCGGCTCAGATGCGACCTGGAGCCCGCGGAGGAGCTCGAAGACGCGCTGACGGTCATCAGTGAGCACGCCTCCAGCTCGACGGGATGGCTCTTGGGAGGAGGCTGGCGCTATCGGTGGTTCCCGGGCGGCAACCCGCCGGCCGCGCTCCTCGACCGGATCACCGACAGACCGGTGTGGCTCGTCGTCGCCGACGGGCATTCGGGTTGGGCGAACCACACCACCCTGGAGATGGCGGGGATCGACTCCACGACTCCGGATCCGGCCGACGGAGTCATCGTCCGTCTCGCCGACGGATCTCCACAGGGGACCCTCCACGAGGGTGCGATGGATCTGGTGGAACGCGTTCTTCCCCCCGACGAGCCGGGTGAGATCCGGGCCGCTCTGCTGGAGAGCCAGGCCTATCTGCTCTCGCTGGGTATCACCGCATGGCAGGACGCCTGGGTGACTCCCGACCTGCACGAGGCCTACTTGGAGCTCGCGAGGTCGGGCGATTTGCAGTGCCGGGTACGGGGTGCGCTGTGGTGGGACCGCAACCGGGGCCTCGAACAACTCGCAGAGATCGTCGAACGCGCACGTCAGACCGAGACGAACTACGTGCCGAGGACGGTCAAGCTCATGCTGGACGGTGTCTGCGAGAACTTCACCGCCAGCATGTTGGAGCCCTATCTCGACCACGACGGGCATCCGACCGACCACCATGGCATCGACTTCATCGATCCGGGCGAACTGCCTTCGATCGTCGCAGCGATCGACGCAGCCGGCTTGCAGTGTCACTTCCATGCCCTCGGAGACGCAGCCGTGCGCCACGCGCTGGACGCCATCGAACACGCCCAGAGGGTCAACGGCGTGCGTGACTCGCGCCATCACCTCGCCCACATCCAACTCGTCGACCCCGCAGACATCGGTCGGTTCGCCCGGCTGGGAGCGATCGCCAACATGCAGCCGCTGTGGGCCAATGCCGATGAAGCGATGACCGAGCTCACGATCCCGTTTCTTCCGCCGGAACGGGTGGATCTGCAGTATCCGTTCCGGAGCCTGTTGCAGTCCGGCACTCGGCTGGCGATGGGCAGCGACTGGTCGGTCAGCACGCCCGACGTGTTGCAGCAGATCGCAGTCGCAGCGACGCGGGCGCGCCCCGACCGCGGGGTCCACGAGCCTTTCATCCCGTCGGAACGGCTCCCGATCGGTGAGGCCCTGACCGCCGCAACCGAAGGATCCGCATGGGTCAACTTCTTCGATCGCGACTCCGGGAGGATCAAGAAGGGGCTGAGAGCAGACCTCGCCGTGATATCGGGAAACCCGACCCACGAAAACCCAATCGACCTGGCCGTCACGACGACCGTTCTCGACGGGACCGTCGTCCACCGGGTCTAGAGAGAAAGCGACAACACCATGCCCGAATTCCAGCAGTTCATCGGAGGCGAGTGGCGCAACGCGTCGAACGGCGGCACGTGGGATCTCATCGATCCGGCCACCGAACAGTCCCTCGGCGTCATGCCGTACGGGAACGGCGATGATGCAACGGCGGCGATCGACGCGGCCGCTGCTGCATTCCCCGAGTGGTCCAGAACCAATCCGTATCGCAGAGCAACCATCCTCACCAGGGCGGCGGCGATCGCCGCCGAGCGTCGGGATGAGTGCGCCCGCATCACCACCGAAGAGTCGGGCAAGCCCCTCGCCCAAGCTGCCGGCGAATGGACCACGTTCGACTCGTTCCTCACGTTCATGGCCGAGGAGGCCAAGCGGGTGGGCGGTCGGATCGTCCCTTCCAGTCGACCTGGCCGGCGCACCGACGTCACCTACATGCCGATCGGGGTGGTCGGCGTGATCACGGCATGGAACTTCCCGGTCTACAACCCGATCCGAGCAGCGGCTGCCGCAATGGCTGCAGGCTGTTCGGTGGTGGTGCGACCGTCGGAGTTCACGCCGAGAAGCGCCATGCTGATGGCGGAGATCCTCGCCGATGCGGGTCTCCCGGACGGCGTGTTCAACGTGATCAACGGGGAGCCGGAGCCGATGGGCCAGGTGATGCTCGACGATCCTCGTGTGAGCAAGATCCAGTTCACTGGATCCGCCCGCGTCGGCAAGCTGCTCATGGACGGTGCGTCCCGAACGATGACACGGCTGTCGCTCGAACTGGGGGGGAACGCCCCGGTGCTGGTCTTCCCGGACGCGGACATCGAGGCAGTTGCCGCCTCTGGCATCGTGAGCAAGTACCGCAACGGCGGTCAGGTCTGTGTCGCACCGCAACGCTTCTACGTCCACGAAGACGTCGTGGACGACTTCGCCGACGCTGCCAAGGCTGCCGCGGAGGCGCAGGTCGTCGGGCACGGGCTCGACCCCGAGACCACGATCGGCCCGATGATCAACGCCGGTCAGCGTGCGCGCGTTGCCGACATCGTGCGGGACTCGATCGACTCGGGCGCCAGGCTGCTCACCGGGGGCACGGTGCCCGACGGGCCCGGCTTCTTCTACACCCCGACGGTGATGACCGACGTTCCTCCGGGTGCGCCTGCCCTGACCGAGGAGATCTTCGGTCCGGTGATGCCGGTGATCCCCTTCGATGACGTCGAAGCAGCGATCGAAGCGGCCAACTCGGTGCGGGTCGGGCTCGCCTCCTACGTCTGGACCAAGGACTTGGAGACCGCCCTGCGGGTATCCGAACGGTTGGAGTTCGGGCTGGTGGGCGTGAACGACTGGAACCCGCAGTCGACCGAAGCGCCGTTCGGCGGCATGAAGCAGTCCGGACTGGGGCGAGAAGCCGGACATGAAGGGCTGCTCGAGTACCTCGAGCCCAAGACCCGAGTGATCGGCGTCAGCTTCTAGCCGTCACGGTATGGCGACGTCTCGGCCGAAGTGCGGCGACCGCCACTGGCCAGGTGCGGCGGGGTCGAGCATGTCGAGGACGTTCAATGATCGGGCACCATGTGGTGGGTACGGCAGATCCGTCCGGTGTCGATGCGTATCGTGAGAACGGCAACGAACGGAGAGAGCAGATGAGCAAAGGCGATAGGGCCCTGCGAAAGCGCGCTGAACAGATCGCACGAAATCGCACCGACGCAGCGAACACGCATCTGAAGTCGCTGATCAACAAGCCAGAAGACGAGATTCGCACCGATCTCACGCGATGGCTCAGAACGAACGGCTGGAAGTTCACTCCCAAGGAGATGGATGAATGGGTGGCTGAACTCGCCAAAGGCGAAGTGCCCAAGCTCACCAGCCGAGTGACTGGATAGGCTCTCCCGGCGTTGGGCCTTCGCTCGCGGAGTCCGCGAACCAAGGCCGTTCACCCGCTCCACCTCATGGCCCTTCGGGTCCCTGCGTCGTCGGCGCCACCGCGTGGGTGCGTCTACCCGATCGCCGCTGCGACCTGACGTACGAGGAGAAGCCAGTGCTGACCGACGGTGACGCCCGATCCGCAGCGCCTGAGGTGTGAGGTTGCCGGGGAGCCTCCTCGAGGCTCCCCGGCAACCGCGTTTCAGCTCTTCGCTCGAGCGAGCTCGTCGGTGAAGTTGATCTCGTAGTCCCCGGTGTCCTCGATGACCTCGAGACCCGCGGCGGTGTCGGTGTCGGCGTAGAAGTCGACAACCTCCTGCTCGATGAGCCCCTGGTCGATCGCTGCCGCGTTCGGCGAGCCGTAGTAGTTCCAGTTCGTCAGCGCCGCGCCGTTCTCGGCGTCCAACAGGAAGTCGATGAAGGTGTGCGCCGTGCATACCGAAGCGGCCTCCGCCGGGATCGCCATGTTGTCGATCCAGAGCGTGGCACCCTCCTCCGGCAGGATGTACGTGAACTGATCGGGATTGTCGGCTTCGCCGATCGACACGATCATGTTGCCGGAGAACCCGTGGGCGACTGCGACTTCGCCTGCGACGAGGGCCTCGTCGTACTGGTCGGAGTCGAAGGTGGCGATGCCGGGCTTGGCAGCGGCGATCAGGTCGGCCGCCTCCTGGAGGTGCTCGATCTCGGTGTCGTTCAGTGAGTACCCGAGATACTTGAGCGCGGCACCCATCGCCTCGCGGGGATCATTGAGGACCGAGACGCCGCCGGGGAACTGGGTGGTGAGCTCGGGGTCGAACAGCAGCGCCCAGCTGGGTGTGAAGTTGTCTCCGACCGCCTCGAGGTTCACACCCAGACCGGTGGTCCCGTACTGGTAGGCCACCGAGTAGGCGCCATCCGGGTCGTACGGAAGGCTCTGGAAGTCCTCGGCGAGGTTGCCGTAGTTGGGGATGGCGTCCTTGTTCAGCTCGACCAACAGCCCCTCGTCGATCATGATTCCGACCATGTAGTCGGAGGGCACGATCAGGTCATAGGTCACGCCGGACTGGATCTGGGACAACATCGCCTCGTTCGACTCGTAGAACGACTCGGTCACGTCGACTCCGTACTCCTCCTCGAAGGCGGTGATCAGGTCGGGGTCGATGTACTCGGACCAGTTGTAGAAGTTGAGATCGCCGTCGGTGCCTCCTGCTTCGCAGTCCGCTGCCGAAGTGCCGCCGGCGTCGTCCGAGCCGCATGCGGCCAGCACCATCGCCAGCACCGTCATCAACACGATCAGTGTTCGTCGTTCAGGTTTCATCAGGGGGTTCCTCCTCGGGTATCACCACGGTGCCGTTGCCCCGCTGAAAGAACAGCGAGATCAGGACCAGCGCCATGGAGGCTGCCAGCATCACCGTGCTCACCGCATTGATGAGGGGGGTGACGCCTCTCCGCACCAGCCCGAACACATACACGGGAAGTGTTGTGGCTCCGGGACCGGCGACAAAGCTCGTGACGACGACGTCGTCGAGCGAAAGGGTGAGCGCGAGCAGGGCGCCCCCTGCCACGCCCGGCATGATCAACGGAAGTGTGACGTACCGGAATGCCTGCAGGCGAGTCGCGTACAGGTCGGCGGCCGCTTCCTCCAACGAGGAGTCCAACTGCGCGAGACGGGCTCGGACCACGACGGCGACGAACGAGATGTTGAATGCGATGTGGCTGAGTGAGATGGTCCCGATCCCGAAGAGGGGTTTGAACCCGAAGATGCCGTCGATGATGTTGAAGCTCTGCGCGAAGAAGAGCAGGAGCATCACCGCCATGGTGACGTCGGGGATGATGATCGGGAGATACACCAGTCCGTCGTAGAGTCGCTGACCGCGAAACCGGAAGCGTTCGAGGGCGATCGCGGCAGCGGTGCCCAGAATCGTCGAGATCACCGTCGAGATCGCGGCAACGATCAGCGACGTGCGGAGTGCCCGCATGACATCGTCGTTCCGGAACATCTCGCCGTACCACCGGGTCGACACGCCGGTCCAGACACTGACGTTGTCGTTGGCGTTGAACGACAGCACGATCAGCAACAGGATCGGCGCGTAGAAGAACGCGTACACGACCCATGAGTTGGCTGCGAGGACGCGTTCGATGGGGCTCTTCGGGCGAACGCCGGCGGCGACGGTCACAGGTTCTTCGCCCCCGATCTGAAGTAGACGACGACGGCGACGAGCATGAGGCTCATCACCGCAACCGACAGTGCCGAGCCGAACGGCTGGTTCCTCGCGGCGAGGAATTGACTGACGATGTAGTCACCGAGCAGCGTCGTCCTGGCGCCACCGAGCAGTGCCGGGGTGACATAGGCCCCGAGCGACGGGATGAAGACGAGGATCGAGCCTGCGATCACGCCGGGCCGGCTGAGCGGCCAGGTCACCTTGCGGAACGCGGTCCACCCGTCTGCGTAGAGGTCGCGGGCAGCTTCCACGAGGCTCCAGTCCATCCGCTCCAGTGCCGCATACAAGGGCAGCACCATGAACGGCAGGTAGCCGTAGACGAGGCCGATCAGGATGGCGGTGTTGGTGAACAGCAGCCTGACCGGCTCCATGCCGAGCGCTTCCGTGATCTGTGCGAGGGGCCCCTCCGAACCGAGGATGATCCGCCAGGCATACGTGCGGACCAGGAAGTTGGACCAGAACGGGATGAGAACCAGGACGATCAGGAGATTGCGCCACTTCGCAGAGCGAGTGGCGATGTAATACGCAAACGGATACGAGACGGCCAAGCAGATGACGGTCGTCGCCACGGCCAGCACGAGACTTCGGACGGCGATCTCACCGACGAGTGGGTCGAAGAGCCTGCGATAGCTGTCGAGATTCCAGCCCGTGAGCCTCGTCAGCCCCGTCGACGAGCGGGTGGCGAACGAGTACACCACCACGATGAGGAGCGGCACGGCGAAGAAGACGGTCAGGTACGCCCAGGACGGGAGGGCGATGAGCACGCCGCGCCGGGACCCGGCCCGTTCGGCGTCCGACTCGAGTTCGTGGACCGTTGTGCTCTCGCTCGGGGTGGTCGTGTCCATCAGGCCTCGATCACCGTGGCCGCGGACGGGCTCCACGTGACGACCACCGAAGCGTCGACATCGAAGATCTCGACACTGGGTCGGTTCTCCTCCTTGACTTCGAGCAGGCCCTCGGCGGTATCGATGTCGTAGAGGAAGACGTCCCCGTGGTAGATCCTCCTGACGACCTTCCCGGCGATGCTGCTGCGGCCCGACGGGATCTCGTCGTCGGGTGGGAGGAGGGTGAAGCGTTCGGGCCGGATGGCGACCGTGACCGACTGGTCGGGTTGCGCGTCGTGCGGGGCCATCAGAACCTGGCCGTCGAGCAGTCTGACCGATGTCCGATCGACGGCGATTGCGGGCATGAGATTGATCTCACCGATGAAGTCGGCAACGAACCTCGAGCGGGGATGTTCGTAGATGTCCTGGGGATCGCCGACCTGGAGGAGCTTGCCATCGCTCATCACACCGATGCGATCGCTCATCGTGAGCGCCTCGTCCTGGTCGTGGGTGACGTAGATGAAGGTGATCCCGACGCGCTGTTGTAGATCCTTGAGTTCCAATTGCATCGCCTGTCGGAGTTTCAGGTCGAGGGCGCCGAGCGGCTCATCGAGCAGCAGCACCTCGGGTTCGTTGACCAGTGCCCTTGCCAGCGCCACACGTTGCTGCTGGCCGCCGGACAGCTGAGACGGCGAAGCCGAGGCGCGATGCGACAGCTGAACCATGTCGAGGGTGCGCTTGACCCGCTGCGCGATGTCGGCGGAGGCCATCTTCTTCATCTTCAAGCCGAATCCGACGTTCTCCTCGATGGTCATGTGTGGGAACAGGGCGTAGGACTGGAAGACCGTGTTGACCGGTCGCTCGTTGGGCGGGTTGAGGGCCATCTCCCTGCCGTGGATGGTGAGCGATCCGGAGGTGGGGAACTCGAACCCGGCGATCATCCGAAGCGTGGTGGTCTTGCCGCACCCGGAAGGGCCGAGCAGGGAGAAGAACTCTCCGTCTGCGATCTGCAAGTGGAGATCGTCGACTGCCAGCACCTCACCGAAACGCTTGGTCACGCCGGTGAGCTCGACCGAGTTGGTCATCCCGCCTCCTCATTGGTCCAGACGATCAACGACGCCCACCCGTCGTTCTTCTCATCTTCGAGATAGTTCTCCAACACGCCTCGCACCTCGAAGCCGTTCTCCAGCTGAAACGTGAGCGTACGGTCGTACAACTCCCCCGCGACGACGCGACGGCAGTATTCCGCTGCGCTCATCTCGGATTTGTGTTCCCCGAAACCGGCGAGATACCCGCCCGCAATGATCCCCCGCTTGCCGTGGTCGCGTACCAGTTGCTTTCGGAGCCGGTACAGCTCTGCACCGATACCTCGCCTGCGGTAATCGGGATGGACCACGATGTCGGTTCCGTAATACCAGTCGCCGTCGGGATCGTGGTTTCCACAGCCGTGCTTCCCGGTGATCTCGACGATGGTGTGCTGAGGTTGATCGAAATCGAAGTCGAGGAAGATCCCACCTGCCTGGCCGACGACCTTCCCGTCGTCGAGGACCACGAAGAACCCCTCTGGGAAGACCTCTGCCTGGGCAAGCAGATCCTCGGTCGAGAAGAGCTCGGCGGGGTTGGCGGAAGGGAACGCCGCCAACTCGAGATCGGCACATTCGGGGGCGAGTGCGGGCGTGAGAGTGGTGTACACCAATGTCACGACACGCTCGAGGGGGTCAGCGAGAAGTGCTCGTACTGGTTCTCGGACGGGATGCCCCAACATGCCCAGAAGTCGCCGGTTGCCGGGCGCATGATCGCCGCCCCGCACGACTCGAAGTCGTTGGGTGGTTCGGGATGCCGGCAGATCGACCGTTCATCTCGGGTCAGGTCGATGAGGCTCTCGACCGTGACGGAATCAGATCCGAGCAATTCCGAGGCGTGCTGGAGCCTCAGCACCGATGAGTGCATGAGGTCGTCGGGCCGCGGGCCTTCGACTGCCACCGTTTCTGGCACCAGGCAGTGGTTGGTGTGGAACAGCGGTTCGAGCTCCAGACGCTCGATGTGGGTGCGTGTCGGCATCGCCTCGATCGAGGCCCCGTTGCCGTGGCGATCGAACACGAGGAAGTTGTGGCCTCCGGCGAGCGGAGCCGAACAGATCGCCGACATCGCCTCGTCGAAGGTGGACTGTGCGAGCGCCTTGCGCACCGCGAACGGCCAGGTGACTCCGGGTCGGCCGTCCGATGCGGTGAGGTTGTTGATCCCCACGGCGATGCCCGCCTCGTTCATGCCGATCTGCCCGAGTGTGCCGACGGTCGTGAAGACGAGAGCCCGTGGCGCCCGGTCCGGGGCGGCGTCCAACATGATCACATGCGGAGTCGCGCTGGCGTTCATGTCCCAGGTCTGCGCGAGGAACCCTGCGCCGTCGGCGCGGTCGTCCGGGACGATCACCGCGGTGCAGTCATCCTCGTAGCCCGCCGAGCCGGCGGCCGCCGCCACCACATCGAGGAAATCGGTGTAGCCACCGACGATGATCGCCTCCGGGATGCTCAGGCCGGACGCTTCTGCCATCGCCGACATCTCTTCGAACAAGCCGGCGTCGTACTCACGGTGGGCGTCTTGCATCGAGGCCGCCAGGCCCAGCAGTCGTGACCGATCCCAGTCCGTTCCCGTACCGGAGAGAGCGACACGCCCATCCGCGTACGTGCGGATCTCTTCGGCGTGCGTTCTCCCGTGCGATTCACCCATCTCCTGGTGCGAACCGGACACCGAGGTCACACGGATCGGCCGATCCTTCACGGGGTCATTCTCCCGGCGACCGTCTCGACCGCCGCCTCGACGACGTCGAACGCCTCTTCGGCGAGATCCAGCGGCATGTCCAGCGGGGGGAGAAATCGCACGCAGTTCGAGTAGAGGCCGGCCCTGATCGTGATGACGCCTCGGTTGACCGTCTCAGCGGTGATCGCCGACGCCGCCTCCATCCACGGCTTCTTCGACCTCGCGTCGCGAACGATCTCCATCACCAGCATCGGGCCCACTCCGCGGACGTCTCCGACGAGGTCCGGGTGTGCCGCCTGGATGCTCTCGAGCCTTCGGCGCATGAGATCGCCGAGGTCGTTGGCGTGATGGAGAAAGCCGGTGTCGTCGACGATGTCGATGGAGGCGAGCGCAGCCACGCACGCCAGCGGATTCCCCGAGTAGGTGCCTCCGAGGCCGCCGGGGTGCGGCGCATCCATCACCTCGGACCGACCCGTGACGGCGGAGAGCGGCATCCCCCCGGCCACCGACTTCGCGATCGTCATCAGATCGGGGACGACCCCGGAATGCTCGATCGCCCACATCCGCCCGGTCCTGCCCATCCCGGACTGGATCTCGTCGGCGACGAAGAGGATCCCGTGCTCGTCACACAGTTCCCGCAAGCGCCGGAGCCAGGCGTGTGGAGCCGGCACGAAGCCCGCTTCCCCTTGAACGGGTTCGACGACGAGCGCAGCGACGTGGCTGGGATCGACGATCGCAGTGAAGCAGTGGGAGAGGTTGTCGATGTGCCACTGGACGTAGTCGGACTCGCTCATCCCGTCGGGCCGCCGGTATGTGTTGGGGAAGGGGAACCGGTAGACCTCGGGAGCGAACGGCCCGAATCCCTTCTTGAAGAGGTTGAACTTCGAGGTCATCGACATCGTCAGGTTCGTCCGGCCGTGATAGGCGCCGTCGAACACCACGATCCCCTGTCGGCCGGTGTGTGCCCGTGCGATGTTCATCGCCGTCTCCACGGCTTCGGCGCCGGAGTTCATCAGAATCGTCTTCTTGGGGTGCGTCCCCGGGGTGAGGGCGTTCAACCGCTCGGCGAGGCTCACGTACGATTCGTAGGTCGAGACGATCGCGCACATGTGGATGAGCTTCTCTGCCTGGTCCCTCAATGCCTCGACCACCGGTGCCGGCGTGTGCCCGACGGCGAGAACGCCGATGCCACCTGCGAGATCGATGAGTCGATTGCCATCGACATCGGTGACGAGACACCCGTGAGCGCTCTCGATGGCGATCTGGGTGAGTTTGGCTGCGCCCGATGGGATCGCTGCCTCCCGACGCGCAACGATCTCCAGGCTCCTCGGCCCAGGGATTCCCGTCCGCAGTTCAATGCCGGACACCGGCTCCTCCTCGCTTTCGCTGGAGTCAGTATGGCGGGACACTCGTCACCCCACGGCCGAAACCATCACAATTCTCCTGATTCGATCACGAAACGCTCGTGCGGGGACTTCCCAACGAGTGATTCACTGGTCCGCCGCACTCGAGACGCCGGGTTCGGATCTCATCGTCGACTCTGCAGCCTCCATCGTCCGAAAACCCAGGAAATCGCGACGGAGACCCGGCATGGCTTCGTAAGGTGGGGTTGTTCGGCACTGGGAGCGCCCTGGAGCCGAGAGAGGATGCAGCCATGTCACTGATCGTCTTTCTGATCGTCGGTCTCATCGCCGGGTACATCGCCCGGGCAGTCGTTCCCGGGCCCGATCCGCTCAGCCTGGTCGGCACCCTCGTGCTCGGTGTCGTCGGTTCCTTCGTCGGAGGATTCGTGTTCGCTCTGTTCGGCGACTCCGAGATCCTCGATTTCAACACGACCGGGCTGATCGGCTCCGTGATCGGAGCGATCGTCGCGCTGCTGCTCTATCGACGGTTCGCCAAGTAGGGAATCCTCCCGACCACCCGGAGACCGCGGTGCGTCAGGACGACGTGCGGTCGGCCGGCGCCCGGGTGACGATGTCGGATCGGTCGGTCGTGGTCACCACGATCTCGGCGACGTCCTCCAACTGGATCGACGACGCGCCGGTCACACGCGCCCGATGCGTCGGCGTCGGCCCCCACCAGGCCACCTGCTGCCACTCGCCCGTTTCGTCGACGGCCCAGGCGATGCAGATCTCTTCGGGCGGCAATTGCGCCAGGTCGAACCCGACCTCGGTTCCCCAGCCTCGCGCCGACACCGTGACCTCGCCGGTGACGCCCCACTCCGGCTCCAGCGCGAGCGTGGTGGCTTCCGGCTGTGACGGGCCGGTCATCAGGACGGCAATCAGCGCCACGACGGCGGCAGCGGCGGTCCACCGCCAGCGCGCCCGGCTCGTCGCCAAGGAACGACGATCGTCTTCCACCCGACTCGATGCCTCGGCGAGGATCGAAGGCGGGACGGGTTCGATGGACGACACGTCGGCCCTGCTCAGGAGACCAGGGATCGGGGCGAACGATGCGACGTCGGCCGCGCACCGGGCGCACGTGTCCAGGTGCCGCTCGAACGTACGCCGCTCCTCTGGGTCGAGCGCGCCCAGAACGTAGGCGGCCGACCATTCACCGAAACGATCGTGATCGGTCATGTCAGCACCTCCCGTTCCTCGAGCGCTGCCCGCAGGCTACGCATCCCGTAGTACATGCGGGACTTGACGGTTCCCGGCGGAATGCCGATCCGGGCCGCGATCTCGTTCGTGTCGCGACCGTGGACGAACGCCTCGAGGATGACCGTGCGATGGTGATCCGACAGGTCGGCGAGCGCGTCCGAGATGAGACTGGCCTCGACGATGCGATCGGCGGCACTCGGCTCACCGATGTCGGGCAGTTCGTCCGTGACCGGTCGCAGCCGCCGCTGCGACCGGCGATGCATGTCGATGGCGGCGTTGCGGGCGATCCCGAAGATCCAGGCGCGTTCGCTGCCGCGTTCGGGATCGAACTGGTCGTACCGTCGCCACGCTCGAACCAGCGTCTCGGAAACCAACTCTTCGGCATCCCGGCGATCGGCGACCCTTGATCGCGCCCAGTTGAACAGCGCCGAAGCGTGCTCGGCGTGCAGTCGCTCGGTGAGCGTGCGGGCTGGGTCGGGTTCCGGCGCCATAGCTTTCTCTGTTCGATGTCCGTTTCTCGGATTGTGGTCGGCCCGCCTGCGCGATGGCGAGCCGACCACGACAGGTGTTATCGGATCGCGTCGCCGGCGGGATCGACCACCCACCACACGTCGTTCACGCCCTGACCGTTGACATCGCCCGGGGCGTTGTCGGCGGCGAAGTAGTAGAGCGGCCAACCGTTGTACGTCACCTGATCCGAGCCGTCGGTTCGTGGAGCGGTCCCCAACAAGGCTTGGTCGACGCCGTCGCCGGCAACGGCCGCGGCGACGAGTGGCGGCCACGCCTCCTCACACTGGTCGTAACAGACGCTGTCGGACTGGGCGTCGGGGTCGAAGAGGTACAGGGTGTTCCCCTCGGAGTCGGTGAGGATCGAACCGAGATCGGTCTGGGCGACCACGATCTCGACGGAGGCGGTCAGCCCGACTCCATCTCCGCCGGCATCGAGCACGTACCAGACGTCGTTCACACCCTGACCGTTGACGTCGCCCGGGGCGTTGTCGGCGGCGAAGTAGTAGAGCGGCCAACCGTTGTAGGTGACCTGCGTCGACCCGTCCGTCCTGGGCGCAGTCCCCAGCAATGAGCCGTCCACACCGTCACCGGCAGACACGTCACCGACCAACGGCGGCCACGCCTCCTCACACTGGTCGTAGCAAACGCTGTCGGACTGAGCATCAGGGGTGAACAGGTACAAGGTGTTGCCATCACCGTCGACGAGGATGTCACCCAGATCAGACGCAGCCACCGCCACGCTGGCACTCGAGGTGTCGCGTGCAGCGGTCGCGGCAGTTGCCTCGGTCGTAGCCGTCGCCTCGGTGGTGGCCGCCGCCGCGGTCGTGGTCGTCGTCGGCTCGGCGGCAGGCTCTTCGTCGGTGGCACATGCCGTCGCGACCATCGCCACGGCAATCACCGCTATCGATACCCGTTTCATCGCTTCCCTTCCTTCGATCTCATCCATGAGTACGACGGTCGGCGGCGAACGGTTCACACCAATACCGGACCCCGATCCCACGATCGGGGTGCCCACCCATACATCGTCGGGTCCGGGCGCCCGATGATATGAACATGTTCGAACGGCTCTCACCCTCCACCCGCACCGTGCTACGCGCCGCAGCCGGGATCGCGATCGGCATCGCGTCGGGCTTCGCAACGCTGATCCTCTGGTTCGTCGGTGCGGTCACTGCGACAGGCTGTTTCATCGAATGCAGCAACCCGAACGTCGTCGGCGGAAGCCTCCTCCTCGCCGCCGCCGTGCTCTTCGCGGCATTGACCATCTCGTCGGTCGTGTGGGGAGCGATCGGCTGGAATCGACGGGTGCTCTTCAGAGTGGCGGCGACGGTCGCCGGCATCGCCACGCTCTTCATATTGGTGACCTTGGCCGGTTTCTGAGAGCGATCTCAGGCCGTGAGCTGCGCCTCGGTCAGGCGGGTGTAGAGGCCGTTCGCCTCGACGAGTTCGTCGTGGGTGCCCTCTTCGACGATCGTCCCGTCCGAGATCACGACCAGCCGGTCGGCGTCGCGCACGGTGCTGAGCCGGTGGGCGATCACCAGCGTCGTGCGCCCCTCCATCAACCGCTCGAGGGCCGCCTGGACGAGACCCTCCGACTCCGAATCGAGCGACGAGGTCGCCTCATCGAGAATGAGAATGCGGGGATCGGCCAGGAGCGCCCTGGCGATGGCCACTCGCTGACGCTGGCCGCCGGACAGCTTGATCCCGCGTTCGCCCACCACGGTCCGATATCCGTCGGGAAACCCGATGATGAAGTCGTGGGCGTTCGCTGCCACGCACGCTTCCATCAGCTCGGCGTCGGAGGCATCCGGTCGGCCGATCCTCAGGTTGTCGGCGATCGTGCCGCTGAACAGCTGCACCTCCTGGGGGACCGCTGCCATCGTCGAGCGAAGCGAGTGCAGAGACTGTTCGCGGACGTCGACCCCGTCGATCAACACCCGGCCGGCCGTCGGGTCGTAGAACCGCGGGATCAGCTGCACGAGGGTCGATTTGCCGGCGCCGCTCGGGCCGACGAGCGCCACCACCTGTCCGGGAGCAACATCGAGATCGATCGACGACAGGACCTCGATGTCCCGTCCGGGGTACGTGAAGTCGACGCTCTCGAACCGAATCGAGCCCACCCGCTCGGGCGTGTGCGGTTCGCTGATCTCTGCGATCTCGGGATCCTCGTCCAACAGTTCGAAGATCCGTTTGGACGCACCGAGCGCCTCCTGCAGTTGCGAGTAGAGACCGGTGAACGCACCGATCGCTCCGGCCACGACCAGGGTGTAGAGCAGGAATGTGACCAGTTCGCCGACGGTGAGCGAGCCGTCGAGGACCTGGCGCCCACCGACCCAGAGGACGACGGCGAGCGTCCCGAAACCGAGGAAGGTCACGAACGGCACGAAGATCGCCCGCAGCCGGGTGCGCCGGATGGCGATGGCGTAGGACCGACGGATGTCGGCGTCGTACCGATCCGTGGCCGGCACCTCGGCGGTGAACCACTTGACCACCCGGATCGAGGCGATCGACTCGTCGGCGAACGCATTCGCAGTCGCGACCTCGTCCTGGAACTCGGTGGACACCCGGCTGAGCCGGCGACCGAAGAACGACCCACCGATGATGATGAACGGCAGGAACGTGAGGACGGCAAGCGAAAGCAACGGACTCAGGATCACCAGCAGCACGACACCGCCCACCATCGAGATGCCCTGGAACAGCGCCTGGGCGACCACCGAGGAGACGGTCGACTGCACGACCGCAACATCTGAGGTCAGCCGAGACGTGATCTCCCCGGTCTTGCGCCCGTCGAAGAACGGAACCGGAAGCATGACGATCCGGGCGAACACCGACCGACGCAGGTCTGCGACGACGCCCTCGCCGACGACACCGAGGGCGTAGATCCGCAGGAAGTTGAAGGCCGCCTGGAACAGGAACACGCCGATCAAGATGAGCGCGATCGTGTCGAGGTCGGAGGTGTCTGCGTCGTCGAGTGCGGTGTCGACGAGCGTCCCCATGATGCGGGGAAAGACCAGGCCGAGCGCAGCAGAGATGGCGACCCCGACCGAGGCGATCACCAGCCACTTCTTGTAGGGCTTGATGAACCCGAACAGCCGGCGGAGCTGACCGACTTGCGCCCGATCGAATCGAAGGCGCTCTCGTTCACCGGTTGCGGCGCGTCGCCGCCCACGCATCGGACGCATCGACAGGATGCTACGACGGCCGAGGACCAACGCCGAAGGCGACGCTCCGGCGCCGACTCAGGCAGCCGGCATCGGGCGCGAGGCGACGACATCGGCGCCGGTCCCGAGTACGTCGGAGACGATGACCTGCCCGCGCTCGATCGGCGCTTCGACGCGAATCGGGCGCAGACTGCGGACCACGTCGTGTACGAGGTTCTTCGGCACCTCGGCCGTCGTGTGGACCGGAAGCCGAGACCACAGTCCGCCATCCACAGCGAGTGTGGTCGTGACCATCCGGCGGGGATCGTGATGCTCGCGCTCGGCGAAGGTCTTCCCTTTGCGGCACGAGAACCCTCTGACCTCGACGACTGAACCGTCGGCCTCATCCTCGACCTCGAGGCGGCAGCCGAGCGGACAACCGATGCAGAGATAGTGGGTGATCTCACTCATTCGTCGTCGTCACCGCCTTCGTCCCGCGGAACGATGTCGATCTTGAGGGCGTCGCCGTGGAAGTTCTCGAGGAACCTGGGACGCACCTTGAGCGAGACCATCTCCGCGGGCACGACGTAGCGGAGCCGCTTCTCGTAGACCTCACCCAGCCTGAGCCAGCTCTTCTCGAGTGAGCGCCTGACGCGCAGGTAGACGACGTGCTCCCGGTCGGAAGAGATGGTGTGCGGCACGATCGAAGCGACGTTCTCACCCGGGATCAGACGGATGTTGTCGGCGGGTCGGGACCGCCCGGTGGCGAACTCCCCGGCGCACCTGCCGGCCAGGAGCGCCTCCTCGCTGACGTAGTCGACCAGGTCGTGGATGTGGACGACGTTCCCGGCGGCGAAGACCCCGTCGCGGGACGTCTCCATCGTCGACGACACGACCGGCCCGCCGGTCGTCGGATCCATCCGCAGCCCCAGCTTGGCCGAGAGCTCGTTCTCGGGGATCAGCCCGATCGAGACGAGCAGCGTGTCACAGTCGATCTCCGTCGTGCGGGTCAGGTCCGGCTCGAGATGCTCGTTCACCGGTGCCACCGTCACGCGCTCGAGGCGATCGCTTCCGTGGATCCCGACGACGGTGGTGGACAGGTGGAGTGGGATGTCGTAGTCGTGCAGACACTGCACGATGTTGCGAGTGAGGCCGTTGGCGTGGGGCATCAACTCGAACACGCCGGGCACGTCGATGTCCTCGAGGGCCAGTCGGCGAGCCATGATCAATCCGATGTCTCCCGACCCGAGGATCACGGCTCGCCGCCCCGGGAGGTAGCCGAGCTGATTGACGAATTTCTGCGCGAGCCCGGCAGTCATGACACCGGATGGTCTCGATCCCGGAATCCTGATTGCGCCCCTCGTGCGCTCCCGGGCCCCCATCGCCAGAACGACGGCACCCGCCTGCACCCGGGTGATCCCGGTCGAGGGTGAGGCGATGGTCACGGTCCGGTCGGGTTCGATGTCGAGGACATAGCTGTCGGTTGCGACGTGGATGACGTCGTCGACCAGCTCCTCGATCAAACGAGCGGCGTACTCGGGCCCGGTCAGCTCCTCACCGAAGTGATGGAGCCCGAAGCCGTTGTGGATGCACTGGTTGAGGATCCCCCCGAGTTCGATCTCGCGGTCGACGATGAGGATCCGGTCGGCACCGGACTCGAGTGCCCCGATCGCAGCGGACATGCCGCCAGGCCCTCCCCCGACGATCACGACGTCGTATCTGATCGACAGCCGGTTCACGGAGCGTCCTCCCGCTCACACACGATCCAGGTGCCAGGGCCGCGCTTGGTGACCTCGGGGATGGGAAGATCGTGTGCATCTGACAGCAGTTGCATGCAACGCGACGTGCAGAACCCGCCCTGGCAGCGACCCATGCCGGCGCGGGTGCGGAACTTCACCCCGTCGAGCGTTCGCGCTCCGCGGTCGATGGCGTCGGCGATCTCGCCCTCGGTGACCGTCTCGCAGCGACACACGACATGGGCGTATCGACGATCCTGGAACGCCAACGCCTCCAACTCGGACAGATCGAGCTCGGAGACCCGCACGGGGCGCGCTACCGGAGGCTGGAGATCGGATCGAGGCGACAGATCGAGACCGGCCGAGGCCAGCAGGCCGACAACGTCCTCTGCGATCGCGGGGGCAGCGGTGAGCCCCGGCGACTGGATACCCGCCACGTTGATGAAGCCGGGTACGGATGTCGGGCCGATGACGAAATCGTCGTCCGGGGCGACCGCACGAAGGCCGGCGAACTCTGCGATGCAGTCGCGTTCGCTGATGCCGGGGACGAGGCGTTGGGCCATCGCGAACACCTCGTCCGCCCCCGCCCTCGTCGTGGTCAGGTCGGTCTTGTCGTCGACGGGCGATGCGGTCGGTCCGACCATGATCGTCCCGTCGTATGTAGGGATGACGAGGATGCCCTTCGAGGTTGGCGTCGGACAGGGGAAGATGGTTCGCCGGACGATCCCGGCCAGGCGCTTGTCGAGCAGATACTCCTCGCCCTTGCGAGCCCGGATGGGCAGATCGACGCCGACCATCCGGCAGATGCGATCGGCGTACAGACCGGCGGCGTTGATGACGAACCGGGTGGCGATCCGCTCGTCGCCGATGTGGACGACCAGATGGGAGCCATCCGGAGTGATGGCCGTCACCGCTCGGCCCACGAACAGGTGCAATCCGTTGTCGACTGCGTTGTCGATCAGAGCGAAGCACGCCTCGTACGGGTTCACGACCGCGGCGGTGGGCCCGTGCAGGGCGGCGAGGGCCTCCGTGGAGATGTTCGGCTCTTCACGGTGAATGCGGCCCGGGCCCCACAATTCGAGGCCGGTCACTCCGCGCTCCGTTCCGACGGCCTCGATCTCCTCGAGTGTCTGGAGCTGGTCATCGTCGAACGCAACGGTCAGATCGCCGTTCTGGAAGAAGCCGAAGCCGAGCTCGGTGGCGAGCTTCTGCCACATCTGGTTGCCACGCCAGACCAGGTCGCCCTTGACCGTCCCGGGCGACGTGTGGTGACCGGCGTGGATGATGCCGCTGTTGGCCTTCGAGGTCCCGAATCCGACCTCAACCTCGCGTTCGATGAGGGCGACGTCGATCTGGTATCGGGTGAGCCACCGCGCCACGGCGCACCCGACCACGCCACCGCCGATGACCACAACGTCCTTCACCACCCCACCGTATCGCTCGGTCATCCCCGCACACGGTGGAGAAAGTCACGTTCCGAAGTACCGATCGGACGGGCCGTATCGGAACGAAACCGACCCGACGAGACGTCACAACTGGACGAGCGGTAGCCCACCCACCGGTGATGAAGGCGCCCGCACGCACCACGAAACGACGACAACGACGTGAACGGAGGATCTCCATGACACCAGTTCGAATGACGGCGGCGGCGCTCATGCTTGCCCTCGTGGCGACGGCATGCACTTCGGAAGGCTCCACCACCACGACAGGAAAGGACGCAGCCCAGGTTCCGTCTGACGACGCCATCGCCGTGACCATCACCGACGTCGAACTCGGAAGTGACGAAGTCACGGTCCAAGGGGAGAAGCCCACACCGTGCAACGATCTCGGCTCCACCGTCATCTCCGAAGACGACGCCATCGAGATCGAGATCTGGGCGGAGCCGACCGACGAAGCCTGCGCTCAGGTCATCGAGCCGTTCGAAGTGTCCCTTTCTCTGCCGCAGGCCGCTTCAGACACACCGGTTCTGGTCAACGGCCAGGAGGTCGGCCGCGTCGGCGACTGACGGTGCCCCCGGCCGACCCGACACCACCGGGTGCGGGTGGTCTCGCCTTGTGAGTTCGCGCCCACAGGCCGGCACGGCCGCCTCCGACTCCACCAAACATCTCGAACGGGCGCTGATCGCGATCGGGCGGATCCGCCAAGACCCGCCGGACCCTTCACACGACCTGTCGAAAACCGGAGGCCTCGATCGTCGGAAGGCAAGAAGACAAGCAACCAACCGATCGGCGACGATGGCAGGCCGACGGCGCTTGGATGGCGTCGAGGAGGAAATGGACATGGAACGGAACCCCGATCATGGAGCGTTCTGGGCGCTCGCAGACGATCTCATCGCCGAAGGCAGGGTGGAGGAGGGAACGATGATGGGACATCACTGCCTCAGGTCCACACTGGGCGGCGGGTTCGTTGCCACAGTCGAACGCTCGTCGGGCGACCTCGTCGCCAAGCTCCCCAGGGCGCGGGTCGAGGAACTGATCGACTCCGGGATCGGCGCTCCATTCGCACCGGCCGGAAAGGTCTTCCGCGAATGGGTGGCGATTCCATCCCAGCACCTCGATCGCTGGGAGGAGTTCGTCACCGAATCGATCGACTTCGTCTCGACGCCTGGAGACCTGGACGCCGACCGGTAGTGTCGAACCCGGTGAAGACTCCCGAACCCTCCGAGCCGGACGAATCGGCGGCGTGGCCCGATCACACCGTCGAGGACCTCACGGGTTGGGCCGAGCAGCTCGCCCTGCGAAGTGAGGAGCTCGATCGATTCGGACGGGTCGCAGCCCACGACCTCCGAGCGCCACTCCGTTCGGTCGAGGCCTTCACCCGCTTGGCGCTCGCGGCCGAAGACCCCGAAGAGTCCTCCGAGCATCTCGAACGGGTGCTGAACGCGGTCGGTCGCATGCGCCGGCTGCTCGACTCGCTCGTCGACTTCGCAGACGCGGGCGATGCCGCCCTCGACACCTCGATCGCTTCACTCGACGACGTCGTCCGGGCCGCAATCGTGGACCTGTCGGTCGACCTCGCCGAGTCCGGGGCGGTGATCGACGTTGGCCGGCTCCCGAGCGTCGAGTGCGATCCCACCCAACTCCGACGTGTCTTCACGAACGTGCTCTCGAACTCCATCCGGTACACCGGTGCGCATCCTCCTCACATCGTGATCCGGGGCTTCGAGGAGCCGGATCGGGTGCGTATCACCGTGACTGACGATGGGGTCGGCTTCTCATCCGACCTCACCGAGGCAGCTTTTCGGCCGCTGCAACGGCTCACGTCGATCGGCGTGGGACAGGGCATCGGGCTCGCCATCTGCCGCAGGATCGTCGAGCGGCATGGCGGAGAGATCTGGGCAGAGAGCGCACCAGGGGTCGGGACGACGATCTCGCTGACCCTTCCGAAAGTCGCAACCGGATAGCCCTCGCTCGGGCTCCCTCCACGGGCCGTCGCAACGAGACGTCGGCGACGAGCGCACACGGCGCCGCAGACCTACGATCGACCAGATGGTCTGGCACACGGTCGACATCTCCCCGGACTCGCACGTATCCGCGATGCACATCGCCGGCGTGGACGTACTGATGATCGACACCGATGGTGGCTGGCTCGCCGTCGAGGACCGCTGTAGCCACGCCGACTGTGCGTTCAGCTCGGACGGAGAGATCGACGGGTCGACGGTGATCTGCAACTGCCACGGGTCCGAGTTCGATCTCCGCACCGGAGACGTGCTCGTGCCGCCGGCGTTCGATCCGATCCGCACGTTCCGGGTGCGGACAACCGACGGGGGAATGGAAATCGAGCTGTGATCGACCTGGCTTCCGTCACCGTCGCGAACCTCGAGACCGACCCGTATCCGATCTACGCCCGGTTGCGCGCACAGGCGCCGGTGGCGTACGTCCCGGCACTCGACGTGTGGATGGTGACGAGATGGGCCGACGTCGAATCGGCCCTCCTCGACCCGCATTCGTTCCCGGCGCACGTCCAGGACTCGCCGACCGACGAGGCGCTCGGCGGGATCTCGATGATGACGACCGACGGCGAACCTGCGAAGCAGCGACGCCGACCGTTCGACTCGACGCTCCGACCGAGGGCCGTGGAGGCGGCGATGCCCCAGGTGTTCGAGCGCCTCTGTTCCGAAGCACTCGACCGAATCGAACGCGCCGGCGGCGGCGATCTCCTCACCCAGTACTTCGAGCCGGTGTCGGTGCTGTCGCTCGCTCACGCGATCGGCATCGCCGAGGCAGTCGACGGACTGACACTGGTCCGCTGGTTCGGCGGCCTCGCCGCCGGCGTGTCGAATTACGAGAAGGACCCCGTCAAGGCCGCGTTCTGTTCGGAGGTATCGACCGAGATCGACGACGTCGTCAGGCCGCTCTTCGAACGAGCGATGGTGGCGCCCGACGATTCGATGCTCTCGAATCTCATCCATGCCGCCGAGGGCACGGTGGAGGAGCGCATCGACTGGGCGATGCCGTCGCTGAAGCTCGTGCTGTTGGGAGGACTGCAGGAGCCTGCCCACGGCGGTGCCACGATCACCCACTGTCTGCTCACCCATACGGATCAACTCGACGCCGTCCGGTCCGATCCCGATCTCGTGGCGACCGCAGTCGAGGAGGGCCTGCGGTGGACCGCGCCGATCGGCAACCTGCTCCGAAGTGTCCACCCCGGTACTTCGCTGGGTGGCCGGCAGTTCCCAGACGATGCCCGTGTGATCCTGGTGGTGGCCTCCGCCAACCGGGACCGGGAGATCTGGGGCCCGACGGCCGACCACTTCGACATCTCTCGCCCCCGGCGAACCCACCTGTCGTTCGCAACCGGACCGCACTACTGCATCGGCCACCACTTCGCCCGCGCGCAGCTGCGGATCGCGATCCGGATGCTGCTGGAGCGGTTTCCCCGGCTGCGACTCGATCCGCTCCACGACGTCGTCTTCCGGGGCCACGAGTACCGGTCTCCGACCTCGCTCATGGTGGAGGTGGCGTGATGGCCGATCCGTTCGTCCCTGACACATTCGATGTTCCCAGATCCCTCGACGGTCCCGGCTTTCGGCTCGAGCCGCTGGGTCCCGAGCACAACGAGCGGGACCACGAGGCGTGGATGTCGAGCGTCGAGCACATCCGTGCGACGCCCGGTGCCGACAAGTGGGACGGTGCTTGGCCGGTCCCGATGAGCCTCGAACAGAACCTCGATGATCTCGTCATGCACGCAGAGGACTTCGAGCGGCGCTCGGGGTTCACCTACTCGATCCTCGATGGCGACGACGTGATCGGGTGCGTCTACATCTACCCGTCGAAGCGTCCAGGACACGACGCCGAAGTGACATCGTGGGTGCGGGCGTCCCGAGCGGAGATGGACGCCCCGGTCTGGCGGCACCTCTCCGAGTGGATCGAGCGGGACTGGCCGTTCGCCAACCCGTACTACGCAGAGCGGGCCTGACCGACCCGGGCCGCACTTCGATCGCTCCGGCTACGTTGGCTCCCATGGGTGCCGCCGTCGATTGCGAAGCGATCGGTACCGGTCTGCTCGGTCAACCGGTCAATTCCCTCAGTTCGCTGGCGCTGGTCATCGCCGGTCTCTGGGTGCTGAGTCGGGACCGGTGGGTGGCGGCTGCGCTCGTCGCCACCGGGATCGGATCGTTTCTCTTCCACGGCCCGCTGGCGCCGGGAGGCGAGTGGATCCACGATGTGACGCTGGCGTGGCTGATCGTGGTGGTGGGGTTGAGGAGCCGGGGATGGGAACGCCGGTTCGGGGCAGTCGGCCTGGCTGCGATCGCGCCCGTCTTCTACGTGGCGCCGGTGATCGCCGACCCACTCACTGTGGCACTGGTGGTGGTGACGCTGCTGCTCCTGGTTTCCGACAGCCGGCGGCTCGATACGTTGGGACCGCTGGCGCTGCTGGCCGTTTCGGCGATCATCGGGCGCCTCGGCTCGAGGGGTGGCCCATGGTGTGATCCCGAATCGGTACTGCAGACGCATGCCCTGTGGCACGTCGGTGCGGCGTGTGCGGTGGGATGGTGGGCGATCGGTCGCGACGGACGCATCCGTGCCGGCGCTCCGAGCCATACGGCGAGCACCGCGAGCTCAGACGCAGAGCTCCCCTGACAGACCACGGCCACACAGCACCGTCTGTTCGACGCTCTTCAGCACGAAGCCCTCGCCGCCCTCGTCGGGCGTTCCGAACACGTGAAGACGGAACCCACGAACCGAATCGTCGCCGATCCCGACGACGTCGAACGTGACCTCTCCCAGGTCCCCGACCGTCGGAGCGACCGACATCACGATCCTGGATGGAGGCTCGTCGGAGGCCAACGCCTCTGCGACGATCATTCCGAGGTCGAGCATCGTCTCGGCTGCGGGGGTCTCGCCGAGAAGCTCGACGATCTCGGCGGTCGAATCGGTGGTTCCGCCGAGATAGGCGAAGAACGAAGCGTTCGCCCAGCCCGAGCCGCCACCGGATTCAATCTCGAGCCAGATGGAGCCAGGCAAAGCCCTGGCGTTTCCCAGCGCGACGATGTTCGCGGCCAAAGGGTCGAGCTCATCGATCACCGGCTGGTCGATTCCAGGAGCGGATCGCACATTCAGGACATCGTCATGAGCCACCCCGACCACTGCCAGTACGTCACCGCGCTGCGGACCGATGATGATCGGGTCACCCGGGAGCGACGTCGTCGTCTCCGGAACGGTCGTGGTGGACTCGACCGTGGTCGTCGTCGTTTCCGGCTGAGTCGGCGGAGCCGTCGCGGGATCGGCGACGTCGCCTCCCCCACACCCTGCAATCACCAATGCCAGGATCGCGACCACCGATGCCACACGCGACATGAATCCTCCTTGACCCCTTTTGGACGTACCGGTCCGGCGGGGCGTTCCCACCGAGCGGGCCCAGGGATCGTCTACCGCTGAAGGGTCAGCCGCCGAGGTCGTCAGTCCACCGGCGGGTGTCCGACACGAGTTGCTCGCAATGCGAGTCCTCGATCTCGAACGAGAGGGCGATGAACCCACGACGGGCGAGATAGTTGCCGGCCGCGAGCATGGCATGGAAGTACAGATCGAGCAGTCGATCGTCTTCGGCGTGAACGGTGAGCATCGACCCGCGGCCCGTCACCCACATCCGGTGGGCACGATTCTCCAGGGCGCGGTTCAGCGACCGCCGTAGCGTGTCACCCCGGCGGTTGACCTCCTCGAGCCGCAGATCATCGAGCAATAGCGACACTGCGGTTCTCGCAGCAGTCATCGTGACGATGTTGTTGTTGAACGTGCCCGCTTGGGTCAACACCCCGCCGACCGCCGGATCGAAGTGCGCCATGATGTCGGCGCGGCCGCCGAACGCTCCGAAGGTCATGCCGCCGCCCAGGTACTTGCCGAGCGTCATCAGGTCGGGTCGGATCCCGTAGAGGTCCTGTGCCCCGCCCGGGCTCAATCGCGAGGTCATCACCTCATCGAGAATCAGGATCGTACCGGTGTCGGCGCACCGTCCGGAGAGCTCGGCCATGAACTCGTCGGACGCCGGGATGCAGCCTCCGGCGCCCTGGACTGCCTCGACGATGACACAGCCGAGGTCGGGATCGGCGAACATCCCGTCGAGCGCGGCGATGTCGTCGAACGGGGCCACGACGTAACGATGCGGGACGTTGAGCGGATGTGACGCACCGTGCCCGAACGACAGGACGCCACCGTGATAGGCCCCCTCGAACACTCCGACACCGGAGCGCCCGGTGTGATGGAGCGCCGTCCCGATGGCCATCAGGTTGGCCTCGGTCCCGGAGTTGGTGAACCGGACTCGCTCGAGGGCGTTGAACCGAGCACACAACATCTCGGCGAGTTCGATCTCGGTCGGATGGGTGGCGCCGAGTGCGAAGCCCGACCCGAGCGCCTCGATCACCGAGTCGGCGATCAGCTTGGGCGAATGCCCGAACAAGCCGGCGGTGTAGTTGCCGAGGAAGTCGACATAGGTGTGACCGTCGACATCGGTGATCTCGGGACCCGATGCAGACACCACACGGAACGGGAACGGCTCGAAGTGGAGCACCGACCTGGTGTTTCCTCCCGGCATCACCGACGCAGCTCGTCGGTGCAGCTCGGCGCTCGTCGGGTGGCGAGTGACGTAGGAAGTATGTGCTGCGGTCACGAGACGGTCGAGATCCATAGGGAAAACCTACCGAACCGATCGACATGACGTCCGGGATTGCACGACACGATGGCACGCGTCCTGGGTATGTTGCTCTTCCAGGGCGAGGAGCTCAATAGTGGTTGCGGAACAGTCGGGCGAATTCGTTGCTCTCAATGCCGATGTCGTCGGATACAGCGCACTGGTGGCCGACGATGTCGAGACCACCACTGCGGCACTGTCGCAATACCACGAAGTCGTCTCCTCGCAGGTGGAACGGAACGGTGGCACACTCGCCAACTTCGTCGGGGACGCCTTCATGGCGATCTTCGCCGAACCGATGGCCGCGCTGCGGACCGCCATCTCGATCTGCACGGCGGTCGAGAACCGCAACGCCGACATGGCTTCCACCCGTCAGGTCCGCTTCCGAATGGGGATGGACATGGGTCACGTCACGTTCGCAGGAGGCAATCATCACGGGGACGCCCTCAACATCGCCGCTCGCATCCAGGCGATCGCACGCCCCGGCGGTCTTTCGGTGTCGGGTCGCGTGTACCGGGCCCTGGATGAGCCGGCACTCCGTTTCCGGTCGATCGGTCGTCAGTTGCTCAAGAACATCCCCGGTGAGGTGGATGTCTACGAGTTCACAGACCTTCCCAGTGACGGAGGGGCCGGGTCTGAATACAGATCACTCGAGTTGGAGGCGCCCACACTTGCCGTCCTGCCCAGTCACACCGAGATGGTGGATGACAACGTGCGCGCCGCGGTGGGCATGATCCGCAGTGATTTGATCCACAGCCTGTCCGCCATGCCGGATCTCCATCTGATCGATGCCCCGGATGAGCCCGACCAGCGACCCGATTCGGCCGCCAGGTACATGATCGAGACCGGCGTCCACCAGTTCGGTGACAGCGTTCGAGTCTTCGCCGTGCTGTTCGATGTGAGCACGATGAACGTCGTGAAGTCGCACAAATGGACCGCAAGGGTCAGCGAGCTGTTCGACCTCTCGGAGCGGGTGGCGGCTGAGGTGACCCGCTCGGTCGAGGTCGAACTGGTGGTCGGGGAACCTGCCGGGATGTACGCCGAGCTCGAGGACCCCGAGGCGATCCAGAACATCTACCTCGGCTGGTACTACCTCAGGAACGAGACCAAGGAGGACTGGGGGAGGGCGATCCAGATGTTCGATCGGGTTGCGGCCACCCACCCCGATCAGCCCTACGGTTTCGTCCTCGCCGGCTTCGCATACTGGCTTGGTACTGCCAACCAATGGGTGGCGGAACCTGGCAGCGCCCTGACGAAAGCCGAGGAGCTCGCCAGGAGGGGTGCCGAGGTCGGCGATCAGACGGGAATGGCCCAAGCCGTCCAGGCCGCCGTGTTGATGTCACGTGGTCAGGTCGACGAGGCGCTCGCCATGCTCGACGACCTCGTGATCGTACGCCCGACTTGCGACATCACATTCGGCCTGGAGGGCAGTGTTCGCCGCTATCTCGGTCAGTGGGAACAGGCCGTGGAGTTGCTGGACAAGGCGATGCGGCTGACCGGTATCAACAAACCCTGGTATCCGACCGTGAAGGCGAGCTCACTCTTCCTCGGCAACCGCCTCGACGAGGCTGCCTCACTGGCCCAGGGTGTCCTCGACTACCAGCCGAACAACCTCGAGGCCCTGATGGTGCTCGCTGCCAGCCAGGTCGAGCTCGGCCTCGAGAGGCGGGCTCGAGCCACCGCAGATCTCATCAAACAACGCTTCCCGACGGTCGACGTCGAGAGGTGGCTCGACAGAACCCCGTACCAACGGCGTGAGATCGTCGAGCGGTGGAAAGACGATCTGACGTCTGCGGGTGCCATTCCTCTGGGCTAGGCCGGGCTCATGACTTCGCCAGTGGCGAGAAGATGAGGATTTCGGTGCCGAACGGATCGGTGACCGGGCACAGGCGCACGGGCTCGTACATCAGACCGTCCCTGGGATGGGTTCCGGTCGCACCTGCGTCGATGAATGCTGCTTGCAGACGCTCGGCTTCGGCGGGTGTTGCGGCGACGATCGGGACCTCGACATTGGAGGGCGCCCCGTCGCCACCGGCGAGCAGGGTGAGCCACGTCGCCCCTAGTCGCCACCCGCGCGTTCCCGAACCCTCCACATACGCAGGAGGTCCGAGCACCCGCGTGTAGAACTCGACAGCCTCGGTGTACTCGGCGAAGTAGAGCGTGAGTCCCAGCGCACCATTGAGATCGAAGCGTGGATCGGGCGGAGGATCCGTGAAGTAGGCGTGGCGGTACGTGTTGAAGTCCATGCTCGGACCGTACTCCGATGAAGCAAGACCAACTCGGTGAAATGACGAGGGCCTCTGTCACTCGCCGGCGCGCTCGTCGACGCTGAGGAGGTCGAAGGGAGAGACATGGCAATCGTTGCGCACCGGCGTTTGGGTGGGACCGCCTGGAATCTGTGGCGAGGCTTCATCGGGATCTTCTACTTGGCGGCGGCGGCGTTCAACCTCACCTATACGTTGCCGAGAACCAACGAAACCGGTCTGCTGGAGGGCTACGCCGACGGCGCGTGGTTCGGATTCCTCGAGTCTTTCATGCGCGACGTCCTCATGCCAAACGACACCCTGCTGATGGCGGGCGTCATCGTGTTCGAGATCGTCGTGGGCTGGGCGATCCTGAGCTCCGGAGACCGAGTCGATCTCGGCGTGATCGCGTCGCTGCTGTGGGTCATCGCAATCCTGCCGTTCCTGGCCTGGCCATACCTGCTGACCAACCTCGCACTCGTCATGATGCAAGGCGTTCTCCTGTTTCGCCGCTACGACACGGCGATCTGGACACTCGTCGGAGATGCCCTCGGCGGCGGACGGCCGCACGCGATCCACTGATCCGCGATGACGACACTGTGGGGCATCGTCGTCCTGGCACTTGCGCTGCTGGCGTGGGGAGGTCAGCTGGTCTCGTGGTTGGCGCCGGACACTGCGGTTCGGCTGTCTGTCATGGAGTCGGAGGACTCGGTCGAGCCGAGTTTCTACTCCGATGTGAAGGCTGAGGCGATGTGGGATTCACTCACCCTCTGGACGATGGTGGTGGCAGGAATCCTGCTGCTGGCCGGGAATCAGTGGTGGACGTACTTCGGTCTCGTCGGTGGCGGCATGTTCATCTATTTCGCTGGGCGCGGAATCGCCAGCCGTCGGTCGATCCAGCAGGCCGGCTTCTCGGTCGGTCAGCCGAAGACCGTCGCCCAGGCGTACGTGTTCTTGGCTCTGTGGGGATCGGTCGGGCTGATCACGGTGATCACCGCGATCACCTCGCTTCAAGCGGGAGGGTGAGAGATGGAGGTCACCACCGCCACCTGGATCATCGCGATCACCGGCCTGGTCATCATCCTGCTGCTCGGCGGCCTGCAACTGGTCGCGCTGCTGCGACCGCGAGCCGCCTGGACGGTCGCCAACGTCTACGGAGGCACACCGGAGTCGACCGATCCGGTCGCCTACTTCGCGTTCAACCAGGGGTATGCCTGGGCAGACGCGCTGTTCTGGGCACCACTTCAGATCGCCGGGAGCATCGGGATGCTGATGGGCGCGCGGTGGGGCTTCGTGCTCGCGCTGGTGGCGTCGGTGCCGTTCTGGTACACGGCCATACCCATCTTCATCTGGGACCGGGACCTGAGATTCCGCCAGAACACGGTCTTCTACTGGCTTGTGATTTGGGGCATGTTCCCGGCGTACGGCGTGGTCGCCGGCGTGTACTGCGCGCTGCGCCTTCTCACGTAGGCCGACTGGTGATGGGCATGCGCCCAGGTGCCTACCAGCGCTCTGCCTGACCGTGTGTCGAAATCGTCGCGGTTCGATCGTCGTAGGTCGAAGGGTCGAGCGGCGACCCGGAAGGAGAACGACAATGGCGAACTATCTGTTCACGTATCACGGCGGCGGCGTGCCGGAGACGGAAGAAGAGGGAGCGAAGATCATGGCCGCCTGGGAGGCGTGGATGGGCAGCCTCGGAGCTGCCATGGTGGATCCGGGCAATCCGGTCGGCCCGAGCGCCACGATCGCAGCCGACGGAACCACGGCCCCGAGCCACGGGGACGACACCGTCACCGGCTACAGCATCGTCAGCGCAGACTCACTAGATGATGCGTTGGCCCTCGCAAAGGGTTGCCCCATCCGCGACGACGGTGGCTCCGTCGAGGTCGGCGAGATCGTCCCGATGTAGAAGCAACCGGCCGGGCCGTCGCCCGGCCGGTTCTGCGCTGCTCCTCACCGCGGTGACCGGAAAGCCTTGATCACCTCAGGTGGGGCAGCACTTCCTCGCCGAGCAGGTGGATCGAATCGATCCACCGCTCGTAGCTGAGCCGGAGGTCGAACACGAGGTGGTCGACGCCCACCTCCTCGAACTTCTTGGTCTGTTCCACCACCTGCTCGGGGGTGCCCGCAATCAGTGACCCTTCGATGTCTGCGGCTGTCTCGAAGGTGCCGGAGGGTGGCTTGACCCACCACTTGCCTCGCTGATTCGCCCATGCGAGGAGCCCGTCGAGGCTCGTGCCCGCCCAGGCCTCCTCCTCGGTCCTGGCGATCGTGGTGGGAGGGACCACCCCGACCGTCGGCATCGACCGGCCGTTTTCGGCGACGAGACCGGCCATCTGGGCGACGCGCTTCTCGATGGTCTTCAACGTGATGCGACCCGGCATCCAGCCGTCGCAGTATTCGGCGGCCCGGCGAGCCGACGCCGGTGTCGCCCCTCCGTACCAGAACGGGATCGGGCCGGCCGGCTTCGGGTAGACGGACACGTTCGAGAACTCGTAATGGTCGTCCTTGTAGTCGACGTTGTCCTCGGCGAAGACCTTCTCGAAGATGCGGGCGTTCGACTCCACCAGTTCTGGTCGAAAGATGCCACCCATCCCGATCGCCTCGAACTCATGATCGAACGTGCCTGCTCCCCACCCGCCGATGACCCGAGGGCCGACCATGTGGGTGAGGGATGCGAGCGTGAACGCGGTGATGAGCGGATGCCGGTACGGGATGAGCGTGGCGGTGCCGAGGGTGATCCGCTCCGTGACCGCTCCGACCGCTGTGAGGACCGTCAGCGGCTCGTAGAAGTCGCGATGGGCGGATTCGAACTCGCCGTGCGGCTCGAACAGGAGATGGTCGCGAACCCATACCGAGTCGAAGTCGAGCTTCTCGGCGAGCTTCGAGCCCTCGAGGATGAGGTCGCTGCTGGCGTACTCGCCGAAGTGGGGCAGCAGGAGTCCGAACTTCATGGCCATGTCTATCGCTCCATCGTTGGGGTTGCGTGCTTTCCGTGTCCCGGCTCGCCGACGACCTCACCGTCGACCCAGACGTCGGTCCCGCGGACGAGGGTCCGGTCGACCGCGCCTTTGATCGTGCGTCCGTCGTACGGGGTCCATCCGATCTTCGAGAGGACCGAGTCGTTGGTGATCGTCCATTCGCGTTCGGTGTCGATCAGGACGATGTCGGCATCCGAGCCGGGTGCGAGCGTTCCCTTGCGGTCGAGGCCGAACACCCGGGCGGGCGCGGTCGCGACCAGGTCGACGAGACGCGGCAGGGACACCTTCCCTTGGTGCATGGCGTCGATCATGAGCGGCAGCTGATACTGGATGCCGGGTGTTCCGGTGTGGGCCGCCCAGGCGTCTGTCCAGCCGATCTCCTTCTCCTCCCGGGTGTGCGGGGCGTGGTCCGAAGAGAGCATGTCGACGATCCCCTCCTCCATCGCCGCCCAGACGGCCTCACGGTGATGGTCGGGCACGTAATAGGAGAGGACGTAGGAGCCCTGCTCGTCGATGTCCGACATCCGCCCCAAGAAGAGCGCCCAGTGGTTGACCTCACCAGTGACGTCGATCCCTTTGGCCCGCGCCTGGCGGAGCATCTCGATCTGCCTCGTGGTCTGGACGTGAACGATGTGGAGCTTGCACCCGGTGGCCTCGGCCAGGCGGATCAGCAGGGCGGTGGCGGTGTCCCAGATGATCCCGTCGCCGACTGCGAGTGTCTTCCCGTACGCCTGGGGGGAGCGGTCACCGGCCGCCCAGTAGGCCTGTTCGACGACATCCATGATCGCCTGGTCGTGGGGGTGGACCATGAGCCGCAGACCGGTCTCCGCCACCGCCTGCATGGCCTGGTAGAGGTCACCGTGGTCGTGAACGCCGATCGCCGCCGGGTGCGGATAGGAGCGCCCCGTGTCCACCACCATGTAGATCTTGTAGGCGGCGATGCCCCGCTCGGCCATCGGAGATATCTGGTCGAGGATCTTGGCGGCGGGGTTGTGGTTGTAGTCGACGATGCTCTTGGCCGCATAGAGGTCGAGGACCGAGTCGAGGTCATCGGTGGTCATGGTGGGCGGATCGAGGTTGGGCATCCCGAAGATCGTCGTGTAACCGCCGGCGGCAGCCTGGCGGGTGCACGTGATCAGGTCTTCCTTGTGGGTATAGCCGGGCTCGCGGGTGTGGACGTGCACGTCGACCCCGCCGGGGATGGCGATGCGTCCGGCCCCGTCGATGAGCTCGGCGTCGGAGGGACCGGTTCCCCGATTGACGAGACCGGCGATTCGCTCGCCGTCGATCACGATGTCGAGGGGGCGAAGCCGTCCTTCGACGAAGACGTCGGCTCCGGTGATGAGACGGGTCATGGCTGCTCCTTGAGGGTCGTGATCCCCGCCGCGGTGTGTGATTCGACCGAGCGGGGCCCGAGGTGGGTGGTGAACCAGTCGACGATTTCGGGGATGACGACGTCGCCGTGCTGTGCGTATGCGGCGTAGTGGGTGGTCTGGCGTTGCAGGATGAGTTTCTTCGGCTCCGGTGCCTTCTCGTAGAGGGCGACTGCGTGGTCGGTCGGCGTGGTGGCGTCGTCTTCGACGGCGATGATCATGAGGTTCTTGGCCCGGTGGGCGACGTCGATCGGCTTGTAGGCCATGACGGCGTAGGCGGCCGACAACGGGATCTCACTGGGGATCTTGGAGTCCACGTCGGCCTTGATCGACGTCTGGCGCCGCTCGGGGGTCGGCACCATGATGTCCTCGCGTGGATGGATCAGTTCGCCCTCACCGGTCGTGACCCGCCTCCTCCGGTCCTGGTCGAGCCGGTCGAGGTACTCGTACCATTCGTACTCCCGGCGCATTCGCTTCAGCCAATCGGTCCCATCGGCCACCGGGACCTGCGAGACGGCGCACCGGATGCGGTCGTCGTGGGCGGACAGCAGAACGGCGTTCCCCCCTCCCGTTCCGCCCGACCCGAACGCTCCGATCCTGGTGTCGTCGATGTCGTCGAGGGTCGAGAGGTAGGTGACGGCGTTGACGAGGTCTTCGAGCTGCATGGCCGGCGAGAGGGTCCCCCGATCTCCTTCGGAGTCTCCGAATCCGCGGTAGTCGAAGATGAGGACTGCGAACCCGGCGGCGGTGAGCGCCTCGTGATACGGCAGGTAGAGCTTGGCGTCTTTCAGCCCGAGCCATCCGGGCCCCTGGACGATTCCGGCGTACGGCCCGTCGCCGTCGGGGGTGCGCAGGATCCCGGCGATCCGGGTCCCCTCGGAGTAGAACTCGGCTGTCGATTCCCTCATTGGGCCCTTTCTGCATATTGCATACAATTCTCAGGCCTCAAGATACCGCGGAACGGCACCAGATGGACAACCAAGCCGTCTATTCCCCGGTTTCTGGGTTCAAGAGCTCCCAGACACGCGGAGCGGTGAGCGGCAACTCGGTGGGCCAGCGTCCGATCGCTCGGGCAACTGCCGATGCAACTGCCCCACCAATCGGATTCAGGGCCCCCTCGCCGGCCCCTTTCGCTCCGTACGGCCCCACGCCGTCTGCTCGCTCGACGACGATCGTGTCGATCGAGCGTGGCATGTCGGCCATCCGTGGCACCCGATACTCCACGATGTTCGGGTTGGTCATCTGTGAGCCGTCGTAGATCAGCTCTTCACCGAGTGCAGCGCCGAGGCCTTGAGTCGCAGCACCGAGATCCTGACCCTCGACCATCGCCGGGTTGATGGCATGACCCACGTCGCCGACGGTCACGAGATGCTCCACCGTCACAACACCGGTGTCCGGGTCCACGGCGACTTCGACTCCGGCCATCCCGATCTCCCAGAAGGGTGGAAGCTCTTCGAGCTCTCCGCTTCTCCGGACGACTCCGACGCCGGTGACCTCGCCCATCCGACCGCCGAACCACGATTGTATGACTTCGTCGTACTCCGCCGATTCGTCACCGGTCATCACGGCCCCTTCGGCCGCCTTCACTTCCTCGATCGGGCGGTCGAAGATCTCGGCACCCATCTCTGTGAGTTTGGACAGGGCGTCACGACAGGCACGTTGCACAGCCAACCCGGTGAGCGTCGTCGTCCGGCTCGCTCCGGTGGTTCTCTCGTATGGCGTGAATGACGTGTCGGATTGGATGACTCGAACTCGTTCGACATTTATGCCCAACTCCTCTGCAGCAATCTGGGCGAGCGCAGTCCGGCTTCCCTGGCCCATCTCGGTGGAACCGGTGAGCACGATTGCCGAGCCGTCGGCGAACAGCCGAATCGAGGCAGTGGAAACGGGGAAGGCGCCTGCGTCCGACGCCGAGCACCCGAATCCGATGCCACGACCTTCCGGCAGTTCTGTACCCCACCCGAGCGTGGACACAACGATGTCGAGATCGGCCACGAGGTCCGCATCCATGCCCCGCTTCCCTGGGATGTGTCGCTCGCCGGGGCCTACGAGGTTTCGCCGTCTGAGGGCGGCCGGGTCCAAACCGAGTTGATCGGCCGCCTGATCGAGGTTCGTCTCACCGGCGAGATTGCCCTGGGGCGCACCGAATCCCCGGTACGAGGAAGATGGAACGGTGTTGGTGAACACGGCTCGCCCGTGGACGCGAAGGTTCGGGATGCGATATGGACCGGAGGCTCGCATGACACTCTTGGTGAGCACGAGAGGACCGTTGTCGGCGTATGCGCCGGTGTTGAACGTGATGTCGATGTCACGGGCGAGGATGTCCCCGTCTGCACTGAAGCCACTTCGGACCCTCACCACGGCCGAGTCCGCTCTCGTGGTGTGGATGGCGCCTTCAACATCGAGGACGACCTTGACCGGTCTTCCGACTGCCCAGCTACCGACGGCGGCAAGCGGTTCGATCTTCGTATAGGACTTGGAGCCGTATCCGCCACCGAGCAGCAGGGACCGGACGCGGACCATGTTCAGTGGCAAGTCGAAGACACGAGCAAGGTCTTCTCGCACCTGGAAGGGATGCTGGGCAGTCGACACGACGTCGAGCACACCTTCGTCGAACTGGGCCACTGCGTTGTAGGGCTCCATGGCATAGGCATACAGCATGGGGTACTTGGTGGTCGTCTCGACGACCAGGTGAGCCGAATCGAATGCCTCATCCACGTCACCCCATTCGAGATCTGCGGTATGGGCGATGTTGCTCGCCTCAAAATCGGAGTGGGCCTCTTCGAATGACCGATCCCCGATACCGTACGACTCGGTGTGGATGAGAGGAGCGTCGGGAGCCAGGGCTTCGTCGGGCTCGATCATGACGGGGAGGTCTTCGTAGCGGACCCGCACCGCCTCGGCTGCGTCCGACGCGGCGTGGACAGAGTCGGCCACGACGAGGGCAACAGGCTCGCCGTAGTAGCGGACCTTGTCGATGGCGAGGATGGGATGATCCGGAACGATGTGACCAAATCGGGGGAAGAGCTCTCCGAGATCATCCGCCGTGATTACCGCGGACACGCCTGGCATCGCCTGCGCACGTTCGGTGCGGATCTCGATGATCTTGGCATGGGCTCGCGTCGACCGCACGACGACGCCGTGGAGCATCCCCTGGGCCGAGACATCGACCGCATAGATCGCTTGTCCCGTCACCTTCGCGATCGCGTCGACCCGCTCGACCGAACGACCGATGCTCATTCGTCACCTCGCGATGCCGCGTGCATCGTCTCGGCTGCATGGAGAACGGCTTCGAGGATCGAGCGGTATCCGGTGCAGCGACAAATGTTGCCTTCCATGTAGTCAACCACCTCTTCGGGGGCTGGGCTCGGCTGCTCATCGAGCAGAGCCTTCGTCATGAGAACGAAGCCCGGCGTGCAGAAGCCGCACTGCATGGCGAACTTGTCGACGAAGGCCTGCTGAATCGGGTGCAGCGAGCGCTCGCTGCCGATGCCCTCGATCGTGGTCACGTCACGACCGTCGATGTCGGCGGCGAGAAACGAGCACGCGCTGACGGGGAGTCCGTCGACGAGGACCGTGCAAGCTCCGCACACCTGCAGTTCGCAACTGAGCTTGGTCCCCGTGAGACCGAGTCGGTCGCGTAGAAACTCGGCCAGTGTGATTCGGGGCTCGACGGAACGCTCCACCGTTTCGCCGTTCACGACGGCAATCACCTGCAGCTCGGGTTTCATGTCTCCTCCAGACCCGCGAGGACCCTCTGGATGTAGATCCGGGTCACATGCCGCTTGTAGCGGGCTGAGCCAGTCATGTCCGGGATCACATCGACCTCGGCAGCGATGGCGACTGCGTCGATGGCGTCGAGCGACACTGCTGTCACGAGATGTGGCGTGCCTCCGACGGCACCGACGACGATCCTGACAGAACCGTCCGGTGCGATCGAACCGGCGACTCCGACGGTCGGTCGCTCCATGGTCTGGAACTTCTCGTACACCGCCCTGGATCCGTCGACTGGAACGAGGATCTCCGAGAGAATCTCGTCATCGGCTCTCGTGGTGGTGTACGGGCCGATGACGAATTCCTCGACGGGCACGACTCGGTCTGCCTGCGCCGAAACCAGACGGACGTCACTCCCGAGGGCGATCAGCATCGTTGCGACGTCCGACTTGGGCTCGGCAAAGCACAGGTTGCCACCCAGTGTGCCCACTGCGCGCACCCTCGGGTTGCCGACGCGCTCCAGCACCTGCGCCAGGACGGGGAGGCGCTCTTTGATTCCAGTGTCGAGCAAGGCCCGACGATGGGTCACGGCACCACCGATCGAGATCGGATCGCCGTCACTCTGAATGCGGAGCAGCGACTCGACCCGCTTCAGATCGACGAGTGTGTCGGGGCGGAGAAGGCCCGCCTTCATCGCAAGGAGCAGTTCGGTACCTCCTGCGTATGGAGAAGCGGAATCGGATATCGAAGCCAAGGCATCCCCGAGGCCCGTCGGGCGCTCGTGATCGAAGGCGGGGAGCACACTCATCCGAAATGCCCCCCGAGCGCCCCAAAGAACTCGTCGAGGATCTTCTCGCCCTTCGACTTGATCATCGACGCTCCAAGGGTCGCTACACGTCCGGTCACCTCGTATTGGCCGCTGACGTGGATTGCCGTCCCGGATCCGTCGGCATCGAGTGCGACCGTGGCCCCGATCTGGATTCTCGACGCCACCTGACGATCCTCCCCATCCGCTGCCACCTCGATCGAGTTGGGGGCGTCGACCTTCGTCACGTCGACGTCCAGATCCGCCGACAGCTTGAACGGTCCGACTCGGTCGGCAAGGACGGCGTCGTATCGGACCAGTGCCTCGTGCTCGTAGACATCATCCACGACGGTGACCCAGGAGGCCACGAGAGGGACATCGGTGATGACTCGCCAGACGTCGGTGGGCTGGGCATCCACGCGGATCGTTCGGTCGAACATCACTGCCGGCATGGTTCAACTCCGTAATTGACGATCGAAACTGGAGCTACCTGTCGGGGGGACACCACAGATTGGATCCTATTTCTTCGAGGCGGGATTGTCGAATGATTCATCAGAAATGATTGCGACGGCTTCGATCTCGACGAGGGCATCGGGATCGGCCAAACCCGAGACGATCGCAAGAGTATTCGTCGGAGGATTCCGTCCTTCGAACCAGGCGGAGAAGGCGGCCTCGCGAGCGGCAACGAAATCACCCAGCACATCGCGCCCGACCAGATACGTCCGCGTGTGGATGATTCCCTCCGGACTCGAATTCACTGTGGCCAGAAGAGTTTTCAGGTTCTCGAGTGCCGCAGCGGCCTGGGCGCGAGGGTGGGGATCCATCGACCCGTCGGAGCTCCGGCCAGTCTGGCCCGCGAGGTGTGCGATGGTCTGGCCAGCATCCACGATCGACACCAGCGAGTAGTCACTTCGAGGGCCTGGTGCCCCCTGGGGGATGATCCTCTTGATCGCCATGGAATCGAGCATAGATCGACAACGGTGCGGCTGGCGCGTGATTGGATCCAATTTGCTATCGTGCGCGTCAGCGAACTGGGGAGACCAGATGACCGAGACACGCACGACCACATCGCACTACGAGGTTCAGAACAAACGTCGGAGCGATGTGCTCGAGTACTGGCGCGAGCGGCAACGGTTCATCGTTCGGGGAGAGGAAGTCGAGCTCCACGACACTTCACGGCGGATGAGGCGGGGTGTCATGGTGAGCGCCGACGGTGGGGAGCCGAGTCTCGTGCTCGACGCCAACACGCACGAGATCGACGCCAAGACGATCTCAACGATCCACCGGCACTCCTGGGACGCGATCGTTTTCGTGGCGGAGGGATCAGGTTGGACGGAGGTGAACGGGAAGCGGGTCGAGTGGCGGCCCTGGGACACCATCTACCTCCCCGGATGGGCTTGGCATCGCCACGGCAACGACGGTTCGAAGACGGCCAAGCTCATCTCATTCAGTGTCCAACCTCTGGCCGAGTTGCTCGGCATGGCCATCCTCGAGGACGCCGGCGACGAGAAGATCTCAGACTTGGCACCCATGCCGATGACCAAGGAGGTCGGACTGGGAGCCGACCCGTACTCGAATCGGCTGAGGAGGCTCGCCGAACAAGCACCCCGTTTCGCAGAGTCGCGCGTTCTCACGGCATACGACGACATCAACTTCCGGGTCACGCCCAAAGGCGCCCGGAGCGGCTTCCTGGTCGACAAGACGATCGGACACGCCACCCAGGGACTCACCGCAGTCATGCACCAGCTCGCTCCTGGGCTCTTCCAATCGCGGCACAGGCATGGCGGTGAAGCCTGGTTGTACGGGGTGACGGGCAAGGGCTACAGCGTGATCGACGAAGAGAAGTACGAATGGGGGCCCGGTGACCTCGTCATCGTGGACCATTGGGCTTGGCATCAGCACTTCAACGCCTCGAAGACCGACATCGCCTCGCTCATCCGAGTCCACAACTTCGACACGCTCTACATGGGGATGAGTGCGATGCTCGCACCGATGAACCTCTTCGAAGAGCTCCCGAAGCTGGACGCGCCCGACCTCACCGGGGTCGAATGGCCAGACCCACAGGCGGGACGCCCCGATGCCTGAGATCCCACGTCGCGAATGGCGTGAGGACCGCTATGGCTTTCTGAGATGGCTGACATTGCCACGCAACGGGTGGACCGAGTGGTGGGATCGGATCTACATCGACCCGGATGCGAAGCGGCGACTCCGCGCTCACGCCCGGTTCTGTCTCGAGCATCGCGGTGAGCACTCCCGTGTCGGGCTCCCGATCCACGGGATCGTCTTGCTCCATGGCCCACCGGGCACCGGCAAGTCCTCGATCGCACGAGGCTTGGCGAATGTGGTTGCCCAGGATCTGATCGATGCCGGTGTCGCCGAGGAGGTCATCTTCGCCGAGGTGGACCCACACGCGCTCCCGAGCCAGATGCTCGGCGAGAGCCAGCGGAACGCCATCAACCTCCTCGAGAAGTCGCTGCCGGAGCTCGCCGAGAAGGGACATCCGGTCATCGTCGTCATCGATGAGGTCAACAGTTTGGCGATGCGGCGGTCGATGGCATCAGGCGGGCGGGACCCTGTGGATGTCATGCGCGCAACAGAGGCCGTGCTGCGCGGCATCGACTATCTCGCTGCAGCGGTGAACAACGTCTACGTCATCGCAACGTCGAACTTCGTTGCAACGATCGACGAGGCGATGCTCGACAGACTCGATCTCGCAGTGGAGTTCGAGCTACCGGGAGTCGAGGAACGAGCCCAGATCGTGGCCGACTCGCTCACTGAGGTGCCGGAGCACTCACTGGGTGCAGCGGACATCAGACAGATCGCCGAACGAATGGCCGGGCGGTCGGGGCGTGACATTCGCAAGACGATCGTCGAGGCATTGATAACGAGGAGCACGGGTCCCGACGAGCCATTGAGCAGAGAAGACATCGAGCACGTCTTGCGGGACACGGCGCAATTGGATGGGAGCGACGCAGCATGAGCAGCGGATTGATAGAAGAGGTCTTCGGACGCATCGATGAATCGAAGGAGGACTTGGCCGATCTCGCTCTCGAGCTCGGCAACACCTACGGACCGCTCGGCAACGAGGAGCCGACGGCGCGCGCCGCGTGTACGAGTGGTACCGCGACAACGGGATGGAGGCGGATTTCGTTCCCATGATCGAAGGGCGGGCCAGCGTTGTCGGCCGTCTGCGGGGAGATGGATCTGGACGATCACTGATCTTCAATGCACACCTCGACACCGAGGCGTCGGGTCCCGATTACGACCGGCTCATGAACGCTCCCGATCCGAACCGGGTTGGAGCCCGCCGTGAGGGCGATCACATCATCGGCCACACCGTCCAGAACGACCGCGGGTGCATGTCGGTTCAGATGGTCGCCGGCCGAGCGATCGCACAAGCCGGGGCAGCACTCAAGGGCGACGTCCTGCTCAAGTCCGCTGCGGGCGAGACCGGGGCGGCACCTGTCGACGAGTACGAGGGGATGCGCTACGAATCCAAGGGCCTCGGCACGACATGGCTCGTCGATCGTGGATACACCGCCGACTACGCGGTGATCGCCGAGACCACCGACTTCTCAGCCTCTTGGGTCCAGTGCGGAGCCACCTACTTCAAGGTCTCGCTCAGCGGCCGCAACATGTACACGCCACGCCTCCTCCGGACAGAACGGCTCGAGGATCACCCGAACGCGATCGTCCGTGCTGCCGCCGTGATCCAGGCAATCGAGAGCTGGGCAATCGAATTCGAATCGAGGCGCACCACCGAGACGTCGAGTGGGACGATGGCCCCAAAGGCTCAGGTGGGGGCGATGAGAGGTGGGCTGCCGTGGCGGCCGAACCGCTCCTCGACGTATGCGGCCCTCTATGTCGACGTGCGCACTCTCCCCGGGGAGGATGTCGGTCCGATCCATCGCGAGCTCACCGAGGTCGTGCAGTCGGTCGATCCGGCAGCCAAGGTCGAGGTCTACATGTCCAAGGCAGGGCACGCCGCATCCGACGAGGACATCGCCCCTCTCCTCGACACGATCAGGACGGCGCATGAGTACGTGCGCGGAGAGCCGATGCCGGAACACGCCGAAACCGCGGTCGTATCGATGTGGCGGGACACAAACGTCTACAACGGGCGAGGTATCCCATCACTCACCTTCGGGCCGAGTCGCGGGAACGCAGCAACACAAGGCACCGGCTCGATGGAGCTGGGCAACATGATCGAGGGCACAAAGATCTATGCACTCATGGCGCTGTCGATGTGCGGGGCCGTGACGCTCGGTGACTGAATGATCGCGGCGGGAACGCTGGCCGAGCGGGACGCCAAGAGAAACGCGCTGTTCGCGTATGCCAGCGCCATCGTGGCACTCACCGGCGTGCAACTGATCGCCCCTTCACTTCCCACGATGCGAGACACGCTCGGACTCACCGAGGCGCAACTCGGCCTCGTCATGAGCGTGTACCTCCTGCCGGCGGCCCTGGCGGCGATCCCGCTGGGCGTCCTCGCCGATCGACTCGGGAGGAGAAGAGTCCTGGGATATGCGATGGTTGGATTCGGTGTCGCAGGAGGGCTCCTCCAGGTGTCTTCCGACTTCACCGTATTCCTGGTCGTACGCTTCATCCAGGGTGTGATGTTCGCCGGCCTGCTACCACTCACGATGACGGTGCTCGGCGATGCCTTCAGTGGGGTGAACCTCGTTCGAGCACAGGGGCGCAGATCCGTTGCCATGTCGCTCGGAGACGGCGTTCTGCCGGTGGTCGGCGGAGCGCTCGTGGGGTTCGGCTGGTTCGTGCCCTGGTTGGGACAACTCGTCGCCATCCCGCTCGGAGTGGCCATCCTCGTCCGCCTCGTCGACGTCCCGACCGTGAGTTCCGAGCGCAGGAGCCGGGTCGGCCTGCGCTCGGTCGTCGCTCTGTTCCGATCCGTCCCGATCCTGGCGCTGCAGTACGCCGGCTTTCTGCGAATGTTCGTGAAGTTCTCACTCCTCACCTTCCTGCCGGTCCTGCTCGTCGACACGCGGGACGCGTCACCGGCGTTCGCCGGCCTCGTGTTGGGCGCCGCCGCACTCACGGGAACGATCGTCGCCGCGTCGGTCGGACGACTCTCCGAACGCGGGCGACCGACGACCTTCGTCTCCGTGGGAGTCGTGTTGATGGCAATCGCGATCTCGACGTTCGCGATCGCCCCATGGAGACCGCTGTTGCTCGTTGGCTCCATCGCCTACGGTGCCGGGGATGGATTGTTGGGCGTCTTCACCAACTCGTTCGTGACCTCGGCTACCGGCTCTGAGCAGCGAGCGAGCTTCGTCGCTGTCACCGGTGCGATTCGGAACTTCGCCAAGTTCACTGCGCCGGCCGCGTTCGGGGCGCTGATCTTGACGCTGCCGATCTCGACGGCGTTTCTGACGATCTCGGCCATCACCCTGGTCTCCGTCGTGGCTGCGATGCCGCTTCGCCATCTGGAGCAGGGCTTGACCGACCAGCGGGCGCTCAGATGAAGCCGATGAGAGCCGGCACCGAACGCGAGCGCGCGCTCGCTCGACTAGTGGCGGCTTCCAAAGGGGACTATCGGACCGCCGAGGATGCCGTAGCCGCTGTGATCCGTGATGCGATCGTGTCGGGCGTCTTCCGTCCCGGTGAGCGACTGCCGCAGGACATGCTCGCCCGGCTGCTCGACGTCAGCAGGATGCCGATTCGCTCGGCAATGGGGCGGCTCGAATCCGAAGGACTCGTCGAGGTTCACCCGCATCGTGGGGCGACCGTGCGTGCCCTGTCGGCGGAGGAGGTGGCCGACCTCTACGAGATGCGGATACTGATCGAGACGTTCGCACTCCGAAAGACCACGGCAGCGATCACAGGCGACCACTTCGTTCAACTCGAGCTGCTCGCCGACAAGCTCGAGTCAGACACGAGTAGCGAGTCAGAGCTGGTCGATCGCCAGGCGTTCTATCGGTACCTGTACGGAATCGGGAACACTCCGCGGGTCGTCACGACGATCATGCAGTTCCGGGCGGAGGTCAGTCGATATACGATGGGCCTGGTCGATCTCCGATCGCACACGCACCGCGAGCTGCTCGAACGGATCAGGTTGGGCAACCCGGACCTGGCCGCTTCTTGGCTGGAGGCGCATCTGCGTGAGGTTGCCGAGGAGATGAAACGGCAATTGGACGAAGCTCCCGCATGACCTGCATGCGCTGAGCCACGATGCGGAGAGAGGGCGTGATCACCGAGTGACCGAGGCAGTGCAGCGATCGATGGCGGGAATCGCCAGCGAAGCGACCTCCAAATACCGAACCGTCGAGGAGATGGTGGTCGCGGCGGTCCGAGAGGCCATCCTGTCCGGGATCTTCAAGCCCGGCGAGAAGCTCCCGCAAGAGCAGCTAGCCAAGAGCCTCGGCGTGTCGCGAATCCCTGTGCGGGCCGGCCTTCGGAAGCTCGAGGCAGAAGGGCTGGTCGTGTTCTATCCGCACCGGGGTGCGACCGTGCGGATGTTGCAACGCGCAGAAGTGGCAGAGATCTATGACCTGAGAATTCTGCTCGAGACGTTTGCGCTCCGATCCGCCGTCGATCACATCACACCAGACGAAGTCGAAGAGTTGTCGGATCTCGCCAACGAGCTCGATCAGCCAGGTGAGGGCGACGACTGGCTGGAGTTGCGCCAGTCCTTCTATCGGCGGCTCTACACGATCGCCGGACGACCCCGAACTGCAGACCTCATCGAACGCCTCAGAGCCGACGTTGGGCGCTACTGGCTCGGCGTCCGTGTCGTCGAGCACGGCCGTGCGGAGCACCAAGTGATCGTCGAGGCCGTCCGCGCCGGGGACACGAAAGCAGCTGAAGAGTGGCTCGCTCAGCATCTCACCAAAGTCTCCATCGAGTTGCAGCGCCGGATCTCCGAGCTACAAGCCGAAGACCGCTGAATCCCGTCGAGGGACCCGAGCCACCTGCGCTGCCGAGCTCCGATCCGCTTCATGGCCGCGATTCATGGCTCTCGGGGACGTTCACAACCTCGAAACACAAACTCGGCGAATCCCCCGACGCCGTCGCCGTTCGACGGCTAACTTCGGGGCCACACTCCGAAGTTACATAATGTATTCAATCCTGAGGAAGACCCTCGATGACGAAGAGCAACCGAGTGGCCGACCCCCTCGACACGAGGGTCTGATACGTGGAGATCTTCGACTCCGTCTTCGTTGGTCTCGGCGAACTGTTCACCTGGCCGCTCCCCCTGCTCTTCCTCCTCGGGCTGATGAATGGGTTGATCTTCGGGCTCCTGCCGGGCCTAAGCGGCTCGGTGGGAATCGCCCTCATGATCCCGTTCACCTTCGGCTTCACTGCCGCAGAGGCAATCGTGCTGTTCGTATCTGCGTTGAGCGCGCAGACGTTCGCCGGCTCGATCTCTGCCATCCTCCTGAACACACCCGGCACGTCTCCGAATGCCGCTACGACCCTCGATGGGTATCCGCTCGCAAGACAAGGGAGGGCGGGGTTCGCAATCGGCATATCCGCATCGGCTTCGGCCTTCGGCTCAATCATCGGCATCCTCGTGTTGGTAGCCCTCCTTCCTGTCGTGCGTGAGATCATCCTCGCCTTCTCGTTTCCCGAGTTCACGATGTTGGCCGTCATGGGCCTCGCTGCGATCGCAGCAGCGTCGACGGGTTCTCTCATCAAAGGTCTGATCTCGGGCGGAGTCGGCCTTCTCCTGTCGTTCGTCGGCTTTTCCCCGGTCGCCGGCGAACTCCGGTATGTGTTCGGGATCACGCAGTTGTTCCAGGGCGTGGACCTGATCGCAACGCTGATCGGCCTGTTCGCAATCTCCGAGGTCATCCGGCTCCTCATCAGACGAGAGACCGTCGCTCAGAACCTCGACGCTCTGAAGTTCTCAAAGGATCAGGTGTGGGAAGGCGTACGGTTCACACTCGCTCACCCGTGGCTTCTGATCCGCAGCTCCGTGTTGGGTACCGGCGTGGGCATCGTTCCGGGCGTAGGAGGGACGGTGGCCTCCTTCCTCGCCTACTTCCAGGCCGTACACACGTCGGATGATCCTGAATCCTTCGGCAAGGGCGACCCGCGCGGCGTCCTCGCGCCGGAGGCGGCAAACGATGGGAAAGACGCAGGCTCAGCGCTCCCGAGCCTCGCATTCGGCCTGCCGGGAAGCTCTGATTGGGCGATCATCCTCGGAGCTCTCGTGATCCACGGGATCAATCCCGGACCCAACTTGATCCGCGAGGCACCGGAGATCGTGTGGGTCGCCATCTGGGTGATCTTCTTCACCAGTTGGGCTTCGTCCTTTGTCGGCGTCTGGTCGGCACCGTGGCTGGCACAGATCACCAGGCTCCGCCCCAGCATCCTGGCCCCGATCGTCGGCGTGCTGGCGCTCGTCGGCGCCTACTCGCTGCAACGCCAGTTCGTGGATGTCATATTTGCCCTGGTCTTCGGCGTGCTCGGCTACTACATGAGACGGTTCCACATCCCGGTCGTGCCGCTCATCCTCGGCCTCCTGCTGGGTGAGACGACCGAACGCGCCTTCTTCCAATCCATCCAGGTCTTCGACCAGGGCATCGGGATCTTCTTCACCCGTCCGATCTCACTCGCATTGGTCGTCATCACCATCTTCATCTTCATTGCGCCGATGGTGACCATGCGACGCCGGGCTCGCGAGCTCGAGGAAGTGAAGAAGTGAAGGGCATGCCGACCGGTGAGCGCAATGTCATGCTCATCTTCCTCACGCTCTCGGTAGGCGCAAGCCTGGTCTCTCTCACGTTCAGGCTTCCCGAAGCTCGAGACTTCCCGCTGTACACCGGGATAGCAACCACAGTGATCATTGCCATCTATTTCGGGTTGATGGCCTCTCCAAAGCTGAAGGAACGGTTCCGAGCATTCATCGAAGACGACATCTTCATGAAGATCACGGCTGCCGCCGGCACGTTTGAAGAAGACGAGGCAGAGGAGGCACAGGAGGTCACGCACGTGACAACGAAGCTGACGGACGAGGTACGACACCAGAGAGAGCGAATGCTGATCGGCTACTTGGCTGGATTCGGAGTTCTGGCGTGGGCTGTTGGTCTCGTGTTCGCAGCCCCTGTGTTCATGATCGCGATCATGATCGGCTACTCGGCTGAGACCTGGAGGACCGCACTTCTGGTCACTGCCGGTACTTCAGTGATGCTGTACCTCGTATTCACAGTGCTTTTGCGCCAGCCACCGCACCTTGGACTGCTCGATGGGTTGTTCTAGGCACTGATAAAGGTCACGCGGCTCGGCGAATTCGGGCCACGAGAGAAAGGGAGACACCAATGAGCAAAGAGCGATCTCGACACCGCCTGAGGAGCGTCGGAGTCCTACTGGGAGTTCTGGCGCTGATCCTGTCGGCCTGCGGAGACTCTGCAGAGGAGTATCCGTCTGAGAACTTCACGTGGGTCGTCCCGTACAGCCCGGGTGGCGGATTCGACACCTATTCGCGTGGCTTCGCCGAGGTTCTGGCAGAAACCCAGCTGCCGGACGGAACGAATATCGGCGTCGAGAACATCACTCCGATCGCAGAGGCTCTGACCGGCGTCTACACGGAAGAGGGCGACTACACGTTGGCGATCCTCCCGATGCCGGCAACCGCCGCACAGGAGATCCAGTTCCCCGAGATCGCCCAATGGGAGACTGACAAGTTCACGGTGCTTGGCTCGATCGAAGAGAACGCCTATGTCGTCTACACACGCGCTGACGGCCCGTATCAGACCTGGGACGACCTCGTTGCAGGGAGTGATCTGAAGGCTCTCACAGTTGAGCGCGGATCGTCATCCGGGCTGGCATCCGCAGTTGCGATCCGTTCCACCGGCCTGGACGCTGACCTCACATTCGGGGCCGAAGGATCACAGGAAGTCGCGACCGCCCTGGTGAGAGGCGACATCGACTTCATCGTCTACGGAACGAGCGACGTGCTCGGATTCATCGAGTCCGGCGACCTGAAGCCGGTGCTGTTCCTCGGACTCGAGGATCAACGCCCAGCCGGATTCGATTGGCTCGACGCTGCTCCCAGCGCCGGCGACGTCGGCTTTCCCGACCTTGCCGGAGCGGTGACCGAAATGCGGATCATCGCGGCGCCTGCGGACCTGTCGGACGAGGCAACCGAGTATCTGCGTACCGCAGTGGAGGAGACGCTGTTCTCCGACGAGTTCGCTGCTTGGGCTGAGGAGGCGGGCCGTCCCATCGTCCCGAGAAACGCCGAATCGGCGCGTCAGGCGATGGAGACCCAGATCCAGAAGATGAGGGAACTCGTCCCACAGCTCGTCGAGGAAGGGCTCCTCTGAGCGAGCTCGAAACTCGGGGGTGGTCCGACCGTCAGCCGGTCGGACCACCCCCGAATCCGTTGTGTGGAGGCAACCATCGATGAGCACCGACATCGACTGGCGTGAGGTTTTCGACACCGAAGATCGGACGGTGCTCTCGGCCTACGCGAGGACGCGACCGCCATATGCGGGCTCCCGGCCGGCTCTGGTCGTGATCGATGTGACCGAAGCCTTCGTCGGCCCGAATCTCCCGGTGTCTCGAGCTCAGCAGAGCTCGAGACAGGCATGCGGTGAGCGGGCATGGGCGGCACTCCCGCAGGTCGGCAACATCCTCGAGACCTTCCGACGGCTCGGTCATCCGATCATCTTCACGGTGCCGGACCAAGCACAGCGATGGGTTGGGGCGGCAACTCGCGGATCCACCTCCAACGACGAGATCAGTGACGTCGCCTTCGTGGACCATATTCGGCCACGCGGCAACGAGGTCACGATCACGAAGACCAAAGCCAGCATCTTCTTCGGGACTCCTCTGTTGAGTGGTCTCATCAAGAGCGGATGCGACACCGTCGTCCTCACCGGGGGCACCACGTCTGGCTGCGTGCGAGCCAGCGCAGTCGATGGAACATCGCTCGGATTCGAAGTCCTGGTCGCCGAAGACGGCTGCTTCGATCGGACACCACTCAGCCACGCCGTTTCGCTGGCAGAGATCGACATCAAATACGGGCGAGTGATGCCCGCTAGCGATATCTCGAGCATCTTCATGGCCGGCGACTGAGCCGCCGCTTCGACGAAAGGAAACACAGGATTGACAGTATTTGCCTACTTCTGCGGTCATGAACAGTGGCAGCCAGAACAACTCGTGCGGCACGCCGTCCTCGCCGAGGAGGCCGGCTTCGACATGGTCGTCGTGTCGGAACACTTCCACCCGTGGGTCGATGACCAATCGGCGGCGGGGTTCGCGTTCTCCACCATCGGAGCGATGGCAAACGCAACCTCCAAGCTCGACTTCGCCACAGGTGTGACGACGCCTCTATGGAGGTTCCACCCCGGAGTCGTCGCCCAAGCGGCCGCCACTCTCGACCGCCTCTCGGGTGGGCGATTCAACCTCGGGGTCGGAACGGGAGAGAACGTCAACGAGGGCCCGCTCGGCTACGAGTTCCCGCGCTACGCGGAACGGGCGGCGCGGATGGCCGAGGCCCTCGAGATCATGCGGCGACTGCTCGACGGCGAGAAGCTCACCTACGAAGGTGAGTACTACACCACCGACCGGGCGAAGCTGTACTCACCGCCACTCGGGCCCGTGCCGATCTGGCTGGCCGCCGGCGGGCCAAAGTCGGCGGCCCTCGCCGCAGAGAAGGCGGAGGGGATCATCACGTCGGTCAAGGATCCTGCAGACACGCTCGAACGGGTCGTTGGCCCGTCTCGTGAGGCAGCCGAGGCCGCCGGGCGGCCCGCTCCCAAGATCCTCGCCACCCGCTGGTCACTGCTGGCGTCCAACGAAGAGGAGGCGTGGGAGGCGCTGTATTCGTGGAGAGGACTGCGCGCACCCGGCAGGCTGGAGGCAGTCGACCCCCAGACACTCAGGGAACGCGCCGACGAACTGCCTCGAGAGGAGGTTCTCGGCCGGTACACGCTCGTCGAGACTGCCGACGACATCGTTGCGGCCTACTCGCCGTTGGTCACCGAACTCGGCGCTGACGTGGTGACCTTCCAGATGGCGAGCCTCGATCAGGAGGCATTGATCGAGCTGCTCGGATCGGACGTGCTTCCGAGATTACGAGAGGTGGCAGCAGAGCGTGCCTGACCGCATCGGATCCGATCGGCCATGAGGATTCGGCACGGCATCCCACTCGTCGCTGGCGCGGCCGCGCTCTGGGGCACGGATGCTCTGTTTCGTCGTGGCCTCGCCCTCGAGCTTCCGGCCTCGACGGTCGTCTTCTACGAGCACATCGTTCTGTTCGGTGCCACGCTCCCGTGGCTGATCCGCTCACGACAGGCGGCGAGAACGCTCGACCTCCGTGACTGGATGTCGCTCTTGGTGATCGGTGTGGGTGCGTCGGCAACGGCCACGTTCCTCTTCACTACTGCATTCACATACGGCGATCCGAACACGCCCCTTCTGCTGCAGAAGCTCCAGCCGTTGATCGCCGTCCTCGGAGCCAGACTGGTCCTCAAGGAGGCATTGCTCCCCAGATACTGGGCCTTCTTCATGGCAGGAATCGCCGGTGCATATCTGATTGCGTTTCCGAACCTGACGGACCTCTCGATGCCCCGGGTGGCACCCGCACTCCTCGCCGTCGGTGCTGCGGCGCTGTGGGGCATGGGCACGGTTCTCGGTAGAAGGATGTCTTCGAAACTGGATTTCCAGGCTCTGACGGCCTGGAGATTCACGATCGGCCTGCCCGCGAGTTGGCTCATCTGGACCGTCGAGACGGATGGCCTCGTAGCCCCGCTTTCCGGAAATGACACGGCTGCCATCGTGCTTCTGGCGATGATTCCGGGACTCGCTGCGATGTTGATGTACTACCGAGGACTGACGATAGTGCCCGCATCAACCGCGACGATCGCGGAACTCGCGTTCCCAGTGTCGGCAACCGCCATCAACTACGTCGCCTTCGGATCGGTTCTCGTTGCGAGCCAGTGGCTCGGACTCACAGTGCTTGCGGGGGCTATCACGATCATGGGAGTGCTCGGATCGAGGGATATCCGTCTCACAGGCGTCGTGGCCGAGCCTCTCCCTGCGACATCCTCTTGAGCAGCAGGGGCCGGCACTCTCACGCGGAGAGAAGGATTGGAGCTGAAGGCGACGACGTCATACGAGATTGAAAGAGCGAGGTGATCAGAGTGGACTACCCGAGATTCAGCGAGACCGAGCTCGACCGGCGTCGACAGGCGCGTGCTCGACGTCATGGCGAGTCACGAGCTCGACGGCGTGCTCGTGTTCGGTGCCAACCGGACCGGATCGGCCATCCAGTGGTTGAGCGAGTGGCCCGTCACCCGGGAAGCCTCACTGGTGATCACACCCGGCGAGCGCGACGCCATGTGGGTGCAGTTCTACAACCATCTTCCCAACGCCCGCCGGCTCGCCCGTCGCTGTGACGTTGCCTGGGACGGCCCGGCCACCAGCGTGGCCGCCGCCGCCGAGCTCTCTCGTCGCGGCGCCAAACGGATCGGGCTGATCGGACCGCTCACGTGGAAGGCCCACGCCCGGCTGTCAGCGACGTTCGACATCGTCGGCCTCGACGCCGACTACACCCGCCTCCGGCTCATCAAGTCCGATGAGGAGCTCGAGTGGATGCGACGCGGCGCGGAGCTCTCCGATCGCGGCATCGAGGCGGTCCGGGACGGGGTTCGCCCGGGCATGGCCGAAACCGAGCTCGGAGCGATCTGCGAGGCCGCCTACCTCGACACCGGCGCCACCAACCAGATCCACTACTTCGGCGTGACCTCGATGGCAGACCCCGCACAGTGCGTGCCGTCGCAGTGGCCGTCGAACCGTCCGGTCGCTGCCGGCGACGTGCTGACGTGCGAGATCTCGGCGTCGTGGTGGGGTCACTCGGGACAGGTCCTCCGCTCGATGACGATCCAGGCCGAACCGACTCCGCTGTATGCCGAGCTGCATGAGGTGGCCGACGCCGCCTTCGATGCCATCTGCGGCGTGCTCCGTCACGGCACCCGCCCCGAGGAGGTGATCGCCGCAGCGAAGGTCGATCGAGGACGCCGGGTTCACGATCTACGACGACCTGGTGCACGGCTATGGCGGCGGCTACTTCCCGCCGATCCTCGGGACGCAGAGCCGGATGAACGAGCCGCTTCCCGACATGTCGTTCGAGGCGGGCATGACCGTCGTCGTCCAGCCGAACGTCATCACCATCGACGAGCGTGCAGGGGTCCAGACGGGCGGTCTCGTCCTGATCACCGACGAGGGTGTCGAACAGCTTCAGCGAACGCCGCGAGGCCTCTGGCGAGCCTGAGGATCAGGGGGGTCCGCCCGTCGAGTGTGGCCACAATCGCCCTTCCCCGGCGGAACGTAACACGTCTTCGGATGTGACGTTGATCGATTCGGTCCCTCAGGTCAGCGACGCCATCACCTCGTCTCGGTCGGTTCTCAACGACCTGGAATGGACGAACAGCCCGATTGCCGAGCCGACTGCCGCAAGCCACGTGGCGGTGATCCAAGCGATGGGATAGTCACCGTAGGAGTCGGCGGTCCCGACCTCGAGCGCCGAAAGCACGAACCACGTTGCCGACGCCGCTGTGAGTGCTGCGCCCGCAATCCAGCCGGCGCGCCCGAGCGAGCCGCTGAACGCGAGCATCAACATCGACAATCCGTAGGCCGCCGCCCAGACCGGAACCGCCCACCCTGCGATGAGTGACAGAACCATTCCGACCGCAAGCAGAACGAGTCCGCCCACCCTGCCTCTCGGTCGCCGGGCGGGACCCACCGAATGCATCGCCATGACGGCGAGGGCCAATCCCCCGACCAGCAGGCCGATCATCCCGACGAAGAACAACGCCTGAGGCAGGCCCTCCCAGCTGCGGGAGCTTTCGAGAGTGTTCGAAGCCTGCCATGCGGTGGCGAGGAGCAACCATGCACCAGCCCCGGTGAGTGCCAACAACCGGGCCGTGCCGTTCGAGAACCGCGTTTCCATTTCGACTCCTTCGTCTCGGGGCGGAAGGCCCCTCATTCATACGGACGAATCGGAGTTCACGTCGGGTGACAGCGGCACCAGGTTCCCACCACGGATCCTCGCGGCCGTCCCCGGCGGGGAACGAACCGTGTAGGAAACGCCTCCAGTCCGTCCAGCACATCGATGATCCCGTCGACCCTCCGTCCAACCCCGATGAAGGCACACCAGCGCCGGCCATGTCGGTGGACACCACCTTCGAATCTCCGGGTTCGGTTGCGAGTCCTGGACGCAAGGGTCGTCGTGCTCTCGGGGCCGGTCGGTCGTCCAGATAGCGTGGCCGTATGACCACCACGCTCATCCGCAACGCAGCAGTCGTCGTGACCATGGATGCGGCACGAAGAGAGATCCAAGGGGGTGGGCTCTACATTCGCGACGGCTGGATCGAACAGGTCGGTCCAACGGACGAATTGCCCGCCGAGGCAGACACGGTCGTCGATCTCCGGGGCCACGTGGTTGCGCCCGGACTCGTGAACACCCACCATCATCTCTATCAGACCCTGACCAGGGTGGTGCCAGGAGCCCAGGACGCCGGCCTGTTCGACTGGTTGAAGACGCTGTACCCCATCTGGGCGCGGATGACGCCTGAACACGTGGGCGTGTCCACGCAGGTCGGTCTCGCCGAACTGGCACGCTCCGGATGCACCACGTCGTCCGACCATCTCTACCTCTTCCCGAACGGAAGCCGACTCGACGACCAGATCGAAGCTGCGCGCTCCGTCGGTGTGCGGTTCCATGCGGCGAGAGGTTCGATGAGTCTCGGCGAGAGCGCCGGTGGGCTCCCCCCCGACTCCGTCGTGGAATCCGAGGACGCGATCCTCGAGGACACCCAGCGCGTGATCGAGGCGTTCCACGACCCGGAGCCGGGAGCGATGATCCGAGTCGTCGTCGCTCCGTGCTCCCCGTTCTCGGTGACCACCGATCTCATGACGTCGTCGGCCGAACTCGCTCGGACGTTCGGCGTCAGGCTGCACACCCACCTCGCCGAGACGATCGACGAGGAGGATTTCTGCCTCGAGACCTTCGGGCTCCGACCGCTGGACTACGCGGAGTCGGTTGGTTGGATGGGACCCGACGTCTGGTTTGCCCACGGTGTGTGGATCGACGACGAGGGTGTGGAGAGGATGGCGTCGTCGGGCACCGGAGTGGCCCACTGCCCGAGTTCCAACATGCGGCTCTCGTCCGGGGTTGCCCCGGTTCGGCGGTATCGGGACTCGAACGTGCGCATCGGGCTGGGGGTGGACGGCTCGGCTTCGAACGACGGGAGCCACATGCTCGGTGAGGTGCGGCAGGCGATGCTGCTCGCCCGGTTGGCTGCGGCTCCCGCTCCCGGGAGGTCGGCGGGTACGGCGATGCCCGCTCGCGAGGCCCTGGAGCTGGCGACGCTGGGAGGGGCTTCCGTGCTGGGGCGGAATGACATCGGATCCCTGGAACGCGGCAAGGTGGCGGATTTCTTCGCTGTCTCGCTCGATCGCTTGGAGTATGCCGGCGCGCTGCACGATCCGGTCGCAGCGCTGGTGCTGTGCGCCCCCGTCACCGTCGACGAGACGTGGGTCGACGGCGTGCCGGTGGTTCGCGGCGGCAGGCTCGTTGCCGTCGACGTCGACGAACTGATCGCTCGGCACAACCGACTGGCGGCCGAGCTCCTGACAGATCTCTGATCCAGCAAGCCCCCGACTGCTGCGATGTCGTGCGGGGGGACTCTCGCTGCCGGGGGCGGCACGTGCAAGCCCTGACGTGAAGCCGTGACCTTGGTCTCTAGCCCGAGCCGAGTCGGCGTCGCAGCCTGTGCCCAGAGATCGGCGACAACGATGACCTGCGGTTCGCGCCGTACGCGGTCGTATTCGTCCACGACGGATTGGAAAGGTGACGTCATGTCCCTGTCACAGATTCAGGCGTTTCACCGGCCGAACCACATCGAGCAGGTGTGGCACCTGTTGCAGGAGGGACCTGAGGTCCGTCTGGTCGGTGGAGGAAGTGAGCTGGCGATCCGCTGTCCGGAAGAGGTCGAGGTGCTGGTCGATCTCGCCCATGTCGGGATGGACACGATCGAAGTGGCCGACGATGGGGCGATCTCGGTCGGGGCCATGGCCACCCTCACCGACATGATGGAGCATCCCGCACTGCGCAGGCTCCCCTCCAGTGTCATCGAAGAGATGATGGTCCACGTCGGCTCGCCGCTGTTGCGCAACGCGGCTTCGATCGGGGGCCACCTCGCCAGGGGGTGGCTGTCGGACGTGATTCCGGTGCTGTTGGTCCTCGACGCCTCCGTGGAGTACTACGTCGGTGAATATCGACAGATCACGCTGGAGCGGTACTACGCCGACGGCGTTCACGAACGCCTGCATGTCCTCACCCGAGTCGTGATCCCTGCACCCGTGGAGGGTCAACACGCGGCATTCCTCAGGTTCTCACGGTCGGCCTACGACCATGCGCTCGCCAATGCAGCCTGTCGACTCGATGTCTCGCAGGGGCGTGCGACGCAAGTGAGGTTGGCGCTGTCGGCCGGGTTCCGGGCCGCCACCAGGCAGCCGGCTGCCGAGGCCCGGCTGGCCGGCACCCTGATCACCGAAGAGGACGTCACCGCTGCGATCGACCAGTTGGAGATCACAGCACACTCCGACTGGCTGGCCTCTGCCGAGTACCGAGCCCACCTCGCACAGACGTTGGCGGGGCGGTGCCTGCGGCTGGCCAGAGATCGGTCTGGAGGTGGAGCATGATCATTCGTTTCGATCTCGACGGCACGGCGACAGAGATCGACGTTGCCCCGGGCACCACGTTGATGGACGCGTTGCGGGCCCTCGGGGCGACGTCGGTGAAGGACGGTTGCTCACACGGCGACTGTGGAACCTGCGCCGTGCTGCTCGACGGTCGAGCCGTGGCCAGCTGCTTGATGTTCGCTGCACAGGTCGACGGCTCATCGATCGAGACCGTGGCAGGCATGGCGGGAGAGGAGGGGCTCCATCCCCTGCAATCGGCATTGCTCGATGCCGGTGCCGTCCAGTGTGGGTTCTGCACCCCCGGCATCTTGCTCACGGCGGCAGAGTTGCTTCGATCGAATCCCCGCCCAGACGAGGCGCAAGTCCGCAACGCGCTCGCCGGCAACCTGTGCCGCTGCACCGGGTACGTGAAGATCCTCGAGGGCGTCTTGATGGCCGCGAATCGACTGGCAGACCCTGAGGGAGGTTCGTGATGGGCAAGTTCACGATCGTCGGAACCAACGAGCGGAAGGTCGATGGCCGTGCACTGGCGACCGGCCAGCCGGTGTTCGTGGGCGACCTTCCACCCCGGCAGGGTCTCCTCCATCTGGCGCTGCTGCACAGTCCACATGCCCACGCCGTGATCAAGTCGATCGACACGTCGAAGGCCGAGGCGCTCGAAGGCGTGGCCATCGTGCTCACGCACCTCAACACTCCGACGGTTCGATACACGACCGCCGGCCAGGGCCATCCCGAGCCGTCGCCTTACGACGCCAGGATGTTCGACACCAAGGTGCGGTTCGTCGGTGACCGCGTCGCCGCCGTGGCCGCCGACTCCGAAGAGATCGCCCGGAAGGCCTGCGAGCTGATCGACGTGCAGTACGAGGTCTTCGAGCCGGTGCTGTCGCTCGATCAGGCGATGGCCGAGAGCGCTCCGATCATCCACGACGAAGCCGACGCGCTCGACATCTGGGCGGCCGACCGCAACTGCGCCGCACACGTCGTGGCGTCTGCGGGCGATGTGGAGTCGGGCTTCGGCGAATGCGACGCCGTCGTCGACGTCACCTGCGAAACGCAGTACGCCCAGCACGTCCCCATCGAGAACCACATCGCGACCACCTACCTCGATGAGGACGAGCGTCTCGTCATCGTGTCCAGCACGCAAGTGCCCTTCCATGTGCGGCGCATCATCGCGAGGGTGATCGACGTCCCCGTCCACCGGATCCGCGTCGTGAAGCCTCGCATCGGTGGGGGTTTCGGGGTCAAACAGGAGGTGTTGATCGAGGACCTGCCGGCACTGGTGACGATGCGCACCGGACGACCGGCCGTGCTGGAGTACGACCGCGCCCAGGAGTTCGTGTCTGCACGGACGCGGCATCCGATGCGGGTGCGAGTCAAACTCGGCGCCAAGCGGGACGGCCTGCTCCATGCGATCGAGATGGAGGTGTGGTCGAACACCGGGGCGTACGGCACACACGCGTTGACCGTGCTGTCGAACGTCGGCTCCAAGACGCTCCCCCTCTACAACAAAGCACCCCACGTCCGTTTCTGGGGTGAGGCCTACTACACCAATCTGCCGGTCGGAGGGGCGTACCGGGGCTACGGCGCCACCCAGGGCTACTTCGCCCTGGAGACGGCCATCGATCGTCTCGCCGCCGATCTGGGAATCGACGCCGTCGAGTTCCGGAAGAGGAACCACATCCGCACCGGGGAGACCTCTCCGATCTTCCAAGCGCTCGGTGAGGGTCGCGAGGGAGTCGAACAGACAATCACCTCGTGCGAACTGGAGGAGTGCATCAGAGTCGGGGCAGAACACATCGACTGGGCGGCGAAACGCGGGAAGCGGCGCCGCGAGGGGGATCGGGTCTACGGCGTCGGCATGTCGATCCACATGCAGGGGTCGGGCATCCCGTTGATCGACATGGGCGCTGCATCGATCAAGATGAACGACGACGGCTCCTTCAACCTGTCCGTCGGTGCCACCGATCTCGGGACGGGGTCGGACACGATCCTCGGCCAGATCGCCGCCGAAGTGCTCGGGGTGCCGCTCCAGAAGATCATCGTGCGGTCGTCGGACACCGATCTGACGCCCTTCGATGTGGGTGCCTACGCATCCTCGACGACGTATGTGTCGGGCATGGCCGTGCAGCGCGCGGCATATGACGTTGCCGAGCAGATCAAGGCGGTGGCAGGCCAGATGCTGAAGGTCGACCCGAACGGGATCGAGCTCGCTGGCGAGCGAGCAGGACCTCCAGAGGGTGAGTCCGTGACGCTCGCCCAGGTGGCCCATCGAAGCCTCTATGGAGAGAACCAGCGCCAGATCGGCGCGCTGGCCTCGGCCGTCCCCGAGCTGTCGCCTCCACCCTTCTTGGCCGCCTTCGTCGAGGTCGGTGTCGACCTGGTCACCGGCCATGTCGAGATCGTCGACTTCATCGCGGTCGTCGACTGCGGCACCGCCATCAACCCGCAACTGGCCGAGGGTCAGGTGGAGGGGGCGGTGGTCAACGGGATCGGGTACGCCCTGATGGAAGAGATGGTGTTCGACCGGTCAGGGAGGTGCCGGACCACGGATCTGGGCCGGTACAAGATCCCGAGCATCGCCGACCTTCCCCCACTGGAGGTGGTGTTGGTGGAGTCGTTCGAGCCGACCGGCCCGATGGGCGCGAAGTCGGTCTCCGAGATCGGGATCAACGCCCCGATTCCGGCGATCGCAAATGCCATCCACGACGCCACAGGACTGTGGCTGACCGAGACACCCTTCACCTCGGAACGGGTGTGGCGGGGGTTGACGCAGCAGTCGTGATGACGGAGTCGAAGCTAGAGCGTGACGATCGCGAGACCGCTCCACCGACGAATTGGAGCTCGCCTCGGTGGGGTCGTCTCAGCGTGGGGTGGTCATCGGGCTGGCGGCGGAGCCGGGCGGGTCTCTGAGCGGCTCGGCGATCGATGCGGGGTGCGCGTCGTGCCCGGCGCCACACCGAGATGTGCCGTGCATCGACCGTCAGCGGTCGGTGCGGATGCCCGACTCGTGGGTGTAGCACCACGCCCAGTATTCGCCTGGCTCGGCGGAGCGGATCACGGGGTGATCGGGGTGGGCGGCGGCATGTTTCGAGGCGTGCCTGTTCGGCGAGTCGTCGCAGCAGCGGATCGTCTTGCACGTGGTGCAGTAGCGCAGGTGGACCCAGGTGCCGCCGATCGGAATGCAGTCGACGCAACCCCCCGGCGCTATCGGCTCCAACTCGACGTCGATCAGATGTTCACAGGGTTGGGCCACGTGGGCCTCCTCTCAATCGGTGACGGTGCGAGGCAGTTCGACCCGGAACACGGTTCGACCAGGCTCGGATTCGACGGTGATGTCGCCGCGGTGCTTGTTCACGACGATCGAATAGGTGATGTTGAGCCCGAGGCCGGTTCCCGAGCCTGGGGGCTTCGTGGTGAAGAACGAGTCGAAGACCCGGTTGATGGCCGCGGGGGCGATCCCGGGTCCGTTGTCTTCGACCTCGACGACGACCAAATCGCCCTCCGGGAACGCTCGAATCACGATCACGCCATCAGCACGCTCGGATTCGTGGATGGCGTCGGCGGCGTTGTCCAACAGGTTGGTCCAGACCTGGTTCAGCTCGCCTCCGTACGCCTGGATGCGCGGGAGGTCGTCGGCGTACTCCCGCTCGACGCGGATACCGGAGAGCTTCGTCTTGAGGATGAGCAGGGTGTCGTCGAGACCGTTCTCCAGGTCGACCTCCTGAACCGGTCCCTGGTCGAGATATGAGTACGACTTGAGTGCCTTCACGATGCTGGACAACCGGCGAGTCCCCTCCTCGACCTCGTGCAGCAGCGAGGCGACGTCGTGCTTGGCTCGCAGCACCTCGAGGAGCTCCTCTGATCGTTCGCCGGCGGTGTCGATCACCTCGGCGACGACGGCCGCCAATCCGGCGTCGACGATCGCAGGGGCGAGCCTCCAGCCGTCATCGATCCCGGCATCGGTCAGGGCGTCCTCGACCTCGTCTTCGAGATCGGAGCGCCCCAAGGCATCCATGGCGTCGCCCGTTCGCTCGGTGCCGTCGAGCCGGGCTCGCAATGTGTCGATCGCGTCCTGCTCGGCATCGGCGATCCGCCGGGCGAGCGTCGCTCGGCTTCGACCAGCTCGGCGACGGCATCACCCAGTTGACCGGCCGCCCGCTTGACCGCCGCCGCCGGATTGTTGAGTTCGTGCGCCAGGCCCGCCGTCAGCGTGCCGAGTTGCGCCATCCGCTCGCTCTGGGTCAGTAGTGACTGGGTCGCCTGCCAACGCTCCAGCAGCACTTTGAACATCGCACGGACCGCCGAGATGCTCGAGTCCATGAGGGCGTCGAGTTCCGCTTTGGGGATTGCGAGTAGTCGGGCATCCGTCTTCGCTTTCGCCGTTGCGGAGCGGGGAGCATCTTGAAGCAGCGCCATCTCACCGATGACCTCGCCGGGTTTGCGGACGGCCAGCAGAACCTCGCGGTCACCGGTGCGTTTGACGATCTCGATCTCACCTTCGGAGATGACGAAGGCTCGCTCGCCTGCGGCGCCCTCGGCGAACAACTCGTCACCAGCTGTGAGTGCCACGACCTCGGAGCGACGCTCCAGTAGGTCGAGATCGAAGTCTGAAAGCTCGGCGAACAGAGGGACTGCCCGGAGCGAGGCGGCCATGTCAGACCGTATCGAGGTACTGGTGGACCAGGCTCACTGCGACCGCTCCCTGTCCGACGGCAGAGGCGACCCGTCGAACGACACCCTCCCGGACGTCCCCGGCCGCGAAGATGCCCGGCACGCTCGCCTCCATCGGGAACGGATCGCGTTCGAGTGGCCATTCCGGCGGCCAATCGCCGTCGATCTTCAGGTCGGCGCCCGTCAGGATGAACCCGCGTTTGCTCCGACGCACGACGCCGTCGACGAAATCGGAGTGGGGGACGGCGCCGATGAAGATGAACAGACCGGCAGCGTCGACCGTCTCCTCGGCTCCCGACGTCCGATCCCGCAGCACGAGTTGCTCGAGCCGTCCGTCTCCCGTGGCGTCGGCGATCTGGCTTCCGAGGCGGACGTCGATGTTCGGCGTCGCCCGGATCTGGTCGACCAGGTATTGCGACATCCCAGCTTCGAGGGAGTCGCCACGGACGATCATCGTGACCCGTCCGGCGTACTTGGAGAGCATCATCGCCGCCTGCCCGGCCGAGTTGGCACCACCTACGACATAGACGTGCTCGCCGCGGTAGGTCACGGCCTCCGAGGGCGCAGCACCGTAGTAGACGCCGGCACCGACGAGCGCTTCGGCGGCGTCGACTCCGAGGCGTCTGATCGTCATCCCGGAGGCGACGATGAGGGCATTGCAGCTCAGACGCTGACCGTCGGACAGCACGACCGTCTTGACCGGGTCGGAGACTTCGACTCCGGTCACCTCGGGCCCGGTGAGGATCTCGGCGCCGAATTTGAGGGCCTGGGAGGTGGCTCGGGTTGCCAGATCACCACCGCTGATGCCTGCAGGGAAACCCAGATAGTTCTCGATACGCGAGCTCGTTCCGGCTTGGCCTCCGGTGGCTGCTCGCTCGATGACGGCGGTGCGAAGACCCTCGGACGCCCCGTACACGCCAGCACCCAGGCCGGCGGGCCCGGCTCCTACGACGATGAGGTCGTAGAAGGGGTTCTTGGCTTCGGTCTGGAGACCGACCGCCTTCGCCAGATGGGTCGTGTCCGGCCGTGCCATCGTCGTGCCGTCGGGCAGGATCACCAACGGCAGTTCAGAGTCTGCCGCGTCAGCGATGGCCTTGGCTTCGGGATCGCGCTCTAGGTCGGCGAAGCGGTACGGAATACGGTTGCGGGCGAGGAAGTCCTTCACGACATGGGCCGCAGGCGACCACCGGGTGTCGATCACCCGGACGCCGCTGTACGGCGGGGGGTGAGCGGCGTTCCACTCGTCGAGCAACTCGTCGATGACCGGGTACAGCCGATCATCGGGCGGATCCCACGGCTTCAGCAGATAGTGGTCGAGCGCGATGTCGTTGATGGCGGTGATGGCCGCCTCGGTGTCGGCGTAGGCGGTCAGCAGGACCGTCTTGGCGTCGGGGAACGAGCCCTTGGCTGCCACGAGAAACTCGGTTCCGGTCATCTCTGGCATCCGCTGATCTGCGACCAGGACCGCGACGGTGTCTCCCCGCGCCTGGAGGTCGGTGAGCGCAGCGAGCGCCTCGGCGCCGGACGGCGCCCGCACGATCCGGTAGTCCTTGCCGTAGCGATTTCGCAGGTCCCGGGATACGGCGGCCAGCACCTGCGGATCGTCATCGACTGCCGTACCGGGAACGCAGATCACGCGCGACCGCTGCCAACACCTGGGGGTCGTCGTCGACGGCAAGAATGGCGGTCTTTCCCATGTGCAACGAGTCTGGCACGCATGCCACCGCCGTGTCGGACGGACTGTCGGTGTCGTCTGTGAGCGGATGGCGCACACCGAGACGACGGTTCTGTACGACACACCGAGCGGGCGAGGGGTAGGGTCACCTGGCCATCGGAGTACTGATTCCATGGCGACGTGTCCGCAGTGTTCGACAGAGAACCCGGAAGGAGCCGCCTTCTGTATGAAGTGCGGCACCCCGTTGGCCGCCCTCTCGTGTGCGAAGTGCCATGCCGAGCTCCCGCCCGATGCCGTGTTCTGCATGAAGTGCGGACACCGGGTCGACGCAGGAGCGACGCCGGCGGTCGAGGACCCGGACGCCGGGCTCCGCAAGCTCATCCCCCGCGAACTGCTCTCCAAGCTCGAGTCGGCTGCCACGACGGGCGCGATGCAGGGAGAGCGGAGGACCGTCACGATGCTGTTCTGCGATGTGCAGGGCTCCACGACGGCCGCCGAACAGCTCGATCCCGAAGAGTGGGCCGAGATCATGAACGGTGCCTTCGAGCATCTGATCGCCCCGGTGTACCGGTACGAGGGGACGCTCGCCCGTCTGATGGGTGATGCCATCCTGGCCTTCTTCGGCGCTCCCATCGGCCATGAGGACGACCCCGAGCGGGCTGTCCGGGCCGGTCTGGAGATCATCGAGTCGATCGACCCCTACTGCCGGGAGACCTCCCGGAAGTGGAATGTGAACTTCGACGTGCGAGTCGGCATCAACACCGGCCTCGTCGTGGTCGGCGCGGTGGGGTCCGACCTCAGGGTCGAATACACCGCCATGGGAGATGCCGTCAACGTGGCCGCCCGGATGGAACAGACCGCTGCTCCTGGCACCGTTCAGATCTCGGAGTCGACCCGGGCACTGGTCGACAAGCTGTTCGAGTTCGAGCCGCTGGGAGCGATGGAGGTCAAGGGACGGTCGGAGCCGGTCGAGGCCCATCGGGTCATCAAGGCACTCCCCCGCCCCGAGAAGATCAGAGGAATCGAAGGTCTCGACGCCGCCATGGTCGGCCGTGGCGACGAACTGAACCGAATGGGCAGATCGCTGGGCGATGTGGTGGGTGGCCAGGGCAGGATCGTCTCGGTCCAGGGCGAAGCAGGTCTCGGGAAGTCACGCCTCGTCGCCGAAGCCCGCACTGCGCTCGCCGAGAGCAGTGCGCCCTTCACGTGGGTGACCGGCCGATCCCTGTCCTATGAGACGAGTGTCCCCTTCGCTTCGGTGCAACGCCTGATGCACCAGATCGTCGGTGCGCCGGCGGACGCAGATGCAACCACGTTCTGGCACGCGATCGAGAAGGCCGTCAAAGACGTGCTGCCTGGGCGTGCGAGTGAGGTCGCCCCGTTCATCGGAGCGCTGCTTGGTGCCGCAGTCCCGCAGGAGCTTCGCGCTCGATTCGAGTACCTCGAACCGGGCCGACTCCGTGGTGAGGCGTTCCGAGCCATCGGTGATCTGCTGACCGCGATGGCCATGCAGACTCCGTTGATCGTCGTGTTCGAGGACCTGCATTGGGCTGACTCGGCGTCCATCGATCTGGCGACGGATCTCCTCGGGCTCACCGCGCACGCGCCGATCGGCCTGGTTCTCGTGTTCCGCCCGCGCCGCAACGAACCGTCGTGGGAAGTTCACGAGGCCACGGTTCGCGACCACGGGTACGAGTACGAGGCGATCGAACTGCAGCCACTGGAACTCGACGACGCGCGCTCGCTCGTCTCGGCGCTGTTGAACATCGACGGGCTTCCCGAGCGGGTGCGAGAGCTGATCCTCTCGAAGTCGGAAGGCAACCCGTACTTCCTCGAAGAGGTCATCAAGTCGCTGATCGACCGGGGAGTGCTGATCCACTCCGACGACCGGTGGGTCGCGACCTCGGAGATCGTCTCGATCTCTGTTCCTGACACTCTCTCGGCGGTGATCACCACCAGGCTCGACAGCCTCGATGACGTTTCCCGCCGGGTCGCCCAGGCGTCGAGTGTGCTCGGGCGCGAGTTCAGGTACGACGAGCTGTCAGCGGTCCTGGAGGATCTCGCCGGCGTCGACGATGGCCTGGTGAGCCTGCAACGCAAAGAGATCCTGCGGGAGACCGCCCGGATCCCCAAGCGCCGCTATCGGTTCCGACATGCCCTCATGCAACAGGCCGTCTACGACACCGTGCTGCTCCGCAGGCGCGTAGAGATCCACGCGGTGATGGCCGACTTCCTCGAGCGCCTGAGCCCCGAGCGGGTCGAGGACATCGCCGACCACCACCTCGCAGCTCGACAACCGGAACGAGCGCTCCCGCACCTGGTGGAAGCCGGTTCCCGCGCGCTGTCCTCGTTTGCGCTTCCCGAGGCGATCCATCGCTTCGGCCAGGCCTTGGAGATTCTCGACGGCCTGGACCACGCCGACGCCGGCACGCTCAGAGTGGTTCTCGAGGGGATCGGCCGGGCCAAAGAGATGCGATTCGATTTCGAGGGCGCCGCCGAGGTGTACGCCCGCCTGCGCGAGGAGGGACAGGAGCGTGGCGATCTCGCCATGGGTCTCTCCGGACGGAACAAGTCGGCGCTGATCTCGGGGATGATGTTCGCCGACACCGAGAGCGCCCTCGACGAGCTCGCTGCCACCGAGGCCGCCGCCCGGGCCGCCTCGGAGGGATCGGGGCTGGCCGAGGCCTGCATGTATCAGTGTTTCCTTCGGACTGCTCGCGGCGAGTTCGACCAGGTCGAGTTCTACATGGGTGAACTCACTGCTCTGGGCGAACGGCTCCAGGACTCCGAGACGATGCTCTTCGGGATGGTGCATCTGGCCAACACCCTGACCTTCGCCACGAAGGCGGACCTCGCAATCGAGAAAGGCGAGAAGGCGCTCGCCAAGGCCGAGGAGTACGGCAACCTCAAGTACCAGGCGGAGATCTTGACGATGGGCCTGCCCTTCTCCCATCTGCAACGCGGTGAAGTGGAAACAGCGCTTTCCTACGTCGAGCGCGGACTCGAGATCGCCGCCCAAATCGGCCATCACGCCGCCGAAGTGTTCGCAGCCATCGTGCAGGGAAAGGTGGCGATGAGCCAGGGCTACTACGCCGATGCGCTGGCACTGTTCCGCCGGGCGGAGGAGGCTGCACAGGCCACCGGGATGCCCCCATACATCGCACTCGGCAAGTGCGTCACCGGGACGTGCTATTCCTCGATCGGCGGCCGATACCAGCAGCATGCATCCGAGATCCACACCGAGACCCTGGAGATATCGGAAATGCCCATGGGCGATCAGATGGGCGCGTGGGTATGGTCCGAGATCGGGCACTGCGCACTCGCGTCGGGGGATCCAGAACTCGCCGAAGAGCTGTTTCATCGGGCACTCGAGCGCAGGACAGTCGCCATGTACATCAGCCGTCCCGAGGCCCTCCGAGGGCTGGTCGATTTGGCGGTTGAGCGCGGGGAACTCGATTCGGCAGGGGGCCGATTGGATGAACTGCGTGAGTACGTGCGAGGACGCGGCATGACCAACGCCTTGCCGGCACTGCTGATGACCGAGGCCAAGGTCGCAGGGGCAACAGGCGATCATGCGAGTGCGATCGAGTTCTTGGATGAATGCCTTGGCGAGTTGACAGGCAAGGGCTTCAAACGTACCGAGCTCGACGTGCATGCGGCCAGGATTCGCGAGCTTCGGGCGCTCGGGGACATCGAATCGGTCGGCGCGGCCCGCGCCGATTTCGAAACCGTCGGGAGGGAGATCCTCTCCCGAATCGGCGACGACGACATGCGGGCCGCGTTCGGACAATCGATCCTCGACATGGTCGAAGAAGTCTGAGTCGCCGTGTCGGCATCTGACAGCGGCTTCCGGTTCGTCTTCCTCGCCGACACCCAGCTCGGCTGTTACGCCACGTTCTCGGGCTTCACCGACGAGCCAGGTCGAGCAGTACGCCGCGATGGGGATGAAGGTCGAGCCGGTGCCCGCCGTCACCGGATTCGAGTGGGACGCCAACCGGTATCGCGAGGCGGTCACCATCATCAACGCCACCAGACCCGACCTGGTGATCATCGGAGGCGATCTGATCGACGACCCGAACGTCGAGGATCAGATCGCCGAGTTTTTCGACATCACCACCGGGATCGACGATGGGATCGCCGTGCGCTGGGTTCCCGGCAACCACGACATCGCATACGACTTCACCGCGCCCACCGCCGACTCCATCCAGGCCTACCGGGACGTTTTCGGGCCCGACCACTACTCCTTCAGGATGCGGGACACGCTGTTCATCGCTCTGAATACGTCGGTCATCGATCATCCCGAGCACGTTCCGCATGAGTTGGAGAGCCAACTGGCGTTCCTCACCGACGAACTCGCCCATGCAGCCAGATCAGACCTGGACCACATCATCGTCGTCGGCCACCACCCGTTGTTCGTCGCCGAGCCAGACGAGCCGGACACCTATTGGAACCTCCCGCTCGAGCGCCGGAAGGTGATCCTCGAGCTGCTCCACGGCGCCGGCGTCCGCTACGGCTTCGCCGGTCACTGGCATCGCAACGCCATCGCCACGGACGGCCCCTTCACCCAGATCACCTCCGGCCCGGTCGGCTACCCGCTCGGCGCCGACCCGTCCGGCTACCGGGTCGTCGATGTGTCCCCGACCGGAGTCGACCACCGATATCTCCCACTCGACGAGAGCTGAGCCGTCGGCTCCGCAAGTCGCAAGAACCCGGTGCTGACAGGGTTTCAGCGCACCTCACCCTCTTCGGTGATCCACGGCTTGAGAAGCGCTTGAGGAACGTCTCGTACAACTGCTCCTGGAAGCGGAGCCACCAGCCGGACGAACCGGCGGCTCCACCAGCAACAAGGAGCGAGACATGCGAACAGCAGAGCGGTTGCCTGACCTGCGAGCCATCGCAGCAGAGAAGCGACATCGACGCCTCCCGGCATGGGCACTGCCGCTGGCAGGGATCCTTGTGACCGGGGCGATCATTGCGGTGACCAACCTCGGGCCGGCCCAGGCCGATCGCATGGAGTCAACCCCCACGGCAGCATTGTCGGCTGTCCCCGGCGAGTCATATGTCGTCGCCGGCGGTCAGGCACCCGGCCTCGAAGCCAACCTTCGATCTGAGGTCGAGCCTGAGCTCGCCGCGGCCGCTGTTCAGGTGCCTCACATCGTGGCCGGTGGCCAAGCCCCTGTCCTCACCACAGCGTCAGCCGTCCCGGCACCGGCCCACGTCGTCTCGGGTGGTCAAGCCCCGGTCTGGAGCGATGGATCGCCCGTCGTCGAGCCCGAGCCTGCGCCCGCATGGAAGCCGACCCGCGACAAGCCGGGCGGGAGGTAGAAGCATGGCGAATTCGACCCCGGAATACCTCGCCGCACACATCGGCGAGCGACATGCTTCGATCCCCAGCAGCTACGCCAAGGTGATCCTCGCCCAGCGGAAGGCAGCGCGACGCGCAGCATTCGCACGCAGGCATCGCAGGCGGCTACGCATGATGACCAGGCGACGTTTTCGGCGCATCGCAGCCGCAGGCCCGGTACAAAGGCACTTCTGAGGGTGTCTCGAGCATCGGAATACCCGCGACTGAGGAGGCCCAACGGTGACCGTCACGGTCGGAACGGAGACGAAGTTCTCCACGCTCGGCCCCATCTCGGTCAGCCGCGACGGGGAGGAGATGGGGCTCGGAGGCGAGAAGCAGCGCGCCGTTCTCGGCATGCTGCTCGCTGGAGCCGGCTCGGCGGTCGGCCGGGACGTCTTGATCGAAGGAGTGTGGGGTGAGGCGGCGACCGATTCGAACCGGGCGTCGCTCCACACATACATCTCCAACCTGAGGGCGATCACCGGGCTGGCCATCAGTCGCTCGGGTTCGACATACACCCTCGAGGTCGACCGCGACACCATCGATCAGTTCGCATTCGCACGGGAGGTCGAGGAGTCCCGGGACCTCGTGTCGACCTCGCCCGGTGAGGCGGCCGAGCGGCTCCGAGTGGCACTGGCGTGGTGGACCGGACGCCCGTTCGCCAACGTCGCGGAATGCCCCGGTCTCCAGGCAGAGATCCGCCGCCTCGAGGAGCTCCGCCTCGAGGCGGTCGAGCTTCGCATCGAAGCCGACCTGGCTGCGGGACATCACGGCAAGCTGATATCGGAGCTCGAGGCGCTGGTGGCAGAGCACCCGATGCGTGAACGATTCCGCGCCCAGCAGATGCTGGCCCTCTACCGGGCGGGCCGCCAGTCCGAGGCCCTGAGAGCCTTCCGACGCGCCTCGGACTACCTGTCGGAGGAAGCCGGGCTCGAGCCGTCCCCCGAGCTGGCGGACCTGGAGCTGCGCATCCTCCAACAGGACGACGCGCTGCTGTCGGGGATCGGCCAGCCTGTCACCGAGCGGCGGGCGTTTCTCTTCACCGACATCGAAGGGTCGACCCGACTCTGGGACATGCACCCCGATGCGATGGGGCGTGCCCTGAATCGTCACGACGAGATCCTCCGTGACGCCATTGCCGCCGAAGGCGGGAAGTCGTTCAAGCACACCGGGGATGGCCTGCTCGCGGCCTTCCCCACCGTCAAGGCCGCCGTGGCGGCCGCCGAGGCCTCCCAGCGGGCCATGGGAGCAGAGGACTGGGGGGTCCTCGATGCGATCAAGGTCCGGATGGGGATCGACGTCGGCGACGTCGATGTCCGTGGCGACGACTTCTTCGGGCCGCCGCTCAACCGCTGCGCCCGGATCATGTCGGCGGGGCACGGCGGCCAGGTGCTGCTGTCACTCGCTGCGCAGGAAGAGCTGACCCGTAGTCCGATCGAAGGTGTTCAGGTGCGCTACCTGGGCGAGCATCGGCTGCGCGGCTTAGGCGAGGCCGAGAGGATCGGCCAGCTGGTGTTCATCGGGCTCCCCGCCGAGTTCCCCGAGCTCCGAACCCACGTTGCCGGCCCGGATCCGATCGGCATGGAATCGGGCGACAATCTGAGAGGCTACGAGCTGCGCGAGCAGATCGGCGCCGGCACGTTCGGCGTCGTCTACCGGGCGTATCAGCCGTCCGTCGGTCGCGAGGTGGCGATCAAGGTGATCCGACCCGAGTACGCCAACCATCCGTCGTTCGTTCGTCGCTTCGAGTCCGAGGCCAGGCTGGTCGCACAACTCGAACATCCGCACATCGTGCCACTCTTCGACTTCTGGCGTGATCAGGACGGCGCCTATCTCGTGATGCGCCTCATGCGCGGGGGAACCCTCCGTCCGGCGATGGACGGCGGATGGACGCCCCTCGACGCCCTCGAATTGGTGCGCCAGGTGGGAGGCGCCCTCGGCGCCGCCCATCGCCAAGGGGTGGTCCATCGTGACTTCAAGCCGGGCAACATCCTGCTGGACGACGAAGGAAACGCCTACCTGGCCGACTTCGGGATCGCCGCCAGAATCATGGAGCCCACCGAGATCGGGTCGCTCCCCACCTCCGCCCCCCGCTACCGGGCGCCCGAAGAGACCACGGGCCTCCCCGCCGATCATCGGTCCGACATCTACTCGCTCGCGGTTCTGACCTATGAGCTCCTCACCGGCGCTCCGGCGACCGACGGGCCGGGTGCGGTCACTGACATCCGACCCGACCTCCCCGAGGCCCTCAACGGTGTGATCGCCAGGGCAACCGCCCTCAACGTCGAGGATCGATACCCATCCGTCGCCTCCTATCTCGACACACTCACCGAGTCGCTCGGTGATCTCGTCGAGCTGCCGACCGAGCCCCCGAGCCGAAACGAGGTGAGGAACCCGTTCAAGGGTCTTCGAGCATTCGACGAGTCGGACCGGGGCGATTTCTTCGGGCGGGACAATCTGGTGCAAACGCTCGTGTCGGCGATGCAGCGACGCCGCTTCGTCACGGTGGTCGGCCCTTCGGGCTCCGGCAAGTCCTCGGTGGTCCGCGCCGGCCTGCTGCCTCGACTCCGGGCGGGAGCAATCCTCGGGTCCGACGACTGGCTGTATGTCACGTTCACCCCGGGCACCCACCCGTTCGACTCGCTGGCCGATGCCCTCCAGACGGTGGCGACCGAACACCTGGCGGATCTGAGCGAACGCCTCGCCGCAGATGGGCTCGTCGGTATTTCGGCGGAGTTGCTCGACGGTCTCGAAGGCGACGTCATGTTGATCCTCGACCAGTTCGAGGAAGTATTCACACTGGTCGACGATCCAGAAGCCAGAGACCAGTTCATGAGGATCCTGACCGACGCCGTCGAGACAGAGGGCTCGCGAGTGAGGGTGCTGGCAACACTGAGAGCGGACTTCTTCGACCGGCCTCTCTCCTTCGAGCACATCGGATCTCACGTGAGCGAGGGCCATGTCACGGTGATCCCGCCCACCCGGTCCGAATTGGTCGAGGCCATCGAGAAGCCGGCGTTGGCAGTGGGCCTGCGACTGGAGCCCGGGCTGGCTGCCCGTATCGCCGGTGACGTGGCCGAACAGCCCGGCGGCCTCCCCCTCATGCAATATGCACTCACCGAGCTCGTCGACGGACGCGGCACCGACGTCCTGACTTCCGCCGACTACGAGCAGATCGGCGGCGTCACCGGAGCCCTCGGCCGCCGCGCCGAGCAGGTGTTCTCCGGCCTGTCCCATTCGCGCCAAGACGCGGCCCGGCAGATCCTCCTGCGATTGGTCACCGTCGACGAGCACACCGACGACACCCGGCGACGGGCGAAACGCAGTGAGCTGGAGACGCTGGACCTCGACCCGACCGCCGTCACCGACGTCGTCGACTCGTTCGGACGCCACCGCCTGCTCTCCTTCGACAGGGACGCAACCACCCGGAGCCCGACCGTCGAGGTCGCCCATGAGGCGCTGCTCCGGGAATGGCCGAGACTGCGCTCGTGGATCGAGGATCAGCGTGAGGGGCTCATCCTGGGACGCCGATTCCAGATGGCCATGGCCGACTGGAAGTCCGCTGACCGTGCCGAGGGATATTTGCTGACCGGCGATCGGCTGGCGCCGTTCGCCCAATGGGCAACCACCGCCTCACTCACCGCCGACGAAACCTCGTTCCTGAATGCCAGCCGCGAGGCAGAGGAAACCGCCCACACGGCTCGGCGCCGCCGGCGCCGAATCCTCACAAGTGTGCTCGCCGGCGCAACCGCCATCTCGTTGACGTTCGGCGGATTCGCTCTGGTCCAGCGAGGCGAAGCCCAGAACAACGCCGCCGCTGCCGAGCAAAGTGCGCTCTTGGCGGACGAGGCTGCCGCCCAAGCGCAGAGCAACGAGGCATTGGCTGAGCAACGCGCATTCGAGGCCCAGGCAGCGACCGCCCTGGCCGAAGCCCGAGAGCTTGCCGCTTCGGCGATCAACGTCGTCGAGGCGGATCCGGAACTCGCGACGCTGCTCGCCATCGAGGCAATTGATGCCACTGCCGACGGCGAACAGCCCGTCGAGGTGATCAATGCACTGTGGCGCGCAGGTCAACAGAACCGTCTCGTCGGCGTGATCGAGCATGGCGCCGGCGGCGAGACCCATGCGGCACTCTCGACCGACGCCAACGGCTTGATGGTGACCGCGAGGAGGGTCGTTCGTCACGGTGTACGACTCAGGTCGTCGACCTGATGTGGGAGTATCACGAGGACTCCGTCGACAGCTTCACGTTCCCATCAGTGCTTTCGGATGGGAGCCGAATGGCGGTCGGAGTCATCGACTCGGACGGCCTCGGCGCGGTGAGAGACATCCCGGCCGGCGTGCGCGAGATTCATGACCGAACGGTGCGACACGAACTTCTTCGGCGGATACTGGGTCTTGTTCACCACCGGCGTCGGCATCCTGCTCCCGGGCCCCAACTGGGAGGCGCAGGGCGTGGACCAGACCCCGAACATCACGGTGAACCTGGAGGACGAGAACCTCGAGTGGGTCGCCGACCCCGACACGAACCTGCCGGGTGTCGAAGCAGGCCAGAGCCAGATCGACTCGTTCGAGATCGACGGCAACCGGGCGTCGGGCACTGCCACGTTCGTCGAGGCGAACGCGGCCTACGCAGGGACCGTGGAACCGGTCACCGGCACGTTCGAGGCGGTCTGCGCTCCCGAGGAGTAGCCAGTTCCCGGCAGAAGACCTGCTCTCTCCCGGATTCGTCCGGAATGTGACGAGTGTTTCGACCCTCGGGCCGAGCGCTAGGTTGCCCGTCGGCGAGCGAGGACCGTTGATGCGACAACTTCCAACCGGGACCGTCACGTTTCTGTTCACCGACATCCAGGGCTCGACGAAGATGGTCCGGGACCTCGGCGATGACTTCCGTGAGATCCTGGAGGCGCACAACCGGGTCTTGCGCAGGGCGTTCTCCAAAGGCGTCGAGGTCCGGATGGAAGGTGACGCCTTCTTCATGGCGTTCGCCTCGGCCGCCGACGCTGTCGAGGCGGCGATCGAGGGCCAGCGCTCGCTGGCGACCCATCCATGGCCGGACGGGGTGGGTCTCTCGGTCCGCATGGGCCTCCATACCGGTCAGGGCACGCCGGGTGGCGCCGACTATGTCGGAGTCGACGTGCATCTGGCCGCTCGCATCTCGGCGGCGGGCCATGGTGGCCAGATCCTGATCTCCGAAGCGACAATGGACGCCGCATCGCCGGGGGTCGCACTGGCAACCCGCCGACTCGGCGCCCACCGCTTCAAGGACTTCGAAGACCCGATCGAGATCCACCAGGTGATCGCCGACGGGCTGCCCGTCGACTTCCCGCCCATCCGCTCGATCGGGACACCCCCGAACAACCTTCCGACCCATGCCGGGTTCGTCGGGAGAGCCACCGAGATCGGTGAACTCCTCGAGTTGCTCGAGCCGGGAAGGCTGATCACCCTCACCGGGCCGGGCGGAGTCGGGAAGACCAGCCTTGCACTCGACGTCGCCAGGCGAGCGCTCCACCGATTCCCCGGCGGCAGCTTCCTGGTTCCGCTCGAGACGCTCACCGAGGCAGATCTGGTGGCAGCCACCATCGCCGAACACGTCGGGCTCACCGTCGACGCCGGAATCGAGCCCGTCGATGCGCTGGTCGACCATCTGTCCGGGGAAGAGGTCCTCCTCGTCCTCGACAACTTCGAACAGGTCCTCGATGCCGCCGCGGTCGTGGCCCGGATCCGGTCCGCAGCCCCGGGGGTTGCCGTACTCGTGACCAGCCAGGAGGTGCTGCGGATCGGCGGTGAGACCGTGTTCCGGGTGCCACCGCTCGCCCTCCCCGCCACCGATCATGTCGACCTCGATGAGTTCCTGCGCTCGGACGCGGTCGCGCTGTTCATCGAACGTGCGCACGCAGCCGACGACTCTTTCGAGGCCGCACCGGCCGATGTCGAAGTGATCGCGCGCATCGTGACGGAGCTCGACGGGCTGCCGCTGGCGCTCGAACTCGCCGCTGCCCGTCTGGGAGTCCTCGGGCTCGAGGGCCTGAGTTCGCGACTCGGTGATCGCTTCCGGGTGTTGCGTGGCGGTCGACGCGAGGCGCCCGATCGGCATCGGACGCTGCACGCCGCGATCGAATGGAGCTACGGCCTGCTCGGAGAGACCGAACGCCGGGCACTGGCCGAGCTGTCGGCGATGATCGGCGGATTCACGTTGGAGACGGCCGAGGCCGTATTGGATCCCGATCTGGCGCCCGACGCCATCGACCTCGTCGAGTCGCTGCTCGACAAGAGCCTGGTCCAACGAAGAACGACCCGCGACGGAATCCGGTTCTCGATGCTCCGCTCGATCAGGGAGTTCTCGGGAGACCGCTTGCGGTCGTCCGGCGGGACCGATGCGGTGATGGCGAGGCTCGCCGGGTATCTGGCCGAGCTCGCAGTCGAGTCGATGCCGCGTCTCGATTCAGAGGGCCAGTCGGAGTGGTCGGAACGCCTCGCACTCGAACACGACAACATCCGCTCCGTGATCGCATGGTCCGGCTCAGGCGGTGACATCGATCTCGGACTGCTCATCGCCGGGTCGATCTGGCGGTTCCATCACCGTCGGGGTCACCTTCCCGAAGCCCAACGCAATCTCGAGATGCTGCTCGCAGTTCCCGGTGCCTCGGACCGACCGAGGGCGGTCGGGCTGAACGGTCTGGCCGGCCTCGTGTACTGGCTCGGTGATTTCGGGAGGTCGGTCGAGCTCTACCGGGATGCGGTCGAACTCTTCGAAACCCTCGGGGAGACGGAGCGGGTCGCGTACGGCCTCTACGGGATGAGTACGGCAATGACGATCACCGGAGACATCGAAGGGGCGATCGAGGCCGCCAGGCGATCGGGGGCTGCATACGCCGCCGTCGGGTCTGAAGAAGGCGTCCGTCGGGTCGTTCCGGTGCTCGCGCTTGCGTCCTGGATGACCGGTGAACTCGAGACCGCCGCCGAGCAGTGGGCCCGGGCGGCGCAGATGCTCCGAGATGCCGGGGACGTCTCCGAAGAGCTGCAGACCTGCGTCCCCCGGGCGATCATCGACTTTCAGCTCGGCCGTGACGGGATCACCGAACGGGTGATGGGATGTGTCGAGCGGCTGCTGGGGCACGGTGACATGTCAGGCGCGTTGTTGGGGCTCGAGTTCTTGGCGCGAGTGCTCGTGGCGGATCAGCCGGAGGTGGCGGTCCGGATCGCCGGCGGCTCACGCAAACTCAGAGCCAGCTACGGCGGGTACACGCCGGAGACGGTCGGGCTCTCCTCGACCTGGGACGAGGCTCGCTTGCTGCTGGGCTCGGAGCGCACCGAGCAGCTCTCCGAGGAGGGCGAGATGATGCACCTCGACGACGTGATACGACTCGCCGACTCGGTTCGCCCTGCCTGAGCGGTCACGGTGACGGACAGGCGGCCACGCCAATCGAGTGGGCTGGTGGCGATCTCGGCCGGCAGCTGCGCCACGTTGATGTCTCGGCTGAGAGGAAGCAGTGGACATGATCGTGCGAGTCGCACGCCTCGGCATCGATCCGGCGAAACGCGAGCGCGCGATGGACGAATACGCCAGGTACGTCGAAGCGGTCCGCCAGGACCACGGCGTCCTGTCGCGGGAACTGTGTGCCGACGCCGATGCCGAGGACGTGATCTGGATTCTCGCCACGTTCGCCGATGCCGCAGCCCACCAGCACCACATGGCACTGCCGGAGACCCAGGCCGTCTCCGAGGTCGTCAGGGACGCGCTCATAGGGGCACCCGCGTTCCACCAGCTCGTGCCAGTGTTCTCAGCGGGTCACGCCGGGCCGTCGTCGCAGCCCCTATCCCGGTTCGCCCGGTTCGGCATCCGCCGTCCGCAATCGCAGCCTGTCGTGCCAGGCCGTAGATTCCGGGTAGATGCGTGACGAGACATGAGCGAAGACGAACGCCAGCGTTGGGACGATCGGTACGCCAGCGGCGATTACCTGCCGCGGTCGTGGCACACGGCGATTCTCGAGCAGTGGATTCCAGCATTCGGGTCGGGCAGGGCCCTGGACGTCGCCTGCGGCACCGGGCGCAATGCCCTGTATCTGGCCGAGCGCGGATTCGATGTCACAGGCGTGGACATCTCCGAGGTCGCCATCGAGCGCGCCTCGTACGAAGCCCGGGCTCGCAGGCTGGATGTCGAGTTCCTGGTCGCCGATCTCGACCATTTCACTCCCGACGGCCCGTTCGATCTCATCACGGTGATCCGGTTCCGCAATCGCGAGCTGTGGCCGCGCCTGGTCGGTGCGCTGGCCCCAGATGGGTGGATCCTCGCCGAGCACCACATGAAGACGACCGCCGACGTCGCCGGGCCGACCTCACCGAACTTCCGCCTCGACCCAGGAGAACTGCTCGAGGTGTTCGGCGACCTTCGGATCGTCCACTACTCCGAGTCGCTGGAGCCGGCCGACGACGACACCAAGCAGTACGCCATACAGCGCGCCGTCGCATGCAACGGCGAGCCCGGCTGGTGAGCTGACTGCACGGCGCGTCGCAAGCGCGGCCGCCGAGTGCCGGTTGCCCGCCAGCGGCGGACTCCTGGCCGGTACGCTCGCACGATGACGAACTGCCCGTCCTGTTCCACACCGGTCTCGGCCGGACAGAAGTTCTGCATGGAGTGTGGGCATCGTCTCGAGACCCGATGTCCGTCGTGTGACAGCCCGGTCGTCTCCGGTGCCCGATTCTGTGGCGAATGCGGGACCGCACTCGACACCCCATCGGAACCCGCCAGGGCGACGACCCGAGACGCCATTCCCGAGCGCCGGCTGGTCACGGTGCTGTTCGCAGACATGGTCGGGTACTCGACGATGTCGGAGTCGCGGGACCCCGAAGAGGTCCGCGACTTCCTCTCCACCTACTTCGCCGTCGCCCGCGACGTCGTGGGCCGGTACGGCGGAACCGTCGACAAGTTCATCGGTGATGCCGTCATGGGCGTGTGGGGCACACCCATCGCCCACGAAGACGACGCCGAACGAGCCGTGCGCGCTGCGCTCGATCTCGCAGAGGAAGTCGGATCGCTCGGCGAACGCGCCGGCATCCCCGACATCGCCGTCCGGGTCGGTGTCGCCACCGGGGAGGCAGCCGTCTTCCTGAACGCCCCTGCCGGAGAGGGCATGGCCGGCGACCTCGTCAACACCGCCTCCCGCCTCGAAGGCGCCGCACAGCCCGGCACGGTCCTCGTCAACGACGGCACCTACCGGGCTGCGAGCCGGGCGATCTCCTTCGAGGACGCCGGCGACCTGATGCTGAAGGGGAAGTCGGTGCCGGTGCATGCCTGGCGGCCTCTGCAGGTGAAAGCGAAGGTCGGTGGCGCAGGAGGATCGACGTTGCCCGAGCCCCCGTTCGTCGGCCGCACCCGCGAGCTCCACACCCTCAGAGACTTCTTCAACCGGTCGGCCACCGAGGGTCGCGCACATCTGGTGTCGGTCATCGGCGTCGCCGGAATCGGCAAGAGCCGCCTCGTCGACGAGCTGGAGAAGCATCTCGACGGACTGGTCGGGACGACCTACTGGCACCGGGGCCGCTCCCCCTCCTACGGCGAGGGCGTGACCTTCTGGGCGCTCGGTGAGATGGTCCGCACTCGGGCACGGATCGCCGACGCCGACGACGACAACACCCAGCGGTCGAAACTCGCCGCCGCCGTCGACGAGTTCGTCGAGAGCGACGACCGCGCCTGGGTCCAGACGGCACTGGAGGTGCTGTTGGGACTCCGGCCGCCGGGCAGCATGCAGGCGGGCGAGGCGGAGTCGGCATGGCGGCGGTTCTTCGAGGCGATCGCCGCCCGCGCCCCGACCGTGATGGTGTTCGAGGACATCCACTGGGCCGACACCGGGACGATCGAGTTCGTCGAATCGATGCTCGGATGGTCACGCCGCCACCCGCTGTTCATCGTCACGCTCGCTCGGCCCGAGTTGCTCGAACGCCGTCCCACCTGGGGTGCGGGTCTGTCCGGGTTCACCGGGTTGGCGCTCGAACCACTCGAAGACGACGAGGTGGACGAACTGCTCGACGGTTTCGCTCCGGGACTGCCGATCGAGGTACGGACGGCGGTGAGGGAGCGATCCGAGGGGATCCCGCTGTATGTCGTCGAAACGGTCCGGATGCTGGCCGACTCGGGGTCGATCCAGAGCGTCGATGGCGGCTTCGCCGTGCACGGCACCATCGACCTGGCCGTTCCCGAGTCACTCCACGCGCTGGTGGCGGCTCGGCTCGACTCGCTCGGCGTCGACGATCGGCGGCTCATCCAGCACGCCGCAGTGCTCGGGCAGAGCTTCGAGCAGAAGACCCTCGCAGAGGTCACCGGCATCCCGGCAGGAGATCTCGGGCCGCGCCTCGAACGGCTGGTCGTGAGGCAGCTCCTCCGCGTCGACGACGACCCACGTTCCGTCGAGCGCGGCTTCCACCAGTTCGTCCAGAGTGTGATCAGGGAGGTTGCGCTGGGCATGATCTCCAGGTCGGAGCGGCGTGAGCTGCACGTGCGCATCGCCGACCACTTCGAATCGGCCGGCGATGTCGAGCTGCTCCCCGTCGTCGTCCACCACCTCACCGAGGCGATGCGGCTCGGGTCCGAGGGCGAGGCCGCCACGTTGGCCGAGCGCGCCTTCGCCATGCTCGACCAGGCCGCCGAACGAGCTGGGAGCCTCGGCTCCCACGACCAGGAAGTCTCCTTCCTCGAACGTGCGCTGCCGCTGGCCCCCGATGCGGCGACTGCCGCCGGCCTCCACCGCCGGCTTGCGCTCGCAGCCCAGCAGGCCGGCCAGGCTGAGCGAGCCATGCAGTCCTGGCGCGAGGCGCATGCCGGGTTCGCCGAGTCGGAGCAATCCGAGAACGAGGCGGTAGCGGCCGCCGGCCTGGCGAACTGGCTTCTCATGTCCGGGATCGTCGACGAGGCCGGAGCCCTGCTCGACCAGGCGTTGGAACGGGCCGCCGACTACGGGGTGTCGACCGGCGCGATGGCACTGCTCCACGCTCAGCGCGCCCGGGTGGGCGGCTTCAGCGGAGACGGTGCGCTGGCCATCTCCGAGGCCGATCGCGCGCTCGAACTCGCAGCGCAGGCCGGCCGGGTGGATCTCGTCGCGGAGGCTCTGATCACCCGTGGCTGGGGGCTCATCTATGCCGATCGGGGACACGAGGCGTCGGCGGTGACTCGGGGTGCGCTCGACCTCGCAGTGAGGTTCGGCGCCGTCGACGCCGAATTCCGGGCCCGGAACAACCTCGGGGCGTTCCTACTGTGGAGCGACCCCGTCGAAGTGCTTGGCCTGATGCGCGACGGCATGGAGATCAGCCTTCGGAGGGGTGACGTCGACACCCATGCCGGCCTCGCCGCCAAGGCGCTCGAGGCGGCAACCGCGCTCGGTGAGTGGGACTGGGCACTCGAGCTGCTCGAGTCCGTCGTACGCTCGGGCGTCTCGGCGTTCGCCTCCGGTCAGCTCGATGGGATCGAGATGGTGCTGCGAGCGATGCGCGGTGAGTCCGACCGTGTGGACGAGCTCCTCCGCATCGGCACCGAGGAGGCCGAGAAGACCGAGTCCGTGCAGGCGATACAGGTGTTCCATCTGTACGCCGGGATCGTCGAAGCGGCACGGGGACGCTTCGACGAAGCGCTCCGTCACGTCACGGTCGGCCTCGATCTCATCGCCGACTTCGAACGCCCGCGGTTCGCGCTGATCGCCCTCCAAGCGGGGGATGATCAGCTGCTGGTTGAGGCGGTTGCTCAGCTCGAAGCGGTCCCGCGTCTCGACGATCGGACGGCGATGTGGCTGGAAGCGCTGCACGCTGCAATCGATCTGAAGCAGAGCGAGGAGGGAGCGACCGATCGGCTGCTGACGGTTTCGGCTCGCCTGCGGGACGCAGGACTGATCGTCGATGCCGGCCAGTGGCTCACCGAGCTGGCGGTGCTGCTCCCGGCAGACGACCCCGACCGCACCCGGGCGGCAGCCGAAGCCCGTGAGATCTGGTCGTCACTCGGGGCACACGCGATGCTCGAGCTCCTGGACCGCCGACTGTCGGACTGAGCGGCTCCCCTTCCGCCCCCGGCCGGGGAGCTCGAACGGCTCCTCGACGCTGGATCGGCTGCTCCGGCAAGACGGAGGGGCAAGCACCGTCGAGTGGACCCAGTAGCCCGGTCAGGGCGTTGATCATTCCGTAGGCATCTCGGGCGGCTTCGGCCCTGCAGGGGGGATCAGCCTTCCTCGACGGGCAGCCACGTCTCGTGGACGAAGTGCCAGACGACGCCGTTTGGTGCGAGTTCGTCGTCCTCGAACATCGCGGTCACGACACGTCCCCGTTCCCGGCCGTCCTCGACCATCCATTCCTCGTAGGTCGCCCAGTGGTGGGCATCGCTCCCTCGGAGCACCACGTTGCGCACCCACAGGTCGGCTTCCGCCCAGTCCCCGTGCGCCTCGTACAGACCGCTCCGATAATCCTCACCCGAGGCGAAGACGCCCCCCGGGTCGACGATGTAGAACCCGGGCGACATGGCGTCGGTCATCCGCGCGAACGCTTCCTCGGTGTGCAGCAGATCGCCGCGCAACCAGTCGACGATGAAGGCGTGCATGCCAACGATCTCTCTGCGAAGGATTTCTTCCACGAGCGCTACCTCCACCGGGATCGGGGACTTCCGATCGGCTCCGCGGGCGGCGTCGACTCGGTGCCCCGCAGGCTACGGCGTGACGGACCGGCCGGGCACGCAACAGAGAACGCCGCCATCTTGGACTCGGTCGGTTCGCTCGCAACGAGCGCAGGCGACGGCCATGTCGGAATGGGGCATCCCGACTGGCAGGCAGAGCGCGATGGGCCGGGCAGTCCGCCGTCCACCCCGTCCAGGTCAGCGGCCGTGGGCGGCGAAGAACTCCCAGATCAGACGGGAGTCCCAGTCCTGGGTGACTCGCCCAACCCGTCGCTCTGTCAGGTAGGCGTCGCCGCCAGGCCAGGTGTGTCCCCCACCGTCGATGGCCAGCAACTGCACTTCGACGCCACCGTCACATCCGAGCCAGCGGCTTCGCGTCGTCGCAGTTCCGTCGTCCACGAGATCGGGCAGCTCATCGACGATCGGGTCCGTATCACAGGCGAGACGCTCCACCCAGGCCACGGTGCTCGACTCGACGCCCGTCTTGAGGCCGCCTGTGGCGTCGGCGCAGGCGGCATCGGATTCCTCGTACGTCCGGCATGGGTCCTCGGTGCCATGGATCTGGAGGATGGCGACCGGCATCGACGGTTCGCACGCGGCGGTGGCACCGAACTGATTGGCACCGCCCACTGCGGCGATTCCTGCGATTCGCTCCGACATCTCACAGGCGAGCCGGTGCACCATCGCGGCGCCGTTGGATAGCCCGGTGGCGAACACCGCTCCTTCGTCGACGCGCAGCCAGGCGCTCAGATCGTCGAGCAGGACATCGAAGTAGGCGATGTCATCGACGTTCCGGGTGCAGGACTCACCGGAGGCACAGTTGTACCCGTCGACGCCACCTCCGGCGTTCCAGGTCTTCAGGTTGCGCAGCAGTCCGAAGCCAGAGCCGTTCGGGTAGACGACACGAAGCCACCCTCCTCGGCGACATTGTGCAGACACCCCGGAGCCGACCGATCGGACCCGGCACACGTGGTCTCGATGGCGTTCTTGGACCAGCCACCGCCACCGTGAAGCGCGATCACCACGGGCACCGGGTTCTCGGATTCGTACGACCACGGAACGTACACCTCATACGGCCGATCCTCGTATCCGTCGAGGTCGCACTCTCCCCACGTTCCAGCTGCTGCACATGCGGGTTTCGGCAACGGATCCGGCACGGACGCCGCGTCGGCGGCGATCGGGGCAACCGTCGTTTCGGGTTGCCGGCGATCGGTCTCGTTCGTGTTCTGCGGAGCACAGGCCGCCAGGAGGACCAGGAGGACTCCGACCGAGATGTCACGGACGCGACGTCGTCGACGGTTCATGGCGTACAGCTTGGCTCGACATCCCTCGGCCGCAGCGTCATTCGGTCGACCGCCGGCTTCGCTCAGGCGTCGACGTCGACGAAGGCGATCCGGGTGGCTTCGTCACCCACTACATCGAGCCCGACGAACAGGTACTCGTGCGAACCGGTCAGCGTCACGCCGACGATCGCGTCGATACCCGGGGGCGCGAACGCGAACGACTCCAGTTCATAGAACGGAGGTTGGTCGATGCCCTCCCACGCGTCCATGTCCTCCGCCGTGGCATCGTCGATCAACCAGCCGAAGGCGACACCGGCGTCGCCTTCGGTGGAGTTCGTGAGCCGAACGACGTACTCGCCGGCCTCCGAGCGTTCCGGGAACATCCGAGGACCAGGCTGACTCCGTCGAAGCTCGACCGTCCAATCCGGGTCTGCCACGATCGGCTCGAGTTCGACGCCTGCCAGCACCGAGAGGAAATCGGTCTCGAACCGTTCCCGGTCGACGGACTCGACGAGCGTCGACCGTCGAGCCGCCGTCGGCCTCCACCGTGGAGCCGGCCACCGAACGATCGTCACCGAGCACCACCTCGATGCTTCGTGTCGACGTCGTGCCGTACGTCTCGTCGACGAGCAGGGCGGCGGTGAGCTGGTCCCAGAAGTACAAACCTCCGCTGCCGAGCTGATCGTTCTGCCGGAGCATCGTTGCAACGGCTCTCGCGGCGGGCGCGTCCTGATGGGCTTCCAGTGCTCGTAGATGGAAGACGTGCAACGGCACCTGATTGGTTGCATCGAGTGGGACGAGCGTGATCGGGATGCCGGACGTCAGCACCTCACTGGCGGCGGTCGGGTCGACCCAGAGGTTCCATTCCGCGTCGCCGTTGCGGATCGTGTTGCCGGAGACGTCGATCGCCCCGCCCATGATGAAGGCCATCTCGATGTTCTCGACGATCGAGGGGTCGAACCGGATGGCAGAGGCGAGGTTCGTCTGCGGACCGTCGGCGTATACCAATACGGGCTCGGGGGACTCCGCGATTGCCCTTGCGAGTAACTCGGGCGCGTCCAACCCTGAAGCAGATCGTGATGTCGGCAATTCCAGGCCGTAGGCGGCGTCGGCGGACGCCCGCCAACTCGTCGGGAAGGCATTGATCCCTTCCAGCGGCTCCTCCGGTCCGCATGCAACCGGGATCTCCGGCGCCTCGACCATGTCGAGCAGACCCAGGATCTGGGCGACACCCTCGTCACAGTGCACCAACCCGGTGCCGGACACGGTGATGGCGCGGATCGCCAGATCGTCCTGACCCACCAGATAGAGCACCGACATGATGCCCTCCAGGGCGACGTCGGTGTCGATGACAACGGGAGTGCCGCCACCCGTTGGAAATGCCTCTTGGTCTCCGCACCCGGCGATCGGCATGGTGAGTACCACAGCCAGAAGAACGGCGATACGTGCCCTCATCGGTCACCCCCGCGATAGCGCAACCATCTCATGCTCGCGGTTCATCCCTCCACCCGACAGAGGCCAAGGTCAGCGGCCGCTCGTTGCGGCAGGGCGAACTGGATCCTGCACCAACGACCTCGGCCTGTTCGTCTGGTGTGCCGCCTCCGCTCACCCGACCTCACGCAGCAGCGCGGCAGACTCACAGCCGCTCGGTAGTCCCGGGGAGCCGGGCGGCGGGTCACATCAGTCGGCTCGTCTCGCCTGTTCTTGATCGAGGAACCGTTGATACCGCCGGCTTTGGCGTCCGCTCTTCTCGAGCACATACCAGGTGATGTGGAACACGAGCGCCAGGCCGGTGAAGATCGTCACCCAGAACGCCCAATCGAACGCGCTGCCCTGACGGGCATCGAGTACCCACAGACCTGCGTTCAGCAGCACAAACACGACGGCGTGCCACACGACGCCGGCGAACGCATTGGAGCGTTCCCGTGCACGCGTCTCCGGGGTGGTCTTCATGTCGGTGGCCATGTTCGATCCCTTCTCTCGCCCCGACATCATCCGGCGCTCGAGCGCGATCCGTCTAGTCGGCCATGAGTCGGGTTCTGGGAATCAACCGGATGGTTGATGGATGCCTCAACCCGTCGGAGACCAGTAGTGGCTGCTCGGGCGATACCGGCGCGCATGGGTTTCGGTCAGGCTGGAACAGATCGAAAGGAGCAACCGTGCCCGTCATCGATGTTCAAGGCCTGGTCAAGACATACAGTGGGACTCGGGCGGTCGACGGCGTCTCGTTCGAAGTGGAGGAGGGCGAGATCTACGGCATCGTGGGACCCAACGGTGCCGGGAAGACGACGATCGTCGAATCCGTCGAAGGTCTCCGCCACCCAGACGCCGGCTCGATCCGAGTCCTGGGCCTCGACCCCATCGCCGACCGCTACGAGATCACCGAGCACCTCGGTGTCCAGCTCCAGGAGAGCCGGCTCCAGGACAAGATCCGGGTGAACGAGGTCCTCGACCTGTACGCCTCGTTCTACCGCAAGCCGGCCAACTGGCACGATCTACTCGATCGCCTCGGTCTGGCCTCGAAGCAGACCGCCCGATACGCCGACCTGTCGGGCGGACAGAAGCAGCGTCTCGCCGTCGCGCTGGCGCTCGTCGGCTCCCCCGAGGTCGCGATCCTCGACGAGTTGACGACCGGCCTGGACCCCCAGGCTCGACGCGACACCTGGGAGACCATCGAAGAGATCAAGCGTTCCGGCGTGACGGTCGTCCTGGTCACACACTTCATGGAGGAGGCCGACCGGCTGTGCGATCGGATCATGGTGGTCGACCACGGCCGCATCGCCGCGATCGACACCCCGGCCGGACTGATCCGGCGGATCGGTTCCGAACAGCGCATGCGGTTCCGCCCGTCGGAGCCCCTGGACGACGCGCTGTTGGCGGGCCTGCCCGACGTGACTGCGGTGACCCACGATGGCACACAAACCGTCGTGGCCGGCACCGGCAACGTGGTGCACTCCATCACCGCGCTCCTTGCGCAGCGTCACGTCATCGCACAGGACCTGCGGATCGAACAAGCCAGCCTCGAGGACGCCTACCTGGCGCTCACCACCGACGAGCTGGTCGAGACAGGATCGGAGGTTCGCTGATGGCGGCAACCATGAAACTCACTCGAACCGAGAGCAGGCTGTTCGCGCGTGATCCCATCGCGCTGTTCTTCGGCCTGATCTTCCCCGCCGTCCTGCTCGTGGCGCTCGGATTGTTCTTCCCGGGCTTCGACGAGCCGGTGGCGGAACTCGACGGCGGCCGCTACATCGACACCTACAGCCCGATCATCCTGGCCCTCGGCATCGCAACGCTGGGTCTGGTGACACTCCCACCGATCCTCGGCGCCTATCGACAGTTCGGGATCCTGCGGCGCCTCAAGACGACGCCGGTCCACCCGGTACGGCTCTTGACGGCCCAGCTCGTCGTCCACGGACTCGTGGCGATCGTGTCGGCCGGACTCGCCATCGCAGGCGCAGCCGCCCTGTTCGCCGTGCCACTCCCGCAGAGCCCGCTGTGGTTCCTGCTGTCGTTCGTGCTGGCGGCGGCTTCGATCTTTGCGATCGGACTGCTCGTGGGCGCGATGGTTCGCACGTCGGTGTCCGGACAGGCGGTTGGGATGGCGATCTACTTCCCGATGCTGTTCTTCGCAGGCGTGTGGATCCCCCGGACGATCATGGGTGATGGCCTGCGACTGTTCAGCGACCTCACGCCGCTCGGCTCCGCCGTCCAGGCGCTGGAGGACTCCTGGTTCGGGACGACGCCCAGCCTGTTGAACCTGGCGGTGATGGCTGCGTATGCGCTCGTTGCCGGGGCGATCGCCGTCCGGTTCTTCCGGTGGGAGTGAACCGGTCGACGGACCATGTCCTCTGTCGGCCCAACGGGTCGGTCAGACACAATGACCCCCGTGGTGCATGGTGACTGACCGAATGGAAACGGCCGAACGAGCAGTGGGTCGATGGCGGCTCGAGCCGCTGTCGACCCCGTCGTCGTGGGAGCGATGGGTCGATGCCGTCTTCGCCTGGATCCCGTACGCGCTGTTGGCGGTATCGCTCGCGCTGGCACAACTCGAGAGCCGGAGCGGGTCCGACCGCCTCCTGACGCTCGGGCTCACGGCGATGGCGGCGGCCTGGACTTGGGCGACGTTCACCCGGGCCGGCCGCCCGACCCGGGTCCCCCAGGGCACGCTCCGCCTGTACATCGTCGGCTTCCTCGTCATCGCCGCCGTCCTGGTGTTCCATCAGACGATCTTCCTCGTCTACGGCTGCGCCGGCTTCTTCCACGCCGCGCTCCTGCGCCCCTGGCCGCTGGTGTTCCTGGGGATCGGGGGCTTTGCGTTCGTCGTCCACTCCCACATCGTCACGACCGAGAACACCGCCGAGACCTGGGCCATCTACCTGGGAGTCGTCGCCATCCAGACGCTGACGACCGGAGCAGGCCTGTTCGCCGGTGAGCGGATCACCGAGATCGCAGACGAGCGGCGGCTGGCGCTCCTCCGTCTCGAACATGCGATGGAAGAGAATGCCGGGCTGCACGCCCAGCTCGTGGTGCAGGCGCGTGAGGCGGGCATCCTCGACGAGCGCGAGCGAATGGCCGGCGAGATCCACGACACCATCGCGCAGGGGCTGGCCGGTGTGATCACTCAGATCGAGGCGACGCATCAGTCGTGGGGAGACGAGCCGGAGATGCGCCGGCACCTCGACACCGCGGCGGACATCGCCCGCCAGGGCCTGGCCGACGCCCGACGATCCGTACGGGACATCCGCCCGACGGAACTCGACGGAAGCCGGCTGCCTGCGGCCATCGGCGACGTGACACACCGCTGGTCGGCGGCGACCGGGGTTCCGGTGCAGTTCACCAGCACCGGCGAGCAGCGGAGCCTGCCGACCCAGGTCGACGTGGCGCTCCTGCGCGCGACCCAGGAGGCCCTCGCCAACGTCGGCAAGCACGCCCGGGCGACCCGGGTGGGCATCACCCTCTCGTTCACAGACGCCTCGATCGTGCTGGACGTGCGAGACGACGGTGTCGGGTTCGACCCGGGCACTCATCCCGGGGGCGACAGCTACGGCCTGACAGCGATGCGCAACCGGGTCGAACAGATCGACGGCGTGATGCACGTCGAATCGGCTCGCGGTGAAGGAACGGCGGTCTCGGTCACTGTGCCGACCGGTGAGGCAAAGGAGACCGAATGACCGACGATGCGATGGAGACACCGATCAGGTTGCTGATCGTCGACGACCATCCAGTGGTTCGGGACGGGCTGCGGGGACTGTTCGCAGGCGATCCTGGTTTCCAGGTCGTCGCCGAGGCTTCGGATGGTTCGGATGCGATCGCACGCGCCGATGCATTCCGGCCCGACGTCGTCCTCATGGACCTGCACATGCCGGGACTCGACGGTGTGAGCGCGACCAGGGAGATCGTGAATCGAGCACTGGGAGCGAAGGTGCTCGTCGTCACGACCTACGACACCGAGAGCGACGTGCTACCTGCGATCGAGGCCGGGGCGACCGGCTACGTGCTGAAGGACACCCCGCGTGACGAGCTCCGTGACGCGGTGCGAGCTGCCGCAGCAGGTGAGACCGTCCTGTCGCCTCCGGTGGCGAGGCAGCTGGTCGGCCAGGTCCGCGAACCGGCCCGCGGCACGCTCAGCGAGCGCGAGCTGGAGATCCTCAAGCTCGTCGCCGGCGGCGCCACCAACAAGGCCGTCGCAGCCGAGTTGTTCATCAGCGAGGCGACGGTCAAGACCCATCTCCTCCATGCATACGAGAAGCTCGGCGTCCACCACCGCGCCGCGGCCGTCGCGGCAGCCTACGAGCGAGGCCTGCTGACACCGGGGGAATGAGAGACGTGGGTGGCTCCCGTCACGTAGAACGGGCGCCAACCGCCACAGAAGGGAGCCCATCATGGGTACGTACAAGTCGACCGCACGAGCGATCGGGATTCTGTTCATCGTTGCATCGGCGGCCGCCATCATCGGCGGCACGCTTGCCCTCCCGGCCACTGAGCCCGACTTCCTGTCCGAGGCCGCCGGGTCGGAGACACGCGTCGTCATTGGGCTGATCCTCGAGTTGGTACTGGCGCTGGCCGTGTTCGCGATGGCAGCGCTGTTCTTCCCGATCTTGAAGAAGCAGCACGAGGGAATGGCGCTCGGCTACGTGGCAACCCGGACACTCGAGGGCGTGCTGATCGCCGCCGGCACCATCTCGGCCGCACTGATGCTGACGTTGAGCAAGGGTTTCGGATTGGACAGCTCCGCGGCAGGCGTCGAGCCCGTGGCAGAAGTGCTGTTCGCCGCACGTGAGTGGACGTACTGGTTGGGGCCGATGGCCGTCTTCAGCGTGAGCGCGTTGATTCTCAACTCGCTGCTGTACCGGTCACGAGTGGTGCCCACGTGGATGTCCATTTGGGGATTCGTCGGTGGCGTGCTTCTCCTCACCAGCGCACTGCTCGAGATGTTCGGAAACGCGCTGGGCGGCTGGCAGGCGATCTTCACGGCACCGATCGGGCTGCAGGAGATGGCGCTGGCGGTCTGGTTGATCGTCAAGGGCTTCGACATGAGCCACCTGGAACATGCTGCCTTCGAGCGTCAGCTGGTCGGTGTAGGAGCCGGAGAGGGGTGACGCATGACACAGGCGACGCACCATCGAATCATCATCTACGAGCGGGGCGGCCCGGAGATGCTCCAGTACGTCGAGGAACCGGTCCCGCTTCCCGGTAGTGGGGAGGCGCGTGTCCGCGTCGAGGCTGCGGGCGTCTCAGCCTACGACGTGATGCTGAGAGGACACCGTTTCCCGGGCTTCACGAAGGTGCCGTACACGCCTGGGTGCGACTTCGTCGGCGTTATCGATGCGATCGACGACGACGTCGAGGGACTGGAGCCCGGCCGGCGGGTCGCCGCCTCGACTGGGCTCGGTAACGGTGGCTATTCCGAGTACATCTGCCTGTCCACGGACAGTCTCGTCCCGGTGCCCGACGGCGTGGATCCGGCCGAGGCGGTGTGTCTTCCGGCCAACTACCTGACTGCGCATCTCGCGATGCACGGGACCGCCAAGGTGGAGAGCGGCGAGCAGATCCTGGTTCACGGTGCTGCCGGGGGCGTCGGCTCGGCCCTGCTGGAGCTGGGGAGTCTCGCCGGTCTCGAGATGTACGGGACCGCGTCGCTCCGTAACCACGAGCTGGTCCGAAAACTCGGCGCCACTCCGATCGACTACAGGTCCGAGGACTTCATCGAACGAGTCCGGGCGATGACCGGTGATGGCGTAGATGCGGTGTTCGACCCGATCGGCGGCTGGCGTCAGTTGTGGCGCTCACATCGGGCCTTGCGGCGGGGCGGGCGACTCGTCTGGTTCGGCGTGGCGGCGACCAAGAGTCGGGGAATCGGGGTGATCCCGGCCAGCCTGGCGATGCAAGGACTACTGAAGGTGATTCCAGACGGTCGTCATACGCCGATGATGGCAAACGCCGGGACGATGGCCGGCGGCGAGAACGCCTGGTACCGGAGGACCCTGAGCGAGCTCCTGGACTACCTGGCAACGGGCAAGATCCACCCGATCGTCGCCGAGCGGATCCCGCTTGCACAGGCATCGAGGGCGCACGAGTTGATCGAGCGTGGCGGCTACGCCGGGAAGGTGGTCCTCGTCCCGTAGGAGACACGCTCGCTACCACGAGGCGCACCACCCAGATGCGAGGTCGAGGATCAGCGCCCCTACCGATCGTGGGGCATGACGAGGACCGAGACGCTCGGCGCGGTGATCAGACTTCTCGACGCGGCCAGCTGACCGAGGCTCGCGCTTCAGCCCCGGAGCTCGATCTCGAAGCCGCAGCGGGACTCGCTCGAACCCGCCCCTGAGCGAAGCCGTCGGTCAGTGGTGGCCGTCGAGGAAGTCTCGAAGCAGATCAACCGATCTGGCAAGGAAGTCCGCCCGGTCTGGCATGTCGATGTTGAACACGTAGTTCACGAACATCAGCCGGCGGGCAGCCATGAAGACCGCGAGCTCGGCGTCGTCCGTCGGCCAGGGAGCGACGCGTTCGTAGCCGCGTCGGAATGCGGTGATCAGTTCGGCGCGGTCGGGGCGATCCTGGATGTAATAGAGGCTGATGGCGATGTCCTGGGCCCGGGACCCCCACATGATGTCCTCGAAGTCAAGCGCCCACACTTCGTTTCGTCTGGCGTGGACGTTCCAGATGTGCAAGTCGCCGTGCACGATCTGACGGTCGGGCAGAGCTGCAAGCCGCGGCTGGACGACGGAGATCGCCCGCGCGACCACCTCGGGCCCGCCGATTGGGAAGCTCGCGGCGTTCTCGGGCAGGTCGTACACGACCGGATCGACCTCACTCGGGAAGTAGTGCACGCGATCCCAGATCATTGGCTGCTTCCGGGGATGATGCGCGGCACCGTGGAGGTGGAGTTCGGCCGAGAGCCGACCGTACCGCTCGAACAGTTTCGGCGAGATCCGGTCTGCAAGCGGCCCGCCCGGAACCCAGGTGAACAGGACACAGCGCCGCGCACCGGGCACGCCTTCGGCCCCACCGTGAGTGAACAGCCTGTCGTCCCTCGTGCGGATCGGGACACCGACGTTCACCTGCCCGGCCAGGGTTTCGAGCCAATCGAGCTCTAGTTCGGCATCCTCGTCGGAGTGTTCCTGCATCAGGTCGACCCTCAGAGCGAGCGGGCCATCCGGCGTGTCGATCCGGAAGAGTGCGTTGACAAAGCCGCCGATCAACGAGACCCGAGTGACAGTGAGGTCGTATTCGGCCAACGCCGAGACCGCAACGCTACGCAGCCTGCGGAGCCTGCCCCGTTCCGTCAGTTCGTCCCATGCCTTCACGCGACCCGATTGTGCCAGTCCGCCGGACCGATACCTGCGAATACCGGTATCTGTAGGGATGGCGTGACGGCGATCGCAGCCGGCATCTCAGCCGTCGTGCTCCAGCAGCTGAGTGAAGCGGACAGACATTGGCCCCTGGCCGGTGGCCCCGAACAGGGAGATGATTGGATCGCCCTGACAGGCAAGCGGCCCGTGAAGGAGGCGCAACGTGAGGATTCTGGCGGCGGTGACGATCGGTGCAGTTCTCCTCGTGGTTGGAGTCGGTTGCTCAGCAACAAGTTCGAACGAGGTGATCGAAGCGGAACTCGCTGCCGTCACGGCCGAACGCGACGCACTGTCGGACACGATCGCCAGGCAACAGCAACGCCACGATATGGCTTTGGCGACCCTGGACGGGATCAATGCCATGCTCGAGGACCCCGATTCGTTCGGCTCGGACGAGGAGATCGTGGATCTGATCGCTCAACACGCCACCGAGGGCGCATTCATGGATGACGAGGTATTCGGGGCGGTCCCCTATCGGCAGGGCTTCTACAACACGCTGTACGGCGGGGAGATGAATACTCGGATCGACGTCACCGACTCTTGGGTCTCAGCCGACGGCTCGCAAGGCGGCGCGCTGTGGATCTGGTACGGAACCAACGCTGCTGGACATCCGTTCGAGTTGGCCGGGCTCAGCCGAGACGAGTTCGACGAGGACGGCCGAATCACATACGAACTGGTCACGTATCCGTATCCCGATGCCTATGTGACCGAGGCGGTGCTCGGTGCCGGCACTCCGACTCCGGCGACCGGCGTGACCCGGTAGCCGAGCGTTCATCGCGTCGCTCGAGTGCAGCCTCGCCGAAGCCGTGCACGAGGGCCCCTTGACAATTCTCCGCATCTCGAGGGTGACGCCCAGGGAGGGTCCTATGGTGGCCCAAGATGGCACATCGGACCCGCACCCTTCCGCCCGAGCCGACGCCCGAAGTCGTTCCGGGCACCGACTTCATCAAGCCGATCGAACACGTCGACGCCGATGAGGACGCAACCTTCGAGCGGATCATCCATTTCCTGATCGAGAAGATGAAGAAGACCTACCGATCGGGATCCGGGGCCGACGTCCCCGACGTCTTCGAGGACGGGCACGGCCTGACCACTGCCCTGCTGCGGGGAACGCTCACGATCGACGAGGACCTGGCACCGCTCCCCGACCCGCTGCGGGTCGGACTGTTGCAGCAGGCGGGCGAGTATCCGGTGGTCGCACGCTTCAATGTGATCGACACAACCCAGGGGGTCGTGATGGGCCCCCGACTGTCGATCAAGGCGCGAGTCGACGACCGCGACATGGACATGGTGGTGGCTGCGTTCGTGCCGGCGCCGATGCCCAACTTCTTCATTCGAGACGCCGGCGACATGCTGTTCGTCGCCGGGATGCCCGGCTCACTCCTGTCCCCCACCGGCCTGGCGACCGCCGCCCGGCTGCTCGGTCGGAACATCCGGGGGTTCAACGCCTACGCCAAGAAGCAGATCACGACCGGGCCGTTCGGTCTTCGGTACGGCACCATGCTGCCCTACCGGCTGGGTGACGGCGCATCGAAGTGGCTTCTCGACCCCGAACAAGAGCACACCATCAGCCCACCGCCCGACAAGCACTACGCCATCCATCAGGCGAAAGCCGTGGAGCGGTGGTTCACCGACGGTGGGAGTGACATCTCGTTCCGGCTGTCGATCCAGGTGGCGACCGTCGAGGGAACACCTGGGCCCATCCGAGCGGTCGAGGACGGCGAGGTCAGGTGGGACGAGAGCTCCAACCCGGTGTACCCCGTCGGTCGATTCCTCTTCCCTGCGGTGGAACTCTCGGACATGATCGCCGATTTCGGTCCGCCGCAGGAGTGGCCGAACCTGTTGCGATTCAACATCGGGAACACACTGGACGAGCACCGACCGCTCGGGCAGAACAATCGGCTACGAATGCGGCTCTACGAAGCGCACTCGAATGCTCGGAGGTCGCATCTGCACGGAGACCAGGCGCCAACGATGAGCTCTCCCTTCAGCTGAGGTCGCAGACCTCGGGGCGCATAGAGTCTGGCACCGGGAAGGTTCCGCGAGGTCAATGATGGAACGTGTGCGCATCGGAACGGGTGAGGTTCGCCTCGTCTACTGCCTCGGCATCGACATGATCGAGTCGACCATGCCGGGCCTCCGCATGACCCAGGTCGAACTGGATCGGTTCAACCGTGCCCTGGTCGCGCAGATCGAGCCCCATCTCGAAGCGCTCCGGTTCGAAGACCTCCTCATCAAGTTCACCGGCGACGGATGGATGCTCATGTCACCGGAAGTGCGGGATGCAGAACGACTTTGCGCGCTGGCGACGTTGATGCGTGACACGTTCGCCACCGAGATGCAGCGTCGCACCGGGCTGCCCTCGACCCGCATCCCGAACCTGCGGATGGCGATCTGCACCGGACGCGACATCCGGGTGCAGCTCTGGCACGGTTCGTTCGACTGGGTCGGCGACTCCGCACGACGGGCCGACCGGAGTGCCGCGTTCTGCTTCCCGAACGAGATTCTCATCGACAGCTCGGTGCACAGCCTGGTGATGCGGGACTTCCTCACGACACGGGTCGATCCGGGCTCGCGTCCGGTCAGATCCGTCAAATGGGAAGAGGAGATCCCGCTGTGGTCGCTCGAGGACCTCCGGATCGAAGCGGCGGAGGACTGGGATGCGGCAGCCGCCTACGTGTACGTGTTGAGCCGAACCGGCCGGCTCGACGACGCCGCCGAGGCGTCGCTGCGTGCTGCGTCGCAGATCAGCGGTGACGGCCGTGCGCTCGAGACGCCCGGCGACCCCAGGACGATCCAGCGCTGGAACCGGTTGATCGCCAACTCCCCGTCGTACGACTCGATCCTCGAACTGGTGACGAGGCTGATGGAGAGCCCGACGTCCCCCGATCCCGCCACGCTCGTCGCGCTGGTCGAGCGGTCCCCGACCTTCGACGAGGCGACCCGATGGGTGGCGAACCTCCGCATCAAGGGGGTCCAGCCCGACGACGTCGTCTACACGGCGCTGATGGCGCGCGCTCCCGACTTCGACCTGGCGCTGAGCCTCGTCGATGACGCCGAGACCGACGGCGTCGGCGCCACCGTCGACATGTTGCACGTCCTGATCTCCAAGGCACCGTCGTTCCGCCGGGCGCTGTCGATGCTGTCGGGGTTCGCCGATCGCGGCGTGAAACCCGACCTCGATGTGTTCGGGCGGCTGGTTGCCCGCTCCCCCGGCTACGACGCGGCGATCGGCGTGCTGGACCTGATGAGGAACTGGTCGGTGGCGCCGGACGCTCAGGTATTGAACCGGGTCATCGCGGCCGCACCGGACTTCGAGTCGGCACGGCACTGGCTGGACGTCATGTTGGAGCAGCGCGTTCCCCGGACGCGCTCACGTTCAACACGCTCATCGCCCGGGCGCCCCGGTACGGCGAGGCGCGGGATCTGCTCGCCGAGATGCGGCGACAGAACGTGGCGCCCGACGTGACCACGTTCAACACGCTGATGGCACGCGCACCCGACCAGGACCTGGCGCTCGACCTGCTCCGCCGGATGGAATCGGCCGACGTCTCTCCCACGGCGGAGACCTTCAAGACGCTGATCTCGCGTTCCAGTGACTACGCCACGGCCGTGGGCTGGCTCGCCGAGATGGGCAGGCGCGGGGTCAGACCCAACAACGAGGTCTTCAAGGCGCTCATCGGTCGTGCCCCCGACTTCGAGACTGCGCTCGATTGGCTCAGGGAGATGCCGTCGTCGAACGTCTCGCCCAACGCCGAGACCTTCCGCACCTTGATCGCCCGGGCACCGGACTTCGATGCCGGGGTGGCGCTCATCGCCGAGATGCAGGATCGCGGCGTCCCCCCGAACGTCGAGACGTTCAAGACGCTGGCATCGCTGAGCGGGGCGTCCGGGCTCGGCGAGCGTCTACTGGAGCTGATGAACCGTGCTGCGGTCCGTCCGTCCGCCGAGGTGTTCTTGCCGCTGATCGCCGCCGCCGATGATCTCGACGAGGGGCTCGGCTGGCTGGATCGGATGAGGGAACTCGGTCTGGATCCGACCTCACAGGTGTTGACGGTCTTGCTGCAGAAGGCAGAGGACTACCAGCAGGCAACCGACGTGATGCGCAGGCTCTCGCCGGTGGTCGAGCCGAACGACGGGGCGTTCCGAGCATTGATCGAGCGGGCCACGGATTTCGAGACGGCGCGAAGTTGGGTTGAGCGCATGCGACAGGAGGGGATGCGCCCGGAGGTCGGCGTGCTGACGCTGCTGCTCTCGAAACCTCCAGGACAGTGGGACGGCGACACGCTGCTCGCCTGGTATCTCGCCCTCGAACATCATCCGAGCGGTCCGATGGGGACCGCTATCGAGACCCACCGCTTGGCGGGCAGGATCGACGACGCGCTTCGCCTGGCATTGGACTACCCACACCTCGATGCCTCCCGTGACCTCTTCCGGCTGCACTCGGACGCGGCAACGCACGCCTACGGCGAGCTTCTCGCCGACGACCCTGGCCACCCCAACGGGCAGTACGCCATGGGACTCGCGCTCCTGGAACTCGGCCGCACCAGCGAGGCGATCACGCACCTGGAACTGGCGAAGGAACTGGCCCGCCCGGGACCGCGTGTCGCCGCGCTCGAGGAGATCATCCGGGCCGCACCCGAATCCGGACCGACCAGGCCCTGAGCGATTCGACCCTCGGCGGCCGCATGCTCCGACGTAGGCGGATCTCGAAGAGTCAGCGGCCTCCATCCCTTGGACGCCGACGCGGCCATCCCGACCGTCGAGCGACCCCATCCAGCCGGCACCCGAAGGTGGGTAGGATCCACCGGCCATGAGCGACAGCAGCCACCCGGTGGTCTCCCGGGACCGCATCCGCGCTGCTTGGGCAGGCCGTGTCTCCGGCTGCGTTCTCGGAAAACCGGTCGAAGTCCTGTCTTTTCAGGAAGGCCTCGAGGGATTGACCGCCTACCTCGCTGCGCTCGATGCGCTCCCGCTTCGCGACTACGTGCCGCTCGAACCGGGTTCGCTCGTCGATCGCCGTGGGCGGGCGAGCTGTCGCGGCTTCATCAAGCGGGCCGAACCAGACGACGACATCAACTACACCGTCCTCGCTCTCTTGCTCCTGGAAGGCAAGGGGATCGGATTCGACACCTCAGACGTTGCCCGCGCATGGCTGAACCTCCTCCCTGCCGGGTCGACGTGGACGGCCGAACGCGAGGCGTACCGCATCCTGCTCGACAACATGGATCCCGAGTTCGTCAACGGCGGCCCTCCCGGGTTCGACCTCGCCGAATGCTCGACCAACGCATTCAACGACTGGATCGGAGCCCAGATCCGGGCGGACCTCTACGGCTGGGTGTGCCCGGACAATGTTGCACTCGCAGCCGAACTGAGTCGACGCGACGCATCGCTGTCACATCGGGGAGAGGGGGTGCATGGAGCCGTCTTCGTAGCAGCGCTCGGCGCGGCGATTCCCTCGGCGGACAGCCTCGACGCAGCCATTGACACCGCCCTGGGTCAGATCCCCGCCGATTCGGAGACGGCTGCGGCCGTGCGGTTTGGCAGGCGGCTGGCAGGAGCGGACGACGCCGTCGACGAATTGCACCGGCGGTACTCACACCTCTCTCCCGTACACACGGTGAACAACCTCGCGGTTGTGGTGTGGGCGCTGTCGTCGGCAGGAGGCGACTTCAGTCGCGCGATCGGGGAAGCCGTGACCGCCGGGTGGGACACCGACTGCAACGGCGCCACCGTCGGTGGACTGGCAGGGCTCATGGGGATGCCGATCCCCGATCATTGGACCGCCCCTTGGGCGGGCCGCATCGGAGTCGGCCTCGCCGGTTTGACCGAGCTCGACCTCGAAGACCTGGTCGACCGCACGATCGCCGTTGCGGAAGACGTTCGCAAGAACTCGGAGCCAGCAACGCCCTGACGGAGAGGGCAGGCCACCCCGAGGCCTCCCCGTAGGCAGGTCAGACTGATTCGTCCCACGGGGAATAGTCGCCGAAGCTCCACACGTTGCCCTCGAGGTCGCGAGCGACATAGTTGCTGCCGCCGTAGGCCTGTTCTTGTGGGCCCATCAGGATCTCGGCTCCGGCAACCCGAGCCGCGCTCGGCGTGGGCCGCCACGTCCTCGACGATCACATAGAGACTGACGGGCGACATCCGATCCGGCTCTGGCGACTCCGAGAAACGCTTGGTGACCGAACCGTCTGGATCGCGGAAGCCCCAGCGCCCGATGACCGGATGTCCGACGCGGTGGGATGTCAGCTGCGGCGAGCACCTGTGAATCGATTGTGTCGTCCTCCCCTCGACAACCATTCGATCGCAGTCTCGTGGAACCCCGCTTGGATCACATCGCCGAAGAATCCGGACGTCTCACCGATCGACACGAGGTGATACCTCGTGATGCCGTAGCCCGACTGCGACATCGGCTCGTTGTAGGCCCAGGAGGCACCCGCAGGTCGAGGAATGACTCGGCTGGGTGGTCACGATGCACGATCACGTCGGAGAAGTAGACGGGCGGCCCTCGTACCGTTCTCCGGTCAGCACCGGATCGGCGATCGGCTCGGCGGGCGACAGCCCCTGACGGTCGAACATCACGTAGGGCAGGCTGCAGACGAAGCAGACATCGTTGACATCGTCGACGCAGTTCCCGTAGTCGGTCTCGACGCCAGCTCGCACCGACGCCCAGCCGTCGTCCCACGGCGTCGGCGATGGCCTGATACGTCGGGAGCATGTTCGGTGCGAGGAACGTCCCGAATCGCAGATGGGTCATCGTTCAGGCCCCCTACCGCGATCCGGTCTGGATTTGCCCATGTCGAACTGCTTCGTTGGTCGGCAGCCGATCGTACGACACGACCGGGACCGGTGTTGGCTTCAGCCGGGAATCGATTCGAGGGCCCGATGATGGGCGAACGACCAGGACCGCCAGCCCCACGTGTCCGCCCGTGTCTGCAGTTCCGCCCGTATCGACTCGAGAGAAGCTACGAGCGCCTGCCGTGTGTCCGGAGCGGCCGCGTCGACGGCGGCAGCCATGGCGGGAACGGCATCGGCGCTGAGCGTCCCGAGGTAGGCGACATCGACGGCGTGTTCCGAATCGGACCTGGCCAGGTTGGTCTGGGCGATGAACCCATCCGGATTGAGTGCCACGAGCGCCACGATCGCAACCAGCCCGGTGACGAACGCGCCGAATGCGAACGAGTCTCTGCGGCTCCGCAACACCGTGACCGCAGCCAGCACCATCAGCACGGCGATCCACGCCATGAACGCCGTCGTGTAGACCCGCAGCTCGCTCAGACCGAACTCGGCGGTGTAGGCCAGCATCCGCACGAGTGCCGACCAGGTCATCACCAGCGTCTGGACGATGAGCCCGAGGTGCAACAGATCGAGCGTCCTGACTCGGCGGGCGACGATCCAATCGACCGAGAGGATGAGCGACAGCACACACGCCGCTGCGAAGACGAGCTCGAAGAAGCCCTGCCGCGCATACTGGGCGTATCCGATGTCGACGCGGCCGACCCGCCCATCGAACAGATAGGTGAACTGAACTGCGAGGAACCCGGCGAACAGCAGGTTGAGCGAGCCGACCACGGCCAGTGCCTCGGTCGCTCCGAACGACGAGGGCCGGAACTCGGTCCGAAGTACGGCGGTGCCGACCGCACGACGCGACAGCCCCAGCACGAGCCATGCGGCACCCCCGGCGACCGCGGCGAAGCGGATCACCCGGTCGGGTGAGAGGTCGACGTCGAGGGTCTCGGCGACGATGCCGCCGAAGATCGGATCGGCGGCCGACAGCAGCACCGTGAAGAACACCAGGACGACCCAGCTGAGCGCCAGACCTCGAACCAGCGGGAGAGCTCGTCGGGCGGTCGCCGAGCTGGACGCTCGCACGCCTTCGAGTTCGGCGAACGCCATCCGCACCGGCTCGGCCGCCGCGAACATCCACTCGAACCCGGCACGCAGATAGCGCGCCATGACCCACGGACGTCCCGACCGGTCCCTTCCCTGGGCCACCGCCACGGCAACGAGTACCGCCCAGGCGAACACAGACAGGCCAATCAGGGCGAGCGATGCCCGAATCGCCGGGACGCCGGCCATCACGGCTGCCGCCCCGAGCAACCGAGCCGCCGGGGTCGAAACGGGACCGTGGATCCGCATCGTGACTGTGATCGCCAAGACGACCGACACCAGCGCGACCGACAGGCCGGGACCACCAGGACGTCCCCACGCCAACAGGTCGACGGCGACCCCCGCCGCCAACGCTGCGGCGATCGCCGGCCACGGGCGAACGAGCACTCGGGGGCGGTCGAGTTCGATGGTGTCGGCTTGAATCGTCATGGACTCCCAACGACGGGAGCGCCCGCGAGGTTCCCGTGTCGCCCGGCCGCCGACTGGTCCGGCGATCGGTCGATCACAGGCAGTCTGAGAGGAGCCGGTGCGGCATGGCCATGAGACCTTTCGCGAGTGGTCGACATGCCCTCAAGATTTCCGGACCTGATCCCGATAGCGAGCGGATGAGGCACTTCATGGGAGCCCTGCTTCCCAGTGAGCAGATGATGGCCGGTTTGGTTCTCGCCGGTGCCGCACTCTTCGTCGGGTTCGGGTCGATCGGCTTCTGGGCGATGCTCGGTCTCGGAACCGGCTTGTTGCTCAACGGGTTCGGCAAGTTCGTCAGAGTCGGCGGATTCCGGGGCGAGCTGGCCCGGGAGCGTGCCCTCCACCCCGACCTCTGAGCGAACCCAGGGTTCCTGACGACACCTGGTGTCGATCTCGACGCAAGGTTCGGAGCGGTACGTACGCTTCGGGGTGGAGGTTCCTCGATGACGGAACGCACACCACTCGGCCCGATCGGTAGGTTCTTCGCCGGGGCTCCTCGATATCTGTATCGGTTCGGGCTGGGATGGCTGTTGGGCGGACGGTTCGTCATGATCGAACACGTCGGTCGAGTCTCAGGCCTCCCCCGGCGGACCGTGCTCGAGGTGATCAGACGAGACGACCACTCACTCGACGTCGCGGCGGCGTGGGGATCGAAGAGCGACTGGCTCCGCAACGTCGTTGCCGAGTCGTCGGTCCGGCTCTCCACCGGGCGCAGGCGATCCGTCCCGGCGACTGCGGCGGTTCTCGACCGAGACGGCGCCGCCGGCGTTTTCGAGGCATACGCACGCACCCACCGGCGAGCAGCGCAGGCGCTCGGGCGCGCCCTCGACCTCGACTTCTCCGATCCCGCCGAGGTGGCGTCCGCAGTTCCGGTCGTCCGGTTCACGTTCGGCTGAGGTGGTTCTCGCCCTCACCGAGTCTCGAGCGGATAGGTTTGTCGGCATGAACATCTCCGACGTCGACGTCGACACCCACCTCGACGGCATCGCCGATCCTGACGTGGCCGAGACGATGCGCACCCTCGATGCGCTGATCACGTCGGCGATGCCCGACCGCCGACGGGCGCTGTACGAGGGGACTTTCTGGGGTGGCACCGAACAGAGAATCATCGGCTACGGCCACATCGTGCAGCCCCGCCCCACGGAGGAGGACGTCCACTGGTTCCTGGTCGGCCTCGCCCGACAGAAGGACCACTACAGCCTCTACGTCAACGCGGTAGAGGATGGCGCCTACCTGGGTCAGCAGTACGAGGGACGACTGGGAAAGGTGAAGCTCGGCTCGGCGAGCATCGGGTTCAAGTCGCTCGACGATCTCGATCTCGATGTGCTCGAGGAGCTGGTGCAACGCGCCCATGAGGTCACCGACCCCGACCCGCAATGAGCGGGTCTCCCTCGCGGTCACCACGATCAGCCGGGCTCCAGGACGACGACCGGGATCTGGCGATCCGTCCGGGACTGATAGACCGTGTAGCCGTCGTAGGCCTTCTGGGCGGCGGCCCACCAGCGCTCCCTTTCCTCACCGTCGGCGGTTCGTGCGATCACTCCGCACCGAAGGCCGTCCACCTGGGCGTCGGCCGACCGATGCGCTACGAGGTTGAGATACCACTCGGGATGGGTGTCCCGACCTCCCCACGAAGCGAAGACCACCAACCGCTCACCATCGCGCAGGTAGAGCAGTGGCACGGTGTGCGGCTCACCGGTGAGTCGACCGATGGTCGTCAGCAACAGCATGTCGTTGTTGACGAGTCGACGACCAACACGGCCCGCGGTTGCTCGATAGAGACCGGTGTGCAGCTTCGAGAGCCACTTGGCGGTGTTGTCGCGCATGGCGCTCACCGTACCGGTGTCCGGGTCGTGTGACCCTGTCGGCTCCGTGGTCAGCATGGAACAATTCCGCCATGGACACACAGCGGCGAGCGGCAGCAGATGAGTGAAGCAAGCCCCATGTCGTGGGCCCGGGTGACACTCGCCTGGGTGGCCATGATCGGCGTCGACCTCCTGTTTCATGCCGGGCTCTTCGCCGGTGTCTTCGACCAGGCCCGGGAGCCGAACCTGCTCTCAGATGCGGTGCTGTTTCGGCGGATCCCAGCCGCCTACGCAACACTGCTCGTGGCGGCAGCAGCGTTGGCATGGCTGCTGGATCGGACGGCCACGACCCGACGATCGCCACGGCTGACCGGCGCAGTCGCCGGTGCGGTGATCGGCGTCCTCGGCCTGGGCGCGGTCTGGACGGCGGTCGACATCACCGGGCTCCTCGTCGGTGCCGGGATCGTGGTGCTCATCGCCCAAGGCGCGGTGGCGGCAGCAGTGCTGACATGGCAGGGTCAGAATCGTCCGCTGGCGTACCGAGTGATCGGGTTCACGATCGCTGCGTTCATCGTCGGCCAGGTCGCTGCGAATCTCCTCGGTTGAGGCCACCGACCGATGAACGTCGGCCGTCGGGTTCGTCGCTGACCGCCCCCGACCCGCCAAGACCCCAGTCAGGCCGCGAACAGTGACCGGCCGGAATGGCCGGCTGATGGCACGGTCGACTCAGCTCGACGTCAGCGACGCCGAGAACCGAGCAACGCCGGGGATATCGAGCGACGTGATGGTCCCGGTCTCGAGATCGACGAGTGCGGCCGGCTCGGGATCCTCCATGAGAAACGCGAACTGATTCACCAGAGCGATGCCTCCCCGGATGTCGACCGAGGCGACCGAGAACGGCTCTTCGGTCCGGAGCGGCATTCGATGCAGCTCGGTGCCGTCAGCAGTATCCACCACCACGAGATCACGCTGCGTCACGATCCCGTCATCGTCGGCGATCAAGCGGGTGTATGCGAGCAACGAGCCGTTCGGCGAAATGGCGACGTTGTCGTAACAACGGCCGCCACCGGGGTCGATCGTGCCATCGAAACAGATGGCACCGGTCGGATACGGGTTGCCGCCAACCTCGACACCGTTGCCCTCTGCGTCGAAGAAGTCGAAACCGGAATAGGCCTCTCCGAACCAGTTCGAAGCGAAGATCCCCCCTCCGAACGTGATCTGGCCGGACCCGCTCTCCCATCCGCCGACGGTTCTGATCTCGGTGACCTCGGCGGTGTCGAAGTCGTACAGCCGGAGTGTGTCCTCGGCGTTCTCGAAGTCGCCGGGGTTCTCGGACCTGATGTAGACGACCGTGGGCGAACCGTCGATGGGTTCGACACCGACGAGCCTGAGTCGCTGGTCACCGGTCGGCACGAGCAGACTCTGGGGAGTCTCGGCACCCGCCGGCAGCCACCACACGATGGTGTCTTCGGGTTCTCCGTAACCGCCGTTCGCCCGGGGCCCCTGGTACACGATTCCGCCCATGAGGTCATCGACGGCGACCGACGCCGGCTCGTCGAGGAGGGTCGTGGTGTTCGCGCCGTCGATCAGCACGATCCCGGATTCACCTGCAACGAGGATGCCGGTCGGCACGACCGCGGCTTCGGGTTCCGTCGTCGTCGTTTCCGCAGCCGTGGTCGTCGTGATCACGGCTCCGGTCGTGCTGGTGGGGGAATCGACGCTCCCCTCGCTCGTGGTCGTGGGGAGAACGGTGGTGTCCGCGGGCTCTGAGGCCGTCGAGCACCCGGCGAGTGTGAGCAGTGCGACGACTGCGACGATTCCGGACCGTGAGATCAAGGGTTCCCTCCAGGGATGTTGGGATGAAGACGTCGGGCGAGGCAAGCGGGTTCCTTCGACTTCCCGCCGAGGTCGAGGGTATTGACCTGACCAGGGAGACCAGCCATTCTTCCTCGTATGTGGAGGGAGACCCGGCGACGTGCCACGTTCGTTGTTGTCGCGCTGCTCGCTGCAGCATGCACCAACGCAGAAGCGGACACCACCTCCACGACCGAGCCGTCGACCACCTCGACCGCGATCGAAACCACCACCACAGGCGCTCCGTCCCCAACCACCACGACCAGCGAGACAACCACCACCTCGATCGAGTTCACTGACGCCGTCGGATCGCCCGAAGTTGCTGGCCGCAGTCGATTGAGCGAAGCCCGCGAACTCAGCTCGCCTTCCAATGGAGACGCTGAGGCTGCTGACCTCGATTGACCAGACCCGGATCTCACCACTCCTGATCCGCTCGAAGCGCTGCTGCGTTACTCGAGTTCGAGGTCGCAATCGATTCAGATCGATTGGCCCAACAGTTGCGTGGCTCGACGTATTCGACCGTCGCAGGACTCACCTGCACTCCGGAGTGGACTTGCAGACGCTTCATCGAGACATCTCGATGGCGCCGAACTCCGGGCGGTGTCTACACCGGGGAGTACCGAGATACATGACCGTCGACAGCCTCCCGCAGAGACGGAAGTGCCAGCGCTAGCGCGTGACGCAGTCATCGCAGCTGCCCAGACGGCAGCCGTCGTCTGCCTCACGAAACCTCGAGCGGCCCTATCGACTAGTCGATCCGCGGGGGACGGGTCACTCTGCCAGCACGAGGCTGGATGGGAACGCCGACGGCTGCGGCTAGTCCTCGCTGCCGACCGAGTCCGGCTGGAAGATCTACTGGGACGGAGAATCGTGAGATGGGTCGCAGGGCTGGCTGCACTGGCTGCAGCGCTCTTGCTCATTCCCGCCGGGCATCGGCCGACTGAGTCATCGCCGAATCCGAGCTCGATCCGCATGGGCCATGAACGCAGAACTCATGGTCGACGGGACGCACCCGAGGCATGCGGCCGCCGTCGCCGGAGCACCGTGCGCCTCGATTCACGAGTCGATAGACGGCTATCTGCCGCCGTCGGCGGAGAACGCCAGCGTCCCGGAGTGGGTCGATTTCCCGTGGGCTGAGGAGATCTGGCACATGAACCTGACGGCTGGGATGAACGAGTCTCTGATCGAGATGTTCGGATGGGAATACAAAGACATCATCCGCTGCACCACTCTGTCATACGACGGGCTGGCTGCAGGCTGACCAGACGGCGCTGAACCTGGCGGCGAACCCTCACAGCCCACTGGTCGAAGTGACCGCTGAGGGGCCGACGCAGTGCTCCTCCCGCCAGGTGCTCATCGCCAGCGCCTCGTACTACTGGAACTACCACGAAGGCCGGTGGGACTACTACTTCGGGACCGACTGGGCCGAGAACTACTGGGGTGGATTCTCGATCACCGCCGACATGGTGTTGCGCTGTGTAGACATCGTCGAGCCCGATGACCCCGACTTCGCCGACGTCGCCGCCGACGTGCCGAGCGCCCAGGTGAACTACAACCCGCTCGTGGTCGGCCTCACCGGGCTCGACACGTGGCTGTGGTACGAGTTCACGACTCCGAACACCTACAGCCTCGGCCCCAAGACCGTGACGGTCAACGCCTACGGGAGGGACTGGACGCTCACCGCCCACGCATGGGTCGACGCGATCCACTGGGACATCGACTGCGAGGACCAATGCGACTTCCGTGGCCCGGTCGCCGAGTGGGATGACGCCGGCATCGACCTCACCCGCGACTTCCCCGACACCGCCGGAGAGATCGCAGCCGTCTACGACGGTGGGGGTCCGTCGGACGACGACGCGCTGGCGATCCACCTGTACGAGGAGAAGGGCATGTACACGGTGGCGACGGCGACGGTGTGGCGCGGGTACTACGTCTCGCTCGGCGTGCCCTACCTCTACGACCCGGTGGTCGTGGTCACCAGCCGACCCTACGAGGTTCAAGAGATCCGGGGCGTCCTCACCACCCCCGGCCCCTGACTTCAGGCCCGCAGCGAGAACGCGGCGGTCGCCGGGACCGCCATCTGACACTCGCCCTAGGATCGATCGCAGCCACCCGGAGAGCAGCTCATGTCCGAACAGTCCGCAGATCGATACCGCGTCCGAGCCCTCGACGTCGACCCCGACGATTCCCTCAGCGCCGACGAAGGCTGGGTCGACATGGAGGTCCGTTGGCTGATCACCGACGAGAGCGTCGGCTCGAAGTCGACCGTCGTCGGTCGGACGATGCTGCGACCCGGTTCGAAGCACGACATCCACCGGCACGCCAATGCCGAGGAGTGGGAGTACGTCATCCAGGGCAACGCCATCAAACACATCGGCGACGAGCAGGTCGAGCTGACCGCCGGTGACGTGGTGTTCGTGCCCGCCGGGGTGTTCCACGGCCTCGAGAACGGCTCGGACACCGAACCGCTCGTGACGGTGTGGGGATACAGCGGAGCATCGTCGCTCGAAGAAGCAGGCTACGAGCTGCCGTGAACCCGGACTGAGGCGATCGGCGCCGAGCCACCCAGCTCGCCGCAGGCTTCAGACCAGGGTCATGCCGCCGTCGATCATGACGATCTGTCCGGTCATGTAATCGCTGGCCGGTGAGGCCAGGAACGTGGTGGTACCGGTGATGTCCGCAGGAGTCGCCACCCGACCCCGCAGGATGTCGGCCGAGAACTCCTCCATCGCCTGGCCCGGGCGTTCGGAGGCGCCGATCTCCATGAGGTCCTTGTCGAGCGTCTCCCACAGTTCGGTGGCCACGACCCCGGGAGCGAAGCCGGTGACGGTGATGTTGTGTTTGGCGAGGTCGCGTGCCGCGGACTGGGTCATCGAGATCACTGCGAACTTCGACGCGCAGTATGGGACGACGTTGTCGAAACCTTGCCGGCCGGCGATGGAGGCGGTGTTGACGATCTTGCCACCGCTGCCCTGGGCGATCATCTGCTTGGCGGCCTCCTGCATGCCGATGAGCACTCCGAGCCCGTTGACCGTCATGATGAGGTTCCAGTTCTCCTCGGTCACGTCGAGGAAGTTCATCGGCTTGTTGATCCCTGCGTTGTTGAACTTGACGTCGAGCTTGCCGAACGTCTCGACGGTCTTGGAGATCATCTCCCGGACCTGATCCCGCTGTGTGACGTCGACGCTCGCAGCCATCACCTTGGCGCCATTCTCCGACGCCCGCTGCTCGTTGGCTGCTGCCACCTCGGCGGCCTTGTCCCCGTTGATGTCTGCAAAGCAGACGTCACCGCCTTCGTCGAGGAGTGCCTCTCCGATGGCTCTTCCTATGCCCTGCGCTGCTCCCGTGACGATGGTGGAGCGTCCGGTCATCGATCCCATGCGGTGCCTCTTCCTCTGCTGTGGCGGCCGCTTCCGATCGTAGGTGTCAGATCGAGCCGATGCCGTTCTCGGAACGATGGTCTCACGAGTACCTCTGACCGGCAGGTCTCGACCACGCTGGGTGGCCCGTCATCCGGCAGGCCCGTGTCGTAGGGTTGAGCTACGGACTCGACAGTCCGCGCATCGTGGCGAGCCTGAAGGAGCCGAGATGACCGACCAGGAAACCAAGGAGATCGGGGACCGACGACCGGAATGGGGCGACAAGAGGGGCCGGCTGATCGCCGGCGTCAGCCTCGTGATCGCCGGTCTTGGTTTGTTCGCACTCGAGGCAGTCGACGGAACCGGCGACGCTGCGATCCTGTTCGTGATCGGAGCCGTGTTCATCGCCGCATACTTCATGCGCAGGGTCTATGGCTTCCTGATCGCCGGCTGTGTCGCACTCGGCGTCGGCCTTGGCCAGGCGGCTCAGGAGATCTTCGACACGTCCGGTGATGTCACCGTCATCGGAATCGGCATCGGGTTCGGCCTCATCTACCTGATCGACCGTCTGACGGACGGTTCTGCCCACTGGTGGCCGCTGATCCCTGGAGGGATCCTGCTGATCATCGGACTGTCGTCACTCTCAGGGAACGTCGGAGCCTTTCTCTGGCCGGCGCTGTTGATCGCGGCCGGCGGAGTGATCCTCTTCTCCTCCCGCCGGAGAGAGACCGGGTAGCAGGCCGGGTACGGCTGAACGCTTCAGAAGGCGGCGACGAGCCGGGCGATGCGGTTCGTGCGCTCGGTGATGTCGGCGTCCACGGAGGGGCGTTGGTCGGCAGGTGCGGCGAGCAGCCGTTGCGCCTGATCCCAGACGTCGGAGCGCCAGTCGGCGATCAGTCTCGAGAAGGCCCACTCGTCGAGACCTGCGAACAGGTCGTCGAGCAGCGCCAGAGCGGGCGAGCGGGGATCGATCACCTCGTCCTGGACGACATCGATGGCCCGGGCGATGACCAGGTTGACGTTCCGGTGATCGACCTCCCGTTCGAGTCTCCTGGTGGCGTCGAGTCGGTCCCAGTCGTCGAGCACATCGGTGAGGGCGTAGACGAGGTCGTGATTGATGTGGGCGTTGATCCCGAGGAACAGCACCTGCAGCGTGTGGAGGTCTGCGTGATCGCAGGCTGCGAATGCATCACACCACACGAGTGGGCAGTCGGTGTCCCGATCCCACGCATCGACGGCGTCGAAGTAGTAGTCGGCGAACCGGTCGAGGAGGCGGTCGACCCAGACGGGGTCCTCGAACTCCCTGCGGGAGATCGCTTCGAGCATCGCCTCGGTCATGCGCCCGTAGGCGGTGGCGAACACGGCGCGACGGTCACCCGCCCGGTCCCAGGTGGATGCGAGTTCGTACATACGGTCGAGTGCCCTGCGCCCCACGGCACGAGGGTAGAAGAACCGACCCATCCAGGCCCCGGAATCGCCCATCTCCCTAGGGTGACCACCTGTCAGCTCCGGGCACGTGATGATGGCATCGGCACATCTCCAACCGATCCGCTCGAGCGCCACTGATCCGTTTCGGGTAGCGACGCTGATCGGGGATCACCGAACGGCTTCTGCCGGTCGCGTCAAATGTGCGGCCGGGCCTTGCTCAGTGCGGGACCCGGCCGAACATGTTGCGGTGAGACGACAGTGCCTATGTGACGCTGAGCAGATCGGTGCCGCTCCACGAGGTCCCCGACCACGAAGTGCCCGACCAGCTGGTACCGCTCCACGAGGTCCCGGACCACGACGCATCGGACCACGAGGTTCCGGTCCACGAGAGCCCGCTCCACGACGTTCCGGACCACGAAGTGCCCGACCAGCTGGTACCGCTCCACGAGGTCCCGGACCACGAAGTGCCCGACCAGCTGGTGCCGTTCCAGTCACCGCCATCCCATGCAGATCCGGCAGCGGCCGACGGAGTCCACGTAGCGGCGTCCCACGGGTTTCCGAAGATGTCGATCTCCCCGACCAGCGGATGATCCGAACCACCGAGCGCCGACGATGAGCGGGCTCCTTGCAGGGTGCCCGTCCCTGTGCTCGGGGTGGCGGTCTGGACGGACTGCGCAACCGAGATGCTCGGCGTGAGGATCGCCTTGTGCAGATCGAGCATGCCCGACCCCTTGCACTCGGCTGGACCCTTCGCGGGGCTTGCCGTGTCCATGAGGAGGGCCTTGACCTGGTCGGGTGTCATGTAGGGGCGCTGCTCGAGGAGCAGTGCGACCGCTCCGGAGACGACAGCCGCGGACTGCGAGGTTCCGGATCCCTTGAAGAACCGGTCATCGACGACGGCGCCATTGTGGGCCTGGTCGATGAACGACTCGGGCACGCGGAGGCTGACGAGCGAACGACCGGGTGCCACCAGATCGACTTTGCGCTCCTTCGAGCATGACGTGAATTCGGCGACCTCGTCGTCGGTGTCGGTGCGCCCATCGGACCGGACGGCGCCGACGGCGATCACGAACGGGTCCTTTGCCGGATTACGGACCTGAGTCCCGATCCCGTCGTTGCCGCTGGCGGCCACGACCACGATGCCGTGGTTCCATGCCTGCTCGACGGCGAAGGCGAGCGGGTCGAGTGCGGGGCTCTGGATCGAGTCCGTACCGAACGAGAGATTGAGAACCCGGATGTTGAGCCCGTTGTCGTTGCGATGCTGGACGACCCAGTCGATGGCGGCGATGACCTGGGACACGTCGACCGCGCCGGTTGCGTCAGCAACCTTGATGTTGACGATGCGTGAGCCTGGCGCCATTCCACGGAACTGCTCCGACTCGGTGAACGACTCCAGGGCAGCACCATCGTCACGCCCCGCGATGATGCCGGCCATGTGGGTTCCATGCCCGTACATGTCGAGATGTAGAAGCTGTGGGGTCTGGCTGTCGAACGACAGGTCGGGACCGTTGATCACCTTGCCAGGTGCGGTCAAGCCCTCGACAGGGGCAACACCGGAGTCGATGACGGCGACGTCGATGCCGGAGCCATCGAAACCCTGCGCCCAGAACGCCGTGGCCCCGACCTCGTGGGTGATGAGCGACATCGGGAGCGCTTTGCCACCGTTGGAGACGAAGGAGGCGAGCTGGCTGTCGAAGTCCTTCCTCAGCTCGTCGTGCTTCTTGACCGAGTCTTCGGTGGACTTCAGGTAGTCCTCTTCGATCTCGGCCAGGTCCTTGGCGTAATGATTGGTGATCTCGTCGAGGGCTTCACGGAGCTTCTTGAGCGCCTCGGCGAGATCGTCCGCCTGATCCGCACGGATGTGCGCCACCTTCTCGGCGTACTCCGCCTCGGCCTTGGTAACGCGCTCGTCGTGCTCGGCATGAGCCTTGTCGCGGTCCTCTTGGTCCTTGGCTTCGGCGAGATCCTTGGCGAGTTCCTCGTCGGCGTGCGCAAGCTTGTCGGCGCGCTCGGCTTCCTTCTTGGCGAGCTCCTCTGCGGCCTCGTTGTCCGCTTTGATGACCCGCTCGATGTACTCGAACTGGGCCTTGGCGATGTCCTCGGCACGCCGGTCGCCGGCTTTGTCGAGTTCCTCGAGAAGATCACCATTGCCACTGGCGAGCGTGGCGAGCTGGTCGTATTGGCCGTCGAGCGCCGTCGCAGCAGCATCGATGAGTGCGAGTTCGCTGTCAGTGAGAACCGAGGAGCCATCATCCCAGCCGGCTTCGTTGGTGGACCAGCGAACCGAGGCGTCGAGGCTGAGAGCGACCACCGCTTCGTGGCCGGCCACCAAGTCGACGAGATCGGTAGGAACGGTGGCTGCATACCCGTCGATGAGCGGGAGCTCGGCGGTCAGCGTGCCGCCGAGGGACTCGACGAGCTCGGGCACCTCGTCGGTGCCGCGGATGACGACCGCGACACCCTCGGAGGTATCGGTCGCGGCAGGGGCAGGCACGGAGGGAACGAGGAGGGCCACGACGAGGAGCGCCACCGTCAGGGTGGCGATCCGCCGGGCGAGTGGTGCCTTCGTTCGGGGGGTGGGCGTGATATTCGCCACGTGGTGGCTCCAATCCATAGAGACTCGTACACACCTGTCTTCGACGAATCCGGTATCGAAACTCGAGGACCATTCATCGACGCACAGATTGACTAGTTCCCGCCATCCGGCCTGTGAATACAAGCCCGATCTGGGGATGCCAGAATGATTCGCCGATTCAGACGACTAATGCCGACTCGCCGGCTTTGAGCTTGTCGCCCACCGCGACCACGAACTGGTCGGGGGTCAGATCGGGAACGAACAGGTCCACCTGGCTGCCCCACCGGATCATCCCGATCTTCTCCCCTTTCGTCACCGCGTCATCGGTCTCGATGTAGCAGTCGATCCGGTTGACCTGCTGGTCGGCGATCTGGACGACGAACGCAGTGAGGTCGTCGCCGTCGATGCGGACGACATTGCGCTCATTCTCGTAGACGTGGGGCGAGTTGACGTATCGGCGATCCATCCGGAACAGATTGCGGAGAAACATGTCCCCCATCGATTGGTTCGGCGCTTCGTGATAGGTGATCTCGCTCACGGTGCCGGAGATCGGACTGCGCTGATAGTGGACGTCGTAGGGCGACAGGAAGATGCCGACCAGCGTGCCGGCGGGAGGCCGGTCCGCTCCCTTGACGATCTCGTCGAGTGGGATCTCGGTGCGGCCCTTGATCGAGATGGGTACCACACCGCCGTCGACCCGTTCGAGATAGACGACCCGTCCGTCGGCCGGAGCGACGACTCTGGCCCGAGTCGGGATGGTCCGGTCGGGATCTCGGGGGAAGTACCAGCGCCGGTAGGTCTCGAAGATCAGCTTCGACCCGGCGGCGACGAGCAAGGACCAGGCGAACAGGCGTCTCATGAACGGGCAGGCTAGGGCGACCGCGCGCCGGGTACCTGCCGACGGATCGACAATCCCTACCTGGCGGGTCGGGACCGTGAGGCGCTCATTAGCCTCTCGCTCAGGAGGCCGGCGTCATGGTGTGCGGAACGTGCGGCACCGCCGCCCAGGAGGGTCAGCGGTTCTGCGGTCAATGTGGACAACTCTTGGTTGCGTCCTGCGCCCACTGCGGTTTCGACAACCCGCCCGACCACCGGTTTTGCGGATCCTGCGGTGCCGCGCTCGGGGCGGCTCCTCCGAACGCCCAGCCTGTGGCGCCCACCGCCACCGAACGCCGCGTCGTCACGGTGCTCTTCATCGACCTGGTCGGATTCACGTCCTTCTCCGAAGGCCGTGATCCCGAAGACGTCCGCAGCCTCATCACCGAGTACTTCGACGTGGCGCGGGACGTGATCGAACGCTTCGGAGGAACGGTCGACAAGTTCATCGGTGACGCCGTGATGGCTTGGTGGGGAGCCACCACCTCTCAGGAGGACGACGCCGAACGGGCAGTGCGGTCGGCCCTTGAAGTGGTCGACGCCGTCGCGTCGCTCGGTGAACGGCTCGGCATGCCGGACCTCGCGGCCCGTGCCGGGGTGATGACGGGTGAGGTGGCGGTTGGCCCCGGAGGTAACGAGAAGGGACTCCTGCTCGGTGACCTCGTGAACACCACCTCCCGCATCCAATCCCTTGCGCAACCGGGTTCCGTGCTGATCGGCGATGTGACGGCGGGACTCGTCGGGCGGGCGATCGAGCTCGAGGCGGCGGGAACCCACAGCGTGAAGGGCAAGGAACAGCCGGTCGTCGCCTGGGAAGCCATCCGGGTCCTCAGCGAACGGGGAGGACGCGGCAGAGTGGACGTGCTGGAGCCGCCGTTCGTGGGGAGAGCGTCGGAACTCCGCCTGCTCAAGGACACACTCACTGCCACCGGGCGCGACCGACGGGCACGGCTGGTGTCGCTGGTCGGCCAGGCAGGCATCGGCAAGAGCCGGCTCATCCGCGAGTTCTCGAACTACGTGGACGGTCTGGTCGACGACATCTACTGGCACGAGGGCCGCTCACCGTCGTACGGCGACGGTCTGTCGCTGTGGGCGCTGGGAGAGATGATCCGGGGCCGAGCGGGCATCCAAGAGACCGACTCACCCGAGGTGACTGCCGAGCGGCTCGGCATGGCCGTGGACACGTTCATCGCCGAGGGCGATGCAGCATGGGTGCACGAGCGGCTCGCAGGGCTGTTGGGTGTCGGCGAGTCCGCCGGCAGCGAACGGACCGAGCTGTTCGCCGCAGCCCGGGCCTTCTTCGAGGGGTCGCCGCCAAAGGAACGACGGTGCTGGTCTTCGAGGACCTCCACTGGGCGGACCCGAGCCTGTTGGAGTTCGTCGAAGAACTGCCCGATTGGTCCCGGAACCACCCGATCATGGTGGTGACGATGGCCCGGCCTGACCTGTTGGATCGACGTCCGGACTGGGGCTCTGGACGACCCGGATTCGCCTCACTGTATCTGGGGCCGCTCGGCAGCGACGAGATGGCCGAACTGATCGCCGGGGCGGTGGAGGGAATACCGGGCAGTGCCGTCGCGCGGATCGTCGAGGCGTCGGAGGGTGTGCCGCTGTTCGCCGTCGAGATGCTCCGGATGCTGATGAGCGACGGCCGGCTGGTCGTCGGCGAAGCCGGGGTGTCGGTCCAGGGGGATCTCGCCGAGATCGACGTGCCCAGCTCTGTGCAGGCCGTGATCTCTGCCCGTCTCGACCGGCTGCCTCAGGCCGAGCGTGACCTCGCTCGAGACGCCGCCGTGTTGGGTCAGTCATTCACGATCGAGGGTCTGGCGGTCCTTCGGGAGGAGAGTCTCGACAAGCTGGAACGTCGGCTCGCCGATCTGGTGCGCCACGAGGTCTTGACCCTCGTCCGGGATCCACGCTCGCCCGAGCTCGGCCAGTACCAGTGGGTGCAGGGGATGCTGCGGGAAGTGGCCTACGGACGCATCGCCCGGGCGGACCGCCACGACCTGCACCTCAGGGTCGCCCGCTACTACCTCGGTCTCGACGAGCCCGAGTTGGCGCCCGTGGCTGCCGCTCACTACGTGTCCGCCTCCGAGTTCGCCGCCGACGACGACCCCGACCTGCGGAGGAGCTGATCGGGCGTTGCAGGCCGCCATCGATCGAGCGCGATCCCTCCATGCCCATGAGCAGATTCTGTCGCTCGTCGAGCTCGCACTTCCGGTGGCCTCACCCGGACTCGCAGTCGACCTCCACGAATACGGTGCGCTGGCGGCGGTCCGTCTGTCGGCCGCACCAATCGCAGATCGGCACGCCGATGCACTTGCGACACTCGCCGCCGAGTTGGACGACGTGACCGTCCTGCATCGCTCGATAGCGATCGCCGGGCGGGTGGCGAACGCCTTGCGGCGGTCCGAGTCCGTCAAACAGCTGTTGATCGATCATGTCGATCGCTATCCGGATCTGGACGCCGACCCGTACCTCGCCTGGGCGGCAGTCGATCTCGCCCGGGTCCACCTGCTCACCGGCGACGACGATGCCGCGGCGACGCTGGCGGATCGGGCGCTGGCGGCCGTGGAGAGACTCGACCTCGTCGAAGCCATCGCCGACGCAATGATCACACGGGGCACCGCCCTGTCGGCGACCCGATATCACCAGGCGATGGCGCTGCTTCGCGGGGCGCTGGATCTCAGCACCGAGCACGGGCTCATCGACACGAAACTGCGTGCGCTCATCAACATCGGCTACGCCTCCCAGGCGTTGGCCGAGACGTTCGAGGCGACCGAGGCCGCCTACGAGGAGTCGAAGCGAGTCGGTGATCGCAATCATGCGTCGTTCGTCGCCGGGAATCTCGCAGGCGGGATGCTGTATCAACTTCGTCTCGACGAGGCCGACGAGATCCTCGCCGACCCGGTGTGGTCTCCGGAGCCATCCGACCAGCTCCAGCGTCTGGTGCTGCTGGCCGATCTCGAGCTTCGGACGCGGCAACCGTGAACGGGCCGACTCGCATCTGGCAGCCGCCCAAGGACTGCTCGCCGATGTGACCGATGCTCAGGCTCGGCTTGCCGTGGAGCGCCTGGAAGCGACGTTTGCCATGGTCGACGGCGATCCACGGACGGTCTACGAGACAGCGGTCCGCCACTTCGAGGAGACGACCTTCGTCCCGGGGATCTCGGTGTCGCTGGCGGTGCTCGGAGCATCGTTGATGGCCGATCTCGAGCGGCTGCGGCGTGTGCTCCCCATGGCCGAGTCGCTGCCGCCCGGGGTGTTCAACACGCCGTCGGCAATGGTGGGCACATGCCATGATCGATCTCGTGGAAGGAAGGGTCGCCGAGGGCTTCGCCCAGGCGGAGGACCTCCTGGTGTGGATCCGGGAGCAGGGCTTGGTCTGGCAGGAGTTCCTGACGTTGGTCACCGTCACTCCGGTGTTGCCGACCGATCATGAGGCCCGCTCCCGCTACCTGGCGAGGATCGAGGAGCTGACGGTGCCGGTCGGTGCGCTCGGCCTCTGGGATTGGGCGCGGTCGGTGCTCGACCGCGGCGACCTGACCGATCACACTCGGTGCCCCGTCCACATCGGTGATCCGGCTGCTCCGTCTCTCCGACAGGGGACGCTCCGACTGAGTAGCGTGACCGCCATGTACACGCGCTGGCTGGTCTTCGTGCTGGCGATGGCAACAGCCGTGGCCGCATGCGGAGGCGACGACGAGGTGCTCGGTCTCGGCGACCGAGACCTCGACCGGTGCTCGCTGGTCACCGTCGAAGAGGCCGAGGACTGGCTGGGTGCACCGGTCACGGCGGCCCCATCCGAAGGCCTGGACGGCGAAGCAGACCCCGTCACCTGCTACTTCGAGGGAGCGACCGGCTCGATCCTTCTCCAGGTGTATGACGGCGCGGTGTTCTTCGCCGAGCCCGGGAGCCCGGCACGACTCGGCGAGGATGTGGCCGGTCTCGGGGAGGACGCCTTCCGGGACAACGACAGTGTCAAGTTCCTCCGGAACGACTGGTCCGCCTCGGTGTCACAGATCAGCGGCGTCGCCGACATCGACCATCTGATGGAGATGGCCGAGCTGATGTCGGAGCGTCTGCCCTAGATTCCGAACCGGAGCGGGCCCCAGTAGTAGGTGGACGGGTCACAGAGCTCTGAGCACAGGTCTTCGACCGGGTCCGGCCACCACCGACCCGTCCCCTCGTCCTCTTCGTCGCAGTCGGGATCGTCGGAGACATCAGTCACGTCGAGCGTGTAGTTTCCGCCTGGCTCCATCGACGTCAGCACGATGACATTGTCGCCTTCGAACGAGCCCGGCAGGTCTTCGGACCACGATCCTGGCTCTCCCGGTGCTCCGGCTCGCCAGGACATGCGGACCGCCCCTTGGCTGAAGCTGTCGACACAGGCGTACTCGCCGGAAGCGACCAGGAGGTGAATACGTCGGATCCCGAACTGTGGCACGGTGACTGGCACCTCGGTAGGCCCCGACACCGGCAGATCCCATGCCTGTGGCTCGAACGGCACGGTGCCAGGCCCGAGATCGCTGACGTTGGCATCCGACAGTGCTCTGCCGAGATCGTGGTAGATCTCGGCGATTCCCGGGGCCGCCGACAGCTCTGCGATGAGATCGGCCGGCTCGGAGAACCCGGCCAGCAGGTCCATCACGCCGGCTCCGCCACCGACGAACGGGTGCAGGTGCTCGAAGAAGATCCAGTTGGTCCAGCTTCGTTCGGGCATGGTCGTCGACAGTTCCTCGCTCGCCAGTTGGCCTGGGAGGTTTTCGTGCTCGAGATTGATGTCCGGATAGACGACGCCGCTCAGATAGTTGGCGAGGCCGTAGACCAGCCATCGGATCGGGTTCGGGTTCTCGAACAGTTGCGGGTACAGCTCGAGTGCGATGGAGCAGAAGGCGAGTTCGCGTGCGATGATCTGCTGGAGCCGGTCGGGGTCGGTCCCGGAGAGGAAGTCACCGATCTCGGCATGACAGTCTCCGAGATCCCGGACGTATCCGGCGTGGAGGTCATCACCGGATCCCAACACGACCCGTGTCGGAGGCATGCTCGAGATGGATTCGAAGACGACCGCCGCGTCCACCAGCACGGATTGGACGACACCGACATCCTCAGCGGTCCATGTGCTGGGCTGAGCAACGTAGACCTCGTATTTGCCCGGTTCCAATCCCTCCATCTCCTCGACCCCGAACTCGAGGTAGCAGGGCTCGTCCTCGGAGGGGACGCAGGTCTCCACGCCTTCGGTGTCCTCCTGCGCGAGTTCGACCAGCGACACAGTCAGGACCTGCGCCAGCGATTCAGGTTCGATCACGCGGCTTACGATCTTCTCGCGGCTGGGAAGCAGCCGGTCGAGGAGCGCCTGAACCTCGTCGGCGTCGGCGGCACCCGCTGCAACGTAGGACTGAGCCGCGAGAATGACGCCGCTGGCCGAACGATCTGGTAGCTCACCGATCGACTCGCGCAGTGACCCGTCGATCAGTCCGTCGAGTTGGGAGATGATTCCCTCCCCGACTGTCCACCCTCCCGAATCGACCCCGTCGAAGAGGACGTCATCGAGGCTGAACGGCGGAAGGTCGGCGCGTTGGTCGTCGAAGATGACCACCTCAGGCTCGGGCTCCTCGACGACGACGAACGGGAAGCGGGGAAGGGCGAGGCTCGCCAATTCCGTGGCTCGCTGCAGTCTCCCGGGCTCCTCGAGATCGGACCGCCCGACATGCACGCGGTAGATCAGCGAGCCGATCTCGATATCGACCCCGACGCTGAGGATCCCGATGGCGCCATCGTCGAACCAGAAAGCGGCGTCCCCGACACCGCCGACGGGCTCGCCGGTGACGCCGAGCAGGGTCGCGCCGACGTCGAAGTCTGTCGGATCTCCCGGCTCGATCTGAACGTAGTTCCCACTCTCGTCGCTCGGTTCGTGACGACAGGTCTCGCCGCGAGAGAACGTGAACATGCCACGCGGGCCGCTGGTGTCGTCGAAGAGCGCGGCGTCGGCTTCGTCTCCTGTGATCAGCCGTTCGCATGTGAGCTGGTCGACCTCGGGACGATCGGGATCGAACGTCTCCGGCGAAGTCGAGACCGTGGTTGCCGTGTCACTCGCCTGAGGCACCGACGTGGCGGCGGGGATCTCGAACGACGGTTCGTCGTCGCCGAGCCGGCCGAGCAGGAGGCCGAGCACCATGAGTGCTCCGATGACGACGGCCACGGCCGGGAGCGGGTTCGCCGAAGCCCACTCGGCGATCGACCTGTCCGTTCGTTCGGGTTCGGTCACCCGGACTCCCTCCCCATCGATGGTCGAAACATACACACCGATGTTCGAACGCGGCCCGGATTCGGCGCCTTTGGTGGTTTCCCCGAGCCTGCACCGACCTCGAGGGTCGGCTCAGTCCGGACCGGTTCGGTCGATGTCGAGGCGGGTCTGGAAGTGCTGGTGTTGGGCTCGTGCGAGACGGCGTTCGATATCGGCCGTGGACTGGGCGCGGCCCTGACGACGGCGCAACTCCGATCGCAGGACGTTGATCTCGCCCTCGAGCCGGTGTTTACGTTGGACCAACTCCGTGCGGCTCGGGCGCCTGCGCCGCATCATCGGAGAAGTGGCGCCGGGCCACGGCATCGAAGTGACGGGGTCTCCATTGCGATCCAGTATGACGCTCGAGGTCTCCCCATGTCCTTCACGAGTTCTTCACGGTCGTTCCCGATGCTGTCTCCAGACACGACGGAAGGAGACATCATGAAACGTGTCGCACCGATCCTGCTGGCACTGTTCGTTCTGGCAGGGGCGAAGAAGAAGGCGTTGGCCGGCCACGACCATCCGACGCGTGAGCAGCGCCGTCAACACTTCGAGGAGAAGGCTCGAAGCTGGCACCTCCGCGAACACGAGGCGATGGCCGAGTGACGTCGGCCGTGTCGCCGCTCGCTCGAGCGGCGACACGCTTCGACCCGACCGGGAGATGACCGGCACCGGTCGCTGCTCGCGAATTGTTGAGCTACGCAATCACTTGACCCCGGCTACAAACGTTTGTAGCTTCGCTACAGGAGAAACGCCGTGAGACTCAGTCGAGCCATCCTGTTTGGGGGAACGATCCTGTGGGTTGCCGCGTGGACCTACGTCAACCTCGATGGGTTGGCGAGTGCAGCGAGTCTGGTCGTGGCGACCTTCGACCTCTTGATCCTTCTCGGGCTGTCGATCGCCGCGCTCGCCGAGGGACCGGCCTCGTGGAAATCGGTGTCGGCGTCGGTACGGCGGGTGCGCCATCACCGATCGATGCGGGACCTGTGCGGTGTGTGCGCCAGAGTGATCGTCAACACCGGGACCGTGAGGACCTGCACCTCGTGTGACCGGATCCCGGTTCCGATCTCGCCCTGAGCCGCGGCGTCGATCCTCCCGAGGTCCGACGATCGCCTCGGTGAGTTCCAACTCTGGCTTCGCCCACTGCGTCGACAGCCGATCGCCGAGTCGGTCGATGGAGCCGCCTCCCCCCGCAGTGATGCCCATCTGGCCGAGTCGAGACTCACCGAGGCGACGACGGTCCAGCCGTCGAAGCCGGAATCCATCGTCAGGCCGAGCATCGCCATGGTTCGGATCACAATGACTCGTCCGTGAACGATGTCAATGGCCCTTGCAGTCATAGCTATTGACATCGGCATGGCCGAGTGATTGAATCACACTCATGGCCGAGAACAACGCAGAACTCCAACGGCTCCTGGAGGCGCTGACCCACATCGAGTCGGCCGCCAGGGGCAATCTGGAGCGGAGCCGACAACTGCAGAAACGAGCCGTCTACCTCAGGAAGCGCCTTCAGGCCGGTGAGAACCTGGTCGAGTTGGTCGAAGGCGAGGAGTCACCTCGTATGGTCGAGTTGCTGTCGGCGAATCTGGCCGTGCTGGAGACCATCGGCGCCGAGTTCCGGGTAGCCGAAGCGCTCGCGCTGCGAGCCGAGGGGCTCACGATCGAGGCCATCGCCGAGCTGTTCGGCGTCACCCGCCAGCGGATCTCCGCCCTCCTCAAACAACCGGCCGCAACCCGCCGCTGAACGCAGTCACCCACGCCGCCGGGTCGTGCGGGTCAGAGCTTCCAGGCGTAGCCGACGAATGTCTCGCGCTCGCTCGGTTCGAGAGAGCCGTACAGGCCGTTGGCAGCGACGTTGTCGACCTCGGTCCCGAGCCAGACCTCGACACACCCCGCTCGCCTCGCGATGTCGAAGAGCTTGGTCATGATCACCCCACCCGCCCCCTTCCGGCGCTGGTCTGCGGCGATGTCGACCTCGTCGACATACAGCCACCGCTCGGTGTCGTAGGGCTTCATCTCGACGCGACCGGAGGCGCAGCCCAGCAACGTTCGTCCCGCGCCGTCGATCTCGTGACACGCCACGAACACCGTGTCTGGGCGCTCGAGATACGCCCGCAGGCTCTCGGCGTCGTATTCCCCCATGTCGTTGGCGTCGTCCCAAGCCGCCTGGTTGATCTCGGCGACGAGTTCTCGAAGGTCGTCATCGACTCCGATCCGTTCCACCACGATCATGCTCGGACTGCTCCACTCGGCGAGAGCATCCAACGATACGCTGAGGGCATGAGAGGCCTGGAGTATCGAGTCACAGCGTCGCCCCGAGTGGCTGCGATCACCAACGACCGACTGGCGAGCGATGCCGCCTGAGCTGAACGATCACTCTGGAGTGCCACTGGAGCAGCACGGTGCCTTCATCGATGGCGAAAGCCACGAAGCGTCCGCCGGTGATGTCACCACCGTGGTCGATCCGTCCACCAACCAGCCGATCGCCGAGGTGGCGCGATCGACCGCAGCCGACGTCGATCGGGCGGTCACCGCCGCGGCCCGGGCCTTCGCTCGCTGGCGGGCCACGCCGGTTCGGGAGCGGCGCGATGTCCTCCGGCGCATCGCCGACCTGATCCGTCGTGACCAGGAGCGGCTGGCGGGCATCGAGTCGAGAAACGCCGGGAAGCCGATCGGGGCTGCTCGTGGCGAGATCGGTGCGGTCGCGGCCACGTTCGACTTCTATGCCGGTGCGGTCGACAAGGTGCACGGCCAGACAATCCCGGTCCAGGCCTCGGGGACCATGCTCACGTTCCGGGAGCCCGTCGGGGTCTGCGGCCTCATCGTGCCGTGGAACTTCCCGCTGCTGATCCTGGGGTGGAAGGTGGCGCCGGCACTGGCCATGGGCAACGCGATCGTGGCCAAGCCTGCCGAGGTGACACCACTCTCGGCGCTGGCGCTCGCCGAGCTGGCGATCGAAGCCGGACTTCCGGCCGGCGTGTTCAACGTCGTGCCCGGCCGGGGTTCGGTGGTGGGCGAGGCGCTCACGGAGCACCCGGACGTCCGCAAGATCTCGTTCACGGGCTCCACCGAGGTGGGGACCGGGGTGATGCAGAAGGCGGCCGCCGGCGTCAAGAACGTGTCGCTCGAGTTGGGCGGGAAGTCGGCCAACGTCGTATTTGCAGACACCGATCTCGAGTCGTGCGTCGAGTCGTCGCTGTGGGCGACCTACGACAACGCAGGACAGGACTGCTGCTCGCGCAGCCGCATCCTGGTGGAGCGTTCGATCTTCGACGACTTCGTGTCTGCGTTCACCGAGCGGGCGGCGGCCGTGCAGCTGGGACCCACGTCAGAAGAATCGACGGAGATGGGCCCGCTCATCACACCCGAGCAGCGCAGCCGGGTCGAGATGTACCTCGAGGCCGGAGACGCCGCAGGCGCCACCCGGCTGTGCGGTGGGGAGCGGGTCGGGGCCGGGAACTACCTGACGCCGGCGGTGTACGTAGACGTCACCCCCGAGATGAGGATCATGCGCGAGGAGATCTTCGGTCCGGTGGTCGGCATCCTCGCGTTCGACGGCGAAGAGGAGGCGATCGCCCTCGCCAACGACAGCATCTACGGACTGTCGGGCTCCATCTGGACCCGCGACATCGGCCGGGCGCTCCGGGTGGCGAGAGGGGTCGAGACCGGGATGCTGTCGATCAACAGCAGTTCCAGCGTCCACATCGAGGCTCCGTTCGGCGGCATGAAACAGAGCGGCATCGGCCGCGAACAAGGAATGGCCGCACTCGACCACTACAGCGAATACAAGTCCGTGTTCATCGCCGAGCAGTAGACGTCAGAGCGCAGACGCCTCCGAAGCGCCACCGAGCAGCAACGCCGCCTCCTCGACGAGGAGGTGGGCCCCGATCGATCCGGCGCCGGCGATGGCCTGCGCCAGCAGCGACCGTGCCTCGTCGTCTCGGTCGACCGCGAGCAGCGACCTGGCGGCGATGATCCGGGACCGGATCGGATCGAAGACGTGCCCGAGCGATTCGCAGATCTCGATGGACAGCATCGCCGCTGCGACTGCCCCGCTGTGATCGCCGTCGTGGGCGGCGAGCGCCGCCTCGGCCTGGAGCCGCCGGGCTCGATCCCACGCCCCACCGGGACGCGCTGCGGCGAGCACGCGCCGCAGTTGGTCGGCCCGACCGGCTGCGATCAACTCAGAGGCGGCGCCACCGGCACAGAAATCGGCGAAATGGCCTGCTGACGCCACCGCGGACTCCAGGCGATCCGCATACCTGCCGAGTGCCTCGTCGTCACCTCGCATCGCCGAGACCACCACGCCCGCCATCGACGTGGTCGTCTCGCCTTGGGCATCGCCGCTCGAGAGCACCGCCTCGGCCCCCGCTTCGAGATGCGCACCGGCGGCCTCGGTGTCGCCCGCATACGCCGCAAGAGCCGCAAGCCAAATGTGGCAGACACTCGACACTCGTGATCCCCCGCGAGCGGCGTCGGCCTCGAGGATCGCCTCGGCGTCACGCCGAATGTCGTCCCATCGGCCCAAGGGGAACAGTGACTCCATCCGAGTCATCCGGCTGAACTCGCCGTGGGCGACGTAGCCCCGCTCATCACACATCTCGATGGCCTCGTCGATCAACGCCAGGACATCACCGGCGGGCCGAAAGAGGACGGCGGACGTCGCGAGGTTGTTGTACTCCGAGTTGGCGCGGTCGGTGTTGTTGGAGTCGAGGTGCATGTCGAGCGATTCGCGAACCATGTCCAGGCCGGTCTCGTCACCCTCTGCGATAAGTGCCATGCCTTCGGTGGAGAGCATCCGGGCGAAGGCATGGCGGGCTCCGTGGGCGATGACCGTTTCGCGCCCGCGGTCGATGATGTCGAGGGCGAGGGCCGAATCGCCCGCCACCATGGCGTCGAAGGCCGACGTCGTGATCACTTCGACAGAGACGGCGGAGGAGGGCCGGCCATCCAACAACCTCGTCGCCTCGTCGAGGTGCTGTTTCCGCCCCGCTGTGTCGCCCCGGTACCAACGGTTGTTAGACCACACCAGGTGGGCCTCCGCCTGCAACTCGACGTCGCCCGCCTCGGCGGCATCCTCCACGGCAAGCTCGGCGTCGCGTTCGGCGTCGTCGATCGAGTCATATGCGGCGAACCTCCGTGCCCGGTCGATCCGGGCGCGCGCCCGCTGGGCGGGAGTCGGAGCCACTTCTGCCGCTCGCCGGAGGTAGTCGCCACCGCGTGAGTAATAGAAGCCGATCACCCGCTCACCGGCGGCCATCAACGCCGTGAACGCCCTCGATCTGACGGCATCGTCGACCGCCGAGGGGGTCAGATCGAAGACCCGTCCGTAGTGATGGGCCAGCAGTTCGGCGACCTCGCCGATCCGGTCACCCGACACGCGCTCGACCCATCCGGTCACCGAGAGGTGGTTCCTGCCTCGATCGCCACGGGGGATCTGGCCGTAGGCGACGTCGTTGACCAGGGCATGGGTGAACGTCCACTCCTCCTGGCCGATCATCGATGGCTCTCGGACAGGTCGGATCAGCTCACGGTTGGCCAGGTTGCGGAGGTGGGTGCGGAGTGCCTCGTCCGGCATGCCGGTGGCCTCGGCGAGTGCAGCCGACCAGAACACGCGCCCGACCACCGACGCCGCCTGCAGCACGGCCTTCTCGTCGGCGTCGAGCAGGTCGAGCCGGGCGGCAATCACGCCGTGAAGCGTGTCCGGCACTGCAAGGTCACCGAGCTGAGCGGACCCCGACAGCAACCCCCGGTCGGTGATGTAGCGGACGAACTCGGTCGCGTAGAGGGGGTTGCCACCGCATCTGTCCAGCAGAGCTCGCTGCAGGCCGGCATCGAGCAGGTTCCGGTCCAACAAAGAGCCGATGATGCGTGCCGTGTCCTCGTCGCTCAGGCGGGACAGGCCGATGGTGGTTGCGTTGCGCTTGCCGCCGCCCCATCCCGGGTGCGTGGTGAGGAACTCCGGCCGTGCGGTTGCGGTCACCAGGATGGGGGACTCGGTGGCCCAGCCGGTGAGATGGTCGATGAACTCGAGCAGGCTGGGATCCGCCCATTGCAGGTCCTCGATCACGAGGATGAGGGGGTTGCGGGCGGCGAGCGCCTCGAAGAAGCGGGTGAGCGCGGCGAACAGTTCTTGCATCGTCGCCTCGTCGCTGCCCACGACGCCTGCGAGCGGCTCGAGGCGAGTCCGGACCCATCTGGCGGTCGCCTCGTCGTCGAAGATGGCGTCGACGGCCCGTCCGAGTTTCTCGCCGGCGACGTTCGGATCGTCGGAGTCGCGGATGCCGGCCTGGGCTTTGATGATCTCGCCGAGCGCCCAGAAGGTGATCCCGTCGCCGTACGACAGGCAGCGACCCTGCCGCCACGACACGAGGTCGGGGCGGCCGTCGATGACCATCCGGAACTCGTGGAGCAGGCGGCTCTTCCCCACACCTGGTTCGCCGATGATGGAGACCAACTGGACCGCCTGCTCGCGGACGGTGCGATCGAACGTCGAGACGAGCAGATCGAGCTCGGCGTCGCGACCGAGGAAGGGAGTGGCGTGATCGTCCTCGATGGACGTTCCGAGTCGACTCCGGGGGGCGATCGCCCGGTAGATGCGGATCGGGTCTTCTTTGCCCTTGACGGTGACGGATTCGCCGTCGTCGAACGAGATCGTCTCGACGGCCCCCCGGAAGGTTCGCTCGTCCACGACGACCGAGCCCGGCTCGGCCAACCCCTCCAGGCGGGATGCGGTGTTGACGACGTCGCCGATGATCCCTTCCCGGTCGGGAGTCGAGGGATCCAGTTGAACGATCGCCTCGCCGGTGGTGATCCCGATCCGGACCGACAGCTCGAGCTCGGGATTCTCCTCGTTGAGCAGACCGACCGACTCCTGGATCCGTAGCGCCGCCCGCACCGCCCGCTCGCGATCGTCCTCGTGGGCGATGGGAACGCCGAACACGGCGAAGACGCCGTCGCCCATCAGCTTCTCGATCCGACCCCCGAAGCGCTCGACGTCCTCACGGGCGCGCTGGTGGTAGGTCGACAGCCGTTCCCGCACGTCTTCGGGATCGGATCGCTCGGTGTGGGAGGTGAAGCCCACGAGATCGGCGAACAGCACGGTGATGAGTCGACGCTCCTCGGTCGGGCTCGGGGCGGGCTCGGCCGGAGCCGGGTCCGGAGCATCCTCGATTCGTTGACCGCAGGACGAACAGAACCGCGAGCCGGCCGGCAGCTCGGTGGCGCACGACGGGCAGGCGACCGCTAGCGAAGTGCCGCACTGGAGACAGAACCTCGCCCCGTCGGGGGCATCGGCGCTACAGGAGGGACAGACCAGGCTCACACGTCGAGTCTAGGAACGCGACCCGGTGCGGCTCAGCCGAGACCCACCGCGGTCTCAGCACGCCGGCCGGCTCCTCCCGGCTTGTCCACTACCGAGCTGAGTACCCCGTCTTCGGGCATCACAGGCGCCCGAGAACGTAGGCTCGACCGATGCCGACGTGTGCCAGCAGAACCGAGCGTCCCCCAGGACGTCACTCCCACAGTGCGGCGCCAAGCTCGGCGATCCGACGTCCGCCATCGACCCGAGCATCCGTGACCGGGTCCTGACGAACCTCCGGGCGGAGCATCGGCTGTGCACCGTCGTGTTCGCCGACATGACCGCGTCGGTCCGCCGGACCCGCGATCTCGACGCCGAAGGGGCCACCCGGCTCGTCAACCCGCTGCTCGAGACCATGGTCGAGCTGATGGTGCACCATGGCGGCCGGATCGATCGGTTCCTCGGAGACGGGCTGCTGGCGGTCTTCGGAGTTCCCTCCGCCCACGAGGACGACCCGCTTCGCGCGGTCCGAGCCGCAGTCGAACTGCGGGAGCGTGCGGCCGACCTGGGGCTCGACGTCACGGTCGGAGTCAACACCGGCCGCGTCTACTTCGGCCCGGTCGGTTCGTCGCTGCACGAGGAGTTGACCGTGATGGGGCCAGTGGTGAACCTCGCGGCCAGGCTGCAGGGTGCGGCCGGGGCCGGCGAGGTGATCATCGGATCCGCCACTCGGGAGCACGTGCATGCCGCCTTCGAGCTGCGTTCGATGTCCCTGGACATCAAGGGAATGGACGCTCCGGTTCCGGCCTTCTCGGTCGAGCGCCTCGCTCACAACCCCGACAAGGTTCGTGGGATCGAGGGCCTCAGCGCCGGTCTGGTCGGCAGGTCCGATGAACTGTTCACCCTGATCGATTCGATCGAGAAGGGCCCGGGCGTGGTGGCGGTCGTCGGTGAAGCGGGGTTGGGGAAGTCTCGGCTGGCACGCGAGCTCCGATCGAGTCAAGCCGGCGCCTGGCTCGAAGGTCGATGCTCACCACTCACCGAGGTCGTTCCCTTCTCCGGCTTCGTCGACATCCTGACCGCACGGTTCGGCGGCTGGAGCGCCGTGGCCGACCGCCTCGACGAACTCGGTCTGGACCAGGACGCCCGGAACGAGATCGACCCGTTCTTGCGACATCTGCTCGGTGCCGATCCCGAAGCCGAGACGATCGAACCCGAGCTTCGCCGCCGTCTCACGATCGATGCGCTCCGGAGATGGATGGTCGCCGAGGCGACGGTCGGCGGCGCCGTGCTGTTCCTCGACGACATCCAGTGGGCGGACCCGTTGACCGTCGAGGCGATCGTCGCGCTCGCAGATGATCTGGCAGTCGTGGTCACGTCGCGTCCCTCCCCCGAGGGGCCGCTTGCGGCTGTCTCGGACCGCGTCAGCCCCATCGAGATCGTGAGACTGCGACCGCTGACCGACGAACAGGTGGTGGATCTCGTGCGACAGCTGCTCACCGTGTCCCAACTCCCTGCAGAGCGAGAGGCTGCGCTCGTCGCATGGGCCGGCGGCAACCCCTTCTACGTGGAGGAGCTGATTCGCTCGCTGATCCAACGCGACATGATCGAGCTCGTCGACGAGCGCTGGCAACCGAAGGCCTCGACCATCGAGCTGGTGTTGCCCGAGAGCATCGAGGGTCTGGTGATGAGTCGCTACGACCGACTCGACACTCCGTCGAGGAAGGCCGGCCAGGTGGCGGCGGTGCTCGACGGGCCGTTCACCGATCTGCTGTTCCGCGAGGTCGCCGGCGACCAGTTGGCCGAAGAGCTCACCGTCCTGGCAGCCGGGGAGTTCATGCAGCAGGTCGACGGGAACTGGTCGTTCTCACACGATCTGGTGAAGGAGGCCGTGTACGCCAGCCTGCTCCCTTCGCAGCGGCGCGACCTGCACCACTCGGTTGCGGAGGCTGTCGGCCGAATCGATCCGCGCAATCACGACGCCCTCGCCTTCCATTTCGAGAGGACCGACGACCATGTCGCCGCCGCGACGCACCTCCTTGCCGCCGCCCATCGAGCCGCCGACGAGTTCGCCAACGAGACGGCTGCATCCCATGTCCGGCGAGGTCTGGACCGGCTCGCACTGATCGATGACGATTCGGAGTGGCGTCACGACTACCTCGTTCTGCGTGCCGAGCTGGCCGAACGCTCCGGCCGCTACTCAGACGCCCTCGCCGATCTCGATGCGGCCCGCTCGCTGGTCGCCGCCGACGGTCCTGAGGCCGCCGAGATCTGGCGTCTCACCGGGCGGGTTCATCGTCTGATGGATCATCCCGACCTGGCGTTCGAGGCGTTCGCCAAGGCCGAGGCGATGCTCGACCCCGAGACCCATCCGGGCGCCTGGGTGGATGTCCAGGTGGATGTGGCGAGCGCCATGTACTTCGGAGGGCGGGCCCAGGATCTGCCAGAACTGATCGAGCGAACCGGACCGCTCGTCGAACGACACGGCACACCGTCACAACTGGCCGAGTTCGTCGGCTTCTCTGCATTCCATCGGTTCGTGACCGAGCACTTCCGGTTGAGTGAGGAGACCGTCGAGATCTGTCGCCGAGCACTGGCGCTCTCGTCGGCGGGCACGGACCGGCGTCAGCTCACGGAGGCCAGGTTCCGCATGGGGTTCTCGCTCCTCTGGGCGGACTACATCGATGAGGCAGTCGGACAGCTCGAACAGGGCCTCGCCGACGCGAGGCGCATCGGAGACGTGATGACGGAGACCCGGGCGACCGCATACCTGGCCATCGCGCTCCGCCGGCAGGGCCTCGTTGAGCAGACGCACCAGGCCGGCCTCGTCGCACTCGAGGCGGCGGACCGCGTCGACGACTCGTACTACCGAGGGCACGCACAGGCGGTGATGGGATGGGCACGGTGGCGACGAGGCGAACTGGTGGAGGCCGAGCGTCACCTGAACCGCGCTCGTCGATCTGTGGGGTCGGGTCGACCACGACGGGACGACCTTCGTCGGCGTCGAGTTCGCCTGGCTGGCGGCCTGGCCGCTGTGCGCCTCGCCCACGAAGGCGGCGATCCGGGGCCGCCGCAACTCATCTGTCGTGGCTGCGGTCTCCGTGGGAACGTCCAATGGGTCCCGAGCTGGACCGGGCCGTCGAGGTGGCGATGGCCCGACCGGACGACGAGACGGTCGGAGCCGCCCTGACCTTCGCCGAGCGCCGGCATCTGCTCTGACACGTCGACTGATCGACCCGCCACACGCGCCCAGGCGCTCGCCTGGTTCACGAAATGGACCCAGGTTCAGAAGTCGAACTCACGCGCGATGCGAACATTCGGTCACCGACCCCGTAGTCTGTTTCCAGACCCGGTCTACGAAGATTGTCGGCTGGGCAGATAGAAAGACAGAAAATGGCAGTAGGTACCGTGAAGTTCTTCAACAATGACAAGGGCTTCGGATTCATTTCCCGCGAGGCTGGGGACGACGTGTTCGTTCACTTCTCCAACATCCAGGGTGAAGGACACAAGACACTCAACGAGGGCCAGAAGGTCGAATTCGACGTCGGCCAGGGACGCAAGGGCGAAGAAGCCCAGAACGTCCGCCCCATCTGACAGGTTTCAGATAGAGAGAAGAAGAGCCGCCGGTTTCCCCGGCGGCTCTTCTCGTTCGGGACAACTCCGAGGATCCCGAACTGCGATCGAATAACGCTTCGCGTTCTTTCCGCCGCTCCGGCGCCGATCGCCTACATTGCGGCGATGGACGAATTCGAGCTTCTCCAGGCCCGGCTCGGCGCAGCGCACGCCGCGAACACGGCGGATTCGACGACTCCGCACACCGTCGTGGTGCTGCCCTCGTTCAGTGTCGGGGAGTCGCTGCTGTCGCACTACGCCGACCGGCTCCCTGCGCTCGAACATCGATTCCTCGTCTGTGTCCTGATGCTCAGGATGCCTGCGGTTCGGATCGCATACGTGTGCTCGGCCATGCCGTCCGATGACATCGTGGACCACTACTTCTCACTGCTTCCGCCCGAGATCGCTGCCGAGGCGCGCGATCGCCTTCGGATCGTGCTGGTCGACGACCAGGGTGCGCGTTCGATCGCCGCCAAGTTGCTCGACCAACCCGACCTCATCGAGGCAGATGCGTTCGTGGATAGGAGACGAGCCTGCGTTCATCGAGCCATGGAACGTGACAGAGAGCGAGGTGGACGTGGCGCTCGCCCTCGATGTCCCTCTCAACGGGACGGCACCAGATCTCTGGCCGCTCGGCTTCAAGAGCGCCGGTCGGTCGATCTTCCGGGAGGCGGGTGTGCCCATCCCCCCGGGTTTCGAGGACCTCGGATCGGTCCCCGAGGCGGTCGAGGCGATCGACCGGCTGCGGACCGCCGATCCGGGCCTGGCAGCGGTGATCCTCAAGCACGACGATTCCGGCGCCGGCGACGGGAACGCGGTGATCCGCCTCGACGATCTCGAGCCGCCGGGCTCGGGGCTGTCGAAGCGACGCCTGACCAGCCGGATCAACACGCTGGAGGCGTGGTACGTGGCCGACCTCGCACTGGGATTCGTTGCGGAGGCGCGCATCCAGGGCACCAGATTCTCGAGCCCGAGCGCCCAGCTCGACATCGCCCCCGACGGTTCGGTCACGGTCCTGTCGACCCACGAACAGGTCCTCGACGACGACAGCGGGCAGGTCTACCTCGGGTGCCGGTTCCCGGCCGACCCCGGATACGCCGGCGCTCTCGGCACCCACGCACGGGCGATCGGCGAGCGGCTCGCCGAGCGGGGTGCGCTCGGACGGCTCGCCGTCGACTTCGTGACGAGCGCAGACGACGAGGGGCCATGGAGCGCCTACGCCCTCGAGATCAATCTTCGCAAGAGCGGCACCACCCACCCGTTCTCGGTGCTCCGTCATCTGGCTCCCGGCCGATACGACCCGGAGGCGGGCGTCTACCTCGACGACCGCGGCCAGCCGAAGTCCTACGTGTCGTCGGACAACCTCGTCGACGAGCGGTGGACCGGGTTGCTCGACCACGAGATCATCGGTGCGTTGCGGGCCTCGGGACTCGACTTCGATGCGTCCACGAGGACAGGTGTGGTTCCCCACATGTTGTCGTGTCTCGCCCTCGACGGCCGCTTCGGGTTCACTGCGATCGGGGACTCCCCCGACCACGCCGAGGAGCTGTACCGGTCGACCAGATCCGCCATCGAATCCATCCCCGCTCCCACACCCTGACAACCGAAGTACTCGGCACTACCCGGTCCCTATGTGGAGCCGAATCGGCACGACCGAGGCGATCCGGTCGAAGTCGCCGTCGACAGCGAGGATCGAGGACTCCGTTCGGAGGGCGATCGCAGCGATCATGCAGTCGATGAGCCCCCTCGGCGTGACACCGGATCGACGACACAGGGAGTAGACCCGAGAGGCAGCCTCGAAGTCGGTCTGGGCGTCGGCTGGGATCCATCCGAACGAAGTCAGCAGATGGTGGATCGACACAGTTGCCTGGTCGTTGCGTGCCCCGGCGAGCATCTCCATGAGGACGGGTTCGGTGACTGCGATGTCGGCACCGCCCGAGATCAACTCCATCAACTGCAGGTCGACCGATGAGCCGGAGGCTCGATCGAACTCCACCCATGCGGAGGTATCGACCAGGATCACGGGCCGGTGTCCTCGGGGATCTCGTCAGTGAGCCTCGCTCCCCGCATCGCCAGGGCTTCATCGGTGCTCAGCGGCCGACCGGCCAGCCGACGCAACGCGATGTCGACCGCTTCGGTCTTGGTGTGGATCCCGTAGCGTCTCATGACGATCTGGAGCAGGTCGTCATCGATTTCGATGTTCGTTCGGCTCATACACCTATCATACACGTTATGCGCACCCTAGGTGCCAGTCCACGACGTCAGCGTTGCAAGTGGGCCGCTGAAACCCGGGCGAGTGAGCCCGCTGTCGGCTGGCGGGTCTTCTGTCCGGATGTGGTGGTCTCTGGCATGACCGGAACGTATGACTCACCGCCGAGTTTCTCCCACCGTGACTGCGACGACCCTCCAGCCCTCAGACCAGGCTGTGCACGAAGTCGAGCTTCTCGACGACCCGGGGCGGAAGCACGAAGGGATAGAGGTCGCCCTGGCCGATCGAACGCGACATGGCGTTCATCCCGATCGTCAGCGCCAGCCAGCGGTCGACGAGCGGGCCGATCGAGAGGTGGCTGGTGTCCGATCCCGCCTTACGCCCGGCGGATGCGGACGGGTCGTCGACGTGCAGACCGAACGAGTCGGCGCTCTGGAGGCCGGAGCGGATGTGCAGGTAGTGGGCGAAGGTCTCCGCCCAGTCCTCCCACGGGTGCGTCGTGGCGTACTGGCTCACGTGACTCATCCGCCAGTCAATGGGTGGGCCGCTCTGGTAGTGGCGTTCGAGCTCGTCCTGATACGAGACGCGCTCGTCACCGAACAGCTCACGGAAGCGCTCGACGTGTCCTCCGGCCTCGACCAGGATCGGCCAGTAGTAGTGGCCGATCTCGTGGCGGAGGTGCCCCAGCACCGTCCGGTAGGCCTCGCCGAGCTGCTGTCTGACGAACTCGCGGTGGGCATCGTCGGATTCGGACAGGTCGAGGGTGATCACACCGTTCTCGTGTCCGGTGGTGACGTCCCGGCCACGTGACGAGAGGAACTCGAATGCCACTCCGTTGACGGGGTCCTCTTCGAGGCCTCGGATCGGGAGCCCGAGGTCGCCGAGCTGGTAGATGAGCCACCTCTTGGCGCTCTCGGCGTCGGCAAACGCCGCCATCGCATCGGCCTCGGTGTCGTTGGGGCGGACGGTCGTCAGCCGGCACGAGGCGCACAGCGTCGAAGGGTCGGCGGCCGGGATCAGCCAGTTGCACCGGGCGGCGAGGCGATTCCCGCAGTGGCGATAGGCGCCGGGGCCGCCGGCGGTGGGTCGGAGCATGTCTCCGTCCGCGGCAAGTGACCGCAGGTGCATCGCCGCCGGATCGAATCCGAGGACCGACCCGCACTGCAGACAGCCCGAGTTGTCGAAGAACACGAGCTGCCCGCACACGTCGCAGGTGAAGGCGTTCATGGATCGCAAGCTACCTGGCCGTCGTCAAAGACATGCGTCGAGGCCGTTCAGGCGGGGACGACGTCGACCTCGACGGTGAGCGTCGACTCCTCGGCGTCGGTGTAGATGACGCCCTTGAGCGGCGGGACGTCTGAGTAGTCCCGGCCGCGGGCGGTGGTGACGTATCTGGGTCCGGCCATCTGGTCGTTGGTGGGGTCGATGCCGATCCAAGTGCCCTCGCCCAGATACACCGCAACCCAGGCGTGGGTGCGGTCGACGCCCGTGAGCCGTTCCTTGCCGGGCGGCGGCTCGGTTTCGAGGTAGCCGCTGACGTATCCGGCCGGAACACCGACCGATCTGAGACAGCCGATCATCACGTGGGCGAAGTCCTGGCACACGCCCTCGCCGAGATCGAGGACCTCGTCGATCGTGGTGGTGACATCGGTGGAGCCTGGCTTGAACCGGAAGCTGCCGTGGACGAGCGAGCTCAGATGGATCGTCGCCTCGGCGAGGGACCGCCCGGGTGTGAATGCCTCGAACGCCATGTCGGCGAGGCGGGGGGTGGCGGCCACGAGCGGTGAATCGAGAACGAAGTCGACGGCGGTCAGATCCGGTCGGCCTCCGCTCCGAGCCGAGAACCCCTCCCACGGACGGTCGGCGATCGGTCCGAACTCGGTTGGGCGCCCCGAGGTGTCGACGAGGCAGGTGCTGGTGACGATCAGCTCGTCGTGGGTTCGGTCGATCGACAGAAACGCCACCGGGTTGCCGAAGTAGTCGACGCGCTCGCGCTGGTACTCAGGCAACGGGCTCGCCGTGATCGACCGGCGCAGGCACTGCTGTCCGTCCACGTCCCATGGGAGTTGATGAACCTGGGCGTAGCTCGCCGAGACGGGAGCGTCGTACTCGTAGCGAGTGCGGTGGACGACTTCGTATCTCATGTCGACCACCCCGGGGGTTCGGCGGGCGTCGACATGGCGTGCTGGGGCAGCAGTCGGGTGAAGTTGTCTGCGCCGACGGCGTCGGCGACGCCGAACAAACGTTGACGCATCTCCCAGAGGAACGACTGCAGGCCGGGCCGAACACCGTCGACGACCTCCGCGAGACGCTCGGAGTCGATGCCCTCCAGCGTCTCGATGGCCTCTCGCACCTTGGCGAGCGCGGCGGCCCCGTCGTCGTGGCGGCGTGCGGTGTCGAGGGCACCGACGCTGTCATCGAGTCGGTCGAGTTGGAATCGCAGCGACCGGGGATTGCCCGGATCGGCCAGCAGCAGGTCGATGAGGGTGTCGACCTGGGCGTGCGACCGGTATCGCCGCCGGTAGGTGATGATGCTCTCGGCCGCGGTCAGCGCAGACTCGGCGATGAGGCTCTCGGCGGCCGGCTCGTTGTCCTCGGTCAGCAGCGCCCCGACGAGCGCGGTGATCTGCAGGGCCCGTTCGATCCGCCGGCCGGTCTCCATGAACTGCCACGCATGGTCTCGCACCATCGACTCTGCCATCAGGCCCGAGAGCGCCAGCAGGCTCTCGAGCAACCCGTTCAGGACGGTGGTGACGGCATCGTCGCGATCGTGGCTGACGCTCTCGAGCCGCTCGAGGCGTCCCTGCATCGACCCGATCACGAGCCAGGTGTCGACGGACAGCTGGTCTCTCAGGACCTCGACGGCGTCGAACATCCGGGTGATCGCCTGTGCGACGGTCCCGGGGCGGGTCTCGTCGACGACGAGTGCCAGCAGTTCCTCACCGGGGTTGGACAGCTTCTCGGCTGCATCGTCGCCGACGAACCCGGGGAACGTGGTGGTCACTCGGGTGAGGGCGACGAGGAGCGCCTCGAGCGCGTCGGCGCCGGGGCCTTCGGAGACCTGTTGGAACTCGGTGCGGCGCCCGTTGACGACACGGAGTAGGCGGACCGCCGCCTCGGCGCGTTCGGAGTAGCGGCCGAGCCAGAACATGTTCTCGGCTGCCCGCGACGGCAGCGGTGCGGTGGGCTCGGCGGGCTGGGTGGGTGTGCCGGTCAACCAGAACCCGCCGAGCGTCTCGGGTTCGGTGCTGAGCACCCAGGTGTCCTTGGCGACGGCCCCGGTGCGGTTGGTGATCGGCCCCGGCTCCGCGGTCCGCCCGGTGCGGGCGAGGCCGCCGGTCATGACGAGATAGTCGGGGCCTTCCGCGACGGCGAACGCCCGCAGCACGGTCGGATGGGGATGGAACCCGTCGCTCGAGAGCAGCGGGGCGGTGGCCGGGGCGACCCACGGCTGTCCGACCCACGCCTCGGGCTCGGCGTCGATGCGTTCTCGGAGCTCGTCGAGCTCGGCCTGGGACAGATGCGTGGCGTCGATCGTGCTGCCGCCGTGCCGCCGTGATGTCGGCCGGAGGACCATCGTGTCGAGATGGGCGAGCACGTGCGACTTCTGTGAGCCTTCGCCGCACCACCACGATTCGACCGACGGCAACAGCAGGTCCTCGCCGATCAGCGCCGAAGCGAGCTCGGGGAGGAACGTCGTGAGGGCGGCGTTCTCGAGCACCCCCGAACCGAGCGTGTTCACCACCGACACGGTCCCCGCCCGGGTGGCGTCGACGAGCCCGGGGACGCCGAGCGTCGACTCCGGGAGCAGTTCGAGCGGGTCGCAGAACCAGGCGTCGACCCGCCTGAGGATCACGTCGACGGGCACCATCTCGCCGACGGTGCGCAACCAGATCCTCCCATTCCTGTTCACGAGGTCGGACCCCTCGACGAGCGGGTAGCCGAGCTGGGTGGCGATGAAGGCGTGCTCGAAGGCGGTCTCGGCCAGCGGACCCGGCGTGAGGACCACGATCGACGGGTCCTCGACGCCGCTCGGCGCCGCCGCCTGCAGCGTGGCTCGCAGCGTCCGGATGTATGGGGCGAGTCGGAGCGCCTCGGCGTTCCGGAAGATCGTCGGGAACACCTTCGAGACGACGTTGCGGTTCTGGATGGCGTAACCGGCCCCGGACGGGGCCTGGGTCCGGTTGCCCATGGCGAGCCAGCGACCGTCGGATCCCCGGGTCAGGTCGGCGGCGTAGACCACGAGCTGGCGTTCGGTCGGAATCGAGATGCCGTCGCACGCTCGGAGGAAGGCCGGGTCTTCGAAGACGATGCTCGCCGGGACGTCGCCGCGCTTCAACAGTCGGCGCCCCCCGTAGAGGTCGGAGAGGACGAGGTCGAGCAGCCGGGCGCGCTGGGCGACACCGCGTTCGAGGGTGGCCCATTCGTCGCTCGAGATGACCAAGGGAATGGGGTCGAGCTCCCAGGGGCGGTGGGGTCGGCCGTCGGCGATCTTGACGTTGTAGGTGACGCCGTCCTGTTCCAACAGCAGGGCGATCTCGTCGCGACGTCGGAGGAGCTCGTCCATCCCGAGGTCGCGATAGGCGGCCGCCAGCCGGGTCCAGTGCGAGCGGATCGAGCCGTCGTCGGCGACGAGCTCGTCGCGACCCGAGACGGGCGGTGCGTAGCGTGCGATCGGGTCGCGGAACGAGGCGATGGTCACTGCGTCATGGTTGCGGGTCGGATGGCCAGCGTCTGAGGTCGAGCGTGCGAGGGTACTCGCGGCGGGGCCGGCTGCTCATGGCGTCGAGCTCGGTGACGTCGATCGGCCCGGCGGTGTGACCGTGACGGAAGAACCGGCTGACCCGCCGGGCCTCTGCCTCGCCGGCGTTGACGGGGAACGTGTCGTAGGCGCGGCCGCCGGGATGTGACACGTGATAGGTGCAGCCTCCCATCGACCTGCCGTTCCAGCGGTCGACGAGGTCGAACACGAGTGGGGTGTGGACGCCGATCGTCGGGTGGAGGGCGGACCACGGCTGCCACGCCTTGTAGCGGACGCCGGCGACGGCGGTGCCGGGACTGGCGGTGGCGCTGCAGCGGGATCGGGACGCCGTTGCAGGTGAGGATGTGGCGGGCGTCGTTGTAGCCGTCGACCCGGACCTGGAGCCGTTCGACCGACGAGTCGACGTAGCGGGCGGTGCCGCCCGCCGCGGTTTCCTCGCCGAGCACGTGCCAGGGCTCGATCGCCGACCGCAGCTCGAGCCTGACATCGTCGAAGTGGATTTCGCCGATGAGCGGAAAGCGGAACTCGAGGAACGGTTCGAGCCACGCGAACTCGAAGCCGATGTCGTGGCGGACCAGGTCCTCGACGACGTCGCCGATGTCGACCCGGACGAACCACGGCAAGAGGAAGCGGTCGTGGAGGTCGGTGCCCCACCGGACGAGCTCGCCGATGTATGGCGTCTCCCAGAAGCGGGCGACGAGTGACCGGATCAACAGCGCCTGGACCAGCGCCATCTGGGGGTGGGGCGGCATCTCGAAGCCGCGCAGCTCGACGAGCCCGAGCCGACCCCGCTCGGAGTCGGGGCTGAACAGCTTGTCGATGCAGAACTCGGCGCGGTGGGTGTTGCCGGTCAGGTCGACGAGTAGGTGCCGCAACAGCCGATCGACGATCCACGGGGCGGGCTCGTCGCCACTCCGCTCCATCTCTGCGAACGCGATCTCCAGCTCGTAGAGCGTCTCGGGGCGGGCTTCGTCCGCCCGGGGTGCCTGGCTGGTGGGGCCGATGAACTGGCCGCTGAAGAGGTACGAGAGGGAGGGGTGGTGTTGCCAGAAGGTGATCATGCTGCGCAGCAGGTCGGGGCGTCGGAGGAGCGGGCTGTCGGCCGGCGTCAGGCCGCCGAGTGTGATGTGGTTGCCTCCGCCGGTGCCGGTGTGGCTGCCGTCGAGCGAGAACTTCTCGGTGCCGAGCCGGGCGAGCCGGGCGTCGGCGTAGAGCCCGGTCACGATCTCCGCCAGCTCGTCCCAGGACTGTGACGGCTGGACGTTGACCTCGATGACGCCGGGGTCGGGGGTGACGACGAGCGTCGAGGCCCGGTGGTCTCTCGGGATGCGGATACCCCTCGATCACCACCGCCATGTCGAGGTCGGTGGCGACCTGTTCGATGACGGCGACCAGCTCGACGGCGTGCTCGAGGTGGTCGAGCGGCGGGAGGAAGACGAACAGGTTGCCGGACCGCACCTCGACCGCCAGCGCGGTCGGTGGTGCCTCGTGGCTGTCGACCTCTTCGCTGCCGGCGACCGTCAGCTCGGCGCGGGTCGGGAGCGTGTCCCGGGGCTCGAACGGTGACCGCTCGTAGGTCGGCGGCGTCTCCGACCACGTCAGCGAGTCGAGGGGCAGGCGCAGGCCCAGCGGCGAGTCGCCGGGGATCAGATACATCCGGCCGCGGCGCAGGTGCCAGCGGGTGGTGCGCCACCGGTCGCCGTCGCGGTGGATGGGAAGCACACATCCCACGGCGTCGCCACCGCGTTCGTCGAGCCTGCGGATCAGATCGGCGCGGGCGTCGGGGTCAGCGAGCGCGGCGTGGTCGTCCTCGTCGAGCGTGGCCCGAGCCGGCTCGCCGGCGGGGAGCCGGGCCTCGGTCCAGACGTCGTTGATCGGGTCCTCGTAGGCGTCGACGATGACGTCGCCGGCGATGCCGAGGGCGTCGGCGAGACGGTCGGCGAAGCGGCGGGCATCGATCGGCTCACGGTCGCCGGTGACCCACGGGTCGGCCAGCCGGGTGCGGTCGGTCCACAGCGGCTCGCCGTCCCGCCGCCAGCTGATGGCGATCTGCCATCTGGGGAGCGGTTCGCCCGGATACCACTTGCCCTGGCCGTGCTGAATGAGCCCGCCGGGGGCGAACCGGTCGGCGAGGCGCTCGGCGAGGTTCTCGGCGAGGGCACGCTTGGCCGGACTGTCGGCGGCGGTGTTCCACTCGGCGCCTTCCATGTCGTCGATCGACACGAACGTCGGCTCCCCGCCCATCGTCAGCCGGACGTCGCCGGCCTCGAGCCGCTCGTCGACTGCGGCTCCGAGGGCGTCGATCCGCTTCCACTGCACGTCGTCATAGGGCAGCGTGACCCTGGGGTCCTCCCGGATCCGCCGCACCGTGTTGGAGTATTCGAAGGTCACCTCGGTCGGGGCGGTGGCACCCGTCACCGGAGCGGCGGACGAGGGGTGGGGTGTGGCAGCGAGCGGGATGTGGCCCTCGGCGGCGAGCAGCCCCGAGGTCGGGTCGAGGCCGATCCACCCGGCACCCGGCACGTAGACCTCGGCCCAGGCGTGGAGGTCGGTGAAGTCCGCTTCCGGTCCGTCGGGCCCGTCGAGCGACGGCTGGTCGGCGGTGAGCTGGACCAGGTAGCCGGACACGAACCGGGCGGCGAGCCCGAACCGGCGGAACGCCTCGACAAGCAGCCATCCCGAGTCGCGACATGAGCCGATGGCGACGTCGAGGGTGTGCTCCGGGGTCTGGACGCCGGGCTCCATCCGGACGTTGTAGGCGACCGAGTCATAGATCCTGCGATTGACCTCGACGAGAAAGTCGACGATCGCCATGCCGTCGTCGGGCACCGTGATCTCCGACAGCCATTCGGTGAGCAGTGGTCCGGTCTCGGTGGCCGGCTCGAGGTAGGGGCGGAGGTCGGCCCGCTCGGCGTCGGTGTATGCGAACGGGTACCGCTCGGCGTACTCCTCGACGAAGAAGTCGAACGGGTTGACGACGGTCATGTCGGCCACCAGGTCGACGGTGATGTCGAGGTGATCGGACGGCTCGGGGAAGACGAGGCGGGCCAGGAAGTTGCCGAACGGGTCCTGTTGCCAGTTGATGAAGTGGCCGCGGGGCTGGACGTCGAGGCTGTACGCGAGGATCGGGGTGCGAGAGTGCGGGGCGGGACGCAGCCTCAGCACGTGCGGGTGGATGGCGATGGCGCGGTCGAATCGGTAGCTCGTGCGATGCTCGATTGCGATGTGGATGCCCATGGATCTTCGCGCCTTCCCGGCTGTGTCCGACTCCGGGAGTGTGGCAGACAATTCCAGGGAGCGGTCGCACGGCGGCGATCTCGTGGCTGCGGGAGACGTAGTAGGACTCGGAGAGCACCTCGTGCAGACGGTCGAGCGCCCCTGTGGTCTGGTCCAGGCGGTCGTGCAACGGCACGGCGTTGGTGGTCTCCGGGCGTTGAGCGAGGATGCCGATGCCTCAAGTCCGTGAGAACGCCCGTGTGGAGCGGATACTCCCCGAGCACATGACGGGAGGGTGGACACGTCGTAGGTTTGGAGGAGTAGCCAACCCTGGCAATGCAACCGGGTCATCGCTCGACGGCCCTGGGTGACCGGACTCGGGCTTCGGGCTGGAAAGGAACACACATGCCCACACCACGACGGGGTCGACGCAGGCTCCCTCTTCTGGTTGTCGCGCTGGCTCTTCCCCTTGCCGCATGCGGTGAGGTCGCCTCTGGCGACATCGTGACCGAGGATCGTGCGGTCGACGCCTTCGACAACCTCGACATCCGTGACGGTGTCAACGTCGAGTTGACCGTCCAAGACGGCGCCAAGACTTCGGTGTCGGTCACCTATGACGACAACCTCCTCGACAACGTGGTCACGAGGGTGAGCGGGGACACACTGGTGATCGAGTTCAGCGGGTCGATCACCTCATTCGGCGGCCGCGATCGAGCGGTGAACGTGGCGGTCGACTCGATCGATCGGATCGAGGTGAGCGGCGGCGCCAATCTCAACGCGTCGGGAGCCGTCGACAGCTACACGCTGGAGGCGTCCGGTGGGGCGAACGCCGATCTCTCGGATCTGGAGGCGACCTCGGTCGATGTGGAGGTCAGCGGTGGAGCCAACGCCGAGGTCTTCGCTACAGATGAGATCGAAGGTGATGCATCGGGCGGCGCCAACCTCACTGTCGTGGGTTCGCCCGGAACCGTGGCGGTCGACAGCTCTGGCGGCGCCAACATCGACATCGACCGCTGAGGAAGCGTCGGGAGCCGCCGCCATGATCGACGGCGGCCGGCGGGGTGGATGTCAGTTCCTGGGCGTGGTCCTGGCGACGCCGAAACGGTTGAAGTCACCGTCGTAGGAAGCAACGGTGGCGCCATGAGCGAGTGCGATCGTCGCGAGATGGACGTCGTTGACGAGATTGGCTGCACTGCCGGTCCGCGCCAGGAGGTCACGCATCACGAGAGCGTGCCCGGCACCGGGAGCGGGAACGACCGTGTTCGGGCCGCCCGAGTCGCACGGTCTGCTGCTGGAACGGCTCGCGTTCACGAGCCAGTCCGGCGCGCACCGCCTCGTTGACAGCCTGCTTGAAGCCGATCCCGCGCTCTTCCATCCCGTGTTCGAAACGCGACTGGGGGGACGGGAATCCCGTCCCCCCAGTGTTCAACCGAACGCTCGATGCTTCATGGAGCGCCCGGGACGACGATCGTCCCGTCGATGATGTCCTGACGAAGTCCCTCGAGCGTGGCGATGTGGTCGGTCAGGAAGCCACCCGAGGTGGCGTAGTCGACGCCGTCACGTGCCAGATCCCAACGGTCGTAACCACCCGCGAACGACCCGTCCACCTGAGAGGCGATCACGTCGTAGGTCACGACGTCGACGTTCTTCACCATCGAGGTGAGCACGTACGCCTGCAGGTCGGGCCCGACCGTCAAGTACTGATCGAAGTCGGCCCCGATCGCCCACGCCTCGCCTCCAGATGCTAGGGAATGATCGCGTGCCGCCGCGATCACACCGATGCCACTTCCGCCGGCCGCTTGGAAGACCACGTCGGCTCCATCCTCATACATCCCCATGGCGATCTCGTAGGCCCGAGCAGGATCCTGGAACCCACCGAGGTCGGGGGCAGAAGAGACGTAGTCGATCATCACGGTGGCAGAGGAATCGATCTGCTCGACACCGGCAACGAAGCCGTCCCGAAACTCGAAGATCACCGGGATGTCGACCCCACCGACGAATCCGATAGTGCCGGTCTCCGATTCGAGCGCGGCTGCTGCGCCGACGAGGAACGACCCCTCATTGGTTGCCATAGTGGCGCTCAGCACGTTGGGCGGCTGGTTTTCCAATCCGCTGTCGATGATCACGAAGTTCGTGTCGGTTTCGGTTGCGGCGACCGCATCGACTGCATCCAGATATGTGAAGGCGACGGCAACGACCAGGTCTGAACGTTTCGCTTGACGTTGGATGACTTTCGTTTGCTCGAGCAGGTCGCCGTTCTGCTTGACCTGATTCAGCTCGAACAGCTTGATTCCGAAGTCCGCCTCTGCGGCGAGCGCGCCCGACTGGGTCAGGTCGTTGAACCCGCCGTCTCCGAGACCTGCGGCGTCATATGCGACGCCGACCTTGACCGGCGGGGCTGCGCCCACCGGGATTGCGAGCGCGCCGACCAGCGCGAGCGCGACGACTAGAGAAATGAGACCGAAACGTCTCACGGATGACCTCCTTTGTCCCCACCGATCCGCGTATCTCGGGCATCGAAGACCGACAAGGGTCGAAGGACAGGTCCCTGTGGCACGCGTCGAGGACGAGTCAGACCGTGGGCCGGATTGCGGGTCGATGGCAGACCTGGCCTTCGCTGCTCTTGGCAACTTCCGTCGACTGCGCGAGTTCGTCTTGCGTTCGGCGCTCATCTCCCAGCCGCCATCGGAGGCGTGCCCGACGGGCGAATCTGTCAGACGACCGCCATACGTTTTTCTCCACCAGACCAGGGAGACCGGATGCATGTGATGACAGCGACCCGACGGGGACAGGGGGACTCAGACGGAGACTTCTCGTTCACCGTGGATGGAGAGCTCGTCGTGATCCCGGTCGACGTGTGTGCAGACGCAGGCTGTGGTTGCGAACGTGCGGTCACCGGCATCGCAAGCGGCAGAGGATCGACCACGTTCACGATCGCAGACCGGTCGGATCTGACACCCGCCCTCTACTCCGAACTCATCGTCGACGGATTGACTCGCCAGGGTTGGATCGGAACCGAGACCCCGGCCGATGACTTCGAGGACTTCATTCGATGGCACATCGACCTCGCCGCGCAGCTGCCAGTCGGAGGTCTACTCCGCATCAATGCGAACACCAAGACGATCATGTGCATCGACGACGGACGGACCACCGACGCAGCCTGACCCAGACTGGTGTCCCTACGTCGGCGATCGACCAGCCGAGGCAGCTCACCATTCATCGACGTGTGACGAAAGCCTCCCAGGCACTGGCGCGAAAGACCGTGACCGGCAGTGCGGAACCATGACGCCTTCTCCGACCTCCCGGCCAGGCGAAGCGCTCATTCCGGATGTTCGCCCCGACACTGATCGGGGCCATCGGCGAGAGCGCAAGCACCCAGGCGTCACTGATCTCGACGACCTCACCGTCGAGTGTCACGGTCTGGCAGACTGACCAGCCGTGCTGACCTGTCAACACCACTCCAGATGACCTCCGACACGGTTGATCGTGCCTGACCGGGCCGATGATCGCGATCCCTCGGACCCAGCCGAGTTCGATCTGCGCGAACTTGCTGTCAGCGTGTTTCTGCCGACCTCGCTGATGGCGGTCGGCCAAGGAGCAACCGCTCCGGTGATCGCCCTAGTCGCAATCGAACTCGGAGCTTCGGTAGCAGTGGCCGGCCTGGTGGTGGGACTGTTCGGGTTCGGAGCGTTCGCAGGGAGCGTTCCGGGCGGTCTGCTCGCAGCGAGATTGGGGGATCGTGGGTTGATGTCGCTCTCCACGAGTCTGATGGGAGTGGCGAGCCTCCTGGTGCTGCTTCGACCGTCTCTCGTGGTCTTCGGTCTCCTCGTCTCGATCATGGGCGCCGCGACATCGATGTTCGGCGTCGGCCGGCTCGCACACACAACGGAACTGTCTCCCATCGACCGGCGCGGACGTGTGATGTCGACCGTTGGCGGAACGAATCGAGTCGGGCTCTTCATCGGGCCGATCCTCGGGGCCCTGGTGATCGGACCGCTCGGGGTCACCGGCCCCTTCCTCATTCACTCGACGGTCGCGTTCCTGGCAGCGCTCTCGGTCTTCGGTTGGAGAAGGCCCACCCGCATCGAAGCTCCGACCGAAGCACGACCCTCTCTCCTGCGGATCGCCCGGGAACACCGCACCACGTTCGCGACCGCGGGGATGGCGGTGGTGATGCTGCAGGTCTTGAGAGGATCCCGACAGGCGATCATCCCGCTGTGGGGCAACGACCTCGGGCTCGACGCACGCCAGATCGGGATCCTGTTCTCACTCTCGGCCGGAGTCGAGATCCTGATGGTCTACCCCGTCGGGCGCAGGATGGATCGCAGAGGGCGCAAGTCAACGGCGATCCCATCGTTGCTGTTCTTGTCGCTCGGCATGGCTGCGATTCCCCTCACCTCCGACTTCGTGACCCTGGGCTTCGCCGTGACACTCATCGGGTTCGCCAACGGCATGGGTGCGGGCATCAACCAGACACTCAGCGCCGATCTGTCGCCCGCGTCCGGACGCAGCGTCTTCCTCGGACTGTGGCGCATGCTCACCGACGCCGGCACCGCCGGCGGCCCGTCCGTGGTGGCGCTCGCGGTGTCGCTGGCGAGCCTGAGCGCCGCAGCAGTCGTCCTCGCCGGCATCGGATTGGGCGGTGCCCTCCTCATGTGGAGGATGGTGCCCGAAACCCTGAAGACGGGCCGGACGGCTGCGTGACCACCTCACCGATCACCGACAGGCACCGCACGACGGCATCCTGCATCATCTCGCTGGGTGAGGGCGGTGCCGTGCTGCGGGGCGGCGTCGAACCGCTCACGGAGCCACCGACCGATCGGGCGTGGCGCGGCCCAGCCATGCATCAACAGTGCTTCATGAGTCGGGAACTGTGTCACCATGGCCGCCATGGAGGATCGCTACGAGATACTCGACGTCGTCGCCCGTGGAGCAATGGCCACCGTCTGGCGTGCTCGAGACGTTCGGCTCGGCCGCCAGGTAGCGATCAAGCGGCCTCACCCGACGCAGAATGCCGACTCGAGCGACTCTGCGTTCGCAGCCGCAGCTCGGTCCGCCGCCGCCGTGATGCATCCCAACCTCGTCACCATCTTCGACACCGGCACCGACCACACCGGCCCGTATCTGGTCATGGAATTGGTCGATGGCCCGACCCTCGCCGAGATGGGCGGGGCATCCAGCGGAGCTGCTGCGCTCGGCTCGGATCTCGCCTCAGGCCTCTCGGCCCTCCATGCTGCAGACATCGTCCACCGCGACGTGAGACCGTCGAACATCGTGCTGGGCCCGACCGGGCCGAAACTGACCAACTTCGGGACCGCCCGCACGCTCGACTCCACCTCCTCTTCGAGTGTGGCGGCGCCCCGCTTCGAAGCACCCGAGGTGTTGGCAGGAAGCGAGCCGACCAAGGCGTCGGACGTCTACTCACTGGGTGCGCTGCTGTCGTGGCTGGCAGGCCAGAGCCCGCCCGACCCGGAGCTGGCCTCGATCATCAACCAAGCGATGAGCGACGATCCGGGGGGCCGGCCCACCGCAGCCACCCTGGCCGAGCGCCTCCGCAGAATCGCTCCCGATGCGACGACCAGTGTGGCGGGCACCGCTATGGCGACCGATCCACCGGCCGATGACGCCACCCGACAGTTCGATGTCCCACTCGTCGCATCGACCACAACCGACTCGGACACACGCGACTCCGAACCGGCGTCTCCAACGCGGAGGCGCCGGCTGGCGGCGGTGATCGCCGTCCTGGTGGTTGCGCTCATCGTGGCGGTGCTGGCGCTTCCCGGAGATGACGAACCGCTCCCTATCGCCGGTGACACGACGATCGTCGACCCCACCACTGAGACCACCGCACCTGAGACGGTGGGGAGCGATGCCACGACGACGACCATGGAGGAAGAATCGGGCGGCGTGTTCAACACGGTCCGGATCTTCGTGACGTTCATCAGAGAGACGCCCCGCGACGTCCTGACGAACAGTGGGGCCGAGGAGATCATCACCGACGTCGCCGACGGGGTCTCCGAAGCCATCCGCGGAAACGTCGAGGAGGCACAAACGAACCTGGCGGACGCCGTCGAGACCGTCCAGGAGGAGGTCGACTCACAGTCGGTGATCGATCGAGCCGTCGAGCTGATCTCCCGACTCGCCCGCCAGCTCGGACTCGATATCGAACGAGTAGCCCCACCCGAATGAGGCCGCCTCATTCCTCGAGATGAGGCTCGATCCCGACCGGCACCACAGCGACTTCAGCACCGATCGTCAAGCCGATCCTGGCGCTCCTGAGGAACCGCTCCCGCAGCTTCGGGACTCCAATGCACGCCCCCGGATGGAGGGTGTACGCCAGACCAGTCGGCGAGAGGCCAACGTCATCTGCTCCCAGTCCTCGATGGTTCTGTACCCACGGTGGTCACGAACGGATACACGGCCCCGGGCACAAAGCGCCGGACCCGAGGGGCACACCGCGGCTGGATGCCGGGGAAATGGACGTCGATACGGCGAACCCGAAGGGATTAGTCCCCATGTGCGATGGGGTTTAGTCCTTTCCGATTCGCGTGGTGCTGCCGATGAGATAGGTGTGGACAACAGACCGCCGCCCAGCGCTCCCGACGGGCCCTCCCAGCGAGCGGGCTCGACCCGCGCTCTCGCCATTGGCGCAGCTGCACTGACAGTGGCGCTCGTGGTGAGCCTCGGCCTGGTCTTCGTGAGCTCACAGGCGACCGACCAGGTCGCCGAGAACGCCGCGAATCTGCATTGGACCAATTCGATGTTGGGCGGTGCCGGCCTGGCTCGGGCGGCGAGCGCCCAGGCGGTGTTCTTCGGCGTCGACGAACAGATCGGTGTCGCCTCGGCAGGGGCGGCCCGTCGCGCACTCGCGGAAGCCAGATCCACCCTCCAGCCGATCGCCGCCAATCCATCGGTTCCGCTGCTCGGCTCGGCGGGAGACGAAACGATCGAGCTCAACCTGTCTCGGTTCGTCGGTGCGGCTCAGAGCGTGATCGACCTCCTCGAAGCAAACCGTGTCGAGGCAGCCGCCGACGCCCACCAACTCGAGCTCGAGCCCGCCTTCGCGGCCCTCCAGGCGGATCTCTTGCAGCGTCAGGCGCTGATCGAGATGCGGATCGAGGACTCCGAGACCCTGGCGGGTCGGATCTCGGTGGCCACACAGTTCCTCGTGACCCTCCTGATTCCGGTCGCCGCGCTGCTCCTCTATCGGCGGATCGTCGGGCGGCAGGTGCGAGAGGCCGGACTGGTCATGGAAGCTCGACTGCGTGCCGAGCAGGAGCTCAACAGGGCAAAGGACGAGTTCATCGCCGGCATCTCCCACGAGTTCCGAACACCGCTCACATCGATCTTCGGATTCTCGGAGGTGCTGATCGACAGCGGGATGATCGACCCGGAATCCAGCATGGAGTTGATCGGCCTGATCAACTCGGAGTCGGCGGAGCTCTCCCGGATGGTCGAAGACCTCCTCACCGCCGCGCGGCTCGAGTCGGAGGCGCTCACCATCAGCACCACGACGGTCGATCCTGCCGAGATCGTGGAATCGGTACTCGGACCGTGGCGGCGCTCGGGGCACGACATTCTCGTGGATCTCGCCCCGGCAGCCGTCATCGCCGATCCCCTGCGGCTCAGGCAGATCCTGCGCAACCTGATCTCCAACGCCGTCAAGCACGGAGGCCGGCACGTGGCGGTGGTCGGCCTGCTCGTGCAGGACGGATACGCGTGGTCGATCGTCGACGACGGACCCGGGGTCTCCGACGAGATCGCCGGGCGGCTGTTCGAGCGGTACATCCACGACGGTCGTCGAGCGCTGCTGGCGGGCAGCGTCGGACTGGGGCTCAACATCGCACGGTCGCTCGCCGAGGCGATGGGCGGGTCGCTGGAGTATTCGCGCAACGACGGAGCCACGTGGTTCACGCTCGTCTCCCCGATCGCCGAGACCTCGGATCGGGCCGCCGAGGCCGTCGACGTCGGAGTCGCCTGATGGGACGGCGGTTCGTGATTCGCCGCGACCGCGTGAGGCCGGCACTGGCGGCCGGGATCGCCGCGAGCATCGCAATGACCCTCTTTGCTCCACTACCGGGTGTGGCAGAAACCACGCTCGAATTCCGGGACGCGTTCACGAACGCCGACTACCGGGGGAACGACGGCACGCACAACTGGTCCACCTGGTGGATCGAGCTCGGGGAGTTGACGGATCCGAGTGCCGGATCGATCTCCGTCGAGACAGTGGACTGCGTGTCCAACGCGTGCCTCAGCCTCGGCCGCTCGGCGGGGGGTGACGCCTCGGTCCAGCGGACGTTCTTCAGTTCGGGCGCGGACTCCGTGACGCTCAGCTTCGACTACCAGCGTCACCGGCTCGATCCCGGTGGCGGGACGGTGCGCCTCCTCACCTCGCGGAACGGGTACTCGAACTGGGTAGTCGTCGACAGCTGGCAGCTGACGGAATCTGATGCCGCACGACAGTTCGTGTCGTACGACATCACGGCGGTGGCCAGTCCGTTCTCAACGATCAGGTTCGAGCTGACGGGCAACGCCAACGAGAGTCACATGAACATCGACGACGTCGAGGTGCTGGTGACGTACGACACGACCGCTCCTCCGGCGTTCAACCAGGATCTCGGCGATCGGGATGATGAGGTCGGCGACACCGTGTCGATCGATGCCTCGGCCAGCGATCCCGACTCCGCCGCCCTGACGTACACGGCGAGCGGCCTCCCGGCGGGTGTGGCGATCGACCCCGACAGCGGGCTCATCAGCGGAACGATCACCTCCGCCGTGGGCAGTCCGCTCGACGTCGAGATCGTCGTGACAGATCCGGACGACAACGGAGACACGGACAGCTTCGTGTGGACGGTGACGGCGCCGCCAACCACCACCACAACCACCATGCCCCCAACCACAACCACCGTGCCCCCAACCACAACCACCGTGCCCCCAACCACAACCACCGTGCCCCCAACCACAACCACCGTGCCCCCAACCACAACCACCGTGCCCCCAACCACCACAACCACCGTGCCCCCCCAACCACCACAACCACCGTGCCCCCAACCACAACCACCGTGCCCCCAACCACAACCACGGTGCCCCCAACCACGACAACGACGGTGCGACCGGAAACCGGTCCACCAACGACCACGGCGCCCTCCACGACCAGACGACGACGACACCAGAGACGACGACCGTCCCGACCACGACCACCCAGCCTCAGGTGATCGCCCCGGTGCCGCCCACCACGACCACCACGGCCCCGCCCGAACGGATCACGCCTGAACGCGCCACCGAGATGAAGGACGAGTTGGTCTCGGTTGCCCTGCCATCACCGCCGCCTCCGGCCTCGGGTCCCGACAACGCACCGGCCATCGAGAAGGACCTGGATCCGATCCGAGGGTTGGCGGTGACGTTCGGGTCGGCAGTTGAGACGCTGCAGACCCACCTGCTCAGCTCGGTCCTGCTCGGAGTCGTGCTCGCAGTGCTGCTGATGCTCGGGGTGGAAGAGCGGGATCGGACAAGCCATGCGTCGTAGTGCCATTCGCCGGGTCGCAGCGACCACGCCACACCTTCAGGAAACCGTCCGATATGCCGACAGAGACAGGGATTGATATGCGATTCAAGGGTCAGCTACTCCTCCCGGGCGAGTCCGGTCCCGGCCTGAAGGTCCACCTCGACGTCGCCGAGCACCATCTCGCCGTCGAGTCGGACGGCGGTGGGCTCGGAGCGTGGCCGCTGGAGGCCGTCGAGGTGGAGCGGCTCCAGGGCGATCTCTTCGCCCTGACCGTCGCAGGCGAGGCCCTCCGCTTCGTCGCTGACGACACCATCGGCTTCGCCTACTCGGGGGTTCCCACCATCGAGCAGGTCGGCCGGCGCTCCCGGAGCCGATCGGGTCTGCGCTCCGTGTTCGGATGGCTCAAGGGGCCTGATGAGCCAACCCAGTCCGTCGACGTACAGACACCACCCGCCGAGAGACCGAGACCACCGGTCGTGGAGCCCTCGCCACGCGAAGACATCCGCGAACTCGACGTCACCGACATCCGACCACAACCGACTCCGCCGCCAGAGGTCGTCGTCGATGCACCCATCGTCGACGAACTGTTCGTGCCGGCGCCGGCCGAGGCGAATCCCAGCCATGTGCTCGAGCCGTCGAGCGGCGAGGCCGTGCCGGACGGAGCGCAGTGCGCAGGAGTCCGAAGCGATGGCCGGCGGTGCGAGTCCCAGATTCTGACCGATTCCGGGTACTGCTATCCGCACGACCCCAGGCGAGCCTTCGAAGATGGATACGAGGCCGCCCAGGAAGCCAGGGCGCAACTCAAGAAGGACGCCACCGCCCGCCTGAACCGCATCTACGGGCGACTCGACAAGGCGATGCGTCAGGTCGAGCGTGGCGAGCTCGACCCCGAGACGGCCATGGCGATGGCCCAGCTCGCGCGCACGATGTGCGCCATCCTCGAGATGGACGAGACGGCGGACGAAGCCTGAGAACACCGATCTCGACACCGAAGGTCCCCACGCGTTGCCTTCGAAGAATCCTCCCTGTTTGAGCAGACGATCGAGAGCCTTCAATTGCGCTCGATCACGGACTGAGGCATCGGAGGGTCTGCTCGGCCGAGCGCCGATCACCGAGACGAGGCTCGAACGGCCCCCGATCGTGGATCCCTCAGGGCTCCCGATGCATCACTCGGAGACCTCCATCAGGATCCGTCCCACCACCGCAGGACGCGGACCGCATGCAGGGTGAGCCACTTCGACGGCTCGCCGACTTCCGCATCGACGTCGAACCACACCCGCCCCGGATGCTTCCGCTCTTGTAGCCACGTTCCGTCGGGCGTGGCTGCCGATCGGATCAGCTCGATGGCCTCCGACAGACGAGGATCGGGTTCGGAACCGTCGACCAGCGCAGCCGAACGGAAGTAGTCGGCAGCATTGAGCACGCTGTAGAACCAGCGGAACGGATAGGCGAAGTGGATCGCCCACGGCGCCACGGTCTCCCCAGTGCCGAGACTGCGGAACAGGTCGCGCTCGAGCAGGTATTCCTCGCCGCCGCGCCTCGCCGCCCGGGTTGCTTCGGTTCCGCCGGTGGCGGTCTCGTGGGCCAGGAGCCCCTTCAGCGAATTGAGCGTCGAGTGGAACGACGAACGAACCGAACCCTCGACCCATTCGCAGTTCCAGCCTCCGTCGGTCATGCGATGCTCGACGAACCAGTTCGCGATCGAGTCGACATCGGCGCCCAGCCAGACACCGTTGGCGAGCGTCCAGCCGTTGATGCAGCAGTCGACCTCACCATCCCAGTACGGGAGGTCGTCGTATTCCCAGGTGCAATACCGCCCCAACAGCTCGGCCGTGCCGGCGAGAGCGGAGGCGTCGAGCCCCCACTCACGCAGCGAATTGAGGGTCCATGTGGTCGCCGTCCACGGTTGACCTGACTGCGCCTCTGGACCGTCGAAGTCGAAGCCGGCCGGGAAGAAGGCGCCGCCCGCCCATTGGCCGTCGGGGTCCTGCAGTTCGAGCAGCCGGGCCCCGAAGCCTTCGTGCTCGACCCGGGCGCGTGTTGCCGTCCACACGTCCTCGGGGGCGTCGAGCAGGTCGCGTTCGACCTGCCAGCGCAAGGCCGGATCGGAATCGAGCAGCCAGTCCATGAGGACAGGTTCGGTCATGGCAACAGCACCGTCCACTGCGACCGAGTTCGGCGTCTCCCGGGCATCCCGTTCGGCCGGTGACCCGCAGGGAATCGGGTCATCCGCCGCTCATCGGCTCGGGACCGCGGTCGGCGTTGCGGGTCGCGAACTCGGCCTCGAGCTGGGAGACCAGATCGGGGAACACACCCCTCAACGCCTCACCGTAGGCGGGACCGATCACCTCCATCGCGGCAGCTTCTCTCGGCGACTGTGCGGGACCGAACAGGTAGTGGATGGTCGTTCCCGACCCGTTCGGCTCGAACTCGATGGTGTGCAGCACGCTCACCGGCCCGTCCGGCGTCTCGAGGATCGTCCGGTCGGTGACGTAGTCATAGGGGCGCCAATCGAGGATCTCCTCGACGACGGCGTCCGCCCCGTGCATGCAATGGTTGGCCGATCCGACCCCCCGCCGGCCGCCCGTGGCGCCCTTGATCTCCACCGAGGTCACCCAGGGCTGCCACGACATACGCTGGCCGGGCTGGGTGAGGAACTCCCACGCAGCTTGCGGTGGGACTGTGGTCTCCGCCGTGACGTGCAGGATCGCGGACTCGACATCGACCCGAACCCGGACGCGCTCGGATTCCTCCTGCCAGCGGCGCTCGACATCGTGCACCCACACCGGGATCGTGCCGAGCTCGTCGTAGGTCTCCGCATGCGACTGCATGCCGAGCTGTGACGGGTCGAGGTCGGTTGCATCGATGCACTTCTGGCTGAACAGGGCGTACGGTCCGAGCCCGAACAGCTCGACCACCCGGTTCTTCGACAGCCGGTGCACGACGATCGCATCGACGCCGTGGAGTTCCTGACGGCCCGCCACCTCCTGGATCAGGGCAGGCCCGTGGTGCACGACGAACTTCAGATCGAGATCCGGGATCCGGGCGCAGGCGTTGCAGGCACACGACGTCGACTGATAGATGTCGCGCCGTCGACGGCGGAACGCGAAGTAGCAACCCTCGACCGTGTCCAGCAGAAGCGACCCGTCGATGGTCTCGCCGGGCGTGAACATGAACGCTGCGTCACCCTCCACCCGGGACAACCGAAAGCCTGGCTGGAGTGACGACACGATGACACCGAGCAGATCCGCCAGGACATCGACCGAATGGTCCAGCTCGACCCCGGCCAGATACCGGGTGTATCCGGAGATGTCCGCGATCAGGAAACACATCGATTGCGGCTCGGGCAGCATCTTCCTCTCAGGAGCTCGACCCGACGCAGCCTACGTTCGGACGAGATCTGCTGCGGACCAGAATCTGCCGCATCTGCCGACCCCGTTCTGCGCAGCGAGGCCTGGTGCGTCGTCAGTAGTGTCCGATCCGACCGGAGGAGGTCGGAATGAATCGGGCGTTGTGGATCGTGCAGATCTTGCTGGGTGTGTATTTCGTTGCGATCGGAGTGATGCACTTCATCGTCCCCGACGGGCTCCCCGACCAGATGTCGTGGATGTACGACCTGTCGACCGGACTGCACGTCGTCTCCGGCATCGCCGAGATCCTCGGTGGGCTCGGACTGATCCTCCCCGCCGTCACGGGCATCAGAACCGAACTCGTCCCGCTGGCTGCCACCGGTCTGGCTCTCGTGATGGCCGGGGCGATCGTCTATCACGTCAGTCGAAGCGAGACCCAGAACATCCTCTTCAACGTCGTGTTGATCGCCGTCCTCGGATTCGTCGCCTACGGGCGCTACCGGCTGCACCCGCACACCGCCACGGCACGGGGCGCCTGACCACGTCGGAACCGCTCCCGGTCGGCCCGGGACTCGAATTCGACCTTGGACTCTGGACGTCCAGCGCCCGGCCCTTCACGGTGAAGGCAGTCGATCTCGGAGAGGACCGATGCTCGCTTGCCCAATCCCCCATCGACCCAGGGATGTCGGCATCCCCGAAGACACTCCCGAACTCGCTCAGATCGAGGGAGCGCACCTTCTCGCCAACTCCGCCAGGCCATTTCTGGGCGGCTGCGGGTTCGACGACGACCAGATCCTCAGGTGGGCCGAGGCCTACATCGCCCAAGAGGGATCCGGCGACGTCGAGTGCTTCGTGGCCTGGATCCACACCTGCGTAGGGACTGCATAGTTCTATCGAGCTGGGCGGCACAGCGCAGACGAGTGGCCGGCGCAACGCCTGACGCCCGTTCGGCCCTGGCCCGGTCCGCCGCGCGATGACGATGAGTGGTGGAGCGGCGTGCGCCGTATCTGTGAGCTGCTTCGGCACTCTGTTCTCCGTTCTACAAGGAGGACACTCCATGACCGTCCGGTCTTCGATCAAGCTCATTCCGTTGGTCGCGGTGCTCGCGTTCGCCGCGCTGTGGTTTCAGCCTGCACAACCCGTCGATGCCCAAACGAACGGGTCGCCGGTGTCGACGTTCGTTCGCTTCGACGGCATCGAAGGCGAGGCGACCGACGAGGGCCACGCCGGATGGTCGGTCGTCGAGTCGATCAACACCAGCGTGTTCCGACCCGAATCGACCTCGATTCGTGCACGGAGCCGGGCCGACTTCGAAGACCTCATCGTCGTGAAGCCACTCGACGCCGCCGGGCCGTATCTCCAGCTGCTGGCATGGAGGGGACAGGTGCTCCCGACCGTCGACATCGAGATCGTGAGCAACGGCGAGTCCCGCAGCACGCTGTGGAAGATCGAGCTGCGCAACGTGGTGGTCACCTCGTACTCGATGGGAACCACCGGACAGGACGATCTCACGCCGAACTCGCTTCCACTGGTCTCCACATCGATGCAGCCGACCGAGCAGGTCACCCTCGACTTCGAGAAGGCGACGGTGCGCTGGTACGAACTGAACGAGGACGGTTCGGTGGGCCAGGAGCACGAGGCCGAATACGACATCGCCGCCGGAACCTGAGCCTTCAGCGGCGCATCGTCGACGGATGGGTCCGGCCTACCTAACCCGGCCCGTCCGATCGACGTCGACACCCTCGGCACGAAGCAGGTCTCGTTGCAGCGGTTGATGGGTTCTGTAGAGGCGACCGGTCGATGGGATCACCCGCCACCACGGGAGGTCAGGCACCCGCCGTAACAGGTTCGACACCGCCTGCGACGAGCCGGGTGCCCGGCCTCCCGGCGTACGTCAGCACCAAGCCCCTCGGGATGGCAGCCACAACGGCGATGACGGCGGCCTGGAACGGCGTCGGATCGGATGGCGGGTCGGGAGTCCCACCGGGCGGCATCGATACCTTCATGGCCGTCGAGCCTGGTCGATTCCGGGCGCAAGTGGGTTGCGAAGCCGGTGGCCGCCGGTGCCGACGGCGCACGCCAGGCATCTGAACCTGTGTGACCTCAGCGGGCGGGCCCTCGGAGGAGGCGGCCGGGAAGCCGGAGGAGTCCCTGGGCAGGTCGAGCACCTCTGAGACCGAGATGCCGACGAGGTGGAACGGCAGCGACAGAACCCAGACGACCGGGTAGACGACCAGCACGAGAAGCGCCAGCGGCAGCGACACCACCGCCAGACCGATCCAGAGAATGAACGTGAACCTGATCCCAACGTACGACCTCCACCCGTCACGGTCCATCAGGGCCCGTCCTCTTCGTTCCCGATACACGAGTGGTTGACGCCTCTCACCTAACACTGTATGTTTGTACTTACAGTGTTAGACACCTCCAGCGAGCTGCCCCCCATCAGAGAGCGCCGGCATCGTCAAACAGGACGCGAGATTCTCGACGCCGCATGGAAGCTGGCAGAGGGAGCGGGTATCGCCGGATTGTCCTTTCGAGAAGTGGCGCGGGCCGTCGGAATGCAGGCGCCGTCGCTCTACACCTATGTCGATTCCAAGGACGCCCTCTACGACGCCATGTTCGCCGAGGGCTATCGCCAACTCGGCGAAGCGGTCAGCGAGTGGATTGCACAGGTCGAGGACCTCGATCCCGTCGACGCCCTCGGCACCGTCATCGGTCTGTGGATTCGCTTCTGTCAGGCGTCGATCGCTCGGTATCAGATCATGTTCACCCGGGCCATCCCCGGGTGGAGCCCCTCGGAGGGGGCCTATGCCGTCTCGGTGGAGGAGTACGAGCGGATGGCGGGAGAGCTCGAGCCCTTCGGGATCTCGCGACCCGAAGACCTCGATCTCTACACGGCGGTGGCGAGCGGGCTCGCCGCCCAACAGATCGCCAACGACCCGACGGGGCGACCGATGGGTTCGGCTCGCCCCGACTGCAGCCCACATGCTGCTCGACGACATCGCCAGGAGGACACGTTGACCACCATGACGACCGACATCGACGCCATCACGAGAGTCGAGACGTCCGACGAAGCCGAGCAGTTGGGCCTCGCCGTCTACGCGGCGCTGATCGGAGATCTCCACGCGTTGACATCGGAGCAGTGGGAATCGGTCACCGTGTGCGCACCGTGGACCGTCGCCGACATGGTGCGTCACCTCATCGGCGCCGCCAAGGCCAACGCCTCGATCCGGGAGATGCTGCGGCAGCAAGCCCATGGCGCCCGCCACAAGCGCGACTTCGGAGGCAACGCGCTCGACGCCACCAACGATCTCCAGGTCGCCGACCACCGCCACCTCGGACACGCCGAGCTGCTGGCCGAACTCGAAGCGGTGTATCCCGACTCGGTTCGGACCCGCACCCACCGCTCTCGCATCTACGACCACCTCAACGTTCCTATCGATTCAGGCGGCTCCACCGCCCAGGGGATGCCGGCGAGACTCAACCTCGGAGAGCTGTTCCGAGTCGTGTACACCCGCGACGTGTGGCTCCACCGAATCGACATCGCCCGGGCGCTCGGACATCAGCGTGCAATCGACACGGCTGCCGACCGCCGGATCGTCGAGGACGTCGTCAAGGAGTGGGCGGATCGCCACCAGGGCCCGTTCGACTTGCGGCTCGCCGGCGACGCCGGGGGTCACTACAGACGGAAGGGTGACGGACCGACGATCGAACTCGACGCGATCGACTTCTGCTGGATCCTCTCGGGTCGCGGCGAGCCGGCACCGAACGCCGGCAGCGGTGCACTCCTCGCTCACCGAGTGCTGTTCTGAACCCGACCGTGCTGAAAGGAGCACAGATGACCGCGAACACCGCAGCAACCACCGGCGCAACCGCCGTCAAAGTCGTACAACCCGGCGAGGGCGATCTCGGCGGGCTCGGCCCCGGCGTCGGCGTCCAATTCAAGATCGATGGGGCGGACACCGGGGGCCTCGTGTCGATCGTCGAACACCCTTTCGATGTCGGAGCGCTGGTGCCTCCCCACGTTCACCATCTCGAAGACGAGATCTCCTACGTCCTCGATGGCGAGATCGGCTTTCGCTCCGAGGACGACGAGGTCGTGCTGTCGGCGGGTGGCTACATCGTCAAGCCGCGCGGTCAGGTGCACGCCATGTGGAACGCCGGACCGAAGCCGGCGCGCATGATCGAAGTGATCACGACCGCAGGGTTCGAGGGCTTCTTCCGCGAGCTGTCGGCGCTGTCGGCCGAGGGCGCCCCGGATCTCGAGTCGGTCGGAGCACTGGCCCACCGATACCAGTTGCCGTTCGCCGAGCCGGCCTGGCTGCCCGACGTCATCGAGCGGTACGGGCTGACGCTGCCGGTGTGACACCGACCGTCGATCCGGTCACACGCCTGATCGAATCCTTCTCAGCCAGGCATCGGCCATGCGTCCAGACGGCCGGCGCGCTCGGGCTCTGCGAAGAAGACCTCTGGGTCCACCACGATCTCGTGGGGTGAGCCGGGGTCGATGACGAACCGGTGGCCGACCGGTGCCAGCGACACGAGGTCGGCGCCGGTGGTCGAGAACCACTGCACCGCCCCGGCGTGACGGGCAAGCGCCCGCTCAGATGTGAAGACCGGGATCACCGGGCCGGTGGAAGTGGGCGATGCGAGGAATCCGGGTTGCTCGGGCGCCTGGGTGAAGAACCAGCTCGACAGCAGCGTCCGTATCAGCTGTTCGTCGCCACAGCCCCCAGCCGCGTGGAGACGGAGGTGTGTGACGAGCTCGACATCGGGAGACGTGACGACTGAGTGCATGTCGACAGCCTATGACTAGCGCCAAGTATCGTCAACACACTTCAAGACACGCACAGGTGATGACGCTTCATTCGGTCGACGGCAACCCATCCGGTCGACCGACCGGTACCGGCACACTCCATAATGGAAGCGCATGGAAACGCCACCCGAGCAACCCGACGGCTCTCGACGGCCACTCGTCCATGAAGTCGCCCTGCGGGCGGATCGGTTTGCGGATCGCTTGAGCCGGCGCCTCCGCGGCACACCGAAGCGCATCACCGTCGAGCCGTACCTCGCCCATGGTTCGTCCGATCGCGTCGTCGCCCGCGGGCGTGTGGTCTCCAACGCCCCGATCCTCGCCGCCGAGGGGTTCGAACCGGTCTGGACCAGAGTCCGACGTGGGTTCCGCCGCTTCCTCACGAACGAGATCGCAGGCGTCGAGATCGAAGCCGCGCTGGGATCTGCGACAGGGGTCGGTATCACCGATGAGGAGGGCTACTACTGGATCGAGCTCGCCGGACATGCTCTGCCCGCCGATCGACTGATCCACCACCTGGATCTCTCCGTCAAGGAGCCACCGGCCGGCGCAGTGGTCACGATCGGCTCCGCCCGGGCACACATCCCGACCGGACGAACGCGACGCCTCGTCGTCTCCGACATCGACGACACGGTGCTCGCCACCGACGCCACCCGTACCGCCCGCATGATCATGACCACGTTGTCGGGTTCGGCGTGGACCAGGCGGGGGTTTCCAGGGACACCCGAGCTCTTCGGAGGCCTGGCGCGCGGCGGCGATGGAGAGGACGACAACGCCTTCGTCTACGTGTCGTCCAGTCCCTGGAATCTCCACGGCTTCCTCGACGCCTTCATCCGCCACACCGGGCTCCCGACCGGCCCGCTGTTGCTCCGCGATTTCGGGGTCGACGAGACCATGTTCATCCAGGGCTCCCACGACGCACACAAGCGGGCCGCCATCGAGGAGTTGCTGGCGCTGCACGACACCTCACTCGTCCTGGTCGGCGACACGGGACAGGACGATCCCGAGATCTATCGCTCGATCGTCGCGTCCCACCCCGGTCGGATCGAGGCCGTCCTGTTGCGACATCTCACGTCGGACGATCGAGCGGAAGACGTACATCGGCTGTTCGCCGACCTGACGGTTCCGCTGGCGGTCGCCGGTGACACCCTCGGCCTAGCCGAAGTGGCCGAATCGAATGGCCTGACGCCGAGGGGCTGGACCGAACGGGTCGCCCGGTCGACCGCCAGGTGACCGACACGACCTGGTCGTATGTCTCGCACCCGGGCGTCGTCTTCGAGGGACTGACGGCACCCTGGACGTCGCGGGAATCGGTCGAGATCAGGGAGCAGTGAGCCCCATCAGCCAGGCCGGGTACCCCGCCTCGACATCGAGCGCACCTGCGATTCCGCTCGGGATGTCTGCCCCTTCCCGAAACAGCTCGGCAGCAGAACGAAGCACGGCCAGCCGATCCTGCGGGGGGCCCGACGCCTCGAACGCCAGTGTCCACGCCTCGATGCCGTCCACCTCGACGGCGGCGAGTTCGACGTCGCATCCCGCCGGGAGACCGCGGACCGTGACCCGGAGCGGGTGGTTCCACACGTTCTTGACCACGTCGATCCACCGATCGCCGGTCTCCGGCAGTGCGATCTGAATGCTCTTGCGCCACTCTTCGACTGGCGCAACCAAGCGGCCGATGACGGACACTCGGCTCCCGACCCGGATCCGCTCCTTGATTTCGAGCGGGCCCTGGTCCCGCCGTTTCACCCCGAGATCCGGTCGACCGGTCAGCAGATACGAATCGACCCGCTTCTCGGTCTCCACGTACGGCATCGCCGCTTCGAACCATCCGAGGGCCTCCGTCGGCAGTGGGCCGCGGGCAAACCATCTCACTTCGAGCGTCTCGAGCACGTCGGTCGAGTGATCGGTGCTGCGCTCGGCGTTCGACCCGCTTGCGGGTCCGACAGAGTGGTTGGACATGGGGAAGAGCGGCAACGATACATCGCCGCCGTCTGGCCTGTCGCCGGAGCGGCGGCATATGACTCGAGCCATCGATCTCCTCAAGGGCCGTCGGTCGCACCGCCTCTCGGCCGAGACGACGAGCGCAGGGGGCGCCGGTCGATCACTAACGTCGCCGACGTGACCGATCTGCCCGACATCCACCGTGCACCCGACGAACGGACGGCCCTCGTCGAGATGCTCGACTACTACCGGGCGGTGATGCTGCGCAAGGCCGAAGGACTCTCAGATTCCCAACTGGCCATCCAGCTCCCACCCTCGGATCTCACGCTCGGCGGGCTACTGATGCACCTGGCGCTCGTCGAGGACAGTTGGTTCCAGGCGACGTTCCTCGGTGCCGAGATCGGCGAGCCTTGGAGCGGGTTCGACTGGGAGTCCGACCCGGACTGGGAGTTCCATCACGCCCACGAGTCCGGTGCCGAGGTGATCGTCGCCCAATACGAGGGATCGATCGCACGGAGCCGAGAGGTGGTCGACCGGGCCCAGTCGCTCGATGCGCTCGCCGCCCAGCACACGCGTGACGGCGACGCCATAAACCTCCGGTGGATCCTCGTCCACCTCATCGAGGAGTACGCCAGGCATGCCGGGCACGCCGACCTGATCCGCCAGTCGATCGACGGCGCCACCGGAGACTGACACAGCGGACGCCCCGAGCGATGAAAGCTGATCTCAAGACGTGGGCTGCACACGCCGGCAGACCGCTCGAAGCGGCATGGTGCTGACGAAGAATGGAGACCCGGCCCCGTGAAGTGCGTCAACTGCGGCGACACGAGCAACGAGAGCGCTTCGTTCCGTTTGAACTGCGGGAATCCACTGGTGTCTCGATGCCCGCCGTGCTCGTCCCCGAACGAGACTGACGTCTCGGTCTGTTCGACCTGCGGGGCCCGCCTCACCGCCGAAGCTCCCGAGGCGCTGACTCAGGCCCGTCTCCCCGCCCACCTCGGCGACGTGGTCACAGGCGGAGCCAGGCCGGCGCGTGATCGGATGCGAGCAGCGGCTCACGGCGATGCTCGCCGGGACCCTCGGGACCGCCGTGAGGGGCCGATGCCTGTCATCAGGACATCCGAAGGGTTCTCGGCGCTCGGTCGCTCGGGTCTCAGGCCGGAGCGGTCGACCACAGCCCCTCGAGTCGCTGGTAGGAGACCTCCATGCCGCCGGTCATGCCGGTGGCGAGGATCTGATCACGCAACTCTCGGGTCGGATAGGTGACGACGATCGAAACCAGCGTCCCCCCTTCGACCGGGGTGAGCGTCATCTCGTTCCGTGTCATCGGCCCATCGGTGTCGATCATCTTCTCGGTCGTGACCGACCGCTTCGGTGGCGTCGAGTCGAGGACCTCGCCTTCGAAGCCGAAACGGTTCTCGCCGTCCTCCGACTCCCACTCGTACCGGTAGTGGTCTCCGACCTCGGTGCCGACCTCACAGACGGGCATCGTCCAGCCATCGGGTCCCAGCAGCCACTGGCGCATGAGATCCGCGTCGTGGTGGGCCTTCCACACTTGGTCTACGGTCCCCCGAACGACCCGGCTGATCCGCACTCGGGTGTCGTCCAGGAGGACGGCGTCGGTGGCGCGTCCGGCGGCGAACGAGGCGAGGTCGGTGAGCACGCCGTCCATCTGTCCGAACGCCAGGGTGGCGCCTTCCTTCATGCCCATGTCCAAGAGCCGTTGCATCGAGTCGGCGTCTGCGAAGGTCGTGACGGCGGTGAGACGCGAGCCGCCGGCGCTCGGAGTGAACGAGAACTCGGTGCGGGTCGTCGGAAGGTCGGTGTTGGCTCTGCCGTGCTCGTCGGCAAAACCGTCCGAGATCGAGATCGTGCGCCCCGGCTCGATCGCTTCGAACACCCAATACCCGGCAGAGGCGGAGCCGTCAGGCCCCGTCATGAAGTACTCCGACCGACCGCCCTCGATCATGTCGTGGCGGGTGAATGTCGCCGGCCAGGTGGGCGGCCCCCAGAAACGCTCGAGCTGGCGGGGATCACTCCAGGCCTCCCAGAGACGTTCGACTGGGACGGGGAACTCCCCGACGATGGTCAGGGTCAGGTCGCTCGGGTCGGAAATGACGTCGACGATGGGCATGTTCACTCCTCGGTGGTCGGTGGCTCGCTGAGAACCTGATCGAGTTGGTCGAACCGGCTGCGCCAGAGCTCCTCGAGCTGTCGGAGCAGCGAGCGAGCCCGGGCGATCCGTTCGGGGTCGGCGCGAACGATCCGCTCGCGCCCGCGTGGCTGCTTGGAGACGAGCCCGACGCCGGCGAGCACCGCCACATGCTTCTGCACGGCGGCGAAGCTCATGTCGTACGCCTCGGCCAGGCCGCTCACCGAAACGTCGGCGACGAGCGTACGACGGATGATGTCGCGACGGGTGGAGTCGGCGAGCGCCTTGAACAGGCGATCGACCTCCGCATCCGACATTCGACTATCTACAACCATTTGGTTGTACATTACGCACGGCCACCGCTGTATGCAAGGGGTTGGAGCGGCACCACGGACGAGGGCATCCTGCAACTGTTCCGGATCGGCGCACCCCGTCGACCCGGCACCCACAGACGAGGGATCCCGTGGCCCGGTCGGTCGACCGGGCCACGGGATCGACGCTCACCCCTCGACGATCACCTTGGCCCGCATCCAGGGATGGGGCAGGCAGAAATACTCGAACTCACCCGCCTCGGTGAATGTGTACGACCAGGACTCGCCTTCGCCGTAGTACCCAGAGTCGAAGATGTCGTCCACCGACGTCACCGTGTGCATGGTGGTGTCGTCGTTCGTCCAGGTGACGGTGGTCCCGACGGGGATCGTGAGGACGTTGACCGAGTAGTCGGCCGGGTCCTCGATGTCGGCGAACTCGTCGGCGGCCTCCATGTCCTGAACGGTGCCCGAGCCCGCCACGATGGAGACCTGGACGGCGTCGGCGGGAGCCGCGCCCTCGCCGTGGTCATCGGTCGCTGCGGAGCCGTCGGCACCGGGTGTGGTCTCCTCGAAGATCTCGGGATTGGGATCACCGGTCACGACGATCTGGCCGATGGCCCCTTTGTCGAACGTCCGGCTGAGAGCGTGATCGACCAGGATGATGGTGCTCGGCACCTGACCGACCAGTTCGGCCACCACGCCGCCACCGGCGGGCACGAGCGTGGTCTGACTGCCGAGGATGGGTGGGCTGAGCAGCGACGCTTCCTGATAGACCACGTCCCAATGCGACCCGATCGGGTGGAAGTTGGAGTCGAGATTGAGTCCTGCGTTGACGAAGTAGATACGGGCGCGTTCCCCGACGGACATTCCGAGCGCGTTGTCGCCGGTGAGCGAGCCGCGTGCACCGTTGAACACCACGAAGGTGGGCTCCTCGTTCGTGATGGCGGCGCGGTCGGTTCCGACCAGGCCGGGCTCGTCTGCGTCGGTGTAGTACTCCGACTGGACGATGTACCACTCGTGATCGACCTCTGGGAGTGGCTCGGCCGGGTCGACGAGGATGCCGCCGTACATGCCGTGGCTGATGTGGAGCGGAACGTCGCCGTACGCACAGTGATACATGTAGAGGCCCGGGTAGAGCAACCGTGCCTCGATGGTCCGGGTCTCACCAGGTGCGACGACGGTGTTGGCGGCGCCACCACCTTGTCCGGTCACTGCGTGGAAGTCGACGTTGTGTGGATGGGTGTTGGTTTCGGGGTTGGTGACCGTGAAGCGGAGCACGTCGCCGACCCGTCCCCGGATCATCGGGCCTGGTGCACCGATGCTCACGTCGGTGCCGTCTCCGACGAGGCGGTAGCCCCACGTGTCGTACTCGACTCCGGTTGCCGGGTCGATCTCGACGACGTTCTCGACGACCTCGAAGTGCACGTCGATGATCGCCTGCGATGTCCGGCCCGAGGGTGCCGGAACGTTGGGCGCATAGGACACGTTGACTTCGCTCGCCGGCACCGGAGGCAATTCGGCCTTGGGCGTGAGCTCGGGCAGCACCGCTGCGCGCTCGATCTCGACGGGCGGTGCGACGACGGGCTGCGCTTCGCCTTGTGCGTCCGGCCCCACCGGAGCGGTTGCCACCGTCGTCGCCCCACCTGTCGAACCGTTCTCTTCGGGGATCAGCATCACCGCGCCGATCGCGATCGCGATCGATGTCACGCCCAAGATGAGCGCAATCAGGCCCGCCGTCGCAACGATGGGGTGATAGTGGCTCGGAAGCAATGATCCGAGCCCCGTCCTGGTCGCAGTGGATTCAGCCCGTTCCTTGAGCTGTGTCATGTCGTTTGCCTTTCGAGCGATGCCTGGGCGGAGACGGCTCCGAGCCGCTGTTTCAACTCGGAGCGAGCGCTCTGCCATGCCTCATGGACCGGGCAGCTCTCCGTGCCCGGACAAGGTCCTTCCCTCAACACACATTCCCCGGTCTCCGTCGGTCCCTCGACCGTCTCGACGATTTCGAGCAGCGAGAGGTCGGCGAGTGAGACGGCCAGGCGGTATCCACCGCCGGGCCCGGTCTGCGATTCGATCCATCCCGCCTTGATCATCGGGCTGAGCACCTGTGGCAGGAACGGGCTGGTCGTTTCGATCCGCTCCGCCAGTTCGACCACCGGACAGCAGATCGCCTGCTCGCCGTGGAGCTCCCGGAGGGCTCGCATGGCCAGGTAGGTGCGACGTGAGAATCTCAATTCCATAGTTCCATAGTAAAGAACTAAGGATTAGTCGTCAAGGGGGTCGCCGAAGTCCCGCGGCCGATGAGCACACCCAGCGAACCATCGCGGCGAGCACGGAGAACCGAGCAGGGGACCATCGAGCATTGACACGGTGGTCGGGAGCGCGACATGTTCATCTCGTACGAGTCGCAAAAGGAGCGAGCGATGGGCAAGTACATGGTGATCTACACGGGCGGCGGAGGTATGGGAGCCGACCCCGAGGAACAGGAGCGCATCATGGGCGAATGGGGTGCGTGGTACGGCAAGCTCGGTGCAGCGATTCTCGACGGTGGATCGCCGTTCGGCGAGGCCAAGCACCTCGCAGGCGACGGGATCGAGGACGGCTCGCTCGGCGACACACCTGCCACCGGGTACACGCTCATCGAGGCCGACTCGCTCGACGCGGCCGCAAACCTCTGTGCAGATCACCCCCACATCGGCCACGGAGGACAGGTGCAGGTCTTCACCTGCATCGACATGCAGCCACCCGAGTGACCTCGGCTTTGTCCTGAGATGAGGCGGTGGACCCCAGGAGGGGCGGTCGCTCGATCCAGACCCGCGTGAATGCGATCGGTACGCTGCTCGGATGCGCTTCGGGCTCGCACTCGACCTCCATGCACCTTCCTCGGATGCCTCAGAGGTCGGGTGGCTCAACGTCCGCTCACAAGCGCTCGAGGCCGAACGGCTCGGACTCGATCTCGTCGTGCTCCCCGACCACCTGTCGTATCGGGCCGGTGAGGAGAACGGATACTCGGCGCCGGACGAACCCGTCGGCGTCCGAGAAGCGACCACGATCGCAGCTGCGATCGCCGCCGCCACGTCGCGGATCAGGATCGGCCACTCGGTCATCAACGCCCCGTATCGAACACCGGCAATGCTTGCTCACATCGCAGCCACGCTCGCCGACATCTCCGGGGGCCGATACTCGCTCGGCATCGGCGCCGGCAACAGCTTCGACTACGACCAGATCGGGGTCGAGGCCGACCACCGGGCCGGGCGCTTCGAGGAGTGCGTACGGATCGTCTCCGGCATGCTCCGAGAGGGGGAGGCCAACCTCGAAGGGACCTACTGGTCCGCCCACCATGCCGAGCTGGCATTCCGACCCGACGACACGCACAGGCCGCCCATCGTGATCGCGGCCGGCGGGCCCAGAACCATGCAGACCGCCGTCCGATTCGGCGACGGATGGAACGGATGGGTGCCGACGGACCCCGACGACGACACCATCGACCGTCTCCTCGCGCTCCTCGAGCAGACCTGCGACGAGGTCGGCCGGGACCCGTCCTCGATCGAGGCGACGATCGACCTCGGCGTGGACCCGCTCGATCTCGCCGGGGCCCGGTCGAGATCTCTGGAGATGCTCGCCCGGCTCGACGGTCTAGGCATCGACGAGGTCCGCTGCTACGCCCACGGAGCACCCACCCACGAAGGGCGACTGGAGGCGGGCCGGGCGTTTGCCGACCTCGTCGCAGGGTGAAGAGGCGCCAATCGGCGCCATGGCCTGGAAGTGAACATACGAGTGTCGTGGCGGCGGATCCGGATCGTCGGCGGTCACCTCGCCGTCAGGGGCAGGAACGACTCGAGCCGGGCTGGACTTCCCGGAACGTCCTCCTGCCGCATCGGTATCGGCGCTCACACCCCGTCAACGTCTCCGTCCGAGTTCCTGCGCTGCTGGCGATCGAGACGCGCCTCGACGGCGTGGCCTGCCACCGCACTGAGGAACGAGACGAGAATCCCGAGACCGATCAGCACGTAGACGATCGTGAAGACCTTTCCCACCGTCGTCTGCGGTGAGAAGTCGCCGTAGCCGACGGTCGTCAGGGTGATGACCGAGAAGTAGACCGAGTCCACGACCGACCAACCCTCGACCCGCCAATAGAACAGCGTGCCGGACCCGAGCAACACGGCGACCAGGAAGGTGAGAGCCTGGAACTGGGGATAGACCCACCCCCGACGCATCGCTGCGAACAGGCTTCTGAGTGTTGTGAAGAAGGCGATCATCGCCGGCACAGTGCCAGGCTGCTGGTTGTGGTCGTCCGACCGCAGCTACGGGCCATTCGTCCCTGTTGCGCGGCGCACTGACACGACAGGGTTTGACTCACGGACCTGCAAGGGAGCCCTGGCCCATGACGACGACAACGGGCGCTGCCGAGACGGCGCACCCATCCGGAGACGATCGATTCGAGATCGTCGACAAGCACCTCAAACGGGTGCGCTACGAACAGGACCAGTTGATCGAGACGCTGCACGTCGCCCAGGACGTGTTCGGCTACCTGTCCGAGGACGTGCTCATCTACGTAGCCCGCGCCCTCATGCTGCCGCCATCAATGGTGTACGGGGTCGCGACGTTCTATCAGCTGTTCACGTTCGAGGCTCCCGGTGACCACGCCTGCACCGTCTGCACCGGCACCGCCTGCTACGTCAAGGGCGCCGACGACATCGTGCGGTCGGTGAGCGACGCGCACGGCGTCGCAGCCGGGGCGACCTCGGAGGATGGCACGCTCACCCTGAAGACGGCCCGCTGTCTCGGCTCGTGTGGCCTGGCGCCGGTGGTCGTGCTCGACGGCGCCGTCCACGGACGTCTCGACCCGGGCGAGGTCCTCGCCCTCGTCCAACAGGCGCTCGAAACCGAGGAGACCGACTGATGGCCACCCCGATCGATCTGCACGAAGTCGCCGAGCGAGAGCTCGAAGCCCGCAGCCGGTATCCGTGGCGCCTCAAGGCGTGCGCCTCGACGGCCTGCCTGTCGGCGGGAGCCGGCGCATCCATGACCGCGATGGAGCGCGCCGTGGAAGCCGACGACCTCGCACTCGACGTCCAACTCATCCCGACCGGCTGCATGGGATTGTGCAGCCGCGGGCCGCTGGTGCGGCTGCTCCGACGCGGGGGCGAAGAGACGATGTACCAGGACGTCACCCCAGAGGTCGGCGCCGACATCATCCGACGCCACATCCGAGACGGGCAGGTCGTGACCGACAGCGTCCTCGACGAGCGCATCCCGTTCTTCGAGAGCCAGCAACGGATCGTGCTCGCCAACGGCGGCATCATCAACCCGGACCGCATCGAGTCGTACGTGGCACACGGCGGATACTCGGCGCTGCACAAGGCGCTCACGTCCATGACCCCCGAAGAGGTCCTCGAACAGGTCCGGATCTCGGGGATCCGCGGACGGGGTGGCGCCGGCTACCCGACCGGCAACAAGTGGAGTCTGCTCGCAGCAGCGCCGGGCAACGAGAAGTATCTGGTGGCCAACGGGGACGAAGGCGACCCCGGCGCCTACATGGACCGGACCGTCATGGAAGACGACCCTCATCGCCTGCTGGAAGGCATGGCGATCGCCGCCTATGCCACCGGCGCTTCGAAGGCATTCATCTACGTCAGGGCGGAGTACCCCAGGGCGGTGGAACGTCTCGACCGCGCCATCCGAGTGGCCCGACGCAACCGCCTGTTGGGGCGCAAGATCCTCGACAGCGACTTCGATCTCGAGATCACCGTCCGGATCGGCGCCGGCGCGTTCGTCTGTGGAGAGGAGACCGCGCTCATGGCGTCGATCGAGGGCAAACGGGGCACCCCGCGGCTTCGCCCGCCCTACCCCACCGAACACGGCCTGTGGGGTGCCCCGACGATGATCAACAACGTCGAGACACTGGCGAACATCCCCGCCATCGTCACCCACGGCGGCGAGTGGTTCGCTTCGATCGGCACACCCAACAGCACCGGCACCAAGGTGTTCGCCCTCGCCGGCGACCTCGTGAACATCGGGCTCATCGAAGTGCCGATGGGCACGACGCTCCGCCACATCGTCGAAGACATCGGGGGCGGCATCCCGGACGGGAAGTCGTTCAAGGCGGCCCAGACCGGCGGCCCGTCCGGCGGCTGCATCCCGTCCGACCACCTCGACACGCCGGTGGACTACGACAGCCTCAGACAGCTCGGCTCGATCATGGGCTCGGGTGGACTCATCGTGATGGACGAAGACGTGGCGATGCCCGACGTTGCCAAGTTCTTCATGGAGTTCTGCATGGACGAGAGCTGCGGCAAGTGCACGCCGTGCCGGGCAGGCACGGTGCAGATGCACGGACTCCTCGCCAAGATCACCGCCGGCCAGGGCACGGCCCGAGATCTCAGAGATCTCGAGCATCTGTGCCGGGTCGTGCGCGACACGTCGCTGTGCGGGCTGGGCCAGAGCGCCCCGAACCCGGTGGTGAGCACGCTCCACTACTTCCGCGACGAGTACGAAGCACTGCTGACGGATCGGGAGGTCATCGATGCCTGAGAGACGCCAGACCATCGAGATGAGCTTCGACGGTGTCGATGTCGAGGCGTACGCCGACGAGTCGGTCCTCCAGGCCGCCCGGCGCAACGATGTGTTCATCCCGTCCCTCTGCTTCCTCGAGGGCCTGTCGGTGTGGGGCGGGTGTCGCATCTGCGTCGTCGAGGTCGCAGAGGATCACCGGCTCCGCCCGGCCTGCGCCACGCCGGTCGCCGCCGATATGGAGGTGCTCGTGGACACCCCGCGCCTCAGGGCGTACCGCAAGTCGATCGTCGAGTTGCTGTTCGCCGAGGGCAACCACATCTGCGCCGTGTGCGTGTCCAACGGCAACTGTGAGCTGCAGGACATGGCCGTGGCCTGCGGGATGGATCATGTCCGCTACGACGAACAGGCCCCCCACCGCAAAGTCGACGCCAGCCACCCGAAGTACGTGTTCGATCCCAACCGCTGCATCCTCTGCACGCGATGTGTCCGGGTCTGCGACGAGATCGAAGGCGCCCACGTCTGGGACATCTCCGAGCGGGGCAGCTCCGCCGAACTGGTCACCGAGCTCGACAAGCCCTGGGGGGAGGCCCTGTCGTGCACCTGGTGTGGGAAGTGTGTGGCGGTCTGTCCGACCGGTTCGCTGTTCTATCAGGGAAGCGCCGTCGGTGAGATGAAGCACTCCGCAGACATGATCCGGATGCTGGCCTCCGCCCGCCAGCGACACGAATGGGTCGATCCGGAGGTGCCGGCATGAGCAAGCCACGATTCGCCAGCGTCTGGCTCGGTGGGTGCTCGGGATGCCACATGTCGTTCCTCGACATGGACGAGTGGCTCTTCGAGCTCGCCCAGATGGTCGACGTCGTCTACTCGCCGATCGTCGACATCAAGGAGTTCCCCACCGATGTCGACATCACCCTCGTCGAGGGTGCCGTCGCCAACGAGGACAACGTCGAGGTCGCCCGCATCGTCAGGGCGAACTCGCGGGTGGTGGCCTCGTTCGGCGACTGTGCAGTGTCGACCAATGTCACCGGGATGCGCAACCCGCTGGGTGATCCCGGCGGCATCATCCAGCGGGTGTACGTCGAGGCGCCCGACCGCGACGGGGTCGCCCCGGATGCGCCGGGGATCGTCCCGCCGCTGCTGCCGAAGGTGCTCCCCCTCCACAAGATCATCTCCGTCGACTTCTACATGCCCGGTTGCCCTCCGTCGGCCGCCGAGATCCAGCGGGCGATCGAGACCCTGATATCCGACGACCTCAGACACGGGGTCGCAGAAGACATCCGGCGCGGATAGGAGAGACCATGCACGATCTCGTCGTCATCGACCCCGTGACCCGGATCGAGGGACACGCCAAGATCACCATCGCCCTCGATGACAAAGGCGGCGTCGCCGACGCTCGCTTCCACGTCACCGAGTTCCGCGGGTTCGAGGAGTTCTGCAAGGGACGGCCCGTGTGGGAGATGCCCAGCCTCACGGCCCGTACGTGCGGAATCTGCCCGGTCAGCCACCTGCTGGCATCGGCGAAGACCGGTGACGCAATCATGGGCGTCACCATCCCGTCGACGGCGGTCGAGCTGAGGAGGATCGCCAACCTCGGTCAGATCATCCAGTCACATGCCCTGAGCTTCTTTCATCTCAGCGCACCCGACCTGCTGCTCGGCATGGACGCCGACCCGGCGACCCGAAACGTGTTCGGGTTGATGGCGTCAGAGCCGGAACTCGCCCGCCGAGGCATTCGCCTGCGCAGCTTCGGCCAGTCGGTGATCGAGGCGATCGCAGGCCGCAAGGTCCACTCGCCGGGCATCGTGCCGGGCGGGATCGCACACCCGATGACGGCCGAGACGAGAGCAGCACTGACCGAGGGCCTGGTCGAAGCACGAGAGACCGCTGCCGATGCTGTCACGCTGTTCACCGGGATGCTGGATCGGTTCGAGCGGGAGGTCCGGGCGTTCGGGCAGTTCCCCAGTCTCCACATGGGACTGGCGAACGACGCCGGGGTCTGGGAGCACTACGACGGTCATCTCAAGATGGTCGACGCCGACGGATCAGTCGTGGTCGACGGGCTCGCACCCTCGGAGTATCGAACGATCATCGGTGAGGCCGGACGCAAGGACTCCTATCTCAAGTCCCCGTACTTCAAGCCTCGAGTCTCCGATACCGATGATCCGGCCGTCGGGACGTATCGGGTCGGACCGCTGGCGCGCCTCAACGTGTGCGTGTCGATGGGTGTCCCGGCCGCCGACGAGGCGCTTGCCGAGTACCGGGAGCGGGCAGGCGGGGTCGCCAACTCGTCGTTCTTCTACCACTACGCCAGGCTGATCGAGATCCTGGCGGCGACCGAGCACATGGCGCTGCTGTTGGCCGACGACGACATCACCGGCACCAAGGTGCGGGCGACCGCCGGAATCAACCAGCTCCACGCCGTCGGGGCGTCGGAGGCTCCCCGGGGAACCCTGTTCCACGAATACACGGTGGACGACACCGGGATCCTCACGGACGTGAACATGATCATCGCCACCGGCCAGAACAATCTGGCGATGAACGCCACGATCCTGCAGATCGCCCGCGAGTGGATCGAAGGGCCGACCATCCCCGAGCCGATCCTGAATCGGGTCGAGGCCGGGATCCGGGCGTTCGACCCGTGCCTGAGTTGCTCGACGCATGCCATCGGTCAGATGCCGCTGGTCATCGAGCTGGTAGGCCCCGAAGGTGAGACCGTCTGTCAGATGCGGCGTGACTGACCTGCTGGTCATCGGCTACGGCAACGACCTGCGCTCCGACGACGGCGCGGGTCGGGCCGTGGCCGAGATGGTCTCCGACCTCGCCCTCCCCGGGGTCGAGGTCCGGACGATGTCCCAACTCACCCCCGAGCTGACGCTGGAGATCACGGGCCGCCGGAAGGTCGTGTTCGTCGACGCCGACATCGACGCCACCGAGGTCACCGTCCGCCCGGTCACCGCGGGACCACCGGGCGACGGGGCGATGACCCATCACGGCGATCCGGCCACACTGCTCTCGCTCACCGCGAACGTGGGGCCCCTCCCCGACGAGGCCTTCGTCATCTCCATCCCGGCGACGAACCTCGAGATTGGGTTCACCTTCTCGCCGGCCACCGACCGCGCGATCGGAGAGGCGGTCGACCTGATTGCCGGTCTCGCCCAGACGCTTGGCTGACCGGCCGAGGCACAGCAGAGGTGCCTTCGACGAACAACCACCCGGTTCTTGTGCCGAACCAGTGCGGCCCCGCTCGACCTGATCAGGTGGAGCCTCGGGTTCCAACGCCGGTAGACGTGGTCATAACATACGATTATCGTGTATTAGATGAAACAGATCAGCATGCAGATCACCGAGGAGACAGCGCGTCAGATGACGGAACTCGCAGTCCATTGGGGTCTGCCCCGCGTGAGGCACAACACCGCGGTCGTCGAGCGGGCGGTCGCCCTCGCCTTCATGCTGGAGGTCGGGTACGAGAAGTACCAGCAGCGCATCACCGAGGTGACGAAGGAGCCGGAATGACGACCAATGCCATCGACATCGCCTACCTCATGCGTTCGCTCGAACAAGCGCTCCGCGCCGGCTACTCGCTCCGCCAGGCGATCGAGCGCGTGTCGCACGACATGGCCGGGCTCGAACCCTTGGCTGCCGAACTGACAGACGGGCGCGATCTGGTCGAATCGGTGGCGGCCTGGTCGCAGCAACGACCTGAACCGGAGGCAGATCTTCTGCTCGGTGCCATCCGCCTCCAGCTCGAGACACACGGCAACTTCGCCGACACGCTCGGCATCCTCCATCGGGTGCTCGACCGACGCTGAGCTCTCCACGTTGGACTCCGCCGGCCGTGGAGAGCAGGCTGCGCTGCGCGATGTCTTCGCTTCAACCCTGACTCGAGATCGACACCCTGTGTCGTCAGGAACCCTGGGTTCGCCGACGATGTCCACCAACTCCCGCCTACCGATTCGGGACAAACGGCACTGCGCACAGGCGGTGAGGCGGCGTCGAATGGACCAGAAAGATCGTCTTTCAATCGCTGCTGCGAGAGTGGGGAGCCGGGGGCTCGCGACAGTTGCCTCGAGCGAGGAGAGAAGCATGCGCAAGACCATTGCCGCGAGCGGCGTCGTGATCGCCGGGCTCGTCGTGCTGGCGATCGGCCTGATGAACAGCCTGTTCACGGTGGCCCCCGCCTTCGAAGACCTCACGGACGGCTTCCGTGACACGGTCATGAGCGACGAAGCGATATCGATGACCAAAGCCGACATCTCCGCTCTCTCAGCGGTGAGCGCGGAGTTCTCGACCAAGGTCGTCCCGACCATGGCCGGTCTCCTCGGCATGGAGCCGACGGCGTTCGGCGAGTACCTGGCTGCCGAATACCCGGCAGTCGCGACCGGAGCCACGGCGCTCCCTGACATCGTCGAGCAGTTCACCGGTGTCACGGATCTCATCGAGAGCCAGCAAGCCAACTTCGAATCGGCAGATTCGCTTCCCACCTCCTCGATCCCGGCCACCACGCTGCCCTGGATGATCCTCGGAATCGGATTGATCGGCATCGGCGTTGGGATTTGGATGTTCATGGACGGGCGCACGGCGACGTGGACCGCCCTGGTCTTCGGCATCGTCGTGGTCGTGAGCGCGTTGAGCCTGTCGTTCCTCGGCAAGTCGGCTGCCGCCGACGACATGAACGACGCCTTCCGCCCGGTGTACACCGCCGAGCTGGTCCAGCAGAGCAGCGGGGCGTTGCAGATCGTCGGCGCCATGGGAGAAGAGATGCAGACGGCGATGATTCCCGGTCTCGCAGGGGCGCTCGACATGAGCGCGACCGACGTGCAGGCGTTCATCGCATCCGAGTTCCCGGCAACGAACGCGGCACTCACCGCGTTGCCCGATGCGATGGGTCGTTTCGAGACCACGGTCGGAGCGTTCGATGCCCAACTCGACAACTACGACACGATCAAGGACACCGCGCTCTCCCCGATCTCGTGGACCGTCCTCCTGAGTGGCGCCGCAATGGCACTGTTCGGAGCGTTCGGGATGTTCAGTGACCCAGACGCCGACACCCGGCCTCAGCCGATGCCGCAGAAGGATCGGAAGCTGACGAAGACCGCTCGCTGATCCGACGCGATCACCACGGGGCGGCGGCACACCGCCCCGTGGTCGCGCTCGGTGACGGCCACGTCGTCGATGCCGGGGAGGCCCCGGCCTCATTCGAGAAGGCGCTACCCGTTGCTCGAACGGCTCCGAGCGACGTCCGAAGACTCCACTGAGAGCGGTCGAACGGTCCCCCTCGAATACACGGCGACACCTTCAGTCGACCGTGACCGCCCTCCAGCACGCTTCGGCAACCGTCTCGAGTTGGTCGGCGGAGAGTTCGATGCCGGAGGCGACCAACCGGACCGCTACGCCGAGCGTGAGCGTTGCGATCACATCCATCGGCAGATCGACGAGCAGCTCCACGAGATCCGGACGAGTGGCCTCTTCGAGCAGACGGTCACCCGATTCCTCGAGTCGTTTCGATGCCTCGCCATAGAAGGGCGAGGCCTCGAGCTGGGCGAGAAATCCGGCCCGGGCGGGCTCGGCGCGACAGTGGTGATAGATGCCGGTCCACAGTTCGACGAAGCGCTGCTTGGGAGCCGCCTCCAGGTCGACTTGGGGCAGCACCTCATCGCTCAATGCCCGCTTGATCTCCAGGTAGGTGGCGTAGACGAGCTCCTCTTTGGATTCGTAGTGGACGTAGGCCGTCCCGGCGGCCACGCCTGCCTCCTTGGCAACTGCACCCATCGAGGCGCCGTGAAAGCCTCGCTCTGCGACGAGGTTGCGCAGGGCGCGGCGGATGGCGGCGGGGCGGTCGACCGTGGTGGTCACGCCCGCTCCTTCGATGCGTCGATCCGGAGGCCGGTCTCGCGCTCCGACACCTGCCACAGGTCGGCGATCGCCTGGTCCAGGCCGATCTTTCGCAGCACCGGCCGCCGCACCGGCGTGCCGGCCATCATGAACCGGGGCGCGTACATCTCGCCGCCGGCTGCATTCGGGTCGGTCGCGGCCCGCAACTGTGGCAACGCGCCGTCCGCGACCGACATGCCGAGACGCCCGGCGATGTTCTCCCACGATCCGCCCGGACCGCCCTCTCTCACGGTGCGGCTCTGCAGGTCGCTGTTGGTCAGTCCCGGGTGCGCCATGAGGCCGATGGCCCGGACACCGGCCAGGTCGAAGTCACGCTGCAGTCCGAGTGTGAAGTGGTAGTTGGCGAGCTTGGACTGGCCGTACGCCTTCCAAGGGTCGTATTGCCCTTCGAGATGGGGGTTCTTCGGATCGAGTTGCGCCAGTGTGTGGTGCGCCATGGAGGTGACGTTGACGATTCGTGCGGCGTCCGCTGCGAGCAGGTTCGTCAGCAGGTGCGATGTCAAGGCCCAGTGGCCGAGGTGATTGACACCGAACTGCATCTCGAAGCCGTCTTCGGTCCTCCGCTCTGGCAGTGCCATGAGCCCGGCGTTGTTGACCAGGATGTCGACGACCGGATGCGCGGCTGCGATGGTCGCTGCGGCCCTCCCGACCGAGGCCAGCGAGCCCAGATCGAGCTCGACGATCTCCAGCGAAGCCTGGGGGTATGCCGCCTTGATCGCGCCGAAGGCGGCATCGGCCTTCTCCAGATTGCGCGCCGCCATCACGACATGGGCGCCGGCGCCGGCGAGTTGCTTCGCCGTCTCGAACCCGAGTCCGCCGTTGGCGCCCGTGACCACGGCGGTCCTGCCCGTGAGGTCGGGGATGTTGTCGATGTTCCATGCCATGAGATGACTCCAAAAGATCGTGACTGAATGTTCACTCATAATGAACGATCATTCAGTCAGTGTCAACCCGGGCGCCTGAAGGACTCGAGCTTCGCGATCCCGGCGGGAGGTGGTCCCCCACGACGCGAAGCCCCCTGAGATGGCCCCAGCGCTCAGCGTCCACCAGGCACACCGGCCGGCATCGGTAGTGATCTCGAGCCGAACGTCGCACATCGGCGGCAACACCATCACGCGCCATCTCAGCCCTCGGCTGAGATTCCCTCTCACTCGATCGTCTCGTTGCCGCAGGACACCGTGTGGAGCACGGCGATCGCATCGTCATCCTCCGAGCTCGTGAAGCTGCCGGTGGTGATCGCGCCGTTGCGGGCGCCTGCAGGAATCGTGTTCGGTCCACTCGTACATCCGATGGAATGGTCGTGGTGGCCGCCGACGACGGTACCGAGGTGTTGGCGGAACTGCCTGCCTGGCCTCCACACGAATCGATGACGATCTCGGCCACCGGGATCATCGCGTAGACACCCCAGGACAGTGACCAATGGCGGGAAGACGTCTGGAACGTCCGATGTCGCTCCCCCGAGATCCGCATTTCCGGGGAAGGCGAACTGCCGTCCGTGGGCGGTGCTATGCGTCATCGCGACATGGGAACGCAGAGCCAACCGCCGCAGTCGCGGCTCAGGGGGTGTGTTCGCTCGTTTCGATGTCGAGCCGGCCGTCGTCCCATTGAGCTTCGAACTCGAAGATCGTGGTGGCACTCACGAACCTGACCCGGACTCGATCCGGGCCGATGTCGCGGAGTTCGGTGGTGAACCCCGCCTGCGGGATCGCCGAGACGAAGTTCACCTGACCGGGCGCCGAGCTGATGGTCACTGAGCCTCCGGGCGTCGAATGGCTCGACGTTCCGAGATTCGCGGGGGGCGCCGTCGTGGTGGTCGGCGGCGGCGGCGTGGTGGTGGTCACGGGAGGCGCCATCGTCGAGGTCGCTTGGGAAGCGCCGGTTGTCGTTGTCGTTGCAGGGCTCGCCGACGGGGCACGGGTCGAACTCGTCGCCGACTCGTCGGAGCCCGAATCCCGAGGGATCGACGTCGTCGACGATGAGAGGGCTGGGCCTGGCCGATCTCCGACAGTCGGCTCGACGACCACGACCGTCGGGTCGGGCGTTTCCGTACGGGCCGCCACGATCGTGGTCGGGATCACGGTGACAGGCTGAATCACGCGGTCCCGGACCTGAGACACGGCCACCCACGAGAGGGCGAGGGCAGCGATGGCAGCGACCCCCCACAGACCGACGAACTTCATCCAGCTTGGCACGCGATCATTATCGCTCAACGCCCTTCTCGTGCCACTTCGCAGATGGTTAGCAAAACCTCAAGTCACGCCTGACGAGGGCCGACTCGAACGATCCAGGGATACGATGACCGGCGATGTCATCCATTCTGATCGTCGAAGACGAGTTCTCGATCCGAAACGCACTCACATCGTTCCTCGCCGGAGCCGGTCACTCCGTCGAGGCGCTCGCCAGTGGGATGGAGGGCGTGCAGCGGGCTGTTCGAGGCGAGCTCGACGTCGTCGTGCTCGACCTCGGCCTTCCCGATGTCGACGGCTCCGAGGTGCTCAAGATGATCCGTGCGGTGAGCTCGGTGCCGATCATCGTTGCAACGGCGCGCGACGATGAGGATGAGATCGTCCGAATCCTGAGGAACGGTGCGGACGACTACGTGGTCAAGCCGTTCTCCGGGGCGCAGCTCCAGGCGCGGATCGAGGCGATCCTCCGTCGGACCGGATCAGATGCAACTCCCGGCCCGATCACCATCGCCGCCCTCACGATCGATACCGAGCGACGACTCGTCACCCTGGGCGGCGACGTGGTGGACCTCACCCGCAAGGAGTTCGACCTGCTGGCGTTCCTCGCGAGCCGCGCCGGCGCGGTGGCATCGAAACGTGAGATTCTCGCTGAAGTGTGGCGCCAGCCGTACGGTGGGGCTGACAAGACAGTCGACGTCCACCTCTCGGTCCTCCGGCGCAAGCTGGGTGAGACTGCCGCAGATCCCCGATACATCAGGACGGTCCACGGGGTCGGCGTGAAGCTGGTGGATCCGGATTCGTGAGGCGTTGGCTCAGTCTGTACGCCCTGTCGGTGACGTCCATCGTCATCGTGGCGTTCCTCGTCCCCCTCGCCATCCTCATCAAGGACCTCAGTGCCGACCGGGCACTGAGCGCGGCCGAGCGGGAGGCTCAGGCGGTCGCCAGGTTCGTGGCGACCACACCGGACGACGGCTTCGATGCACTGGAGGCATCGCTGACGTCGATCGATCGGATCTCGGTCGTGCTGCCGGATGGAACCGTCCTCGGCGCAGGGCTCCCCAGCAACATCGACCTCGGCGCGGCCCAGACCCGGGTGCAGGCATATCGACAGCCGCTCTCCGACGGCGAGGCCGTGGTGGTCCCGGTGCTTCGCTCCGCCGGCGACGTCTGGGTCGTAGTGGTCGATGTCCCAGGCGAGGAGCTGACCGAGAACGTGGCGACCGCCTGGGTGATCCTGGGTGGCCTCGGTCTCTCGATGATGGCGCTGGCGTTGGTCGCAGCCGACCGGATCGGACAGGCGGTGGTTCGCCCGGTCAACGACCTCGTCGAAGCGACCCATGAGCTCGGCCGAGGGAATCTGGACGTCAGAGTCACGCCGGCCGGGCCACACGAGCTCGAAGAGGTGGGATCGGCATTCAACACGCTCACCCAGCGGGTCGTGTCGTTGATGAATCGAGAGCGCGAGAGCGCAGCGGATCTCGCCCATCGGCTCCGCACCCCACTGACGGCGCTCAAGCTCGACATCGAGGCGATGTCACAACATGCTGACGTCTCGCGACTCCAGCGTGACGTCGATGACCTCGAACGCGTCACCGGCCGGATCATCGCAGACGCCAGGAGGCCGCTGCGCACCGGCTCGACGTGCGACCTGGTGCCGGTCGTGTCGGAGCGAGCCACGTTCTGGGGGCATCTGGCCGAGGATCAGGAGCGGGACTGGGACATCCAGATCGATACCGACAGCCACGTGATCGCGACGTCTTCGGACGACATCGAGGCGGCGCTCGACGCCGTCCTCGGGAACATCTTCGCTCACACCCCGCCTGGCACCGGGTACCGGATCCGACTTCGCTCGAGCGGAGCCCTCGCGGAGCTCACCGTCACGGATGACGGCCCGGGCATCGCCTCTCCCGAGCTGCTCCGACGAGGAGCCAGCGGTGGTGACTCGACAGGGCTCGGCGTCGACATCGTCAGAGCGCTCGCCGACGACCTCGGTGGCAGCGCCGAATGGACGTCCGGCCCGTCCGGGGGCACCACCGTCCGCCTCGAACTACCCGCCGTTCGAGCCACCTGACCTCCAGAGGTTTCCCTAACCCTCGGCGGAGGACCACGAAACCCGCCATCGACGATCGTGTTGTTGTACAGCACGAACAGATGGAGGTTCGAACATGAAGAAGCGGCTCTCAGTGGTGGCGGCAGGATTGCTCGCCACGCTCATGGCACTTGGAACGGCAAACGCCCTCGTCCTCGACACCGCGCCCGGATCCGAGACGACCGCGAGCGAACAGGCCATCGCAGGAACCGAGTCCACATACGAGGTCGGCGACGCCGGCACGGTGACCATCACCAACAACGGAACCCAGCTCGAGATCGTCTCGGTGAACCAGAACGACGGTTGGCAGATCGAGATCGAGGTCGCCAGCGGCCGCGAAGTCGAAGTCGACTTCAGCAGCGGGACCCGGCGCATCCAGTTCAATGCCGAGTTCGAGGACGGCGAGATCCGTGTGCGGGCGCGGGAACGAGTGATCACGGCGACGACGCAGGCAACGACCAGCACCACGCAAGGCTCCACCGCGTCGACGGTTGCAGTCTCGGAGCAGGGAACCGTGACCTACGAGGCTGGGGCGGCCGGTTCCGTCACGATTTCGAACGACGGGTCACAACTGACGATCGTCGATGTGAATGCAGCCGACGGCTGGAGCCACGAGATCGAGGTCCAGGTCGGGCGCGAGGTCGAGATGGACTTCCGCAACGGCGAGGAGCGGGTGCAATTCAACGCAGAACTCGAGGATGGGGAGGTCAGGGTTCGGGTCCGCACCCGGACTGCCGACGGCACCCGCACCGAGGTGACGAACGGCGTCGACACGACCGACGACTCAGGCAGCCGCTCAGACGACAACAGCTCGAAGAGCAGCAGCTCCTCCGACGACAGCAACGACTCGGATGACGACAACAGCGGCCAGGGCGGCTCCAGCGACGACACCCACGACGATGACCACGGCGGCCGGGGAAGCTCCCCCGACGACCACGACGATGACGACAGCAGCGACGACTGACAGTCCAACCGCATCGACAGTGAGGAACCCCACCGGCTCGGTGGGGTTCCTTCGTCTATCGAATGTCGCTCCCTGCGCTCGCCGCGCAGGTGATTGACCAGGCCTGGGCTCTCGGTGTCGAGAAATCGAGACATCCTGCGGGCCTCAGCGCCGCCGGCGCCAATCCTCTGCGAGTATCGACATCGCGACGGCGTCGTGGTACTCCCCGTCCCACAGGAGCGCCTGTCTGAGTATGCCTTCGCGAACGAAACCGACCCGCTCGTACGCCGCGATCGCCCGGGGGTTCAACGAGAAGACCTCCAGAGCGACTCTGTTGATTCCTAGCTGCTGGAACACGTAGTCGAATAGCAGGTTCATGGCCTCCGGCCCAAGGCCCCTGCCGCGGCCCCGTGAGTTCAACGCAATGCGGAACCCACACGATCGGTTGTCGGCGTCCCAGTCGAGGATCGCCAACTCCCCCAGCCACTCGCCCGAGTTCGCGTCGACCACGGCCATATCCAGGCGATCTGGCTGTTCGAACCGGGAGCTGACCCACTGGTCGATCTGCTCTCTCGTGAACTCGGCGTGCGTACCGGTGAGGCGCCTGGCCTCTTCGTCGTCGAGATCTGCCCAGAAGTCGTCGGCATCGGATACAACGATCGGACGGAGCGTGATCCGTGTTCCGATGAGCGTCGGCTTGTCGAGAAATGAAGCCATCACGGCAGCCTATAGCGGGTCGGGATCCATCCCCGACAGCGCCCCGCTCGCCGTGCGATGCCTATGTGCGGGCCATCGAATAGAACTCGTCGTTGGGGCGCATCGACAGGAAGTTGGCCATTCGATTCGACATGGCGAAGAAGGCGGACACGCCGGCGATGTCCCAGATGTCCTCGACGGAAAACCCATGCTCGCGAAGCGGCACGAAGTCGTCGTCGGAGATCGAGGCGGAATCGAGCGAGACTTTGAGCGCGAAGTCGAGCATCACCTTCTGCCGCTCGGTGATGTCCGCCTTACGGTGATTGGTGGCGAGCTGATCCGACAAGCGGGAGTCCTTGGCCCTGATGCGCACGATCGCCCCGTGCGCCACGACGCAGTAGAGGCAGCCGTTCGCACCGGACGTGGCGACGACGATCATCTCCCGCTCGGCCTTCGTCAAACCACTGTCACGCTCCATCAGGGCGTCGTGGTACGCCATGAACGCCCGCAGCTCATCCGGCCGATGGCCCATGGCGAGGAACACGTTCGGAATGAACCCGGTCTTCTCCTCGATTGCGCGGATCGTGCCCCGCAGATCGTCGGGCAGCTCGTCCAGGTTCGCAATCGGGTAGCGGCTGACGTTGCTCATGACTTCACCTTCACGATCGTCCTTCCTCTGAGCTCTCCGTCGAGTTGCCGGCCAGCCAGTTCGAACACGTCCTCGAGCGAGGCCTCGGTGCTCATCGCCTCGAGCAGACCGACGTCGAGGTCGGAGGCGAGCCGGTTCCACGCTTCGACTCGGCGCAGCCGAGGACAGTTGACGGAATCGACCCCGGCGAGCGTGACACCGCGGAAGATGAACGGTGCCACCGTTGCGGGCAGGTCCATCCCCTGAGCGAGCCCACAGGCGGCGACGGTTCCGCCATACATCGTGGATGCGAGCACGTTGGCGAGCGTGTGACTGCCGACGGAGTCGATGGCGGCGGCCCAGCGCTGCTTGCCGAGCGGGCGACCCGGCTCGGACAGCTCGGCCCTGTCGAGAATGTCACGTGCCCCCAACCCGATGAGATAGTCGTGCTCGTCGGCCTTGCCGGTGACGGCGATCACGTCGTATCCGAGTTCCGCAAGGAGCGCCACGGCGACGCTGCCGACGCCGCCGGTGGCACCCGTGACCAGCACCGGGCCCGACTCGGGGCGGGTTCCGTGGTCCTCCAACGCCAGCACACACAACATCGCGGTGTACCCGGCCGTGCCGATCGCCATGGCCTGTCCGGTCGTGAACGCCGACGGCAGCGGGACCAGCCACCCCGACTCGACCCGGGCCTGCTCGGCGTAGCCGCCCCAGTGGGTCTCACCGACACCCCACCCGTTCAGGACCACTCCGTCCCCGACGGCCCATTCGTCCGATTCGGACTCGATCACCGTTCCGGCGAAGTCGATGCCCGGCACCATGGGGAACCGCCGGACGACCGGTGAGGCGCCGGTGATCGCCAGGCTGTCCTTGTAGTTGAGTGTCGAGTACTCGACCTCGACGGTGACGTCCCCTGCCGGGAGATCTCCGAGCGAGACCTCGGTGAGCCGAGCGGTGTATTGGTCGTCGACCTTGTCGACGAGGATGGCCTTCATGTCGTGTCGCTTTCGCTCGGGGGCGCGAGGTCCGTGTCCCCATTGTGACGCGCCGAGGCGAGGGTTGGGGCTGCATATAGGCACATGCGCCCAACCTTGACCTGAGTTCGACACCAGATGTCGTCACGAACCCTGGGTTGCGCCTCAACGAGCCCAGATGCCGACCGGGTCGTAGGCGGTGGGAACGTCGACCATGATCAGCTCGCTGTCCTCGTCGGCGCTGAGCGTGATCGCCGGCTCGTTGAGGATCGTCACTGCGTCGCCGGCGGCCAGCCGATTGCCGTTGACTTCGACGACACCGGAGATCGCGTACAGGTAGCCGGCCCGTCCGGGGCTGAACTCGTGAGCGACCTCGTGGCCGGCCTCGAGCCTGCTGATGAAGACCCTCGCGTCGCCGTGGACCTTCACGGCCTCGCCACCGCGGCTGCTCAGCGCCTCGAGCAATCGATTGGTGCGATCGTGCTTCGTGAACACCTTCTGCTCGACACCGGGCTCGAGCCCGCCCTCGCTCGGCAGGATCCAGATCTGGATGAACCGCATGGCTTCGGTCTCGGAGGCGTTCCGCTCGGAATGGAGGGCCCCGCTTCCGAGTGTCATCCGCTGGACCGATCCGGCCGGCAGCGGGCCGTAGTCGCCGCCGACATTGTCTTCGTGACCGAACGAGCCCTCGACCACGTAGGTCAGACCCTCGACGTCACGATGCGGATGCATCGGCCAGATGGCTCCCGGCTTCAGGCGATCGTCATTGAAGACCCGCAACGGGCCGATGCGGTCGTACTCGGGGTCGCGGTACTCGTCGAAGGAAAAGTGCCATCTGGCGTTGAACCAGCCGCCGTCCTTCTCGTAGATCTCTTCTGCGCGGCGAACCTTGAACATGGGAACTCACTCCTCATTGATTGCACACTGCAAACACCTGTCTCATTCTCCTATTCCCCGAACGGCGGTACGCCAACCCCCGGGCCGATCGGACACGGCCGTCGACCCATCGCCTAGCATCACCGCCGGAACGACAGGAGCGGGCGATGATCTTCTCAGACCGGACAATCAAAGAAGCGATCGAGACCGGGCGCATCGAAATCGACCCGTTCGAGGAGTCCTTCATCCAACCGTCCAGTGTGGATCTCCGCTGCGACAGCGCCTTCCGGGTGTTCGAGAACCACAAGTACGCCAAGATCGACCCGCGCGCCGTGCAGGACGACCTGACCACCGAGGTCGTCGTCCCGCCCGACGAGGCATTCATGCTCCATCCAGGTGAGTTCGTGTTGGGGGCCACGCTCGAGCGGGTCCGGCTGGGCACCGACATCGTCGCCCGCCTCGAGGGCAAATCGAGCCTCGGACGGCTCGGATTGCTGATCCACTCCACGGCAGGATTCGTCGACCCCGGGTTCGACGGCTACCTCACGCTCGAACTGTCCAACGTCGCAAACCTGCCGATCGCCATCTACCCAGGCATGCGGATCGGCCAGATCAGCTTCTATCAGATGACCACAGACGCCGATCATCCGTACGGAACGAGTGAAGCCGGATCCAAGTACCAGGGTCAGCGCGGACCCACCCCGTCGCGGAGTCACATCGACTTCAACCGGTGAACGGCGCGTCGGCTCTCGAAGCGGTCACCGCTTCCCAGCGCCTGCTCGACAGGGGTGAACTCGGCGCTGCGCGGGCGGTGCTCGATGGCCGTCTGGGCGATCGTTCGGTCGACCTCCAAAGCGGTGCCATTGCCGTCGAGGCGGTCCTGCTGGACGGGGGCGATCCCGCCGAGGCGGTGGCGATTCTCGCTCCTCACATCGAAACGGGGCGAGGGCTGGACCTGATCGGCACCGCGCACTACCACGCTGCGATCACGACCGGCGACCACACGCTGGGAGAGGCCGTCGGTGAGTGCACGACCGCCAGTCGGTTGTCGTTCGATCAGCCGCAGTGGAAAGTGGCCAATCTCCTGCACATCGGCATGATCCAGCAACGCCAGGGATCCCACGACATCGCTGCGGTCTATCTCGACGATGCCTATCTCGGGAGCCGAGAATGGCCGGCGGAGCACGCTGCTGCGGCGCATCATCTCGGGCTCGACGCCGCCGCCCGAGGTGACGCGGACACGGCGGTGCGACTCCTGGAAGAGTGCCTCGATCTGACACGCCTCCACACACTGAACGCGTCGATCCCGGGATCTCTGCTCGCATTGGCCGACGCGCTCGGTGACACCGCATCCGACCGTGCCGGGAAGCTGATCGACGAGGCGGTCGAGATCGCCAGGAGTCTGCGGGTTCGCCGGCCGCTGGCCCGAGCCCTGCTGGCAAGCGGACGCCATCATGCGCGTCCGTCGGAGCTCGCCGAGGCGAGAGCGATTGCGGCCGATCTCGGCGACCGCGTACTGCTCTCCGTCATCGCCGATCCGACCTGAGGGGAATCTCGACAGTTCTTCTGAGAACTCCTCAACTTCCCGCCGGGACTGCCGATGAGAACGGGGACAACACAGATCGCCTGCAACTCTCCTCGGAGTCCTCTCCCTTCTCCGATCTCTCTCCTCCGCGGGCGGTTCCAGGGAAAGGCGGCCCCAGGGCCGCCTTTCCCATTACCGTCCTCGCCTCCGAACGGGGGATTCTCAATGCGTGTCCGATCAGCATCACTCGTCGTCCTCGCGCTCATCGCGGTTGCCTGCGGCGGCAACGCGTTCGAGCTCGAGACCGGCCAGTGTCTCAACGAGCCCGACACCGAAGAGGTCATCGACGTCGAGATCGTCGACTGCTCCGAGCCGCATGACCTCGAGATCTACACGACCGGCGAACTACCCGACCAGACGTTCGACCCGGCCGTCATCGACAGTGCCTCGTTCGAGATCTGTCTCGAGGCCTTCGACGGGTTCGTCGGATCGCCGTACGCCGATTCGGAGCTCGACATCTACTACCTCATCCCCAGCGAGGAGAGCTGGTCCGATGGAGACCGGGAAGTCGTCTGCGCCGTCTACGACCTGAGCGGCGAACAGCTCACCGGCACCGCCGAGAACATCGGCCGCTGACCGGCCAGTGCCCTTGGCTCCTGGCTCTCGGCTTCGAGGGTCCGGCTCCGACGTGAACGGTTCTGAAGCCCGACGTTGCTTCTGACACAGGTCCCGGCATGACGTGAGGCGTGAAAGGGTGAAGCGCTATCCCCGGCCCAGGTCGGAGAAGAGGGTGAACTCCGGCATGAAGGTCATGTCGATCGGACCGGTGGAACCGGCGCGATGCTTGGCGATCACGACCTCTGCGATACCTCGCTTGTCGGTCTGCTCGTTGTAGTACTCATCGCGGTAGATGAACATGACGATGTCGGCGTCCTGCTCGAGCGATCCGGACTCGCGCAGGTCTCCGAGTCGAGGACGCTTGTCCTCACGACTCTCGAGGTTGCGGTTCAGCTGACTCAGCGCCATCACCGGGACCTCCAACTCGCGCGCGAGGTTCTTGAGGTTTCGGCTGATCTCGGCGATCTCCTGCTGACGGTTCTCCCGATTGGAGCCCTGCATCAGCTGCAGGTAGTCGACGACGACCAGCGAGAGACCGTGTTTCCGCTTGAGCCGCCGGCACTTCGCCCTGATGTCGGTCACCGTCACCATCGGGGAGTCGTCGACGAACACCGGCGCGTCGTAGAGCCTGCCGGCGGCGTCGGTCAGACGTGGCCAGGCGTTGTCGCCGATCTGGCCGGTCCGCACCTTCATGGAGTCGATCCGGGCGGTTGCGCACAACATGCGGGATGCGACTTCCTCACGTGACATCTCCAGCGTGAACACCGCGACCGGATTGCCGCCCATCGCGACGTTCGTGGCGATGTTCAACGCCAGCGCCGACTTCCCCATGGCAGGTCTCGCAGCAATGATCACGAGATTCGCCGGATGCAGACCGGTGAGCTTCTTGTCGAGATCCCGGAAGCCGGTGGAGAGACCCGTCACCTCGTCGCCGCGACCCTCGAGCGCCTCGAGTTCCTCCAGAGTCGAGAAGAACAGGGGACCGATCTGCTGCATGCCATCGCCGACCTTGCGGCCGGCGACATTGAGGACGGTCTGTTCGGAACGATCGAGGACCTCGGCGATCTCGTCGTCGAGCTTCATCGCGAGATCGGTGATCGTCGAACCCGCCCGGATCAGATGGCGTCGCTGGGAAGTCTCTTCGACGATGTTGGCGTAGTAGTCGACGTTGGAGGCGGAAGGAACGATGTCGAGCAGGCGGGTGACGTACGGCACACCGCCGACCTTCTCGAGCTCTCCCTGCCGGCGGAGTTCCTCGGAGACGGTGATCGCGTCGATCGCCTGGTTGGTGTTGAACAGGAGCTTGACCGCACCGAAGATCGACCGATGAGCCGGCACGTAGAAGTCGTCGGCGTCGAGCTTGTCCATGACCTCGTTGACGGCGTCGGTGGACATGAGCATTGCGCCGAGGACGGACTCCTCCGACTCGACCGAGTGCGGCGGCACGCGGCGCACCTGTGAATAATCCTCCGGCGGTTCCGGCATGGCGTGCATGGCCCCTCACTCCTATCTCGCAGCTATGACAAAAAGAGACCCCGAGTCGGTCACCTCGGGGAGCGAGCGAGAAGGTACAGCTCCCAACGCCAGCGCGAAAACCCAGGAGGACCTGACTTTTCGCGGCCGTGTTCAGGTTCCAGGTTCCAGGTTCCAGGTTCCAGGTTCCAGGTCCCACGTCTCACGTCCCACGTCCCACGTCCCACGTCCCACGTCCCACGTCCCACGTCCCACGTCCCACGTCCCACGAACGCAGAAGAAGCTCGCCCCGCCGCACAACGCTGTGCGAGCGGAGCGAGCTCCTATCGAGCCAGAGGCCAAGAGCCAATGGCCAACAGCTGCCGGAGGCCTACGCCGGAATCACGTCCAGGGTCACGGGGAACTCCACCTCGGAGTGGAGTTTCACCCACACCTCGTGGAGCCCGATCGCCCGGATCGGGCCTTCGCGGAGCTCGACCCTGCTTCGATCCAGCTCCACACCGGTGAACTTGAGGATGCCCTCGACCGCGTCGGCGTTGGTGATCGAGCCATACAGCTTGCCCTCGTCGCCGGCCTGTGCGGCAATGACCACGCGGACACCGGTCAGCTGAGTGGCGATTCGCTCCGCCTCGTCCTTCGCAGCCTGATCGGCGATCTCGCGCGACGCCTTGAGCTTCTCGGCTTGCTCCAGCGCACCGGAGGTCGCCTTCATCGCCTTCTGCTTCGGGAGCAGGAAGTTGCGTGCGTATCCATCGGCCACGTCGACGAGGTCGCCTTTGCGGCCGAGATCTGGGATGTCGGAGAGAAGGATCAGCTTCATTTGACGGTCACGTAGGGGAGCAGGGCCATCTCGCGGGCGTTGCGGATGGCAAGCGCCACCTCGCGCTGATGGCGCGGGCAGTTGCCGGTCACGCGACGCGCACGGATCTTGGCGCGGTCGGACATGAACTTGCGGAGCAGGGCGGTGTCCTTGTAATCGACGACCGTGTCCTTCTCGGTACAGAACTGACAGACCTTCTTCTTGGTCCGCCGGTTCGGGGCGTCGCTGCGGCGGCGGCGACTCTGGGTTGTCTTGGCGTTTCGAGCCATTGATGAATTCTCCTGATCTAGAACGGGGCTTCGTCGGGGCCGTAGTCGTCACGGGCGACCGGAGCGGGTGGGGGTGGTGTGTTCCCTCCGCCGCCGCCGTAGCCGCCCTGGCCACCACTGCGGGCGGTGCGGGTCACGTTGGCGGTCGCCCAGCGAAGGCTGGGACCGACCTCGTCGATGGCGATCTCGACGATGCTCCGCTTCTCGCCCTCCTGGGTCTCCCACGAGCGCTGCTCGAGACGACCGGTGACGATGACGCGCATGCCCTTCTGGAGAGACTCTGCAACGGTCTCGGCCTGGTCACGCCAGACCGTGCCACCGAAGAAACTCGTGTCTTCCTGCCACTCGCCGGCCTGGTCTCGCCAGCGTCGATTCACCGCCAGGCGGATCTTGGCCATCGGAACACCCGACGGCGTGAACCGCAGTTCGGGGTCTTCGACGAGATTGCCGATGAGGGTCACGTTGTTTGACATTGGGATCTCCTTTACTCGGCCCTGTCACAACCTCTCAGACGGGTGTGACAGAACGCCGGGTGATCAGCCTTCCGGGCGGAAGATCTTGTGGCGGATCACGTCGTCAGAGATCCCGAGCGTGCGATCGAGTTCGGCGACCACGTCGGTCTCCGCCTCGAAGTTCACGACGGTGTAGAACCCCTCGGTGATGTGATTGATCTCGTAGGCGAAGCGCCGCTTGCCCCAGTGATCGGTGTTCGAGACCGTCGCCCCGTTCTCTGCAAGGAAGCTCTCCATGCCGCTCACCAGCGACCGGACGTCTTCCTCACTGAGCTCGGGCCGATGAATGGTCATCAGCTCGTAGCTTCTCATTGTTTCCTCCTGTGGACATCCGAGATGATCGGAAGGCTCCGCCACTCTGACGGAGCAGGGGACAGGACTCGACATCCGCGTCGGAGTCCCGGGATTCGTCGAGTGTATCGCTGCGGACGGGGTGAGGAAAGTCGACGCCGGTTCAGACCGGATCGAGCCACTCGCGTGCGATCTCGGCGTTGCGCTCCATCGGCAGACGAACCACGAAGCAGGCGCCGCCGAGCTTCTCGGAACGTCGATAGCTGGCCGATCCACCATGGGCAATGGCCAAGGATCGAACGAGCGACAACCCGAGGCCCGATCCTGGGAGCTTCGCATCGAGGTCGTGCTCACCGCGCTGGAACCGGCTCCACACATCCACTTCGTGGCGGGCCGAGAGGCCGGGTCCATCGTCGTGGACCTCGATGATCCGCCAGTCGACCTCGCGCTTGGCAACGATCAGAATGCGCCCTCCGCCATACCGTTGCGCATTCTTCAGGAGGGAGACCAGCACCTGATGAAGGCGCTGCTCGTCTCCGACCAGCTCGAGGTACGGCTCCACCTGCGCCCGGACCGGCAGCGGGCCGGCATTGAGATCGAACACGGCTCGCACTGCGTCGGCGATGACCTTCTTCCCGTCGAGCCGATCGACGTCGAGCTCGACCGTATGGAGCTGGTCGCGGACCAACGAACTCATGTCGGTGATCATCCCGGTGAGGTACTTGGACTGGTTCTGGATGATCTCGACCATCTCGTTGCGTTCGGACTCGTCGATGAAGTCCCAACCCATCGACAGGACATCCGAGAAGCCGGCGACGGCAGTGAGCGGCACCCGGAGCTCGTGTGACACCGCCGTGATCAGCTGATCGCGTTCGATGCCGACCAACTCACGGTTCTCGCGTGCAGCGAACACCTGGCTGAATCCGGATGCCACGGTGACCAGGACGAGAGCGAACGGCAGCAACCCGAGATCGCCGGGGTCCGAGAGCAGACCGGTGAACGTCACGGCCACCAACGTGAGCACGGGCACATAGGGCACCGCCAGCTTCCAGGCAGGGAGTCGGGCGATCGTGGAGTTGCGGAGCTTCCTCGTCCGACCGAGCTCGATCGCCGCTGCGGCAAGCGCGGTCGCGAGCAGCAGGTCGGCCGCGACCGGCCAGCGGAGCTCGAAGTCGGCGCTCCCGCCGAGTTGAGTGGCGACGCCGGATGCGACGAGGCCCATCGCCGCCACGATCAGGATCTTGAACGGACGATCTGATCGGTAGCGCTCGTGGCGCATGACGGCGAACACCGCAGCCGCAACGAGCAACACGTAGGCCCCGATCGCCGCCGTTGAAACCATGGCATCGAGTCCGGCACGCAGCGCAATCCGGTCGCGCACCAGCTCCCAGACCAACGCCCCGACGGCCGCCGAGCCGGCGACCGCATCCATCATCGCTCGGTAGCGCGTGTGCCGGATGGGACTCAGCCGAGGAATCGCGAAGATGCCCAATGTGATGATCACGATGGCGCAGGTCGACAGGGCGGTGACGAACAACTGATCGACGTCGATCAGTCGCAATCCATCGATCGACCGGACCGTGACGGCAATCGCATAGACGGCGGTTCCGGTCGCGATGGCGTGCCAGGCTCGACGCTCCGAAGGTTCGAGGGCGTTTCCCGTCCGCACCAGGCCCATGGCGGCCAGCACGAGGCCGATCGGCGCGACAAGACGGGCGAGAACACGAACCGCATCGGGTTGCGGAGTGTCGACCACCGAGAGCAGCGCCAGCGCGCCCATGAAGAGGGCGATGGCGAACAACGCCCAGTCGGTTCTGGTCAGTCCGATCGCACTCAGTCGGGACTGCGGCTTCTCGATCGCCTCTGCGGCGCGGGTGTCGGTGATCATCGTTACCGATCTCATCGGCAATCGGATCGGGTGCCTGAAGGAAAGCTGCGGGGCTCATCCCGGGAGATCGAGCTCCAGTCGATCGCCTGTGGACACCACCGTTCCGGCCGGGAACTCGATGGCAAAGGCATACGGTCCGGCTGCTCCGTAGGTCGGGCAGTCGTCGACGTCGCACGGCACCATGTCCGTCTGACTCACGAACTCGCCGTCGGCATCGAAGAAGACGATGTGCAGCGGGATGATCGTGTTGCGCATCGTGAACCGACTGGCGACGGAGTCACCGCCCCAGCTGAACAGCATCCCGTCGAGCGCGCCGAGATCTGCGACACCCATCAGGCCACGGGAGCGAAGACCGGCTTCGTCGGCGAGAGCCAGCGTGAGAGGTTCCCCACCGAGGATCACCTCGATGACGTCGAAGCCGACGACGTCACCCGTGTCGATGTCGACGGATGTGGTCGATGGCTGCGTTCGGGAAGGAGGCGGGGAGGAGGTGTCTGCGGAGGACGTGGTGGTCGGCCGCGCCGCCGCGCCGGGATCCGGTGTCGACTGCGATGCCGGCACCGGATCCGTGCATCCGATCAGGGCGAGGGCGAGGAGGAGGGTTGCGAGCTGTCTGATAGCGTCCCTCCGTCGGCGAGCATCCGGGCGACTTCGTCCCGAACATGGTACGTCTCGGCCTCGGAAGGGAAGGCGCCGGACCGAACGTCGGCTGCGTATCGCTGGAGCGCCTCGACCGCCTGGGTCCGCAGATCGGCGTAGGACCGCACGAATTTCGGATAGCGCCCTCCCCCCAGGCCGAGCACGTCGTGAAAGACGAGCACCTGGCCATCGGTGGCGTCGCCTGCCCCGATTCCGATCGTCGGGACGTCCACGGCCTCGGTGATCGCTTCGGCGAGCACATCCGGCACGCCCTCGAGCACGATCGAGAAGACACCGGCCTCCTCGAGGGCTCTGGCGTCGGCGATCATCTGCTGGGCGTCTTCGATCGCCTTGCCCTGGACCTTGTAGCCGCCCATGGCGTTGACCGATTGTGGGGTGAGACCGAGATGACCCATGACCGGGATCTCGGCGGCGACGATCGCCTCGATCACATCGACCCGGTTCGACCCGCCTTCGAGCTTGACGGCCTCGGCACCACCCTCGGCTACGAGCCTCCCCGCATTGCGCACGGCGTCTTCGACGGTGACGTGGTAGCTCATCCAAGGCATGTCGACCACCACCAGCGAGTGTGGCTTGGCCCTCGTCACTGCGGCAGCGTGGATGACCATCAGATCGACGGTCGCCGACAGCGTCTTCTCGAAACCGTGGACGACGTTGGCGACCGAGTCACCGACGAGGATGATGTCGATGCCGGCTGCCGAGGCGATCGAAGCAGACGGATGGTCGTAGGCGGTGACCATGGTCAGCTTGGGGCCGGACTTGCGCTCTCGAACGATGGGAACCGTGATCGGTCGAGTGTCGATCTGCCCAGGGGTCGGGCTTACGTCGGACATTGGTGCTCCTATCTCCCCACCCGGAGGGTTGAGGGACGTGGCGAAATGATGCTTCGCAGATCTGTTGGTGCCTCGACCGCCCGAAACGGGTCGCCCGTGCGCCAGTAATCGTAACGGGCACCGCCATCTGCGTATTCCCCGCGATGGCCGTGTGCCTCATCCACCGCGTTGGCCGTGGGCCTCGCTTCGCATCGGCGCTCAGGTCCTCGGGCGCCGTCAGCCCTCCGGGCGCAGCCAGATCGAGTCGTGTCGAACCATGCGAAAGTCGATAGACCAGCGTGCGAAGCACTCTGTGCGCTGAGGCCGACGCCCTCGGCGTCGGGGTGAGGCCTCTGGGCCGAGCCTCGACCCACAGCGGCAATGCGAGCGCCAGCGAGCGAGGCTTCAGCCGACCAGAGGTTCATCCCGCTGGCAGGTGTCCTCGGCGCGCGGCCAGCGCTCGGTCTCTCCATTGGGAAGCCGAACGTAGAGATAGTCGGATCGGTCCTCGCCGAAGTAGATCTCACGCCCGGCGTGGGTGATCTCGGTGCCCTCGAGGCCCTCGGGAACCGTGTCGAAGATCTCGAAGGACAGCGGCTCCCCGGTCTCGGGCGATTCGAGCTGGCCGAGTACGCCGGTGGGGTCCTTGGCGTACTGATCCCCGAAGAACTGGATGAACAGCACCTGGGTCTGGTCGCAGATGGCAAAGCCCTCGTATTCGATCATGTCACTGCCACGCATCTGATTGCCGTTCCAATCGAGCCACGGTCCGTGCTCGTTGAGCCCGCAGGCCGACACGATCAACGCAAGGGCGATGGAGAGAGCGATGCGTTTCATGTCCGGTATTCAATCGCACCCTGCCGGCTGTGCAAAACGGCTCGTCGCTGTCTCACCCCGAGAGCGCAGCGCGGATCCAGGCGAGATCAGAGCGGTGTTCATCGGTCCCTCCGGGCGTCTCGATCACGATCGGTGCCTCGGAGGCACGCAACGCAGCCGCCAGCTCCGCTTCGGGGATCTCGCCATCACCGAGGTTGGCGTGCCGATCCCGCCGTGAGTCGAACGGATCCCTGGAGTCGTTGCAGTGGACCAGGTCGATGCGGCCGGTCGCGTCGATCATCCGCTCGACCAGGCCATCGAACGGTTCACCCCCGGCCCACGAGTGGCACGTGTCCAGCACGAATCCCGGATCGAGGTCGCCGATCTCCTCCCACAGCCGGCGGATGTTCTCGGCGCGGCGGACGACTGCATTGTCGCCTCCGGCGGTGTTCTCGATCAGGATCGGGACGTCGGTCTCGACCGTCTCCAGGGCCTTGCGCCAGCGCGGGAAGGCCTCGTCCATGTCGCCATCACCGGTCACCTGTCCCCCGTGCACGACGACACCGGCAGCCCCGATCGCAGCGGCGGCGTCGCAGGTGTCCTGGAGGATCTTCCGGCTCGGGATCCGAACCCGGTTGTTCGAGGTGACCGGGTTGATGAGATACGGGGCGTGGACGTAGATCGGGATGTCGGATGCGGCCAGCTCATCGGCATCCTGCCGCTCGGCGGGTTTCTTCCACGACTGCGGGTTCGACAGGAAGACCTGAATGACGTCGGCGCCGAGCTCCTCGGCGGAGGCGAGCGGGTGGTCACTCCCGACGTGGGCGCCGACCCGCCTCACGTCTCGCCCCGATCCGACTCGCCCCCGCCCAGAGACCCGGAACCATCTCCGTCCGATGTCTCGAAGACATCGTCCTCGTCGGAGGTCGCTGCTGCGATGGCGACGTCGGTCAGCTGCTTGGCGACGTCGATGGGATCGGTGTCCCAGTCCGATCCCATGAGCGCGAGCGTTCGATCGTCCATCCAGCGCGCCGACCACGGCTCGGGCAGGCCCAGGTCGATGTCGGTGAATCTGATCCACAGGACCGGAAACCTGTCTCCCTCGTCCTCCACGGTTGCGCTCCCGATGTCTTCGACGTCGTCCCACGCCACGAACAGCGGCTTGCGGAACGGGGGCGTGACCTGCAGCCTCACGCCCGAGAGATCGGCAGAGACGACCTTGGTGGGGACGATCAGCTCACGGAGTGCCCAGATCGCCACGCCTCCGGCGACGAGCAGGATGGCCCACGCCCAGACGACGTCGCGGAACTCGAAGAGCTGGGTGTCGTCCGGGCGGAACAGCAGGTCTCGCAAACTGTTGGTGATCCGTCGTTGGGTGAGCACGTCGACGGCGAGCACGATCAAGGGAGTGGCGACGAGCGACGTGAGCCACATCCGCCACGCGGACCGCCTGACGACGACCTCGGTCATTCGACCCCCAGGTCGGCGGGAGTGATCACGGCGTGGTACTCGACACCGAGCTGCGCCATCCGCTCGGTCGCCACCACTCCGGAACGGTCGATCAACGCGACGGCGTGCACGATGTCCAGACCCGACTCCCGCGCCACTTCGATCGCTTCGACCATGGCACCACCCGTCGACGTCGTGTCTTCGAGGATCGTCACCAGGGTGCCTGGCGCCACCGGACCGACCAGGCGTCCGCCGGTCCCGTGTGCCTTCGCCTCCTTGCGGATCGAGAAGGCTGCCAGATCGCGACCATGGGCGTCGGCGGCGATGGCGGTCGCCATTGCCAGTGGATCGGCTCCCATCGTGAGACCGCCCACGGCCCGAGCCCGGTCGTCGATGTGAGCGAGGAGGACTTCGCCGACCAGCCTCGCCCCCCTTCCCGAGAACGTCGTCTGCCGGGCATCCAGGTACCAGTCGGAGATCGCTCCGGACCGCAGGGTGAACGGGCCGTCGATTCGCAGGGCGTGCTCGCGCAGGTGCGAAATCAATTCTGAGAAAATATCCGGATTCGTGCTCAAGTTCTGGCTCCCTGGCGACGATACAAGCATTGCACGAGAAGGTCTCAGCCCAATTGATCTCCCGTGTTTGCCCAATACCCCAGTAACCGCCCCTTGCCCGGGGGCGGTTACTCGTTGTGGGGTCGTTTCAGGGTTCGATCACCGACAGCGGCACGAATCGCTCGCTGACGACCGAGCCGTCCTGTGCCGAGAACTCCCACACCCGCAACACGGCGTCGGTCGGCGGCACCACGTCTGCGTCGACCTCGAATGAGAACGGAGCGAACCCGACTCCGTTCTCCGACATCACGAACGGCGGATCGAACACGACGTTGCCGTCTACCAGCAGCTGCGCCTGGAACACCGCCTCGAAGGCCGCCGCCGTCCCCGATGCCTCGAATGGGAGCGAGACCGGGGCGCCCCAGGCCGGTGACTCCACGAGGATGCCGGGCAGCTGGTCCTCGAAGTCGCTGCGTTCCATCGGGCCGTCGAGGACGATGCCCTCGGAGGAGAACACCTCGACCACGGTCCCGTTCTCGAGCAGCAGGACAGAGTCGATCGACGGAAACGCCGTCAACGTGTAGATCAGCTGGGCGAGCCGGCCGAACATCGACGCGCTCCCGCCCCCGTCATCGAACTCCGGTGACAGTTCGACGGTTGCGACACGATCTGCCCCGACCGCGAGCGAGACCACGCTGGTGTCCTCGGGAATCTCGGTCGCGATGCCGGCTTCGACCGCGGCTTCGGGGGGCCCATCGAGGAGCGCTGCCAGCGCGGCGGCCGGCACGGCGGCATCGCCGGACTCGTGCACCGCCACGAGGAATGGGCCCGATCGAGCGGCGTTGCCCCCTGAGCTCTCGAAGAAGAACGTGGTCACCGGTTCCCCTGATGGCACGGTCGTGGCCGGGGTTGTGGTCGGCGTGGCCGGCACCGTGGTTGTCGGGTCGGGAACAGTGGAAGTGGTGGTGGTCGTCGGCTCCGCCCCGTTCGTGCATGCCGACAGGACGAGGACGGTGGTGGCGAGGATCACGGTGAAACGTCTCATGCACATCAGACGCTATCGATCGGATCCCCGTTCCCGCGACCATCCGGCTTCGCGATTCGCCATCCGGCTCGATAGGTTTGAGCCGATGCAGATCCAGCTCATCCGTCACGCCGAGCCCGGCTACGTCGACGACGGCGTGCTCCGCAACAACCCGCCGCTCACCGACCTCGGACATCGTCAGGCCAAGCTCGCGGCCGCCCGTGACTGGGGATCGGTCGACGAGATATGGGTGTCACCGATGGTACGTGCCAGACAGACGGCCGACCCGATCGTCGAGGCGCTCGGCATCGAGCCGACGGTCATGGACTGGATGCACGAGATCCGGATGCCCGACGCGTGGGAGGGTTCGGCGGTCGACCGGTTCGAGGAGATGTTCGAAGAGCTCAACCTACGGGCCATCGAGGCGCTGTGGGACGGCGTCCCCGGCGGCGAATCGTTCCGTGACTTCCACATACGTGTCACGTCGGGACTGGCGGGTGAACTCGCAGCGCGCGGTGCCCGGCCGATCATCACCGACGATCCCGAGCCGAACCTGTGGACTGAGCCCGAAGACCTCTCCATCGTGTACGTGGCGCACGGCGGCACCAATGCGGTGACGCTCGGGTATCTGCTGGGGATGGAGCCGACACCCTGGGAGTGGGATCGATTCGACTCGGCTCACACGGCGGTGGCCACGGTGCGAACCAAACAGGTCAGCCACTCGGTGGCGTTCGGTATGACCGGATTCGGCGACACGAGCCATCTCCCCCGCGACATCGTGACTCGATAGCGTCACACGTCGCCCGTCACACGTCACACGTCACACGTCACCCGTCACACGTCACACGTCACACGTCACACGTCACACGTCACACGTCACACGTCGAAAGGCGTACCACCACCCCGGTCGGTCTCCTGGGCGAGCGTGAAGCGTGCCGCGTGGAGCGTGAAGCGTGGAGCACTGTCCGAGGGTGTACCGTCGATCGCATGCAGATACCGAATCCGGTGAGCTTCTTTCGGAACTGGACGCGTTCGGAGCTCACGACCGAAGAAAAGCTCCGTCAGGCCGTCAAGAACGCCGCGATCAAGGCTCGCACCGGCGAGGCCTGTTGTGGAAATCACGGCGAAGTGGGCTGTTGACGAGGACCTGACGACTCCGGTTCGGAGTCTCACGACCATCACCACGACCGGGATCATCCCCACTGACCGGCGGAGGGCTCTCGAGCCCCCGCTTCACTTCCCGAACCGCCGCTCCCGAAAGGTGAACTCGCGCAGTGCCCGGAGGAAGTCGATCCGGCGGAACGCCGGCCAGAAGACGTCGACGAACACGAACTCGGCATAGGCAGACTGCCAGAGCAGGAATCCCGACAGGCGAGCTTCGCCACTCGTCCTGATGAGCAGGTCCGGATCGGGCAGATCGGCCGAGTACATGTGGGCCGCCAACCGCTCGGACGTGATCTGCTCGGGAATGTCCTCGGCGGGGACCCCCGAAGCAGCCAGCTCTGCGACGAGATCGCGGCATGCGTCGGTGATCTCCTGCCGGCCACCGTATCCCATCGCGATCGTCAGGCGTCGATCGCCCTCGTCGCATGCGCTCTCGGCGGCCTTGGCCGCGACGACCACCCGCTCGGGGAGCATGTCGAGACTGCCGATGAACTTGATCGTCAGTCCGTACTTGCGTCCCAGTGCGGGGAGCCGCCCGAACAGCTCGACCAGCACGTCGAAGTACGGATCGAGCTCCTCCGCCGGCCGGTTCAGATTCTCGCGTGACAGCACCCAGGCGGTGACGGCCGGGATGTCGAGCTCCTCGGCCCAACCGACGACCTCCTCGAACCTCCGCATGCCTGCCCGATACGCCTCGGTGTAGCTGGACATGTTGAACGACCGGGCGTATCGACGGTGTCCGTCGAGGATGATGGCGATGTGGCGCGGAAACAGCCCGGGGTCGAGCGACGCCTGAAGGCGATCCTCGTAGAAGCGATAGAGCAGATTGGACGGTCGAGCCATTGGAACCCCTCGTTTCAACGATACCCAGCCGGGGGAGGTTCCCCGAGCCAACGCGTCACCTCTGCGGTGTCGATTCCGCTGCACAGTGATAGAGCGCCGCCGACTCGTCGTCAACCAGGACATCGTCGGAGATCGGGAACCAGGAGACCGTTGCTCGGACAGCTTCGACGACCGTTGTGATCGCCGAGGCGCCACCGACGACGTCGGAAAGGGCCCGGATGTCGAAGTCGTCCGAGCCGCCGATGCCGACGATCTCCGGTATGTCGGCAACGACGATGCGTAGCGCCCCAGCGAGAGACGCGGCGTCGTTCTCCCCGCCGGCCATGCCCGAGGTCGCCAACAGCGGCCGGAGTCGTCGCCGTCACCGCCTCGCCGCGATCGGCGGTTGGGTGGTCGACCAGGCGACGGTGCCGGTGACCACCCGCCGCCCGCGCCCGCCGTCGTACGCGAATCCATACGTCCGGCGCTGCGACACCGACGCGAGCCCCATAGCGACCGATTCGGTCGTAGCATTCACCGAATGGAACGGATCACCCTCGGCCGCATGCAGAACCCCGTCCGCGGGTTCCTGCACGGCAGCGCGGCGCTGGCGTCGATGATCGGTGCAGTCACGCTCATGACGCTCAACCGTGGCAACGGTTGGGTCACAGTCGCGCTGCTGGTCTACGGCGGCAGCCTGGTGATGATGTTCACCACCTCGAGCCTCTACCACTCGGTCCCGTGGAGCGAGCGCTGGAAGGCGCGCATGCGCCGGCTCGACCACACCGGGATCTTCCTGGCGGTCGCCGGGAGCTTCACACCGTTCGCCGTCGTTGCGCTCGACGGAGCGTGGCGGTGGGGATCACTCCTCGTCGTCTGGGGGATGGGCATCACCGGCATCATCATCAAGCTGGTGGAGCGGAGGGTGCGCCTGGGGCTTTCGGTGACACTGCAATCGATCATGGGCTGGGGCGCTGCAGTCCCGATGATCGAGCTCGTCAGGCGCCTCGGTGGTGAGACCGTGGCGTGGATCGCTGTCGGCGGTGTGCTGTATACAGCCGGCATGATCTTCATGTTGACGAACTGGCCCAAGCTGGCACCGCGCATCTTCAGTCACCATGAGCTGTTCCATGTGCTGGTGGTCGGCGGCGCACTCACCCATTTCCTCGTGGTGCTCCAGGTCCTGATCCCGATGACCGGAACCATCGCCTGACCGTTCTCGTGTCGAAACCCGGGGCCATGTCCCCGAAAACGTCACAAGAACGCCATCAGCCGGTGGGGACCACGTCCTGGTAGATGTCGATCACTTCGTCGACCAGCCCGTAGTCGAGTGCTTCGTCGGAGGTCATCCACCGGTCGCGGTCGGTGTCGAGCGCAATCTGTTCGACGGTCTGACCGGTGTGACGAGCGAGGATCTCGTTGGTTCGCTGCTTGAGCCTCATGATCTCCCTGGCGTGGATCGCGATGTCGGTGGCCTGACCCTCGAGCCCGCCCATGAGCGGCTGGTGGATCAGCACCCGGCTGTTCGGGAGGATCCGCCGCTTCCCCGGTGTACCTCCGGCCAGCACGACTGCCGCCGCCGAAGCGGCCAACCCCACACAGGTCGTGGTCACGTCCGCTTTGACGTGCTGCATCGTGTCGTAGATCGCCATCATCCCGTTCATGTCTCCGCCCGGGGAGTTGATGTACAGGTTGATGTCCTTGTCGGGGTAGTCCGACTCGAGGTGGATCAGTTGCGCCACGACGAGGTTGGCGACGTTGGCGTCGATCTGCTGCCCGAGGAAGATGATCCTCTGGTTGAGCAGCCTCGAATACAGATCGAACGCACGATCGCCGGTGCTGGATTGTTCAATGACGGTGGGGACGTACATGCCTGGAGCCTCCTGACTGACTGCAACTCTTCGGTTGCAGATCACTCTGGCAGGCGACAGCTCGACATGCAACTGCTAAGTTGCACTCCGTGGAAGAGAAGATCGAGTTCGACGTCCATCTGAAACGATCCGCCGAGGAGGCGTGGGGTCTCGTCACCGATCCCGTCGCGCTCGGCACCTGGATGCTCGGCTCTTTCGAGTTCGAACCCGTTCCCGGTTCCGACCTCGTGTTCCGGGCAGACGACCTGATCAAGAGAGGTGAGGTGGTCGAGGTCGAGGTCGAGCGCAGATTCGTCTGGCGATGGAGCGACGGCAGCGAGGACTCCGAGGTGTCGATCACCATCGACGGCGACGACGACCGATGCCACGTCAGGATCGCCGAGCGTCTGCTGCGCCCGAGGCGCTGGGCGAAACCGTCCATCCCACCGGTCGAGGCCTCGATCGCATGAGCGACATCCAGAGCCTGTTCGGTGCGCTCGGCGATCCGACCAGGAGGTCGCTGTTCGAACGACTGTCGACCGGTGGGCCGGCATCGGCGAGCCAACTCGCACACGAACTGCCCATCACCCGTCAGGCGATCGCCAAACACATCTCCACGCTCGAGGACGCCGGGCTCGTGACCCGGCAAGGAGCAGGTCGCGAGGTGCGATTCGCCGCGAACCCCGAACGACTCGACGACCTCGGCTCGTGGTCGGCTCGCGTCAACCGCCAATGGCAGGAGCGCATCCAGCGCCTCACCGAGATGTGAACCCGTTCTTGTGACGGAAACGACGCTATTTCATGCGTTTACGTCACAAGAACGCAATCACTGGCGGGTGAGCCAGGTGGGTTCGGCGCAGAGGGCTTCGATCTCGTCCATGTCGACCGGGACCATGTAGGTCAGGTTCTCGTGGTTGTCCTCGGTGATGGCGATGTCGTCTTCGATACGCACGCCGATGCCCAGGAACTCCTCGGGAATCCGGTGTGTGATCTTCTCGGCCTCATCCGCTTCCGCCTCCTCGAGCTTCTTGGCGGCGGCGGTACCCAACATGAGGCGCCGCTCGGCCCGGGCATCGAGGTCGTACTCCAGCATCGTGAACTCGATCTCGGGCCGGTCGGGAGCGATGTAGATGCCGGGTTCGACGGTGAAGCACATGCCGGCCTCGAGCCGACGGTGTTCCCCATCGATCCGGTAGGCCCCGGCGTCGTGGACATCCAGCCCGAGCCAGTGCGACGTGCCATGCATGAAGAACTCTCGATACAGGTGCATGGCGTGCACCTGATCGGCGTCTCCGGGCACGAGCCCGAGATCGACGAGCCCGTCGACCAGCAGGTCGACCGACGCGTCGTGCACGGTTCGCAGGCTCGAGCCCGGTCGTGCGGCCCGGATCCCGGCGCGCTCCGCCTCCAACACCACCTCGTAGACCGCCCGCTGAACCAGCGTGAACTCCCCGTTGGCCGGGAAGGTCCGGGTGATGTCCGACGAGTACATGTCGATCTCGGCGGCCGCGTCGATGAGCACCAGATCGCCGTCCTCGATCTCCCGATCGTTCTCGATGTAGTGGAGGATCACGGCATTCGGCCCCGACGCGACGATCGAGGGGTAGCCGTTGCGACGCGAGCCGCCCTCCCTCCAGATGAACTCCATCGCAGCCTGCACCTGATACTCGTAGAGCCCGGGCCGGGCGAACCGCATCGCCTCGGCGTGGCCGAACGCAGACACCTCGCACGCGGCGCGCAGCGAATCGAGCTCAGCCGTCGACTTCCTCAAGCGCATGTCGGCGAGGAGTGAGGCGACATCGTGGATCGCGATCGGGGCCGAGCGACCGTATCGCTCCCGAATCGCCCTCGACTTCGCCACCAGCTCGGTCATCTGGGCGTCGTGGTGTCGGTTGCCGAGCCGGTAGAAGAGCGTGTCGCGTCCGAGCATCAGTCTCGGCAGCACTTCGGACAGTTCGGAGATCTCGTAGGCGTTGTCCGCCGAGAATTGTGTCTTGGCGCCTTCGATGCCGGTGCGATACCCGGTCCACGTCTCCATCTCGCGGTCCCGTGGCCGAACGAAGAGATGGAAGTCGCCGTCGTCATGGCCTGGTGTGAACACGGCAACTGCATCGGGCTCGTGGAACCCGGTCAGATAGTGGAAGTCGGAGTCCTGTCGGAACTCGTGATGGACGTCGTTGTTGCGGATCTGCTCGACCGAGGCCGGGACCACGGCGATCCCCCCCGAGCCGATCCTCCGGGTCAACTCGTTGCGATGATCTCTGAATCTGTCTGGCACGGTTCCACTCCGATCTGTTCTTCCGAGTCTGCCAGCTTCGTTCGCTTCACGCTTCACGCTTCACGTCCCGGCCATATGACCTCCAAGTCGAGGTCGCCAGAATCCTCAGGGTTGGACGAGGGCGAGGTCGACAACCAGGGGGAGGTGATCGGAACCGAACGGAGGGCCGAGGCGCCGATCGATGACGGCAAACCCCTCCGAGTAGAGCACGTGGTCGATCGGCACCTGGACGAGCGGGCTCGAACCGGCGGGGAACGTGAGTTCCAACCCATAGCCCCGCTGGGAATTGACCAGTCCCCCGCCGCTCACCAGACGACGAAACGGCAGCGACCAGGGGGTCGCGTTCAGGTCGCCGACCACGATGCGGCGCCCACCGGACTCCGCCGACCAGTCCCTGGCGAACCCGAGTTGGGCGTCACGCAGCGCGGCGCGCTCCTCGGTCGATGGCGAAAGCGGATGGGTGCCGAGCAGGCGGACGGTGGTCTCGCCCACCTCCAGAACCACCTCGACCGCTCGAGGCGCGGTCGTGGCGAACCCGAACGTCCTGAACTCCGCGGTCTCCGGCACCAAGGCGACCGTGCCGAAGACGAGCGGTTCCCGTCTGCCGGTTTCGACCCGAAATGGAATATCGGCCGCGGCGAACTCGTCCTCCCAGAGGAACGTCGCCTCATGGATGAACACGACATCGGGATCCTCGGCCCGGATGTACTCGATGACCTCGTCGTACCGATCGTTGAGCCCATTGACGTTGAAACTCATCACCGTGAGCGTCGACCCCAGCGGCTCAGCGCCGCCTCCGGGGGCGATGAACAAGGGAGCGACCGTCGCCGCATTCACCAACCCCACCAAGAGGACGCCGACCCCCAATCGACGGCGAGCCGCCAGGATCAGGACGACCCCCATGAACAACAGGGCCACCGCGAAATGCGGCCGGAAGTTGGCGGCCAGGTCGAGCGACCACCAGAGAGACCCGAAGAAGCTGAGAACGGACACAGCCGCCGTGACCACCGCCGAGACGGCGAGCAGCAGAGACGTCCAACGTGGAGCCCGTCGGGAGTTCATCCGCTCAGATGTTCACAGCGAATCGAGGAACTCCCCAATCGCCAACCCGATCTCACCACCCGAGTCCTCCTGGATGAAATGAAGCCCCGGAACGGTCACCTCGCGCTGGTTCGGCCAGGTCCGGGCGAGCTCGCGTTGCGCTCCGATCAGGATCGACCCGGGGTCGGCGTTGATGAACAGCTTCGGAACGTCGGTCTGTGCCATGAACATCGACAACCGGCTCACGGTATCGACCATGTCGACAGGCGTTCCCCCGATCGGGATCTCACGCGGCCATCGCAGCGTCGGGATCCGGGTCTCCGGCGTCGGGAACGGACGCCGATACTCCTCCATGACCTCGGGTGCGAGCTCGGAGAGCACCGATGCCGGCAGGATTCGCTCGACGAAGAAGTTCTTGCCCAGCACCATCGGTTCACCGGCATCCGAGCGCATCGCCTGGAATGCGTTGCGAGCGGCCTCGGGCCAGTCCTCCCATTCGAGCGGGGCCACGATCGTCTCCATGTACACGATCGCATCCACGGCCGACTCGTGCCGCGAGGCCCAATCGAACAGGAGTGCGCCGCCCCAATCGTGACCCACGAGCACGAGGCCGGCGTCGAGCCCCATCTCCTCCATGAACCCGTCGAGGTAGTGACGATGGTCTTCGAAGCGATACAGGCTGTCCACCTTCGCCGAATCACCCATGCCGATCAGATCCGGCGCGATGCGGCGGCCGCGGCCATCCAACGCGGCGATGACGTCCCTCCACAGGAACGACGACGTCGGGTTGCCGTGCAGCAACACGATCGGCCGACCCTCCCCGACATCCACGTAGGCCATCCGGGAGCCGAGAACCTCGATGTGCTTCTTCGGGTACTTCATGAGCCGAAGCTAGCGGCCCCTGCTTCGCAATGAATCTGCGATCGCCTAGCTTGCCCGCTACATGCTGACCGACATCCTCTTCATCCTCGCCGGCTTCTTCCTGTTGTCGTTCGCAGCGGATCGTCTCGTGGTGGCCGCAGCGCGTCTCGCCGCAAAGTTCGGGCTGTCGACGGTGCTCATCGGGGCCGTGGTCGTCGGACTGGGCACGTCACTGCCCGAGATGCTCGTCTCGGGACTGGCAGCTGCACGACCAGGCGGGCTCGACTTCGCCCTCGGGAACATCGTCGGTTCCAACGTCGCCAATCTCGCACTTGTGCTCGGGGTGAGCGCGCTGATCAATCCGATCGCCAGGCAGCCGAAGACGATCACGCGAGAAGGCGGCCTCATGCTGCTCGGTTCGGTCCTGCTGGCGGGGCTCGCCTTCAACAACACGCTGAACCGGACTGAAGGAGCGATCCTCGCAGTTGGGCTGGTCGGTGCGCTCGCGCTGATCGTGCACTGGTCCCGCACGGGCGCCGTCGCAGATCTCGACATCGCGGAGGAGATCCACGACACCGGCTCCATCAACACCGGCCGTGAGGCGTTTCTCGCGATCGTCTCGCTCAGCCTGACACTGCTGGGGGCCGACCTGCTCGTCCGCGGTGCCCGGGCGGTGGCGGAAACCGTGGGGATCTCCGACGCCGTGATCTCACTGACGCTGGTCGCCATCGGGACGTCACTCCCGGAACTGGCGACCGCCGTCGCCGCAGCCCGACGGAACGAGAACGACCTCGTGTTGGGCAACGTCCTCGGATCGAACATCTTCAACGCACTCGGGGTCGGCGGTGTCGCAGGCATCGTTGGGAACGCATCCACGTCGGCATCGTTCCAGCGACCGCTCATCGTCATGTTGGCAGTGACGGTGCTGACCGGCGTCCTGGCGCTCACCACCAAGGCGCTGGGCCGCCGAGAAGGCGTGCTCCTGCTGATCACCTACCCACTGATCCTGCTCAGCATCTGAGCACTTGAGCATCGCGGCATGCGGCCGACATGCACCACATGACTGCCGCACGCCCATCCCACTCTCCCCCCGCCAGCCTGCTGGACGCTCAGCTCACCAGACTCGGCTTGAGTCGGAGCGAACCGCCGGGGACCGAGGACTGGCCCCTCCTGCTCGACGGGATCGAAGCTGCATGGTCGATGCTCGCCGACTCCGGTGGGGTGGAGAGCCTTCTCCAGCGGCAGGTCGACCAGCGACGGCTCAGTCAGACCATGCTCGTCGAGCAGTCACCCATTCCGATCATGCAGGTCGATCTCTCCGCTGCCGAAATGGGATCGACCGCCCACGGGCCGGTCGACCTCGTGAACGTCACTGCGACGAATCGCGCAGCAGCGAGACTGCTCGGAATCGACGACGGACCGGACGCGCGACCAGTCGACGTCGATTCGGTCGGGATCGCGTCGGACGCATGGGACGCACTGGTCGACATGGTGCGCGCCAGGGCCACCAGCGTGGAGATCGAGTTCGAGGGTCGACGTCCGGACGGCGAGCCATACGAGGCGATGCTCCTCGCAGTGGTTCCCGTGCCGTTCGGCATCCCCGACTACACCCGGGTGGTCGTGTCGATTGCGGACATCACCGACCACAAGGCGGAGGAGCGGCGCATGCAAGAGCTCGTCGCATCCAGGAATCGGCTGCTGGCATCGGTGACCAACGAACTGCGGTCGCCGCTGGCAGAGGTGATCGACTTCGCCCGGTTGTTGGAGGAGCCGGCCGACGACCCGGCTCGACGCCGCAGCCTGGCGCACGCCATCGCCGACGGAGCCGGTCGCGTGGCCCGCGTCGTGGAGGATCTCCTCGTCGTGTCCCGATCGGAGCTCGGCGACCTCGTGGTTGCAGAGGTTCCCGTCAACCTCTCCGCCCAGGTCGCACAGGTTCTGGAGGTCGGTGGCGAAGCCATGGGCGGGGTCACCACACCGGGGCGCAACGTCGAACCGCGGATCTGCCTGGGTGACCCGGCCCGGGTGAGGCAAGTGATCCGCAATCTGGTGGTCGACTCGATCGAGTATCAGGGTGGCGACATCTCCATCGCTGTTCACCGGAGGGCTTCGACGATGCGGCTCACCATTTCGAGCACCGGCCCGGGGCTACCCGAGGAGCTCGAGGCGCGGATCTTCGCTCCTCAGGATGAGCGCGTGGATGCTCCGATCGATCCGGATACGCGCCTGCTGGGTCTGTCGGTCGCACGTCGGCTGGCGGTCGCCATGGGCGGTGATATCCGGTACCGGCACGAGTCCTGGCGAACCGAATTCGAAGTCACCCTCCCCGCGGCCCAGCCGAGCTGATCGGAGCCTCAGGCAGCGGCTTCGCGCTTCCTGACCAACCCGTTCGGTGCCGCCAGTCGGCCCCTGTCGAAGAGAATGAGACCCACGAAGGTCGCGAGGCCCGATGCGGGCGCCGCCAGTCCCGAGCCGGCCGACGACAGTGCGTCCCAGATCGTCCACAGGACGACGAACGGAGTCGTCATCACCATCGACGAGCCGATTCCCTCGCGCTCGATGAGCCAGCTCAGGACAACCGACGTGGTGTCCACGGGCGCTTCGATCGCCGACGCAGCATGTACCGACGTGAACGTCGGCTTCGCCGGCGAGGAAGTCGAATCCCCCGTCCAGCTCTGAGTTGTCGCAGTGCGGTTCGAAGACACGGCCCTCCGTCGGCTCTTCGGCATCTGTGGTCGAGGTCGTCGAGGCGCCACGTAGGGCCACGGCACCGCCACTCACCACCGGCGTCGAGGTCTCGCGGGTCGTCGTGGTGGTCGTGGTCGAAGCCGGTGAGACGGTGACAATTCCTACACCGGTCTCGCTCGACTTCGAGCCTGTCCCGGAGGTCTTGGTGCTCGCACCGGAGTCGACGTCCGCCGGAGCCCCGATGGTGGTTGGCGCGACTGTCGATGGTATGTCCGCCTGACCAGCCCGGCCTCCGGCACTCTCCTGTTCGGGGGGAACGACTCTGTCTCCTGCCCGGGGGGAACACTCTTCTCCTGCCCGGGGGGAACGCTCTTCTCCTGCCCGGGGAACACTCTTCTCGGGGGTCTGCTCCTGGGCGGAACACTCTTCTCCTGCCCGGGCGGGGTTCCCACGGGCTCGGAGGATGACGGTGCGACCATCGAGACCGATCGTATGCACCCGAGTCGGTCTCGATAGCGCCGCCTGCGGCGCTGTGGGCAGGTGGAGCGGCGGGCGTTTCGGGCTTCGGTGCGAGAGCCACTGCGGTCGAGGTGTGTCCGAGCGCCAACACGCAAGCCGCAACTGCGACTGTCATCATCGGCACTCGACTCAGCCTTCGCCCCATGCACTCCTATCGGCCCCGAGCTCCCTGGACTTGAGTCCGAACCGGAGCCCAACGTCACCTCAAGTCTGCAGCAGCGACGCCGACGATAAGGGGGTGAAGCTCCCGCGATCTTCAAGTCGTGACCGCTCCCTCACTGCGATCACCGTGCTCATCGCCGCCATCGTCGGCGTGCTCGGGGTCGTCTTCGCCCAGTCCGATCAGGTCGATCGGATCGCCTCCCAGGCAGAGACGATCAGGAACTCCGAACAAGTGCTCTCAGCCATCGTCGAGCTTCGCGCCAACGTCGGAATCAGCCTCGTGCTCGCATCGGCGTCCGTGAACGGCATCGAAGTCGAGGAGAGCCCGGATCTCGCGGTCGAGCAGGCACGCCGCTCTCTCGCAGATCTCGAGAGCGCCGCTGAGGTCGTGGACGACATCGACCTGACCGAAACCGTGGTCGTCGCTGAGCAGGCGCTCGCGACGTTGAAACTGGGCAACATCGAACAAGCCAACCGCATTGCGCGCGAGTCACTGCTCCCGCTTCTCGGCCAGCTGGAGGGCTCGATGAACGCGCGGATCGGTCGTTCGGCGCAAGTCATCGAGGTCGAAGGCTCCGCTGCCGGCGACGTCGCACGGGCGACCAGCCTGGCTGTGGCGCTCATCGTGCCCGCCCTCGCGGTCATGGCAGTCCGTCGCTCATTGCGTAAACGCGCTGAACGCGAACTCCTCGAGGTCGAGCTGGAGGCCGAGCGGGCACAGAACCGCGAACGAGACGAGCTCATCGCCTCGCTCAGTCATCAGATCAGGACCCCCCTTGCCGGCGTGTATGGGTTCTCGGAGGCAATGGCCGACTTCTTGCATGCGGGAATGGCCGACCCGGCCTTTCTCGAGGAGGCCGCCAACACGATCTTCTCCCAGTCGTTCGAGATCCGCCGTCTGGTCGACGACCTCTTCGTCGCGGCGCGCGACGACTCCGGGACGCTCACGAAGTCGGTCGTCGAAGTCGACGTCCAGCGAGCTGCGGAGACGGCGCTCGAGCCATTCTCACGATCAGGGATCAACGCCGTCGTGGACATCGAGCCTGGCACCGTGCTCGCAGACAGTCTCCGGCTCCAGCACATCCTCCGCAATCTCATCCACAACGCATCCAGTCACGGCGGAGGGAACATCGCGCTCGTTGGTCGCTCCGACGGAAAGGCCTACCGGCTCATGGTCGTCGACGACGGAAGCGGACTCGGCGAGGGCTCGCCGGAGAGCCGGTTCACGCCCTTCGTACACCGGAATTCGAGGGCGGCGACCGCCGGTTCGCTCGGCCTCGGCCTCGCTGTCGCTCGGTCGCTCGCCGAGATCATGAACGGCAGCCTGGTGTACGAGCGACGGAATCAGAAGTCGTGGTTCATCCTGACGCTGGCGAGGGCCGACGCGACTTCGTCGTCGCCTCGGACTCAGCTGAGCAAGCGTTGAAGCGCCGCGATCTGCTGGGCAACTGACTCGAACGATCCGCCACCGCTCGATATTCGCCGCCTGACGGACTGCTCGGGGTCCGCGAGCGAAGCATCCTGGGACTCGAACCGATCGTCGATCTCGAGCAGTTGCTCGAAGGTGACGTCGGCGAGACTCCTGTCCGAGGCCGACAATTGTGCCACGAGCCGGCCCACGGACTCGTGCGCCTCTCGGAACGGCACGCCACGGCCGACGAGCGCCTCGGCGAAATCCAGCGCCATCGTCCACGAACCGGGTCGCGGCGGGTCGAACGTCGCGGACGCCACCAGCGCAGTGACCGCCTCGAGCGTGCCGCCGAGTGCGTCGTCGACCGAGAACACGTGCTCTTTGTCCTCCTGCAGGTCGCGGTTGTAGGCGAGCGGTAGCGCCTTCTGGAGGGCCATGATGGCGGTCAACGAGCCGATCGCGCCGGCCGTCTTCCCACGGGCGAGTTCGGCAATGTCAGGGTTCTTCTTCTGAGGGAGCGCGGAACTCCCCGTTGTGAGTGCATCCTCGAACGTCACCCACCCGAACTCCGACGTCGCCCAGAGCACGAGCTCCTCGGACAGCCGCGACAGGTCGACCATCGCCTGGGCACAGCAGAACACATACTCGGCGACGAGGTCGCGAGATCCGACCGCGTCGAGGCTGTTCGGGAAGACGACGGGGAATCCGAGCCGCTGAGCGGCGATGTACGGATCGATGGGCAGGCTCGACCCACCGGACGCCGAGGCGCCCAGGGGCGAGACCGCCATCCGTTGATCGAGATCGGCGAACCGGCTACGACTCCGGACCGCCATCCATGCATACGCCAACAGATGATGAGCCAGGGGGATGGCCTGCGCCTGTTGGAGGTGGGTGTAGCTCGGGACGATGACATCGGAGTTCGCCTGGGCTACCTCGACGAGCGTCCCGGCGAACTCGGCCAGCTGCTGCTGGCGCAAGGCGCTCGTCTCGAGCAGATAGAGGCGGATGTCGAGCGCGATCTGGTCGTTGCGGGACCTTCCGGTGTGGAGCTTCCTGCCGACGTCTCCGACCTCTTCGATGAGGCGACGCTCGACCGCAGAATGCACATCTTCGTCGGTGTCGAGGAACTCGAACGTCCCATCTTCGGCATCGGCGAGCAACTGGTGGAGCGCCACGTCGATCGCCGCGTGCTCGGAGCGGTCGATCAGGCCGACATCCGCCAGCATGCCGACGTGGCCGATCGACCCGCGGATGTCTACGGCCAGCAGCCTCCGATCGGTCTGGGAGGCGGTGTACCTCCACAGCACGTCCGCGGGCGCATCGTCGAATCGGCCGCTCCACAGTGTCATCTCGCGAGCCTACCGCCGAAGCGGTGACCGTCCTCCCTGCCCCACGACGGGAACGCCTGTGGGACTCGGGGCCGGCCGTCCGCCGCTACTCGCCCTCTCCGAGCCGCGCCTCGGCCAGCCGGCGGAGCCGGAGGGCATTGAGCCGAATGAAACCGGCGGCGTCGGCCTGGTCGTAGACGTCGTCCTCTTCGAACGTGACGGTGGCATGGTCGTACAACGCATGGCGCTCGGACCGCCGACCCTCCACGGTGACGTTGCCCTTGTAGAGCTTGAGCCTGGCATCGCCGTTGACCCGGACCTGGATGGAGTCCATGAATGCCTGCAGTGCTTCCCGCTCGGGGGCGAACCAGAACCCGTTGTAGACCATCTCGGCGTACCGGGGCACCAGCTCGTCGCGGAGGTGAGCCACCTCCCGGTCGAGGGTGATCGACTCGACCGCCCGGTGCGCGTGGTGCAGCAGCGTCCCACCGGGCGTCTCGTACACGCCACGGCTCTTCATCCCCACGAAGCGGTTCTCGACGATGTCGATCCGCCCCACACCGTGACGTCCACCGATCTCGTTGAGCTTGGTGAGCAACTCGACGGGTTCCAGTCGTTCCCCGTTCACCGCGATCGGCGTGCCGGCCTCGAAGCTGATCTCGACCCGCTCGGGCTCGTCGGGTGCGTCTTCGGGATCGGTGGTCATACGGAACATCCCAGGCGGGGGGCCTTCCCACGGGTCCTCGAGCAACCCTCCTTCGTAGGAGATGTGCAACAGGTTGGCGTCCATCGAATAGGGCTTCTCGGCAGTGACCGGCACCGGGATTCCGCGGGCCTCGGCGTATGCGACGCAGTCGGCCCGGCCTCTCAGATCCCATTCGCGCCACGGGGCGATGACCTTGATGTCCGGGTCGATCGCATACGCCGAGAGTTCGAACCGGACCTGATCGTTGCCTTTACCGGTCGCGCCGTGAGCGATCGCGTCGGCCCCGACTCGGGCGGCGGTGTCCATCATGCCCTTGGTGATGATCGGACGCGCCAGCGACGTGCCCAGGAGGTAGTACCACTCGTAGACGGCGTTCGCTCGAATGGCCGGGAACACGGCGTCCCGCACGAAGGGCAGCGTGAGGTCTTCGACCACTGCTTCCGACGCCCCGGTGGCGTACGCCTTCTCGACGGCTTCTTCGACCTCGGAGCCCTGCCCGACATCGGCGGTGTAGGTGATGACCTCGGCGTCGTAGGTCTCCTTGAGCCAGGTGAGGATGACGGAGGTGTCGAGCCCTCCGGAGTATGCGAGTACGACCTTCATGCTGTTGATCCGATCTGTTCGAGATTCGATGCGACGCCCTGTCCGGTGACCGCCTCGGAGGCGACGACGACGATCGTGTCGTCGCCGGCGACCGTTCCGAGCACCCCGGGCACCGAGGCGTTGTCGATGGCGGCGGCCACCACCTGGGCGGCGCCCGGCGGCGTTCTGAGCACGACGAGGGGTCCGCTCGCCGTGATGGCCTCGACGAACTCGTCGATCGACCGGGCCAGGTGGCGCATCGCCTCCTCGGGATCCGGTCCGTCTCGGAGGACGTATCTCTCGCCGTCTCCTTTGGTGGCGCCGATGATCTGGAGGTCGCGCGACACCGTTGCCTGGGTGACGTCGTGTCCTTCCCCTGCCAGGTACTCGACGATGTCCGCCTGCGATCGCACGTCATGCGACGTCACGAGGCTGCGAACCAATCGTCTCCTGGCGGCTGCTGTGCTCATGGGGAGCGAGTGTATACGCATATGCGCATACACTCCATTCCTGTACGCTCGGGACGATGTGGGATGTGTTCGTCGGCGAAGTGAAGATCGGCCGACTGACCGAACCTCGAACCGACGACGGCATCGTCCGCTGCGCCTTCGAGCCCACCGCGGCGTTCGACCCCTATGCCGATGCCTTCGCCCCGGGCGAGATCTGGGAATCGCAGAACGACGCGCTCGACGCGGTGGTCGACGAGATCGCCGTCGAGGGCGTGTTCCTCGTCGGCGACGACGGTTCTGAGATCGTCGACCCGGATCTCAGAGTTGACGGAAACGCCGCCTGGTTTCAGTCCAGATCGAGCACGTAGGTCTCGGCCACGCCGTCGAGGCCCTCGACCATCGCGAACGCCCGCTCACCGCGCACGATCACGGCGTCCGGGCGCCCGGGCAGACCTCCCGCCACGCTCAGGCCGATGTCCACCCACTCGTCACCCGTGTGGATCCACATCGTTCCCGTCCCGTCCTGGAACGCCAGGGTCTCACCGAGGAAGGACAGCCAGCCCGCTCCGCCTGGTGTCTCGGCCGGTGGATCGCCGGCGATCACCGACTCACCCGTCCCCAGATACAACTCGCCGTCGAACGCCACCACCCAATCGAATCGCTCGGGCCCATCGTGCCGCGTCCATTCGATCCCGTCTGGACTGGTGACGTACCCGGTTCCCGGTGGCACGACGCTCCCGACGAAACCGACACCTTCTTCCCACGCAAGACCCGTGAGGTGATACCCCAACGAGTAGCGGACGAGGGCACCGTCGCGATTCAGAAGCGAAACTTCCGTCACCGGGCCGCCGAGCGCGCCGAAGTGGGTGACACCGACGAGTACCTCCCCGTCCGTGGCGACCTCGTCGATGCGAACGACGTCCGCGTCGTCGACCCGCTCCCAGACCGCTCCGTCGGGGCTGGACCAGAGCTCCGCACCTGCCGACGGGATCAGCACGAATCCCCACTCCAACTCGACGATCCGAGGCGTTCCGTAGATGACGAGCCCGCCCCCTGACTCGACCGGATGCCATCGCTCGGCATGCCACGATCGATAGAACAGCTCGCCGTCTCGGGTTGCGAACTCGGGCACGCCGATGTGGATCAGATGGAATCCGTCGGAAGCCTCGGAGTGATATCGCTCCCAACGCCCGACGGGGAGCATCACGCGGGCGGCATCGACGGACGGGCCTGCGAACGTCGGGCTCCCCTCTCCAGACCGACCGAAGGCGACTGGTTCGTCGCCGAGCAGCGCGAGCCCGCGTACGAAGCCGTACGACCACGAAGGCGCCGGAGGGGCGGGTCGTTCCTCACCATCGAGACGCCGACTCACGATCAGACCGTCCTGGGTGACTCCCACCACGACATCGTCGATCACCTCGATCCCGACCAGATCGCTCTGGTGTTCGAGGAGCAGAGAGTCTCGGCTCACGAATCTGACCTCCGAGTGCGTTCCCCTCCTCCGGTTCGCAACCGAGACATGTGCGACCGACGATGTCGCGTCGGCTTCCAGCTCCGTCACCGCCGAGAGCGGCGGCGCCCCCGGCACTGGGTTGGCGAGCACCCGATCGTCCTGGACGAGTCCAACCGCGGCCCGCCCATCGGTGTCTCTCCCGCCGACTGTGATCAGACCGGCGTCGCCTGCAACGGTGAGCACCGACTCGATGTCGACGAGCGTCAGCTTCTCGAAGTCGCCTTCCAGCGACTCGATCCACAGCACGTCCTCTCGTCCGAAGCGGATGGTCTGTTCCAGTTCTGGAGCGGAGGGCGCAACCGACACGACCAGCCGGCCACTCACCGACCACGTGCCCACGATCAGCCCCGACGTCGGCTGGAAGAGATACCTCGTCGAGCCGTCGATCCACTCCCACACGGTCGGCCGGCTCCCGAGGTCCGCGACCAGCAGGACCCGCTGGTCCATCACAACCGCCGACGTCACTTCTGTGAGGCCCGCGCTTCCGCCGAGTTGCCATGTCCCGTCGACCAGTTCCCAGATCAGCGTCTCCCACGGCCCCCGGGTCACTGCGACGGGAGTGTCGACGACGGTGCCCATGGCGAGCACCTCACCATCACCCGGCAGGACGATCTCGGACCAGGGCTCGATCTCGGTCACGACTGCGAGGACGGGTTCGCTCGGCTCGAAGGGAGCCGGAACGGCCGAGTCGGGTGCCTCCCCGCCGGTCACGACCGAGACGACGAGCACCCCCGCCATCAACGCGACCGCCAGCCCGGCGGCGATGAGCGCGATCGGACCCGGCGACGGACGCTCGGAGGAGTCTCGCTGTGTCGCCGCCTCGGGCGCCTCACTCGACGGGATGTGAATCTTCACTGTCATGGCACTGGTGGCGGGATCCGACGACTCACGACGTGAACGGTACCGACGACAATGGGATACAACACGGGCGTTGGCTCGGTTTCGTGATTCGCCTTCACGGGAACTCCAGAGCCGACCGATGAGGAGCAATCATGGATCAGCACATCGTCATCGTCGGAGGAGGCCTGGCAGGCGTTCGTGCGGCGGAAGGCGCCCGCGAGGCGGGACACGAAGGGCCGATCACGATCGTCGCCGCCGAAGGCGTCACGCCCTACGAACGGCCACCACTCACCAAAGATCTGCTGGTCGGGGACGCAGGCCCCGAACATGCCGTCCTGCACGACGCCAAGTGGTTCGAGGAGAGAGACATCGAGCTGAGAGTCGACACCAGGGTGGCGCTCATCGATTCCGAGAAGCAGTTGGCGATCGTCGACGCCAACGACCAGATCCCCTACGCCGAACTGATCCTCGCCACCGGTGCCGGGCCGAAGCGGCTCGACATCGAGGGCGACCATCTCTCGCTGATCGGCACGTTGCGCACGATCGACGACGCCAGGGTCGTGCGATCGCTGTTCGAACAGCAGAAGAAGGTCGTGATCGTCGGGTCGGGTTGGCTCGGTACCGAGGTCGCCGCCGTCGCACGGCGTCACGGCTGCGAGGTCACGATCGTCAGCCGGTCTGAGGTACCGATGCAGCGCGTCCTCGGCGAGAAGTTCGGCGTCTACCTTCGCGGCCTCCATGAGAGCCACGGCGTCGAGTTCGTGACCGGATCGACCCCAGTCGCGTACACCGGCGACGACCAGGTGCGCCAGGTCCATCTCGGCGACGGCAAGGTGCTCGACACCGACATCGTGATCGAGGCGATCGGAGCGCGGCCACGCATTGGTCTGGCCGAGACCGCCGGGGTCGACGTGGATGACGGCGTCCTGGTCGACGAGAGCCTGCGCACCAGTCGCGCCCACATCTGGGCGGTCGGCGACATCGCCAACCACCTTCATCCCTTCTACGACACGAGGATTCGCTCCGAGCACTGGTCCGTGGCGCGCAATCAGGGTTTCCACGCCGGCCGGGGGGCTGCCGGTCAAGCGGCACCGTATGACCGCCTGCCGATGTTCTTCACCGACCAGTACGACATGGGCATGGAGTACCGGGGACACGCACCCGATTTCGACGAGGTGATCTTCCGCGGCTCGGTCGAGAGCGGCGAGTTCCTGGTCTTCTATCTCGAAGCGGGTGTGATCCGGGCGGTCGTGAACGTCAACGTCTGGGGCATCGGCGACGAGATCGAGGCTCTCCTCAGAGCCGAGGCGAGTCCTGACCGGCGGGCCATCGCCGACTGGGAGACACCGCTGTCGGAACTGTTCTGACGCTCACCGTTCGAGGGTGACGAAGCGTCCGGCGAGCGGGCCCACCGACGAGCGCGACCACTTCGCGCTCGTCCGCCCAGACGTCGAGGAACACCCCATCTGCACCCTCCCAGGCACCGAGTGAGGCCTCGGCCAGCGTAGAAAGCCGGTCGCAACCCAGGCGAAGGCACGGTCACCGAAGAGACCTCGCGCCGCCGGGCAGCCGGAGTGTCGAGAACAACCCAGGGTTCCTGAACACGACCGGTGTGTTCTCGAGACCACGGGTCGTGTCAGGCTGAGGCTGGCCGGAAGGCGGGTCCGTGGCCGGGTACGATCAACGTGGCTTCGGAGACGACCCGGGCTCGGCCCGCCTCTATC
>CAVWBT010000005.1:0-426789 GCA_963753285.1 uncultured bacterium
GCCCATCAATCGTCTCCTTGCGCAATGAATTGAAACTCACAACGCAAGAACACTACACCACGATTTCACCCCGCGCCCGACAAGCACCCCATGGTCCAGGTGTACGGTCCCGCGGAGTTTGCGCCGTTGTTCCATCGGCCAAGAAAGACCACCATGTGTGTTTGCCGGTCTTCGGATCGACACCGAAGACGTCCATGGACTTTGGAATGCTCTGATTGTCTGCCACTACCTTTAGAAACTGGTTGCCTAAAATCCATTGATAACTGTGCTTGCTGCCTTTGGTTTTACCTTGCTTGCACTCCCAAGTTCCTCCGACCATCTTCGTTCCAAATAGGTGAATGTGATCTTCAGATTTTGACTTCAATTGAGGAAATACGACAACGAAAACCAAAGCGAACATCGAGGATGTGAGTTGCGTCAAGTTCATTTTTAGGCTCCTTGGCGTTTGGAAGACTGAGTTTCGCAAATGTAACGACTTGCGGCGGCCCTGTCACGTTTTTCTTGAGTCATTTCACGTTCCTCATCTTGCGGGAGAATCTCGCTCGGAATTGAGCGCTCGATGGACCGAATGTTCGAACGGGGGGCAACGTGCGGTGTAATCCGTCGATCATGCGATCTTACTACGTTGCGATCGTGTCCCTCACGATACCGACGTGGCGAGATGGCATAATGCCATCTCAGACGAAATCATTCCGCTGGCATTATGCTCCGATTCTGCCGACATTCGCTTGCTTGGGAACAATGTCTTGCTCGCGTAGGCAGGACCAGCTCTTCGCTAGTAATCGTATTGGAAGATGTGGTCATCCATCGACGAAACAATTATGCGATTATGATTTCCCATGAATCGCACGTGCCGAAGGGGGTGCCTTACGCGGAAAACTCCGAGTTCATCGCCTGACTCGTGATCAATGAACTTAAGTTCACCGCTTCCACTAGCGACGACAAGGCATTCGTCTCCTGGCGAAAAATCAAGGGACAAAATACGCGAAGTGCTAACGTGAATCGGCTTGGCAACTTCCCGGAGATCATGTCGAAAAGTTGGACAATCGGGTCTCGGCTTTCGCAGAATCCGGCCAGCCGTTCAGAGGAGGAAATTCCGACGGCATATGTTTGCTCAACTGGAATGGTAGCAACCAACTCCAAAATATCGTTCGCTCTCTGTTCCCAAAGCAACGCAGGCGCAGCTTGACCGGAACTATTAAGCCAAGTATTTGCGCCTACTAGAATGTAGTGCCCAGAACTAGAGAAGCTCGACCCAAGTATCGTACCTTCGGCATCTCTGTTGGAAAGCGGCGTCGTTGCCCCGGTAGCTACGTTCCACACTTGTGCATTACCGTGGTTTCCAGAGTATAGAACTTGATTGCTATCCCTCGGATCAAAGCTCAGATTCCAAACGACACAATCGATCGCTTGAAGTGTCGAACGAATATCTTTTTCCTCCAGTCCCCAGATTTCTAACTGACTCTTGTCCTCATCCCTATCAACGGATAGTGTCGGTGGGATACTCGCTACCGCCAAAGTTTGACCATCTTGGGAAATTGCCAGTGCATGGACATGAGTGTCACTCTTCGTTCCGACGTAACGGATTTCATCGGAGTTCCCTGGGTGCCAGATTGCTACCTGACCACTCTTCGAAGGGAAAGCGACGGTACCAGCTGAATTCGCAATGGCAAACGGAGCGTACCAATCGCTACTGGTAGTAACGTAATCCAAATCTCTTTGTGGCAATCTAAAGCGAAGTAGGGCATTGCCATTCGCAACAGTCAAATGATTATCATCGATAGCAAGCCCTCCGTTGTTCTCCGCAAGACGCCCCCGATCGTATTTTGCAACCGGCAACTGAGCGATAAGCTCATGGTCATTACCGTCAAAAATCTTCACTGTACCCAAGTCAGGGTTTGAGATTGCTAATCTATTTCCGGAATACGATTGCGTCATCTTCGCTCACCTGGGCCAGTCGATCAGATTAGTGATCCATGGCTCGTTTCGAAAATAGACCTGCTTACTTTCAAGGTAACCAGAAACAAAAAAGGAATCATTTTCGTGGGAGAAGACCACACTGTTGATTCTTTCTCCATAGTCCCATTCATGGACAAGCCGAAGATCTGCTGCGTCCCAAAACCTAACCCAACCATCCCATCCAAAAGATGCAAGTAACTGCCCATCTGGCGAGCTGGAGATTCCGAATACAGAGCCGTTATTGGAATCTACCTCTAATGCAACCTTACGCGAATCAAGATCCCAAACCTTAATTTGACCATTCTCGTCAATGAGGGCAACACGACGCCTTCCTTCAATAAATGCGACTGACTGCACAGTTGCTTCATTTTCGGCGTCAAGAATCAATTCGAACTTGGGAACCGCACCCTGTGTGTTGGTTTTTTGCCATACTCGGATGCCACCGCCAACTTTTGATTTAAATGCGGCAGCAAGGAATTCACTGTCATTAGAGAAAACGAAATGCCACACACTCTCTTCCGAAGCCACTTCCGGGCGAATTATTTTGCGATCCGTTCCATTCTTGCTTATCGTAAGGCATTCTCCGTTTGACAATGCGACAGCGAATAGCTGAAGCGTTTCACTGTATGTGAAGTAGTCTATTGAGGACGCAAATGCGATTTCACTGGAAGGCTCATATCGCCGACAGCGTTGGTTTAAGAATCGCCACGGGATGCTCATCGGGCTGTTCTTTGCAGGCGGTACGTTCCCCAGTAATTCTCTACAGCGTAATGCGTTGCCAGAGTTGTAAGCTTCAAATGCCAGGGTGAGGTTCTGGGACGCAACCTTTGTTGCCAATTTTACGGAAGCATCCTCCGCTAATTCGGAACGCTGCGCTATTGCACTTTGCCGCTCACTTTGGGCATTTTCCATGGCTTCCTCAGCATTGTGCCGATGGTACGTTGACGAAATCCATCCAGTACTTGTTCCAATCAGTCCAGCGACTAAGAGCAGAAGCAAAGTCCCTCCAAGAAGCAATGCCCCGCGATGACGGCTAAGTGACTTCTGAATCAGGTATGCTGTAGAAGGAGGACAAGCACTCACAGCCTCATCAGCTAGATATCGTTCGATATCCAGGGCAAATCCCTTGGCCGTGTCGTAGCGCCGGTTGCGATCCTTGTCGAGCGCCTTCATGACGATCCAGTCGAGCTCGCCTTGGACGGTCGAGCACAGCGACTTGACGTCCGAGCCACGATTGGAAGCGATCTTGGCTGTCTGCTCACCCATCGTGCTCAGTCGCTCGCGATGGCTTGGGTGGTTCGTCCTCGCGGATCATGCGTTGCAGTTCAGCGTACGCCGTCTGACGCAAGCTTCTCGGGATCGAGCGGCGTCGTGCCGGTCAGCAATTCATAGAGCAGCACACCCAGCGAGTAGATGTCGCTGCGCGTATCGATGTCGAGCCCGCTCATCTCGGCTTGCTCTGGACTCATGTATTGCGGCGTGCCGACCATCTGGCCGTAGGCGGTGAACAGCGTCTTGGCGGTCAACTGCTGCGAGATGGCTTTCGAGACGCCAAAGTCGATCACCTTGGGCACCGGCTTGCCGTCGTGCAGAGTCACCATGACATTCGATGGCTTGATGTCGCGGTGAATGACTCCTTTTTGATGGGCATGCTGAATGGCGTTGCAGACATTCGTGAACAGCTTAAGCGGCTACGCGTGTCCAGCTTGTTCTCGTCACAGAACTTCGTGAATCGGGATGCCTTTGACCAATTCCATTACGAAGTACGGGTGGCCCGACTTCCGTCTCGCCGCCATCCAGCACCTTGGCAATATTCGGATGGTCCATCATGGCCAGAGCTTGTCGCTCGGCTTCGAACCGGGCGATGACCTCTTTGCTGTCCATGCCCGGTTTGATGATCTTCAGCGCGACATTGCGACGTACGGGTCGGACTTGTTCGGCCATGTAGACCACGCCGAAACCACCTTCGCCAATCTTCTGCAGCAGTTTGTAGCGGCCAATGCTCTCGCCAAGCGGCTGAGCGATATGGCGAGCGTCCTCGGTCGGTGCCACGTCGAACAGGCTGTCCTGTTGTTGATGGGCTCTTGAGCAGTTCTTCGACCTGTTGGCGCAGTTCCGGCATTATCGCCGCAGGCTCCGTCGAGGAATACAGGCCATTCTGCCGGCTGGTAATTTTCGACCGCTTTCAAGAAAGATCTCTTTGGCGCTCATCTGCTGTACCTCTGGGATTCGGTGGCTCCAGTGAGCAATGCGAAATCCTGCCCGATTGTGTCTCACAAATTTTTTCAGACCATTCGCGTCTTCAGCCATGCGCGGGCGTAAGTCCAGTGCCGATAAGCGGTTGCACGCGACATGCCCAGTAATTTACCAGCTTCCTCCACGGTAAAGTCCGCGAAGATTCGCAGCTTTACCAGCTCAGCCGCCTCCGGCTCCTCCTTGGCCAGCAGCTCTAACGCATCATCGAGGGCCAGAATTTCGTCGGGGTCCTTGTGGACCAGCAGATCGGCTTCCGACAGCTCGACACGAACCAGCTTGCCACCGTGCCTCTCTGCCTTCCGCTGCCGTGCACGCTCCACCAGGATGCGCCGCATCGCCTCTGCTGCAGCCGCAAAGAAATGACCGCGTCCGTCCCATTGCTGAGTCTGATCGACCAGCCGCACGTACGCCTCGTGCACCAGCGCCGTCGCCTGAAGCGTTTGCCCCGGCTGCTCGTTGGCCAACCGGGCGGCAGCCAGCTTGCGTGGGCTCGCATCCTCATCGCCGTCCAGGCGCTCCCGTTGGTGCTCCGGAGGCGGTACCCGCGTTCGGTCCTGCTGGTGATCCTGGCGGGATTCGCCGTCGACCGGGCTCTCGATTACCCATCGACGCTGGCCACCGCGGGAATCATCCTGGGGATCCACGCAGTCGGCTCCGAGCTCGACCGGAAGACCTCGCTTCGATTTGGCGGATCGATCGCCTTGTTCGTGGCGGCATACACCTTCCTCGGGTATCTGACTGTCGATTCGGTGGGGCTCGATGACGTCGGGTTCACCTTCCTGTCGACCGCAATCCCGCTCGCGCTCGGTAGAGAGGTCTATCAGCGCCGTCAGACGCTCGAGCGGCTGGAGGAGCGAGCCGAACGCGCCGAGCGAGAACGCAAAGAGGAAGCGGCCCGAGCGGTGGCCGAGGAGCGGGCGCGGATCGCACGCGAGCTCCATGATGTGGTCGCCCACCAGATGACCGTGATGACGCTCCAGGCGGAGGGTGCCCGCCGGATAGCCAAGGATGAGGACCCTCGTGTCGTCGAGGCGCTCGACACGATCAGGAGCTCCGGTCACGAGGCGCTGTCGGAGATGCGCCGGATGGTGGGGTTGCTCCGAACGGACCCCGAAGACGTCGACCTCGCACCACAGCCCGGAGTCGACCGACTCGAGGAACTCGTCGGACAGATGCGCGATGCCGGTCTCTCCGTGGAGATCTCACGGGAGGGAACACCACGGCCACTGGCACCTGGAGTCGACGTGAACGTGTATCGGATCGTCCAGGAGTCACTGACCAACGTCATTCGCCACGGCGGGCCGGGCGTCACGGCCACGGTCACGCTCACATATCGACCCGACAGCGTCGAAGTCGAGGTCGTCGACGACGGCAGGGGAGGGGCCTCGGCTCTCAATGGAGACTCTGGCGGGCACGGGCTCGTCGGGATGCGCGAGCGCGTGGCCCTGCTCGATGGTCGACTGGAGGCCGGGCCGCGGCCGGGAGGCGGGTTCGAGGTGCACGCGATGATCCCGGTGCCGGCGTGATCGGCGTTCTCCTGGTCGACGACCAGGCGATGATCCGCGCCGGGCTCCGGATGGTGCTGGAATCCGAGCCGGACATCACCGTCGTTGCCGAGGCCTCGAACGGAGCCGAGGCTGTCGGGGTGGGAAAGCGTGAGCGGCCCGATGTGGTCCTGATGGATGTGCGGATGCCGGAGATGGACGGGATCGAGGCCACGCGCCGGCTTCTCGACGTCGCACCCGACACGAAGGTCATCGTCGTCACCACGTTCGACATCGACGACTACGTCTACGGAGCGCTCCGCGCCGGAGCGAGCGGCTTCCTGCTCAAGGATGCTCCACCGGACGACCTGATCGCCGCGATTCGAATCGTCGCCGGTGGTGACGCCCTGATCGCGCCGTCGATCACCAAGCGTCTCATCGCCGAGTTCGCCGAACGACGCGAAGAGCGGCCGGTACATGGGCTCGACGAATTGACCGAGCGCGAAACAGAGGTCTTGGCGCTCATCGCCCGGGGCATGTCGAACGCCGAGATCGCCGACGAGCTCTATGTGTCGGAGACCACGGTCAAGACCCACGTGTCTCACATCCTCACGAAGCTGAACCTGAGAGACCGCGTTCAGGCAGTCGTAGCGGCTTACGAGGCGGGACTCGTCACACCGGGTTCCTGACCGATCGGGACCATCGACGGGGGCGCGATTCGGCCACCGGTGTCAGGATGGGAGTCAATCGATCGGGAGCGTTGATGGCTCAACAGGCAATCGAGGTCTCGGACCTCTCGTACGCATACGGTGACGTCAAGGCCGTGGACGGGGTCTCGTTCAGCGTCGCCCCGGGCGAGATCCTCGGATTCCTCGGACCCAACGGCGCCGGAAAGTCGACGACGATCAAGATGCTGACCGGCCAGCTTCGACCCGACTCCGGATCGATCCGGATCCTGGGGATGTCGCACGCCGACGAGCGAGAACACATCCAGGCGAGGATGGGTGTGTGCTTCGAAGAGAAGAACCTCTACGAGGCGATGTCCGGTGAGGAGAACCTCCGGTTCTTCGCCAGCCTGTTCGGGATCAAGGGAGTCGACACCGACGCCCTGCTCCGGAGAGTCGGTTTGGGCGATCGATCGGGGGATCGTGTCGCCAAGTACTCGAAGGGCATGCGCCAGCGCCTGATGATGGCTCGGACACTCGTCAATTCCCCGGATGTGTTGTTCCTCGATGAACCGACCGACGGGCTCGATCCGGTCTCGGCCAAGGCGATTCGAGTGTTGATCGAACAGGAGGCCGATCGAGGGGCAGCGGTCCTACTCACCACCCACGACATGCACGAGGCAGACGAACTGTCCGATCGGGTCGCGTTCATCACCGACGGTCGCCTGCACGCGATCGACACACCCGAGCGGCTCAAGCTCCAGTACGGCGACCGCTCGGTGAAAGTGCGGATGCAGACCTCGGAGGGAGTCGAGGACCGGGCCATCTCGCTCGACGACGCCGGCGCAGCCGAATTCCTCCGTTCCGCTGTCGAGTCCGATGGACTGATGACCATCCACACCGAGGAAGCGACACTCGAGGCGATCTTCATCGAGCTGACCGGGAGGGGGCTCGAAGGATGAGCCGGCCCGTCTCCCGCGCCACCGTGATCTCAGCGATCGTCCGCAAGGACCTCGCCGAGTACGGCCGGGATCGTCTCTGGGCGTTCCTCACCGTGCTCGTGATCGTCATCGTGATCGCCCTGTTCTGGATCCTCCCAGACGACGTCGAGGAGTCCATCAACGCCGGGATCTCCGGACTCGAACCGTCTGCGTTGGCCGCGCTCGGCGAGTCGGAAGAGGGCCTTCTCCCGATCGGCTTCTCTTCCGAGCCGGAACTGCGCGCCGTCGTCGCGGGCGAGGCGACCGCCTGGCTGTCCGACGGGCAGACGACCGTGGTTGCAGAGGGCCTGGAGCCGCCGCCCGGCGCCGAGCAAGTAGCCGTCTCGATCGGGCTCGCCTTCCCGTCGGACTTCCTGACCGCCACCGCTGCGGGGCAATCGACAGAGGTGACCGTGTACGTGGACGGCGCCGTGCCGGACGAGATCGAGAGTGCAATGACGAGCCTCGTCCGCGAGATCGCATTCGGCGTCGCCGGTGAGCCGCTCCCGGTCGAGACCGCCGGTGTCGCTCAGACGTTCGTGATCCTGGGCGAGGACCGGGCCGGAAACCAGGTCTCGGCCCGTGACGGGTTTCGACCGATCTTCGTGTTCCTGATCCTCATGATGGAGATGTTCGTGATGGCGTCGCTCATCGCCAAGGAGATCCAGGACCGAACCGTCACGGCGGTCCTCGTGACACCGGCCACCGTCGGTGACGTGCTCGCAGCCAAGGGGATCGCCGGTGCGCTGAGCGGACTGGCTCAGGCGGTGATCGTCTTGTTGGCGATCAACTCGCTCTCCCCCCAGCCGCTGCTGATCCTGACACTCATGCTCCTCGGCTCGGTGATGATCTCCGGGACGGCGATGCTGGCAGGTTCATCGGGGAAGGACTTCATGAGCACCCTGTTCTGGGGGATGGCGTACATGGTGCCACTGCTCATCCCCGCCTTTGCCGCACTCTTCCCCGGCACGGCGTCGGCCTGGGTGCGAGCCCTCCCTTCGTTCCCACTGGTCCAAGGGCTCGTCGACGTCACCACGTACGGAGCCGGCTGGTCGGAGACCCTTCCCGAGCTCTCCGCGCTGCTCGCCTGGTGTGTCGGGTTGTTCGGTCTCGGCTTCGTCGTGCTGAGGAGAAAGGTGGAGTCGCTGTGAGTCTCGCCCGCACACTCGAAGTCCTCAAAAAGGACCTCCAACTCGGTCCGCGTTCACCGATCTTCCTCTGGGTGCTGCTGCTGCCGCTGTTGATCACATTCGTCCTCCAGGTCACGTTCGGCGACCTGTTCGACCCCCAGCCTCGGCTCGGGATCGTGGATCGAGGCGCGTCCGAGATCGCCGCCGACGTCGCTGACATGTCCGGGATCGAGCTGACCCTGCTCGACGACATCGACGAGTTGAAACGCCAGGTAGAGGACAACGATCTCGATGCCGGCCTTGTGCTTCCGGCAGGCTTCGACGACGACGTTCGTGCTGGTGCTCGGCCACCCCTCGAGTTCTATGTCGGTGGAGAGAGTCTCGCCTCCAACCGGGTGATCCTGGCCGTCACGACTCTGGACATGATCCGCCAGGTCGAGGGCCGGTCACCACCGGTGGAGGTCGACGTGGTGTCGCTGGGCGACGAGTTGCTGCCGCTCTCGGTGCGCCTCGTCCCGTTCGTGACCATGTACGCCCTGCTGATCGCTGCGGTGTTCCTCCCATCGTTCAGCATCGCCGATGAACGGGAGAAGCACACGCTCGATGCGCTCGTCGTGACGCCCACGAGGCTCTCGGAGGTCGTCCTCGCCAAAGGTGTGCTCGGGTTCGGGCTGGCGGTCGCCATGGCGATCGCCACGCTGTGGCTCAACGGCGCGCTCTCGGTGCAGGCGATCGCGCTGCTGGTCGTTCTCGTGATCGCCGGCCTGCTGCTCACGGAGATCGGCTTGATCTACGGCACCGCATCGAAGGACGTGACCGGCGTCTTCACGCTGATCAAGGGCACCGGCTTCATCCTGCTGGGACCGACGATCTTCTACATCTTCCCCGACTGGCCGCAGTGGATCGCCAAGTTGTTCCCCACCTACTGGGTGATCAACCCGGTCTACGAAGTGACCATCAATGGGGCCGGGCTCGGCGGTGTCTGGGTCGAGTTGGCCATCGCCGCCGGGGTGATCGTCGTCATGATCATTCCGCTCAGGTATCTCATCAGCCGACTGGAGACGAAGCTGGCGATCGCCAGTTGAGAGGTGAACGCGAGTGTGGCCGAAGGCACATACGCCTTCGGCCACACTCGGGAACTCGTTGTGATCAGGTCCTGCTGAGGTCCCCTTCCATTCGAGCAGCGTCGTCGTCCGATGGAGCAGGGCCGTCCGGCGGGGGACCCGCACCCGGCTCGCTGCCGCCGGCGTCGAGCCGGAACGGCGGATACTCGTCGGTCATGAGCGCTGCATATGCTCCGACCCGATACACCCAGCGGTTCAATCCCATCAACAGGTCGAACAGCCCTTGCGGGTACCTGCCGGTGAACAGCAGGGCAACTGCGGCGATGAAGACCAGGACGCCGATGAGACCGCCTCCCACCTCCATCACGGCTCCACCGGTCTCGCCGATGTCGGTCGCCCACCAGACCAGTCCGCTGGTCAAGACGCCGACGATCAGGTAGTGCGGGATCGCCAGCAGCCACCACTTCACGAGCGCCAGCCCGCGGGAGAGCTCGCCGGGGTAGGCGACATCCAACCTGGCCGGATAGTCGGCGTCCTCGAGCGTGAACGGCGGGTACACGTCTGTGCCCAACGCACTGAACGAATAGAACCCGACCCGCCACGACCACCTCATCACGCCGACGTTGAATCGGAAAATCGACTCGGGATACCTGCCGGTGAACAGGATCGCGAAGAAGGCCACCACCGTGAGGATCGCAAACGCCGCCCACAGGAAGGCGAGAACGATGTAGTGCGGGATGGCGAGGAACCACTTGACGAGCCACATCCAACGGCTCAGCCCTGGGTCGAGCGAGCCCTCGATCATGACGGGGTACGTGCCGAACGCCCCTGCTGGGGCAGTGGTCGGAGTTGCGGCCTCTCTGCCGCTGATCGCAACCACCAGCAGTCCGCCGGCGATGGCGGCGAGGAACACGCCGATGGCAACCATGCCGACCGCAACAGGGATCAGCCAGGCGGTCTGAGCAGCCCCGACGACCTCTGCGGCAACTCCGGCGGTGGCGTCGGCGTTCATGATGACGGCCATCCAGGACCCGGCCTCGAGCTCGAACTCGATCGACTGCGTGCCCGGCCCTTCGGCTGAGATCTCCCAGAACGTCTGCTCACCCGGGAGCGCGGTCGGTTCGGATCCGCCAATCGTGTCGTAGGTGACGTCGTCGGCTGGGCCGATTCTGGTGATCTCCGCCCGGCGCATGTCTCCGAGGTACGCGTCGACGGCTTCCTCTGCGCCGATCCCGAGGAACACTGCGCCGGTGTCCGACTCGGCCTCGAGCCTCACCGTCGCGAGCCGGCCCGCGGGGAACCAGTCCTCCGGCTGCGAACCCAGATCGATCTCGGTCGACGTGATGGCATAGGCAGACGTATCCAACTCGATTGCCTGGCTCTCGAAGAAGCCGTCGTCGGTGCGCTGGGTGTTGTACGCCCAGAGCAAGCCGGCTCCTCCTCCCAGGAATCCTGCCGCCATCAGGCCTACGAGGGCGCCGATGACGGCCAATGCGATCTTGCCTGGTCTCATGTGAAAGACCTCCCTTCGACCCAGATGATGCGGAGATGACGGCTTGCGGGGAAGGGTCGAACGGCCACGTTGACGGATCGGCTTTCGACTCTGTTCCCGGCCCCTTCGCGGTCGAATGATCTCAGGGATCGGAGAGGGCACACCATGAACGTGACAGAGACTCGCGACGCAAGATCCGCCCCGCAACGAGATGGCGGCGATCCTCTTCGTTCCCGAGTGCGACTTGATGGACAAGATCAACGGCTTCCTCGGCTTCCTTGACACCTACTCGGTGTTGTATCCGCAGCTGCGGGCCATGGATCTCCGTGCCGACACGACGTCGCTCGGGGTCCCTGTCTTCATGGTCACCGGTGAGCACGAGGCCAGAGGCCGTGAAGTGCTCGCCAGAGAGTGGTTCGCAACCGTCGAGGCGCCACTCAAGAAGTCGGTGGTCTTCGATGGGGCGGGACACCGCTCTCACGTCGATCGGCCCGATCTCTTCGCAGACTTCATGCGAAGCGTCGTCCTGGAGCTCGGTCGGGAGGGGTGAGCGGTAGCCTGGGCCGCGTGATTCCGCTGGACGTGGAAGGTCCGGTGACGATCGAGGTCTTCACCGTGTGCCACGACGGTGCCGGTCTCGTCTTGACCGGCCCGTGTGGACCGGCGCCGTGGTTGATCGAATCGGGCGGCGGTGAGCATCCGCTGGACACTGCGGTCCGAATCATCGAAGGAGCCTTGCCTGATTCGCTGTTGGTCCACTCGACCTCGTGGAGGTTCGAGCGCAATGCAGTGGTGTTGACGTTCCTCGCAGTCGTCCCGGACGCCGGCCAGATGGACGCTGCGCCCGTGGGGCGATCGGCTCTCGCGCGCAACACCGAGCATGCCGCTCCAGATGACATCTCCTATGGTCAGGTTCTCGAGCATGCCCTTCGGCATCTCGCCTGGTTGGCGAAGGACGATGAGACTGTCAAGGCGACGCTCGACGCCGACTGGCTGGAGTCACTCGCCGGATACGTTCCGGAGCCGTTTCAGCAACTGAGCGAGGAGAAACGATGACCGAATACCTGTTGACCTGCGCATGCGGATGGGAGACGAGCGGGACGGAGGACCAGATCGTCGGCGCCGCACAAGAGCACGGTCGTGAGATTCACAACATGGATGTGACACACGAGCAGGCGATGGCGATGGCCGTACCAGTCGCGTCCTGATCCGCAGAGCGAAGCGCCTCCTCCTCCCTGAGGAGGAGGCGCTTCAGCAGATCTCATCCTGGCGGGGCATGCCGGAAGCCCCCTCACGGCCGACGACCATCGGGAACCCGTCCCCCAAGGTGGTGTCATCGGAACACAACGACCCAGGAGGATCCGATGACACTCGCACCACCGAGAACCACCACTGCGACGGCCGCGTCGATCACAGACGGCGTCAAGGTCTACGGCAGCGGCGATTCTGCAGTTCACGCCCTCGATGGCGTCTCGGTCGACTTCGACCGCGCACGCTTCACGGCCATCATGGGCCCATCCGGCTCTGGCAAGTCCACACTGCTGCACACGCTCGCCGGGCTCGACGCCCTGACATCGGGCACCGTCCACATCGGAGACACCGAGCTGGGATCGCTCAGCGACCGTCAGCTCACCATGCTGCGGCGCCGGTCTGTCGGCTTCATCTTCCAGTCCTTCAACCTCATCCCGACGCTCAACGCCGAGGAGAACATCAAGCTCCCGCTGACGATCGCCGGCGACACGGCCGACGAGGAGTGGTTCGACTTGATCGTCGCAACTGTCGGACTCGGAGACCGTCTCACCCATCGCCCTACCGAGCTTTCGGGTGGACAGCAGCAGCGGGTGGCTGCGGCCCGGGCGCTCGTGTCGCGGCCAGACATCATCTTCGCCGACGAGCCCAGCGGCAACCTCGATTCGACCAGTGGGGCCGAACTCCTGAGCTTCATGCGCCAGGCGGTTCGTGAGTTCGATCAGACCATCGTCATGGTCACCCACGACCCGGTTGCGGCCGGCTACGCCGACCGAGTGGTGTTCCTGGCCGACGGCAGCGTCGTCGACGAGATGTTCGAACCCACCCCCGAGCGTGTTCTCGACCGCATGAAGACCCTGGGAGGCTGAACGTGTTCATCACCGCACTCAAGGGCGTTCTCGCCCACCGCGCCCGTCTGTTCATGACGGCGCTCGCGATCGTGCTCGGAGTCGCGTTCGTCTCCGGAACCTTCGTGTTCACAGACACCATCAACGCACGTTTCGAGAACCTGTTCTCGGACGTCTACGCAGGAGTCGACGCCAGCGTCCGCCCCGAAACACCCGACTTCGGCGCACAGCCCGGACAGAACCCGGGCTCGTTCGACGAGTCGCTCCTCTCCGAGGTTGCGGCCGTCGACGGAGTGGCGGTCGCCGAGGGAGCCGTCGGCGGCTTCGCCCAGATCATCTCCCCAAACGGCGATCCAATCGGAGGGCAAGGCCCGCCCACGCTCGGATTCAGCTGGATCGACACCGCGTCTCTATCTCCGGTGAACATCGCCGCTGAGAACGGCCGCGCCCCGTTGGCGGCCGGCGAGGTCGCCATCGACATCGGTACCGCCGAATCCAACGATCTCGTCGTCGGCGATCGGATCGACATCCAGACGGTTGGCGGCACCGAGACCTTCGAAATCGTCGGACTCGCCAACTTCGGAACGGAAGACAATCTCGCAGGCGCGACGCTGTCGATCTTCACGCTCGACGAAGGCCAACGGCTCTTCGACCTCGAAGGTCGGCTGACGTCGATCGACATCCTCGGGGACGACGAGATCGCTCCCGAGGCCATCGTCGAGGCGATCGCACCGATCCTGCCCGACGGTGCCGAAGTCGTCACCGGCGACCAGCAGACCAAGGAGGAGCTCGACTCCGTCACTGAGGGCCTCGGCTTCCTCAGCACCGCACTTCTGGCGTTCGCAGGCGTGGCGGTGTTCGTCGGCGCCTTCGTCATCCAGAACACATTCCGCATCGTCGTTGCACAGCGCATCCGTGAGCTCGCGCTCTTCCGTGCGGTCGGAGCGACGGGACGGCAGCTGGTCTCGCTCGTGGCGCTGGAAGCACTCATCGTCGGAACGATTGCCTCGATCGTCGGTGTCTTCGCCGGTATCGGCGTCGCCACCGGCATCAAGAGTGCGATGAACGCTGGTGGATTCGGTCTCCCGGACGGACCACTGACCGTCGAGTTCCGGACTGTTGTCATCGGCATGGTCGTCGGCATCGTCGTCACCCTCGTCTCGGCGCTGTTGCCCGCCCGCAGGGCCGCAACGGTGCCGCCGGTTGCAGCCATGACCGAAGCTGCGGCTCCGGCCACCGGGCGGTCCCTCCGTCGGCGCTCGATCGCTGGAACCATCACGGCTGTTGCAGGCGGAGCCATGCTGGCCGTCGGGCTGGTGGCGGAGAACGGAGCATCGCTCACCTTGGTGGCGCTCGGGTCACTGACGATCTTCGTCGGTGTCTCGGTTCTCGCTCCGGTGTTCGCCATCCCGATCACCAAGGTCCTCGGACGTCCCCTCCCTGGCATCACCGGCGACCTGGCCCGAGAGAACACCATTCGCCAGCCTCGACGTACCGCTTCGACGGCGGCCGCACTGATGGTCGGCGTTGCGCTGGTGTCGTTCGTGTCGATCTTCGCCGCATCGATCAAGGCAACGGTGTCCGACACCCTCGAAGGGGCGTTCCCGGCCGATCTGGCGTTCCAGTCGACCAACTTCACGGTTGGCGTGACGCCGGAGCTCGAGACGAACCTGGAAGCTCTCGACGAGTTCGACGTCGTCTCCGCCGTTCGGACCGGTTTCATCCGAATCGACGGCGAGGAGTTGAACGTTGCCGCCGTAGATCGCGACGTCGAGGCCGTATACGACATGGCGCCGAGCATCGAAGTCTCTTCGCTGGACTCCGGGCTCTTGGTTGCAGAGACCGTCCTCGATGAGCGGGGTTGGGCAGTCGGGGACACCGTGGACGTCGAGTACGCAGCCACGGGTGTGGTGTCGACCGAGATCGCGGGCACGTTCGAAGACCAGACCTTCGCCAACTACATCATCTCGCTCGAGACGTATCGGGCGAACTTCCCCACCGACCAGATCGCGCTCACGTTCGCCTCGCTGGCGGACGGGGTCGAGATCGAAGCCGGACAGGCGGCGGCCGAAACGGTGTTGGCGTCATTCCCCAACCTCGACATGAACACTGCATCAGAGCAGATCGCCGAGGCGGAGGCCCAGGTCGACCAGCTGGTCGCCCTGTTCTCGGGGCTGCTCGGGCTCGCGGTGGTTATTGCTGTGATCGGCATCGCCAACACGCTGTCACTGTCCGTCGTCGAGCGGACCAGGGAGATCGGACTGCTCAGGGCAGTCGGATTGACCCGCCGTCAGACCCGGCGCATGGTCCGCTGGGAGGCGATCATCGTGGCGGTGTTCGGAGCCCTGCTCGGCGTGGTGGTCGGCTCCGGTCTCGGATGGGCGACCGTGTTCTCGCTGGCCGACGACGGACTCGGCACCTTCGCCTTCCCGGCCGGCCAGCTGCTCACGTGGCTCGCACTCGCAGCCGTCGCGGGTGTCGTCGCCGCAGCGGGACCCGCCCGGACCGCCTCGAGGATGAACGTCCTGGATGCGATCTCCTACGAGTGAAGCCCGCCCCATCCTCCTCCGTGGGTAGCGAGCGGACGCCCGGATCTTTGATCCGGGCGTTCTGCATTTGCTGAGCGAGGTCCAGAGCCTGGCCGTCACCGAGCCTGGAGGCCGAACCAGGGTTCGGTGTTGAACTCGCTTTCGAGCACGGCGCGGTCGTCGTCGTCTTCGATACCGGCCGTCAGGGTGCGGGCGATCTCGAGATGGCCTACGGCGGACTCCCGGTCGCCGACCGCAGCGAGGGCACGAGCGAGCGCCTCGTGTGCGAACGGCGCATCCCACTCCGACATCACGTCCGGGTGTCGATCGACCAGCTCGAGGCATCGGCGCGCGTGTCGGAGGGCCGTGACGGTGTCGCCGACACAGGTGGCGACGCGCGAGATCAGGTGCTCGCCACGGGCCGCATTGGCGGCGTTGCCGATCTGGCGCCAGTGCCAAGCCGAAGCGAAGGCGGAGTAGAGAAAGGCCTCCTTCTCGGTTTCCGGCATCTCGTCGGGTACGGGGCCTTCGGAGATCACGTCCCACGCCTGGTTGTTGAGGTGGGCCCCGAACCATCGGTGTAGGTCGTTGGCCCGCACCATGGTCGTGCCGACCTCCGTGCGGAGGTGGTGCCAGCTCTCGAACCCGTACTCGGCTGCGATGGCTGCCTTGGCGTCGCCCATGGTGAACGAGGACGGCGACGGCGCGGTGTGATCGAGCATCGTGACGTGGCGGATCGCCGCTTCGTCTCCCGATGTCACGGCGGCGTGCAGCGCCGCCGCCTCTGCTTCGAGTGCGGCCAGTCCGACTGCATCCGGGTTCCGATTTTCGGGCATGTCAGATCCGATGGTCTCTCTCTCAGAAACATACCCGGTCGATTCCTCGGCGGGCTCCTCTTTCGCTCCCCACTCGAGTGTCGAACGTTGTCACCCGTTTGCGCGTCTCGCTCGTCTGTACGAGAAACGACAAGGAGACCACTGTGTCACGTCAACGAGCGGCCATCGTGCTGGCGGCATCCATCCCGCTGGCGTTTCTCATCGGCGCCATTTCACCGATCGGCGAGCTGGCGTTCCTCGTTGCATTCGCAGGGTTCGTCTGGGCCGCCCGAGCGGCCGCTGGGTTCGCCGGTTCGGCGTTCCGGGGCGCAGTCGCAGGTGCGGTGGCAGGAATGCTCGTGATGGGCGTCGGATTCAGATTGGCGATGCGGGTGGTCGCGATCTCGGATCCGAACCGCACGCCGGAGTTCTCGGCCGGGGGAACCGCATTCATCGTCATCGGCCTCGGGTTGATGCTCGGCGCGTTCGCCGGCGGCTACCTCGGCGGGCTTCGACACCTGCTCGGGCTCGAGCGAGTTGCGACGGCGGTCATCGCGACGGTCGTGCTGACGCCGATCCTCTTCGGTGACTCCGAGATATTCGAGGAGCTGGTCGAGCTCGGGCTCGGAGCATGGGTCAACATCCCCATGTTCGTGTCCATCGTCTTCGCGTACGGCTGGGCTCAGGATGGGGTGGCTCGCAGGCTCGATCGTTGGGCCGCCGCAAAACGGACGACATCGGACGTCGTCGAACCGGCCCCGCTGCCATGATGATCTCAGGCTGGAAGGACGAGATGCCGCATGGATGGACTGTTGCCAACCGATTGGATCAGTTGACGGGTGCTCCGTCCACTCCGACCCCTGCGGTTGCCGTATGAGCTGGTGGGCGGTCGAACTCGGCACCAACGTGATCCTGGTGGCGGTCGTCGTCGTGCTCGGACCGTTGATCAAGCGCTTCGGTCGCAGCTACGCAGGCGACATCTTCCGGGCGAACCCGCGAACCGGCAAGAGCTACCTCGTGCTCATGGATGTGGCGTATTACCTGATCTTCGCAGCGTTCATCCTGTTCACGGTCACCTTCCGGCCGCCGCCCGAGTGGCAACGCGAGTTGGCGGCCGTATTCGAAGCCGAGATCGTGAGGTTGGGTGGAATGCTGCTCCTGATGGGCATTCTCCACGGGCTGAACGTGCTGACGCTCCCGATCATCGGGCGTCTGCTCGGGCTCAGGCGAGATCTCGTAGCCGACACTCCAGAGCCGTGATCACAGCGACGCCTCGGATCGGCCTCCTGCTCGCGCTCGAGTTGGCGGCCGACCAGAGCGAGGGCGCGGCGGAGCGTCGTGCCGCGCTCATCGAACTGTTCGAAGTCGAGGGTCGGTCCCTCGTACGCCTCGCCAGGATCTTCACAGACGACACCAACGCTGCGGAAGATCTCGTGCAGGAGGCCTTCATCCGGTTGTACCGATCCATGGGCGCCATCCAGGAGGTGGGCAAGTCCGCTGCGTACCTCCGATCGATCGTGTTGAACCTCTGTCGCGATCACAATCGACGCGGACTGATGTCGCTTCGACACGTCCAGGCATCCGTCGATCTCGCTCCAGTCGATCGACCCGATGATCTCGTCATCCGGACCGAACAGCAGGCGGAGGTGATCGACGCACTTCTCGAGTTGTCGGTCCGCCAGCGCGAGTGTCTGGTGCTGCGCTACTACTCGGACATGTCGGAGTCCGAGATCGCCGCCACGCTCGGGATCTCGCCCAATTCCGTGAAGACCCACTGTCGGCGGGGCATGGAGTCGCTCCGACTCTCGCTGGGAGAGGGGTCGTGAGCGTCGAACAACGGCTCAAGGACACGCTTGCAGCCTTCGATGCCGTCGAACCGGCCCCCGACCTGTTCAGGCGGGTGGAGCGGAGCGTCGCCGACGACCTGGTCCGACGTCGTCGCATCGGACGTTGGGTCGCAGGCGCGGTCGGCGCCGTGTCTCTGGCGGTGCTCGTGGTCTCGAGCTTCACGGCAGTGTCGTCCGTCGGTACGGCCATCGTGGACACGTGGGCACTCGTATCGGTGGAGACCGTTTTGCTCATCGGCGTCGTCCTGGCGTTCGGGCCGTTGATCCGCCGGTTCGGCGCCGTGTTCGTCGACGACGTGTTCGGCGATGCGACCGAGGGTGTGGGAGTGGCCTTCTTGCGCCTGCTCGACGTCGCCTACTACCTCGTGTTCAGCGGGTACGTGATCCTCACCGTGCCGATCTCGGATCTCGGCGGCACGCGTGCGCTCGGACCGATGCTCGAAGCCACGGCGGAACGCGTCGCCGGTCTGCTCCTCCTCATGGGGGTGATGCACGCCGTGACGATCACAGTGCTCCCATTGATCGGACTGATCCATGCCTCGACCCTGCGGGAACAGGAGCGAGCCACGCTCCGATCTCCACCGGCACCTACGCGCGAGGCTGCATTCGCCGAGCGGGTCGTACGCGTCGTGCTCTGGGTCGCCGGCGGCCTGGTCGGCCTCCTACTCGCGGCGTTCGTGCTCAACGTCGTCCTCGGCGTACTCCTCGGCTTCGACAGCTGACCTGTCACCCGATCGGCTCGCCAGATCGTCTGTAGGAGCAACCCTCGAGAAAGGAACCACGTGAGGGCACTACGTATCGGAATGGTTGCGGTCGCAATGCTGGCCGGCTCGGCGCTCCCGGCGTCGGCCACCCACACGCACGTCAGAATGACCGGCAACGGGGCGTGCGTCGTCCTCGCGCCGAATGGCGGCGAGAGCGGTGTGCAACTCCCGCACGCCGACGAGTTCGCCGAGAACCGCCGTCATCCACTGCATGTGAACGTTCATCTCGGGCGGCCGGGGGCCAGGCACGGCGAGCCAGTCGTCTGGGTCAGGGGCTCTGCAGGTGACCTGGCCAACTGCGACGGCTACGTCAACGACTGAGAGATGCTGGATCGGGGGCCGACCAGGCCCCCGATCCATGTCATGGGGCGACGAGCGGCCGACCCTCGGTCGGAACCGATTCCTCGATGCCCTCGCGGGGGAGCAGCGCCGGGATGACGACGAGCGCACCCAACGCAGCCACCGTCATCGAGACCCACATGATTCCCGAGATGTGATGGTGCGGTCTGAGGGGTGAGAACAGCAGTGCCGTGAGTGCGATGGCGATTCCCAGCGCGTTCGCCACGATCGGTCGGCCGGCGCGATCGATCGCCCGCAGCACGTAGCCGGGACCGCCGCTGCGAGCGTGGTCGATGGCCGCCACGAAGTGGATGGCGTAGTCGATCCCCACTCCGATGACGATTGACGACGCCACCGCCGTGATGAGGTTCAACTGGATCCCGGAGGCTGCAATGAATGCGAGCAGCGCTGCGATCGTCAGAATCAGGGGGATCAAGGCGACCAGCGTGGGGCGGATGCGCCGATACGTGGCGAACAGCAGGATGGCGACGAGGACGAGCGCCGTCACGACAGACCACACCTGGGCACCGAGGATCAGACGGGCCATCTCGTCCCACAGGACCGGAAGGCCTGTGATGATCGTGACCTCTTCCCGCTCGTCGACGAAGTCGAGCCAGCCGCGCAGATCGTCGGAGGTGAAGTCGGATGGCAGCAGCAGGAAGCGGAGTCCGTCGTCGGAGACCAGGTCACCGACGGGGAGATCGGCCTGTCCGGTGAGCGCTGCCATACCGAGGTCGGGCGGGAGTGCTGCGACGATGTCGGTCGCCGAGAAGACCGACCTGACGCCGGACAAGGCCTCGAGGTCTGCTTCGGCGGCGTTGACCCGTTCGAGGGAGGCCTGAGGATTCGAGGGATCGAACGCGAACTCGCCGACGAGTGGCGTACCGCCACCGAACAGTTCCTCGGTCTTGTCGAATGCGAGCCTGACCTCGTCGTCGGCGCTGAACATGAACAGCGGGTCGGAGTCGACGTCGAGGCGCGGGATGAAGATGGCGGCGAACACCGCGACCAGTGCGACGAGGGCGGGCGCCGACCACCGACGGGCGACCAGCCATCGCAGCCCATCCGTCACTCGGTGGCCGATGAGCGGCTGTTTCGTCGCCGGCCCGACCCCGGTTTCGACGAGCAAGGCGGGCAGGCTGAAGAACGAGATGATCCCGGCGAACACGATTCCAATGGCGGCGAACACCCCGAGCTGTCTGATCGGCCCGATGTCGGTGGCGAGGAGCGACAGGAAACCCACTCCGGTGGAGACCGTGGTCAGGATCATGGGGATGCCGACTTCGCGCAGTGTCGATGTGACCCGCTCGACCGGGTCGTCGGTTTCTGCCGCCACGCCCTGATAGTGGGTCACGAAGTGGAGGCCGTCGGCGGATCCCATGACGAGGACGAAGATGGGCACGATCACGGTCACGATGTCGATCTTCGTGCCGATGCCCGCGATGAACCCAAAGGTCCACAGCGAACCGAGCAGGGCCGGAACGACGGCCAGGATGCTGAGTCTTCGCTCCCCGATGTTGGCGTAGAACGTTCCCACCAGCAGCACGATCACGACCGGAGGGATCAGCAGCAGGAAGAGCGAGAGGATGTCGATGACCGCTGCGTAGATCGCAGGGTTTCCTGCAACGGTGATGTCCGTTCCGGCGGGCGGCTCCAAGTCTCCGATCGCCCCGGCGAGTTCGATACCGTCGTCGGTCGGCACGACCAGGAGCAGTGTGTTGCTCGCATCCTCGGAGAGCAGGAGCTCGGTCAGGGGGCTGGCGGTCAATTGAGCGAGCGCGAACTCCGGGAGCGCCTCGATGGTCTCGGCAGTGATGGCGGCTCCATCGAGCGGGTTCGTTTCTGGGATGATCGATGCGATCGAGGCCACGGAGTCGAGCCCGGCGATCTCGTCTCGGAGTTCGAGCAACGCCTTGAGCGAATCACGTTCTCCGAACGTGGCGCCGCCTTCGAGGCTCAGGACGACGTTCACCGGATCGGCCGTCTCGTACTTCTCCTGGAGTGCCGCGAACGCCTCACCCCGTTCGTTTCCTTCCGTCAGGAACGATGCAACGTCGGCGTTGAACGAGATCCGGAACAGCGCCGCCACTGCCAACAGGGTGACCAGGGCGGTGAGCCCGAGAATGCGCTTCGGCTTGGTGGCGATCAGTGTTCCAACGCGTTCCATCACGTAGTCCTCTCGGGTGTCGTCGTGTCGACGGCGCGTGCGAGCCGTCCGGCCATGTCTGCGATCTCGTCGGGGCCCCCCAACGCGTGGGCGAATGCGATCAGGCGCCCGAGGACCTGCGGGAAGAGGCGCTCGATCGTCTCGTGGCCGGCCGGAGTGAGGCAGACGCGCGTGACCCGTCGGTCGTCGGGGTCCTTTCGTCGCTCGACCAGCCCATCCTTGGCCGCTCGGTCGACGGTTGCGGTCACCGTCGGCTCGCGGATCTCGAGATGACCGGCGATCTCACCGATGGATGAACCGATCGACTCGGACTGGTACCTGAGTGTCATGAGGAGCCGCCATCGAGCAGGCGAGAGGCCGGCTTCGGCGAGCGGTTGGGCGATCAGCTCGAACATGCCGACTGCGGCCTTCCCCAGCGTGAAGATTGCCGTGAGATCGGCGACGGGTACACCGGGTCGATCGCTCGCAACCCGTTCGATCAGCTCCGGTCCGATGTCTCCGAAGGGCAGGAAGTCTTTGATCGTGGTGACCATGCGCCCCACTATGTAGGGTACCTAAATATATGTCAAGTCTCGTCGTGGCAGTCGGTATCTGTGTCGACATTCGAAGCTCTATTCGACATCGGCGGCACGAGGCAGGGCGGCATGCCTATGGTGGTCAGGAGATCCGGGAGGTAGACATGGCAGATCATGAATCGACAGAACAGCCGGACGTCGCCGAGGCGGCGAGCGGAATCGGGAGTGAACTCTCATCGACCGTTGCAAAGCTCGGCGCCAGCGAGAAGCTCGCCGTGCTCGGCGCCGCCGCTGTGATGGTGGTGTGGCTGCTGTTCGACCTGCTCATCGACGAATACGGAATCGGTGAGCCGTCCTTCATCCTGGCAGGGATGATCGTTGGCGCCGCCTACTTCCACCACAACCGGGGAAGCGCCGACTGGTCGGTCGACTACGTCACCGTCGTGAAGGTCTCCGGGATCTTCCTCGGTCTCCTCGGGGCGTGGACACTCGTCGAGCAGGTGCGGGCCGACCTCTTCGATCGGGATGCAGCGTCGATCATCGGGGCGCTCGGCTACTACGCCGGGACGATCACGAGCGGTATCGGAGCCTGGCAGATGAAGCGAGGCTGAGACCCGCTACGAGTCGTCCTCGTCGGCGTTCATCGCCTCCGTTCCCGTCCCCAGCGGAATGTCAGGACGGCGATCAGGAACCCGCCGACCACCCACGCAGTCAGGACGATCAGACCGATGTCGAGTTGGTACGAGCCTCCGGGCTCGATCAGTCGCTCGAAGTCGTCGGGCAGAAACACCGAACGCATCCCCGCTGCCAGCCACCGAAGCGGGAAGACCCCCGAGACACCGCGGAGCCACTGGGGGAGCGATCCGAACTCGATGAACACGCCGGAGATGAACATCAGTCCGAGGAACGGGAGATTGAACACCGCCGACGCCGACTTCGCCGTACGGGGGAGTCCCGACATGGCGATCCCCAGTACGGCGGCTGCAACGACTCCCAATCCGAACACCCATCCGAACGTGAGCCAGCGGTCGGCCTCGTTCGGCAGCCGGACACCGAACAGCGCCACGCCGACCGCCAAGAGCACGACGGTCATCGAGAAGGCCGTGAGTGCGGTCATGATGATCTTCCCGATCAGATACGAGGTCGTGGGGATCGGGGTGAGCGCCAGCCTGCGCAGCGTCCCGTCGTGACGTTCGATCGCCATGGATGTGGCCAGGTTCACCACTCCAGCCGACAGCACCGAGGCGGCGATGATTCCCGGCGTGAACCACTGGCCGGCGCTGACGTCGGTGCCCTCCAACGTGCCGGCGAACACAACGCCGAACACGAGCAGGAACATCAACGGCAGGCCGAGCGTGAAGAAGACCATGTCCTTGGCTCGCAGGAACGACTTGATCTCCAGGCGAGCCTGACTCAGTCCAAGTCGGAAGGCGTTGGGGAGTGCGACTCCCTTCGTGCCGAGGTTGGTGGTGGCGGTCATATGCCGGCCTCCTCCCGGTCATCGAGGTGGTCGAGCAGCTCCAAGTAGAACTGCTCGAGCCCGCGCCGCTCGATCTGCAGCTCGGCCAGCCGTCCGCCATTCGCCTCGGCCCACAGGACGAAGCGAGTGACCACCTCGGTCGGGTCGTCGGTCGTGATCTCGAGGTGGTCTTCGTCGCGAACCACCATCGGCGGGAGTCCTTCGGGAAGGGGGACGGTGAGCAGCGGTTCGCTCAGTCGGAACGACACGTGGGCTCCCCCGGAGCCTCCGAGCTCGTCCGGCGCACCGGTCGTCACGATCCGGCCCCCGACGAGCACCGCTACCCGGTCGGCGAGGGTTTCGGCCTCCTCCATGTAGTGGGTCGTGAGCAGGATGGTGGTGCCCTGCTCGCTCAGCCCCTCGATGAACTCCCAGATCCTGATCCGCACCTCCGGATCCAGTCCTGTGGTCGGCTCGTCCAAGAACAGCAGCTCGGGGTCGCCGACGAGCCCGAGCGCCAGGTCGAGGCGACGGCATTGCCCGCCCGAGAGTTGGTGGATCCGGCGGTCCCGAAGCGTCGTGAGATCGAGCGCCTCGAGCAGATGGTCGATGTCCAGCGGGTGCGGGTAGTAGCCGGCGAAGGCTCGCACCATCTCTCCAACGGTCAGTTCGTCGTTCTGCGTGCTCACCTGGAGCACCGCACCGATCTTCGCCCGCCAACCTCGGGCACCCCAGGCGGGGTCGGAGCCGAGCACGCTCGCGCTTCCTCCGTCGCGCATCCGCAGACCCTCCAGGATCTCGACGAGCGTCGTCTTGCCTGCTCCGTTGGGGCCGAGGACGGCGAAGACCTCACCTGCCTCAACGTCGAGATCGACACCGGTGAGCGCTTGGACCTCCCCGTACCGCCGGGTCACCCCGCGGGCTTCGATTGCATGCACGAGTCACCTCCTGAACCACCGTCAGCGTCTCGGAGTGGGCGGCGTCGGCCAGTGGCGGAGGTCCCAAAAACGCGTCCACCCAGCGACTGCAGTGGCGACCCGTCAATCGGTTTGTGGCGACACCGGGAGGTAGACGTGGTCCATTCCGATGAAGCGGTAGTAGAACGGACCTCTCCAGTCACGAAGGATCTCTCGCGAAGTCCGTTCGACGTTGCCGGCGGGGAGCGGTCTGGGCGGGTCGCCCTGGAGGTAGGGGTCGTAGACGAAGAACACGTCCCGCTCGGCGTCGTAGCCGTAGATCGTGATGAAGTGTCCCACGATGGCGCGGGCTAACGCCGAGTCGCGATCACGGGAGAGGTGTGCGTTCCCGATGGCCAGGATGACCGGTTCGTGGCTGTCGATGTGGCCACGCAGCAGAGCGAGTCTCGATTCGTCGTGGAGTTCTGTGGCGTGGTGGATCTCGGTGTCGACGCCGTGCCGGACCAGCGCTTGTTGGAGGTCGGCGACGAACGACAGACCGAACAAGCGCTGCCGGATCCGGGGATGTTCCGGCGGCCGGTACTCGATGTCGAAGGCGTCGAGAAGGATGCGGAGGTTGTATTCGCCGCAGGTGAGCCCCGCCTGGCGCGGGTACTCCGACGGCAGCATCGGCACGACATTCACGGCGTAGTGATGGGCGTGGTCGTCGATACGGGGTTCGATCAGTCGGTCTTCGGCCGAGGTCGTCACTCCGACAGCGTGGAAATCCGGACGTTCGCGGGCCAGGGTCGCTGGTCACAACGGCGCCGGCGTTGGCCACATCGGTTGGCGATCGACGTTCGACTCTGGCGGTTCTCCGCGCTCAGAGCGACGTTCTCTGTGAGGAGGATGCAAGATGCTGCTGCTGCGGGGGTTCTTCGCAGTCTGTTGTGTGATGGTGATGGTGGGTGGATGTGGATCCGGCGACGTGACGTTCACAGATCCCGGTGAGCGATTCGAGGTCGATCCGGGGGAGGAGTTCGTGGTGGTTCTGGAGTCGAACGCCACGACCGGCTTCTCCTGGCAGCTCGAAGTCGACCCACCTTCCGAGGTGGTTCGCTTGGTGCGTGACGTCTACGTCGAGCCGGACACCGATCTGGTGGGTGCTGGGGGACGTCAGGAGCTGACGTTCGAGGCGGTCGCCGACGGCTCGACCTTCATTCAACTCTGGTACGTGCGATCGTTCGACGATCCCCCCGAGCCTGGCGATCGGGCACAGTTCGACGTGATCGTCGGCACGGGCGGCAGCGGCGAGCCGGTGGATCCGGATGAGATCGACGAGCCCGTCAGCACGAACCCAGACGATGAGGATGCCATTTCGGTTTCCGAGCTGCTGGCCACGACGCCAGGCGGACAGGTGGTGGTCACTGGACTCTTGTTCGACGACGGAAGTGGCCTGCGCCTCTGTGATGTGCTCGCCGAGTCCTTCCCGCCCCAGTGCCCGGGTGAGACCGTCTTCATCTCGAACCCGGAGTTGATCGACGCCGATTTCACCGTGGAGGCGGGGGTTCGCTGGACCGACCGGCCGGTGGTCCTGTTCGGTGAACTGGTCGACGGCGAGTTCACGCTGTCCGAATGACGGCCCCATCAGAGGGATGATCGAAGGCTCGAGCGTTGGCGACCGAGAGGCGGTCCGACCCGGCTGCCTCGTGATCACTGCGCTGTCGGGCTGAGACACATCGAGGTCAATCCAGGTCGACGGTGAGCTTCTCTCCTGGATCGAGGTCGGTCGATGTCGAGCCGACGCGTACGGCGATCGATCCCTCCGAGCCGGGTTCGAGGGTGACGCCGGCTTGGTTCGTCGAGATTTCGACTTCGAGCCAGTGGCCGCGGAAGCGGATGCGGGACGACAGCCGGCCCAGTTCCGGCGGAATCGCCGGGTCGAGCACCAGGGTGTCGCCGTGCACGCGGAGTCCCGTGTAGCCGCGTTGCACCAGATCCACGGTCCCCGCCATCGCCCCTGTGTGGATGCCCTCCATGGTCGTCCCGCCCTGGATGTCGATCAGGTCGCTCGTCACCGCCTGCTGGAACAGGCGCCATGACTCCTTGCGGTCGAGCCGAGCCAGCACCCACGAGTGCACCACGCGGCTCAACGTGGAGCCGTGACACGTGCGGCGGTCGTAGTAGCCGATGGTTCGTTCGATGAGGTCGTCGTCGAGGGCGACTCCGAGACGTTCGAAGGCACCAGCCAGCTCGTCCTCGGGCAGGAGATAGAAGAGCATCAATGCGTCGGCCTGTTTGGACAGCTTGTACCGGTTCGTCGAGTCGTTCTCGGCCTCGAGGATGCGGTCGAGCCGTTGGATGTCGCCGTAGCGTTCGGCGTAGCCGACCCAGTCGAACTCCTCGAGATCCCCATAGCCCTCGAACTGTGAGATCACGCCGTCGTGCATCGGCACCGTCAGCTTCGAGGCGATGTCGTCCCAGAGCGACAGCTCCTCGGGTCTCACGCCGAGCTTCTCGACCAACTCGCGAGAGCGAAACTCGGGTATCTCCGAGATCGCCTGTCGCGTCTTGTCCAGCACCCAGGAGGTCATCACATTGGTATAGGTGTTGTTGTCCAGCCCGGGTTCGTCGCGATCGGGGTATGCGTCGTGGTACTCGTCGGGTCCCATGACGCCCCTGATCTCGTACCGGTCGTGGGCTCGGTCGTAGCTGGTCAGGGAAACCAGCATGCGAGAGATCTCGACCAGCATCTCAGCGCCGGCGAACGCCAGGAACTCCGTGTCCGCCGTCATCCGGTGGTACAGCCACACGTTCCAGGCGATCGCCAGGTTCACATGACGTTGCAGGCGGCTGTTGTCGGGGAGCCAGCGCCCCGACTTCGGGTTCAGATGGAGCACCTGGCTCTCCTCGCGGCCGTCACTGCTGCTCTGCCAGGGGTACAGCGCCCCGTCGAGGCCTTCGGTTGCGGCGTTGACCCGTGCCTGGGTCAGTCTGCGGTACCGATACAACAGCAGGGATCTCGTGAGGTCGGGGAGGTGGAGCGTGAGGAACGGGAAGATGAACAGCTCGTCCCAGAAGACATGCCCGCGATACGCCTCACCGTGGAGGCCGCGGGCCGGGATCCCGACATCGAGGTCGATCGTGTGCTTGGACGCCGTTTGGAGCAGGTGGAATACGTGCAGGTTGATGGCGAGGCCGGTCTCGTCGTCGGCGCCGGTTTCGAGCCGGAACCTGGTCCACAGGTGCTCCCAGGCGAGAATGTGCTCGTCGAGCAGGTCGTCGAACGAGGGCGCTACCTCGATGAGTGTCTGCACTGCCAGCGCCGGGGTGCTGATGGCCTGGTCGCGGCTGTTCGATACGGTGACGATCTTCTCGATCGTGATCGGGGTGCCTTCTGCGAGTTCGAGCGTCAATTCGTGTCCGATGAATCCCGGGGACTCGATCACTCGTCGGTCGTGGCTGACTTCAGCGCCGTCGAAGACCAGCCGGGTCCGACACGCCATCGCAATGCTGATCGCCGACTGATTGGTCTCGACTTCGAGCGCGACCGTTTCGGGATCGATCTCCCACCCGGTGACCGGCTGGAGGTGTCGGTGGGCGAGCGAGCGGTAGCGGGCGACTCCGGTGTTCTCCACGGTGCCGTCGAGGGCCGAGCGAACGGTGAGTTGTCCATCCCAGTTCTCTGCCATGAAGGTCGTCTGCAACCCGGCGAGATGGGGGTTGCCCATGTGCACGAAACGTCGCTGCGTGACCACGGTGCGGCGGCCCGAGTCGGTGAACGTGAGAGATCGCACGAGAATCCCTCGGCGGAGATCGAGTTCCTGCCAGTATTCGTCGATCGTGTGCGTCGACGGCCTGAACCAGTCGGAGTCTCCGATCCGAAACCGGCAGCTCAACCAGTTCGGGGCGTTGACGAGATCCTCGTTCTCGATCTCGTGGCCGTCGACCACGGTGGTCAGCCTGTTGTACACGCCGGCGATGTAGGTCCCCGGGTAGTGGACCTCGTTTGCGGCACACTCTGGGGCGGCTCCTCTTGTGGCGAACAGGCCGTTGCCGAGCGTGCAGAGCGCCTCGCGGAGGGGTTCGGACTCGGGATCGAAACCCTCGTAGCGGAGCGTCCAGGGGGTCATCGCTCGATCGCACCCGCCAATCGAGCCAGCAACTCGCGGACCTCGTCTGGATCTTCGAGTGCGTACTCGGCCAAGGTCGGCGCTCCGTCCCTACCGACCACGACGCCGAGTCCCCGGCCGATGAGGACGGCGAACGCGTCCTCGTCCGTGACGTCGTCTCCGAGATAGAGAGGAATGATCGTTTCGAGATCGAGACCGAGCCGACCCATGAGCCATTCGAGCGCCTTGCCCTTGTCCCACTCGACGGAAGGTCGCAGTTCGAAGATCTTCTTGCCCGTCGTCACGCGCAATCGATCTTCACGAGCGCCGACGGCTCTCACGAGTGGTTCGATGACCTCTTCGGCGTCTTCCGCTGCCTGGCGGAAGTGCACGGCGACAGCAAACCGTTTCCGTTCCACGTGCACACCCGGAATTCCGGCAACCTGCCGATCGATCTCGTCTGCGGCCTCGATGAGCGGAGGGATGTACTGCTCGAAGCGGTCGAGCGTCCCATCCCCGGAGGTGGTGCCATGCGGTCCAACGATGTCGAATCCATGGCTCCCCGCGTACCAGACCTCGTCGAGGCCCACCTTGTCGCGGACGTCGGCGGTGTCCCTGCCGCTGATCACGGCGACCTCCGTGATCGCAGCAAGGCGTTGGACGACCGAACGGGTGGCTTCGGGCATGAGCGCCAGATCCGGATGCGACACGATCGGTGTCAGCACTCCGTCGTAGTCGAGGAAGACGGCGGGTCGACGTCCATCGATGGCACCGGCCATTCGGTCGAAGGCGCCGAGTGCAGATGGCAGCTGGGAGCGCGGCCGGCTCTCGCTCATGGCGCACTCCGATCGCGGTGATCCGCAGAGGTGGGTCGATCGGTCATGGCCTCCGACCGTACCCCGTTGTGACCGCTGGGGGCGCGCCGGCCGCTGTTTCGTGCGAGGCGTCACTGCGTCCCAGGTTCGCTGCGGTTGCGACGGCGATCGCTCCGATCACGGCGAACATGCCAACCGCCCACCAGGCGCCCTGCTCGGCGAAATACCCCGGGCTGTTGATGCTCGAGTAGAGCAGCGTGCCGAGAGCGAGACCCGACAGCGTCGTCGTGGCCGCGGTGCGTCCACGCCGGAGGAGCACGACGCCAGCCGAGATCAACAGGGACGCCATGAGGAGCTCGGCGACGATGTGGAAGACGATGTCGGTCCTGCCGTCTTGTAGTTCGGCGATCCCGTCGGTCGCCGCGGCGATCGCCCACCAGGCGACGACGGCGATCCCGACCGAGATCTGGAGCCACGCGGCCAGGCGATTCCTCGGCGTCATGTTCATGCTCCCAAGCTCTTTCCGACCACCTCCCACCCACCAGGGCAAGAGGTCACTTTGGGTTGTGGGTTGTGTGTCGTGGGTTGTGCGCTTTGCGCTGTGCGCTGTGCGATCTGCGCTGTGCGCTTTGCGATCTGCGGATGTGGTGCTCGACGTGGGGGGTGGCGGGAGGACGCTTCATTGCAGGTCGCAGGTCGCAGGTCGCAGGTCGCAGGTCGCAAGTCGCATATCGCATTCAGCACGGCGACCTGGAACCTGGAACGTAAATACTTGACCGTTCAACTACTGTGCGTGTACGATAGTTGAACATTCAACTATCTGGGGATCTCATGAGCATCATGAATCCGGCGCGGCCGGGGGAGGCATTCGACCGGTTCATCGCCGAACGAGTGGCAACGAGTGTCGGACAGAAGAGCTGGCAGGAGGGGGACGATCCGTTGCCCGCCATCTATCTGAGCCACGGGGCACCGCCGGTCTTCGACGACGCGCACTGGATCGACCAGCTCTTCGGCTGGTCACAGACGATGCCAAAACCGACGGCGATCCTCGTGATCAGCGCACATTGGGAATCGGCGCCGCTCAGTCTGTCGTCGCCCGAACCGGCCACGCCGCTCGTCTACGACTTCGGTGGGTTCGCCCAGCGGTACTACACGATGCAGTATGCGACGCCCGACGCGTCCGTACTCGCTCGACGGGTGGCCGCGATGATCCCCGACAGCGAACCGCTCCACACCCACTCGAGCCGCGGCCTGGATCACGGGGCGTGGGTGCCGTTGAAGGTGATGTACCCCTACGCCGACGTTCCCGTCCTGCAACTGAGCATGCCGACCCACGATCCCGAGCGACTCTTCGAGCTGGGCCGACGCCTCCAGCCCCTCCGATCCGAAGGCGTCTTGATCATCGGGTCGGGATTCATGACCCACGGGCTGCGGTTCGCCACGAGGGAGATGTTCTGGGAGAACCGAATCCCCGGTTGGTCGAGAGAGTTCGACCTCTGGGTGGCCGACGCCCTCGAGCGCGGGGACCTCGACCAGCTCGCCGACTACGGCCGGGCGCCAGGGATGCCGTACGCGCATCCCACCGTCGAGCATTTCACGCCGCTCTTCATCGCGCTTGGTGCTGCCACCGACCCCGCGGAGGCCCCGAGGACCGTCATCGACGATTTCCAGTTCGGATTCGCCAAGCGCTCCGTCCAGTTCGCATGACGACGGAAGCCCCGTGGCTCACTGACGAGGAGCAAGCGACCTGGCGGGCGTTCAATACTGTGAGTCGGCTGATCGAGGGTGCCCTCGACCGGCAGTTGATCATCGACTCGGGAATGAGCCACGCCCACTACGCAGCCCTCGTTGCGCTCTCGGAGACCGAAGGCGGTGTCGCTCGTATGGGCGATCTCGCCGACTTCCTCCAGTACTCACCGAGTCGGATGAGTCACACCATCCGACGGATGGAGCGGGATGGCTGGGTCGAACGACGGCCCTGTTCGACCGATGGTCGCGGCCAGGAGGCGGTGCTCACCGAGTCGGGCCGCGCTGCCCTCGAGCAGGCCGCCCCGGGGCACGTCAGGGAAGTTCGTCGCCTACTGATCGATCAGCTCTCGACCGGGGAGCGAGAGACACTTCGGTCGATCAGCGAAGCCCTTCTCGACCGGATGACCCGGCAGGACTGACCGGGTTCTGAATCACCCGGTCGGTGCTCACACGATGCGACCGAACCAGCGGATCGAACCCGCGATGGCCAGCGCCAGGAGTCCGAGGCCGCCGGCGGCGAACCAGTCGGTGACTTCGCGATCTTCGGTCTCGAATGCGATCTGGGAACCGATCTCCGAGAGGATCTGCGAGAGGTCGGATTCGCTCGCCGTCTCGAAGAACTGTCCGCCGGTCGTCTCGGCGATCTGCCTGAGGGGATCTGGAGCGACCGGGACGGCGATGCGTTCGCCCTGGAAGTCGATGGTCCCCGACCGCGTCCCGAACGAGATCGTGTAGACCGGGACTCCTGCCTCGACGGCAGCAGCAGCCGCTTCGGAATCCGGACGCCCGACGGTCGTCTCACCGTCAGAGAGCACCACGACCGCCTTCGGCACCTCCGGCTCCGGCACTGTGAGTTCGAGCTGTTCCAACGAGGAGAAGATCGCCTCGCCGATCGCCGTCCCCTGTCCAAGACCGAGCCGCCCGATCGCCGTCTCGAGCGGTGCGCGATCGGTGTCGGGCGCGAGCACCGGCAGCGCCGTCCCTGCGAACGCAACAAGACCGATGTTGAGATCCCTCGGCGCGATCTCTGCAAACCTGCCGGCCGCGTCCTGCGCTGCCTCGATCCGGCTGGGTTCGACATCGGCGGACCCCATCGACAGTGACACGTCCACGGCCAGGATCAGGCTCGCCTGTTCCTGGGGGATCGGCACTGCCACGACCGGCCGGGCGAACGCAACGGCGAGTACGACGGCGCCGAGTATCCCTGCGCCGGCCGTGATCCATCTTCGCCAGCCGGTTCGTGACGTGACCTGCTGGGCGAGTTCGATCGACGTGAACCTGACGACAGCTCGGGTGCGGCGGCCCCTCGAGAACACGTACCAGGCCAGGAGCGCAGCCGGGATCGCCAGCGCGAGGAGGCGGATGGGTGCCTCGACGGTCACGAAGTCCTCCCCGTCGCAGCGGCTCCAGTTCGACGCCGCATCACCCAGGTGACGATGTCGCCGACCCAGTCGCGCCCGGTGGTGAGCGGGAGCACGTGCGCTCCGGACCGGATGATCCGTCGTTCGATGTCGTGCTGTCGTTCGGCCGCAGCCCGGTCGTAGGCCGAGCGGAACCTGCGGCTCGCCGTGTCGACCCACGTCTGGCGACCCGTCTCGGGGTCCTCCATTCGCACAACTCCGACGTCGGGCAGGCTGAGCTCACGCGGATCGGAGACGACCGCCGCGACCACCTCATGGCGATGGGCCAGCATGCGCATCGGGCGATCCCACAGTCCGTCGTCGAGGAAGTCCGAGATCACCACCACCAGCCCGCGACGTGAGCGCATCCTGGCGGCACCCGCCAGACCCGCGGCCAGGTCGAGCCGCCCCGCTCCCTGCGCGTCCCCAATCGCACCGAGGACGGCATACAGGTGCGCCCGTCCGGACTTCGCCGGGATTCGCACGGCTTCGTTCCCGAGCACGATCGCACCCACCCGATTGCCGCCATCGAGCGACGCGAACCCGTAGACGGCGGCGACGGCGAGCGCCACGTCCGTCTTGGTTCCGCGGGCTGTGCCGAACGCCATCGATGCAGAGACGTCGACTACCAGCGTGGTCTCGAGTTCGTGATCGGCCTCGGTATCCCTGACGTGGGTTCGCTGGGTGCGGGCCGTGACGTTCCAATCGATGCGCCGCACGTCGTCCCCCGGCTGATACGGGCGTGCCTCGCCAGGCGTCTGGCCGGGGCCCGGCAAGAGACCGCGATGATCCCCCTGGAGCAGGCCCTCGACTCGACGCGCAACGGTGAGGTCGAGATGTCGGAGGCGATCGAACGTGGCGGGATCCATCAGCGTTTCGTCGGAATCGACGTCAGCAGTTCGAAGAGGATGTCGTCGACCCCGACCCCGTCCGCCACGGCCTCGAACGACAGGATGAGGCGATGGTTGAGCACGTCGTATGCGACGTCGTAGACGTCTTGCTCGGTGACGAAGTCGCGCCCCTTCAGCAGGGCAAGCCCTCGACCGCATGCCACCAGTGCCAGCGAGGCCCTGGGGCTCGCCCCGTACTCGATGAGGCCATCGAGCTGGGTCAGGCCTGCGACTGCGGGGGAGCGGGTCGCAGTGACCAGACGCAGTGCGTACTCGGCGACGGGCTGTTCGACGAAGACCGTCGATGCGATCCGTTGGAGCTCCGAGACGGAGGCCGGATCGAGAACGGCCTGCGCCGACTCGGGAGTGAGATCCGATCGGCGCATGATCTCGAGTTCCTCCGACTCGGTGGGGTAGTCGACCGGGACGCGCATGAGGAAGCGATCTCGTTGCGCCTCGGGCAGCGGGTACACACCCTCGGACTCGACCGGGTTCTGGGTCGCCATCACCAGGAACGGCTTCGGAGCGGCGAAGGTCTGGTCACCGATGGTGACCTGTCGCTCGGCCATCACCTCCAACATGGCGGCCTGGACCTTGGCTGGAGCCCGGTTGATCTCGTCGGCGAGCACGAAGTTCGACAGGATCGGCCCGGGCTCGATGTCGAACTTCTCCGTCGAGGCCCGGTAGATGCGCGTGCCGACGATGTCTGACGGCAGCAGGTCGGGGGTGAACTGGATCCGGGAGAAACTTCCACCGAGCACCCGGGCCAGCGTCGACAGTGTCAAGGTCTTGCCGAGACCCGGGACACCCTCCAGGAGACAGTGACCATTGGCGAGCAGCGACGTGAGGATCCGCTCGAGCATCCGCTCCTGGCCCACCACGACGCGGCCCAGTTCCGAGCGGGCAGCCGACAGGACCTCGCTCGCCCATTCGGGATTCGGCGTCCTCATTCGGAGACCTCCACCGCTGTGGCGATCGCCAGGAGCAGATCGAGGTCCATGTCGGGTCCGGCTTCCACCGTGATCAACAGGTCGTCGTCGGCGAGCCACGAGAGCGTCGTGGCGGCTTCGGTGGTCGTGAGCCGTCCCTCCGTGCCTGCGACGGTCAACGGCTCACCCGACGTGGGCAGCGACACGTCGGGTCCCCGGATCGCCTGGATGTCGACTGCGCCCTCTGGTCCGAGCAGCCGGATCCGCTGGCTGGCACGGTCGTTCGACTCACTGAAGACATTGCTGCGCGGCTGGTAGCCGTCGGGGAGATCGGCCAACTCGATGAGCCCGCCGGGCTGAACCTGGCCGGCGCCGGGAAGGCCGTCGAAGAACCCGTCGGGGAGCTGGTCGAGGAACTCGTCGGGGAGCTGGTCGAGGAAGTCTTCGGGTAGTTGATCGAAGAAGTCCTGTGGCCCGTCTGGCGCATCAGGCGGGATCACGAACGGCTCATCCGAGGGTGCGGGTTCTTGTTGGAACTCCTGCGGAGGGTCGGGCACGATCGTCTCGGGCAGCTCGTCGGCTGCGAGGGGCGCAGGAGCTTCATCGGCCGTCCCGGCCCAGGGCGCCCACACGCCCACCGAGATCCCGACGACCAGCGCGGCGGCGCCCGCCGCGATTCGTCCCCACGGCCAAGAGCGCGTTGCCGGCTCGGTCGGTGCCGGAACCGTCATATGCGGTCGCAGTGGTGCCTTCGACGGAGGCTCAGGCGGAAGATCGCGCCAGCTCCGCCCCGTCTCGATCTTGTGTGGGTTGGGCTCTGTCTCGATCGGCATCTACTACTCCTGTCGAGGGTTCACGTGCCCAACGCTATGCCGCGCCCGATAAAGCCGAGGTCAATTCCGTTGCGTTCGGACTGCTCGACTGACGAGGAACGCGCTGACCAGAACGACCGCGAACCCCCCGATCTCGATGGGCTCGAGCACCTCGTCGCGGAACACGACACCCAGCACGATTGCAACGATGGGCACCAGGTATCCGATGATCGACGCTCGCGGTGCCCCCATCCGGCCTGCGATCGTGGCCTGGACCGACCGGGCGATCCCGGTACCGACGCCGCCCAGGACGACGACGGCGATGAACGGACCCATCGCGAACCGGTTCTCTTCCAGGTTGCTCAATCCGAACGGCGCCACCAGGAGCACCCCCATCACTTGAGCTCGATAGATGACCGGGAGCGCTCCGTACTTCTGCTGCAGAGGAACCAGCACGTTGCCGGTCAAGGCATACCCGAGTACGGCCAGCAGGACCAGAAGAACCCCGAGCGCAGCGGATCCCGAACCGGTGGAACTCGGCAGGCTCAGCATGATGACACCGCCGAAGCCGAGGACGAGCCCGACGACGTGGACCCGCCTGAGCGAGCGCACTCCGAGCAGGAACGCGATCGTGGCCGTCGCCAGGGGTACGGCGGCGTTGAGCATCCCGGCCAGCGAACTCTCGATGGTCGTCTCCGCGTAGGCGAACAGCAGGGCCGGGCCTGCGTTCCCGGCGATCGACACCACTGCGACCGCCGGCCAGTCGCTCCGATCGACCGAGCGCCGGACCGCCGGGAGCGTGGAGAGGACGAGCACGGCGACGATCAGCCGCAGCCAGGCGACCATGCCCGGCGTGAAGGCGTCGAGCCCGATGGCGATCAGCAGGAACGAGGCGCCCCAGACGACCGCCAGGAACCCAAGCATCGACCACTCTGCGGGCCCGAACGACCCGGCCTTGGACCCATCCGCCGTTCTGATCAGCGGCCCACGATTCCCGTTCACATCGGGACGATAGGCGGGGGTGGCCTTCACCTGTGCCGCTCGGCCGCGAGCAGCCCGGGCCATTCCGGTGCTCTCCTGCATCTGCTCGTCCACGGGCGTATGTTCGTTGAGGAGCCGATGGTCGACGAGAAGGATGCACGATGTGCGCGCAACCGTTCCGGGACGATTCATGACATCGAGAATCGTTGGCCTCATTGCCAACCCTATGTCGTCCAAGGACATCCGCCGACTCACGGGGCTGGCGCGTGTCATCGACATCGAGGAGAAGGCGAACCTCGTCGCCCGTTTCCTCGTCGGTCTCGGGTCCGTGGCCGATGTCGAGGTACGGGCGCTCGACGATCAAGCTGGTCTCGTCAGGAGAGCCGTCAGCCTCGCGGGCTCGGCAGCCGCTCCGGTCGCCTTCCTCGATCTCGCGGTCGAGGGCTCCGAATCCGACACCAGGTCCGCCGCGGCTGCCCTGGCAGCGATGGAGGCTTCGGCGCTCGCGATTGTCGGAGGTGACGGCACCGTCCGCGCCGCGGCGGAAGGCTGGGCCCGAGCCCCGCTGGTTCCTCTCGCAGCAGGCACGAACAACGCCTTCGCATTCAGTGAGGAGCCGACCGTTGTCGGGCTGGCCACGGCGTTGGCGGTCACGCTTGATGCATCCGCGTTCGTGTCCACCACCGCGGTCGAGGTCGAGACCACGGAGGGATCGGCGATCGCGGTGATCGATGCCGTCGTGGTGTCGGACCGATGGGTGGGATCCGGTGCGATCTGGGAGCCGACCCATCTGGTCGAGGGGCTGGTCACGTCGGCTCGGAGAACCGCCGTGGGCATCGCCTCGGTATCAGCTGCATTCGGCCCGCTCGAAGGTGGGCACGCCCGACTGCTCAGGTTCGGTGGGCAGTCCGTGGTGCGAGCCGTGTTCGGGCCGGGACTCGTACTCGACGTTCCCGTGTCCGGTCACCGGGACCTGCCGATCGGGACGGAGCATCGCCTCGACGTCGACGCGGGCCTGGTGGCGCTGGATGGCGAGCGGCGGCTCCCCGCCCGCGGCGGTGTGGCACGCGTGATCGATGGACCGCGCATGCTCGACATGAGTGCTGCCCTCGCGAACTCCTGACCTCACAACTCCCGCCAGGCGAGGTGTAGGTTCGAAAGCATCGGCGGTTTCGCCGGGCGTCCCGGGCCCCGGGCCCGGAGAAAGGAGGTCGACCCGTGGAAATCCCTAAGGACCACCTGGTCGACATGTACGAGACGATGGTCAAGATCCGTCGCTTCGAAGAGCGAATCCGGGAGTTGTACTTCGCCGACAAGCTCCCCGCCTTCGACATCGCGGCCGGACTCATTCCAGGAGAGATGCATCTCGCCGCAGGACAGGAGCCGGTTGCCGTCGGGATGCGTCCTCACCTCAAGAACGGTGATGCGATCACCGCCACCCACCGACCCCACCACCTGGCAATCGCGCAGGGCGTCGACCTGAACAAGATGACCGCCGAGATCTTCGGTCGGGAGACGGGCCTGGGCCGCGGCAAGGGCGGGCACATGCACCTGTTCTCGGTCGAGCCCAACTTTGGCTGCTCCGGGATCATCGGAGAGGGCATGCCGGTCGCAGTCGGTGCCGCGATGGCCTTCCGGCACAAAGGCACCGACAACGTCGCCTTGTCCTATTTCGGTGAAGGGGCAGCGAACCAGGGTGCATTCCACGAGTCGCTCAACCTGGCTTCACTTTGGAAGCTGCCAGTGGTGTTCATCTGCGAGGACAATGCATACGCGATCTCCGTTCCGAAGACTGCGTCGACCGCGATTCCGGACAACTCCGATCGAGCGTCGGCGTATGGAATCCCCGGTGTCCTGGTCGGCGAGAACGACCCAGTGGCCGTCTACGAGGTGATGGGCGAGGCGATCGCTCGCGCACGTCGTGGGGACGGACCGAGCCTCGTGGAGATCAAAACCGACCGACTGTGGGGGCACTTCGAGGGCGACGCCGACGCATACCGGTCGGACGACTTCAAGACCGACATGAACCAGCGGGATCCGCTCATCGTCTTCGGAAACCAGTTGCTGGCCGAGGGCGTGCTCAACGAATCCGACATGGCATCGATCCAACAGGCGATGGCCGACGAGGTCGAAGCCGCGATCGAATTCGCGATGTCCAGCCCGTATCCGGCTCCCGAGTCCGCGCTCGAAGACGTATTCGCAGGAAGGAGTGTGCAGCTGTGACCACCACGACAGATCGCAAGCTCACCACCCAGAAGGCGATCGCCGAAGGCATCGGTGTCGAGATGGAAGCCGATGGCTCTGTGTTCGTCATGGGAGAGGACGTCGGAACCTACGGCGGCATCTTCGGAGCCACCGAAGGGCTGCTGGGCCGTTTCGGCCCGGAGCGGATCATCGACACTCCGATCTCCGAGACCGGTTTCATCGGAGCCGCCGTCGGAGCCGCCATCAACGGGATGCGGCCGATCGTCGAGTTGATGTTCGTCGACTTCTTCGGGGTCTGCATGGACCAGATCTACAACAACATGGCGAAGATCCACTACTTCAGTGGTGGCAACGTCAAGGTGCCGATGGTTCTCACGACCGCGGTCGGAGGCGGCTACTCCGATGCCGGCCAGCACTCCCAGACCCTCTGGGGCATGTTCGCACACCTCCCGGGGATGAAAGTGGTCGTCCCGTCCAACCCGTACGACGCGAAGGGACTGATGATCGCGGCCATTCGCGACGACAACCCCGTGGTCTACATGTTCCACAAGGGTGTGCTCGGCCTCGGTTGGATGACGAACAACCCCAGAGCGACCGGAGTGGTGCCGGAGGGCCCATACGAGGTCCCGATCGGCAAGGCAGCGATCGCCAGGGAGGGAACGGATCTGACGATCGCCACCATCGGACTGTCGGTCCACAAGGCGCTCGACGCAGCCGAGGATCTCGAGAAGAAGGGCATCTCTGCCGAGATCCTCGATCTCCGATCACTGGTTCCGCTCGATCGCGACGCGATCGTGGCGAGTGTCGAAAAGACCCATCGGCTCCTGGTCGTCGACGAGGACTACCAGAGCTTCGGCATGTCGGGTGAAGTGATCACGACCGCCATCGAGGGTGCATTCGATTACCTGGATGCGCCGCCGACGCGACTCGCAACACCGGACATCCCCATCCCGTACAGCCATCCGCTCGAAACATGGGCGCTGCCGTCGGTCGAGCGCATCACCGACGCCGCATCCAGCCTGCTGGTCGCGGGCTAGACGCCATGGGTGTCGACGTACTGATGCCCGTCATCAGTTCGGCCGGCGAGGACGCCGTGGTCACGGCCTGGTTCGTCGACGACGGCCAGGCCTGCACGGCAGGTCAGTTGATCGCCGAGGTGCAGGCCGAGAAGGTCTCACAGGAGATCGAGGCACCCGAAGCCGGCTTCGTGGTGAACCGGGTCGCCATCGGCGACCCGGTTCGTCAGGGCGATCCGATCTGTCGGGTCATCGAGTCCGTCGAAGCGAGCGCGACCGTGTCGGGGCCCGGCGCCGAACCGGCGGTGGCGGTGTCCGAAGCGACCGTGCGAGCCTCGCCTTCGGCCAAACGGGTGGCGAGAGAGATGGGCGTCGATCTGTCGACGATCCAGGGAAGCGGACCCGAAGGGCGGATCACCGAGGGCGACGTGCGGAGCGCCGCGGGAGCGCTGCCCGACATGAGCGGGCTACGTGCCACGATCGCTCGAAACATGCGCAGGAGCCATGCCGAGACCGCCCCTGTGACGCTCTTCTCGACCGTTCAAGTGGGAGCGGAGCTCCCGGAGCGACTCACGGCCACCGTGGTGAAAGCCACCGCGGAAGTGCTCGTCGACCATCAGAAGCTGAACGGAACGAGGGACGGCGACGCATTCACCCCGGCGCCGGTGGCTCATGTCAGCCTCGCGATCCAGACCGACGACGGGCTGGTCGCCCCGGTGGTCCGCGATCCGGCGTCACGCTCGACTGAGGAGGTGGCGTCGGCGATCGCTCACATCGCGGAACGAGCAAGGACGAAGCGACTCGAGACGAGCGACTTCGAGGGGGGCACGTTCAGCGTGTCGAACCTCGGCTCGTACGGGATCGACGGGTTCACGCCGATCATCAATCTGCCTCAGGTTGCGATCCTCGGCGTCGGGACCGCCCGGCGGGTCGCCGTGGTCCACGATGACGGAACCGTCGGCTCCGGATACGAGATGGTGCTCTCGCTCACGTTCGACCACGCATTCGTGGATGGAGCCCCGGCAGCGGCGTTCCTGCGGCAGCTCGGGGAGAGGCTCGAGCGCTAGCCTCCGGCCCGGAGGTATCGATGACCTGCGCTGCGTGCGGAGCCGACATCCGAGCGGGGGCGAAGTTCTGTTCTGAGTGCGGCGCTGCAGCCGCTGCGGTGTGCCCCGGCTGCTCGAGTCCGGTCGATGCCGGGGACAAGTTCTGCTCCGAGTGCGGAATGCCCCTCGGTGGCGCCGGTGGGCAGGCTTCCGCCCCACTCTCCGCTCAGGTTTCGGTCGAGCCCGCACGTGAGCGGCGATTCGTCACCGCGATGTTCATCGACATCGTCGGGTTCACCCCGCTGACCGAGCAGCGTGACTCCGAAGAAGTCAGGGCGATGCTCACCCGATACTTCGACCGAGCGAGGCAGATCGTCGAGCGCTTCGGCGGGGTGATCGACAAGTACATCGGCGACGCAGTGATGGCGGTGTGGGGTGCCCACGTCGCCCACGAGGACGACGCCGAGCGGGCGGTGCGGGCTGCCCTCGAACTGGTCGACGCCGTCGCCGAACTGGGCGAGACCGAAGGCATGCCGGGTCTCGCCGCCCGCGCCGGCGTGCTCAGCGGTGAGGCTGCAGTGGGCGGTGACGGCAACGCCACCACCGGACTGATCATCGGCGACACCGTCAACATCGCCTCGAGGCTCCAGAGCGCTGCCGATCCCGGGCAGGTCCTGGTCGGGCGTGCCTCTCGTGATCTCGCACGGGACGCCGTCGAGTTCGAGAGCGTCGGTCCGGTCACGCTCAAAGGCAAGGACGAGCCGGTGGAGGCATACCGGGCGGTCCGGGTGATCGGAGGTCATCGAGGCGCACGCCGCAGCGAGGGGCTGGTGCCTCCGTTCGTCGGACGCAACGACGAGCTGCGGTTGCTCAAGGACAACCTCCACGCCGTCGAACGGGATGGGCGTCTCCGCCTGGTGTCGATCGTCGGACAGGGCGGCATCGGCAAGAGCCGCCTCGTCGAAGAGCTCTGGAACTACGTCGATGGCCTCACCGAGACCTTCTACTGGCATCACGGTCGCTCACCCGCCTACGGGGAGGAGCTGAGTTTCTGGGCCGTCGCGGAGATGGTCCGCCAGCGCTGCGGGATCGTCGAAGGTTCAGATGACCACGTCACTCGCACCCGGCTGCGTACCGCACTCGCCGAATTCGTGACCGATGCCGACGACCGGGCCTGGGTCGAGCCCCATCTCGAGTCGCTGCTCGGTCTGGGAGGGGACATCTCGGCCGATCGTGCAGAGCTCTTCGCAGCGTGGCGGATGTTCTTCGTCGAGATCGCCGAGCGGGGGCCGGTCGTTCTCGTGTTCGAGGATGCCCACTGGGCCGACGACGGGACACTCGACTTCATCGACGAGATGGTGTCGCTCACGGCGTCGCCGTTGCTGATCGTGACGCTCGGCCGCCCCGAGCTGCTCGAGCGCCGCCCGGGTTGGGGCTCGGGGCGTTCGAATTCGCTCGGCGCGCACCTGGCACCGCTCGCCCCCGCAACGATGCGCGAGCTGGTGACAGGCGTCGTCTCCGACGCTCCAATGGCGCTCGTGGAGCGTCTCGTCGAACATGCCGGAGGCGTCCCGCTGTATGCGGTCGAACTGCTGAGGATGCTCGCCGCCGACGGCACGATTCAGCCGATCGCAGACGGTCGGTACGAACTCGCCGGCGACGTTGCCGACATCACCATCCCGGACTCGCTCCACGGCCTCGTAGGTGCCCGGCTCGATCAATTCGACCGAGACGAGCGTTCGCTCATCGCCGATGCCGCAATCCTCGGCCAGTCGTTCAGCCTCGAGGGTCTCGCCGCCCTGCGAGACGAGGTTTCGCCCGACGCCCTCGCCGGACAGCTGGAGCCACTGGTGCGCCGTGAGGTCCTCTCGGTCAACCGCGATCCCCGTTCACCCGAGCGCGGCCAGTACCGATTCGTCCAGTCGATCATCCGTGAGGTGGCGCACGAGCGGATCAGCAGGGCCGATCGGCACGAACGTCACATCCGTGTTGCGAACTACTTCGATTCGCTCGGGCTCCCCGAGGTGGCAGGCGTGACCGCAAGCCACTACCTCGATGCACTGGAGGTCGCTCCCACCGGAGAGGACACCAGCGGCCTTCGCCGGAAGGCGATCGAGGCATTGCTGTCCGCAGCCGACCGGGCGGGGGCGATGCAGTCGCACGCGCAGGTCGTCAAACTCAGCCTCAGGGGGATCGATTTGGCGGCCTCTCCCGCCGACCGGGGAGAGCTGCTCATCCGTGCAGCCCGTGCCGCACACGCGGCACTCGACGACAACGCAGAGCGTTATGCCTCCGAGGCAATCGAGTCGTTCGCCGAGGCCGACGATGTGGTCGGACGGGCGCGAGCCGGTACGACGCTGGCCAGAATCCTCAACGATTCCGGCAGGGCGAACGAGAGCTGGGAGTTGCTCGAGCCTCTAGTGGCCGAGGCAGGTGACGCGGCCGGCTCCGAGACGGTGGCGCAGCTCGCCCGATCGTTCATGCTCGACGGTCACACCGATCAGGCGCTCGAGTGGTGCGATCTGACATTGTCCCAGGCCGAGCAGGAGGACAACATCCCCGTCTTCGTGGACACGATCATCACAAAGGGTGTCGGCTTGGGGCTCTCTCACCGCACGCGCGAGGCGGTCATCCTGTTGGAGTCGGGCCTGGAGATGGCTCGTGAGCATCAATTGATGGCCCAGAAGCGCCGGGTGCTCCAGAATCTCGGATACGTCACAGCATCCGACGTGCCGGCTCGGAGAGATCTCGTCCAGGAGAAATTGGTAGATGCCCGCCGGCTGGGTGACCCCCGGTACTTGACGGAGGTGAAGCTCGAATGGGCCTCGAACCTGTTGTTCTCGTTCGACTGGGAGGAGATCGACCGCATCCTCGACGACATCGACCCGACGACCCTGCCTGCCCAGGTCGAGTACCAGTACTGGGACGTTGCCTACCTGCGCAGGATGTGGACAGACGACCCTTCGGAGTGGCTGGCGGCGCGGGTTGCATTGCGGCAACGAGTTTCGGGGTCGGGCGACAGCCAGACGTTGGCCAGCCTCGCCCAAGATCGTGCGGAGGACATGCTGCTTTCCAAGCGCTTCGATGAGGGGTACGAGATCGCCAAGGCGGAGCTACCTGCGGTCCCGCTTCGCCTCGATCTGTGGTACAGGATGCTGACGGGTGTGATGCTGTCCGATCGGGAGCGCCTTGTCGACAGTCTGCAGGTGGCCGAGGCGAACCCGTTCAGAGGGCGGCTCGCAGAGCTCTACAAGCACGCCTGCCGAGCAGCACTGGCCGGCGTCGATGGTGACGTCGTGCAGGCCGAATCCGAGTGGCGACGGACGCACGAGCTGGCCGCCGAATGCCTTCCGATCGCACTGGAGGGGTATGTGTGGGCTATCGCCGGTCACTCACTCGGGAGCTCGAACCCCTACGGACTCGAAATCGGTCGTCGCGCCCATGCGTTGTTCTCGGACCATGGCGCCACCACGATGCTGGATGTCTTCTCGACCGGTGTCTTCGAGCCCGAGGAGCAGGCCGCAGAGACCGCGTGACCGTTGAGCCGGCACTGGCTTCGCCCGGTCGGCGGCCCACTCCCCTCGGGACACTGTTTGTCGGTCTAGCTCGCTGGGATCTTCATGAGCAGCAGCTGGCCCGATTCCCGCTTGTAGAGGACCCCGTCGATCTCGGCTTCCTCGACGTACAACCCATGGCCCTGGACGGTCACCAGCCAGGTCCCCTGTCCGAACCACTTCGAGGCATCGACGATGCCGCTCGACTCGCTATCGGGGTCTGTGACAGTGGCGACCACACGCCAGGCATCCTTGGACATGTCGTACTGCCAGATCCTGGCGTTGTCGGTGTCCTCTTGGACCATCAGGCTCTTCTTGGACGTGTCGACGTTGTCGGGGCTGACGAACGGCACGTAGGCACCCAGGCCGGGGTCGTCGCCCTGGGCGAGCATCGAGAAGCTCACGACCTTCGTCGGGTCGTCGGCGTCGAACACCATCTTGAACACGCTGCCGTTGTCGGCGAAGCCAACGGTGCCACCGGGCCCTCGTACCAGCCGACCGGTGGCGGGATCGGGAACAACCCGGCTCCGTCCGGTGTCGGCGATGTACACGACGTTCGGATCGTTCTTGTCGTACGCCAGATCCTCGAGGCGGATGAACTGGAACACGTTGTTGTCGTTCGACCAGCTCTCGAGAGCGTCCTGCGGCGCCTCCGACGTCGTGCCGTCGGCGATGTCATCGGGGACGGGGATGAATCGGCCCTGCCAGTCGTCACCAGGGCGGATGTCGAGGTAGTCGTTGGCGTCGTTGAACGGGTCGTCCGGATCGACGGCCCCGCCGTCTGTGGCGGTCACCTGGAACGCCCACAGCGAGCCCTGGTCGGCGAACACTGCGTCCTGATCGTGGGCGAGGTACATGTAGAGCTGGGCCGACGGGCCGTTGAACGTGTCGTCGGTCGTGATCAGGACGATGTCCTCGTAGCCGGGCAGGGCGATCGTGTTCTCGTGGTTGAGGCGGCCCATTCCAGTGATGTGGGAGTATTCGCCGGTCTCGGTGTTGAGTGCGACTGCGTAGCCCGCCTGCCGCTGTGGTGCCACGGCCGCGTCTGGTGAGAATGGTTGTCCTGGGCCGATTTCGACGATGTCGTTGGCCTCTTCGCCGACGAGGAACACGTAGTCGTCGAAGCCCTCCGCCGGTCCTGCCATCGAGGCCGAACAGAATCGCAGGTAGCCGTCGTCCGACGAGATCGCCAGGTCGGTTGCCAGGACCGCTCCGCGGTTGGGGGTACGGGTGCTCAGCGTCAGCTTGGTGACCGACGCATCGACGAAGTCGGCGGTGCCGAAGAACGGCACGGTGGTCTGCTCGTGGGCGACGTAGACGTCGACGGTGTTGTGCTCGGGGCCGGGCCGAATGCCGACGCCGTCAGGGATGCCCTCGAACAGCGTCCCGTCGACTGTTTCGCCGCTGCTGATGATGGGCGTCACCTGTGCGCCTGCCGGTAGCGATTCATCGAGGGCGAGGAGAGGTTCCTCGGTGGTGAGGTAGCCGTCACCGCCGGCGGCAACGCCCGGAACGAGCATGAACAGTGCGGTCAGGATCGCGACGAGCGATCGCCAACCGGTCAGGAATCGTGGCATGGCCAACCTCCGGCGCTTCACGAGGTGCCTTGGACCGAGGCCAATCGACACCTCTCTCGAGTCCCCTTCAACACTCGGAACATACACACTCAGCGTCGGCGATGACGAGCAACCGCCATCCACGAGGGTCGGGATTACTCGAAGGCAGAGTCGAGGCTGTTGGCGGCGAGATGGCGTAGGTCGTCTTCCGACAGTTCGAGCGCCTCGGCGATCGCCGCGTAGTTCATACCGACATAGCCCCCGAAGTAGGCGGGATCGTCGGAGTTGATCGACACCTTGAGCCCGGCGTCGAGCATCAGCTTGAGTGGATGGTCGGTCAAGTCGTCCACCACTTTGAGCTTCAGGTTCGACAGGGGGCACACGGTCAGCGGGATTCGGTCGGCGACGAGGCGCTCGACCAGGGCCGGGTCCTCCATCGACCGAACGCCGTGGTCGATGCGCTCCACACCGAGGACGTCGAGTGCCTGCCAGACGTATTCGGGCGGGCCCTCCTCACCGGCATGAGCGACGAGGTGAAGGCCCACCGAGCGAGCGAGGTCGTATGCCTCGGCGAACTTGGTCGCCGGGTGGCCGACTTCCGATGAGTCCAGCCCGACCCCGAGCAGTCTGTCCCGCCAGGGGAGTGCCGCCTCGAGCGTCGCAACCGCGGCCTCGCCGGAGAGATGGCGGAGGAAACAGAGGATCAGCCCCGAAGAGATGTCCAGTTCGTGACTGCGATCCAAGGCGGAACCGATCCCGCTGATCACCGTCTCCATCGAGATCCCCCGGGACGTGTGGGTCTGTGGATCGAAGAAGATCTCCGCCCGCCGAACCCCGTCGGCCGCAGCCCGCTCGAGATAGGCCCAGGTCAGATCGTGGAAGTCCTCTTCGGTTCGGAGGACGTTGGCGCCCTCGTAGTAGATGTCGAGGAACGACTGGAGATCGGTGAAATCGTATGCAGCCCTGAGCTCGCTGACGGACGAGAACCTCGTCTCGATCCCGTTCCGCTGGGCAAGGTCGAAGAGCATCTCCGGCTCGAGCGTCCCTTCGATGTGGAGGTGGAGCTCGGCTTTCGGGAGACGACGGATGAGGTCTGTCGGAGCGGGGTGTTGCCGATCTGCCGTCATCTGACACTCCTCTCGAGACACATGGTCCGGCCGAGGCTACCCGGACCAGCGGACACGAGTGTTCGAGTCCTTTGTGCTCTGGCGCCCGCTTCCTGTCGACTCCTACGTTGGAGCCGAACGAGAGCCGAAGTGCGCGGCCGCCACGGGGGCAGCACCATGAGTCAGAGCACGATCTTCGATCGGACTCTTCCGAGCCAGAAGCGCTCAATTCGACCATCACACGCGAAGCCATGGGTTGCGTTCGGCGTGGTGGTGCTGCTGGTCTTCGCCGGCTTCAGTTCGTTGCTGCGGCCGCCGGTGCGGGGCGCCGACGCACCGCTTGCCGAGTTCAGCGCTTTCAGAGCGAAGACCCATGTCCTGGAGATCGCCGTCGAACCGCACCCGATGGGAAGCCAGGCGCTCCGACTGGTCGAGGAATACATCACCGGGCAGCTGGTAGGGATGGGTCTCGAACCGGAGGTCCAGTCGGTCGAGGTCCCCGACTACTTCGGGTCGCCCGGTGAGACGACGACGGTGCGCAACATCATGGCGGTGATTCCGGGCACTGCCCCAACCAAGGCGATCGCGCTCGTCGCGCACTACGACTCGCACCCGAACACCCCTGGCGCAAACGACAACAGCGTCGGGGTTGCCGTACTGCTCGAGGCGGCTCGGACGTCGTTGGCTGGCGACCGATCGGCCAACGACCTCCTGCTGGTGTTCACCGATGGGGAGGAGCCCAATCCCCGGTACGGGGCGACGGCCCTTGCGCGCTTCCACCCATCGTTCGAACAGATCGGCCTGGTCGTCAACCTGGAGGCGATCGGATCCTCTGGGCCGTCGTTGTTGGTCGAGTCCAGCCGGCCCGACACCGGGATCGTCGACCGCTACCGGTCGACCGCAGCCGACCCGGCGGCATTCTCCTTCCTGACCGAGATGGTCGATCTGTTCGGAGGCGTGGGCACCGATTTCGACGTGTTCAAAGAGGCGGAGATCCCCGGGCTCAGCTTCGCGTACCTCCGGGGATCATCTATCTACCACACCGACCGAGACGTCCCAGCCTCGGTCTCGATGAGCAGCGTCCAGCACCACGGCGACAACGTGATGGCGGTGCTCGGGGCGGTGGGGAAATCGGAGTTGCCCCCGACCACTACCGATGCCGATGTCGTGTTCTTCGCGATGACGCCGTTCGTGACGGTCGGCTACTCCTCGTTCGTCACCGAAACGCTCGCAGTCGTCGCGGCTGCAGCGTTCGGTCTGCTCGCCTGGTGGCGGCTGCGCTCGAAGCTGGACTCCGTTGCGGCGATCGGTCGCGGTTCGCTGGTGATGGCCGTCGGTTCGATCGCTGCGGCGCTGGTCGTCTTCTTGACGTGGTGGATCGTGTCGGCCGTGCGCTCCACCCAGGGAGTCTGGGAGAGCTACCTGTATCTGGCGCTCTTGTGTTTCCTGGCAGCAGTGACCCTCAGCTTCGTCGGCGGCGCCCTCGCAGGACGTTTCGGCGATTTCGAACTCGCCACCGGGATCGTCGCGGTGTGGGTCGTGCTCGGCGCCTTGACCACCATCGTGCTTCCCGGACTCAGCTACCTCTTCATCTGGCCGGCGCTCGGAGGCGTGGTTGCGCTGGCTGGTAGCTCGTCGGGGCGGTTCCGCGGCCGGCTGTGGCCGGTCGTCGCTGCGCCAGCGGTGGTTCTCGTGATCCCCGCGCTGGACGCCTTCTTCCAGATGGCGCAGCCCCGTCCCGGCAACCCGGACTCCGATCTGACCATTGCCATCACGCTGGTCGGGCTCCTAGCGGCACTCGTGGTCGGCTTGATCGTCCCGTTCGCGTCACGCCTTCGGCGGAGCTGACAGGCCGGCTTCACTCGGCGGGTACTGGAATACGTCCTCGAGCGGCATACGGAGCACTCGGGCGATCTTGGAGGCCACCTCCAGTGATGGAGAGTATTTGCCCTGCTCGATCGCGTTCACGGTCAATTGGCCGATGTGAACCAGACCACGAGCGCGATGCCTATTGCAGCGAGACCTGTGCCGAATGCCTTTGTCTCGTTGAAGCGCCGCTGTGTGACCGCCCAGGCGAATGACATCCCCGCGGTGAAGAGTGAAAGTACAGCAGCAGCCAACACCAGGAGCCCGAGGCCAGGCTCGGCCGGGATCGTCTTGAAGCCGGCGTATTCCCAGAGCCCAACGAACCCGAGGATGCCGGCCAACGCGATCAGGCCGGCTCCTGCAGCGAGCCCGATGAGAACTCTGCCCGCTCGGCGGGTCGAGGGTGAAAGACGATCGAACATGCCGCCAGCCTTGCAGAAGCCCATCTCGGCCTCAATCAGGGATCACCCCGACCGCTCGCTCAGGTGTTGGTGTCGATGAAGTCCAGAACTCGTTGCCAGGCATCGGCCGACTCGTTGGCGTACTGGTCCTGCGACCGGTCGAAGAACGAGTGTGGGGCGTTGTCGTAGGTGACGAATTTGTGCTCCACGCCATTCGCTGTGAGGGCATCGTCGAAGGCACGGACGAGATCCGGTGTGATGCCCTCGTCAAGGCCGGCCATGAGGCCGAGGATCGGGCACTCGATGCGGTCTGCGCGCTCGGTCACCGAACCTCCGCCGGGCGGGAAGTCTCTTCCAGGGTGTCCGTAGAACCCGATGGCGCCGGCAAGGCCCAGTCCGGTCGAAGCCTGATACCACGAGTTCGAGCCGCCCAGGCAGAACCCCACCGTGAATATGGAGACGCCGTCCGAGTCGATCCTGAGGTGACGCGCAGCAGCTGCGACGTCGGCGGTCAGGCCATCGAACGTCATCTCTCGGACGTGGCTCATGAAATCGAAGTCGGCGGGGCGGTCGTCCAGACCGGCGGTACGTCCGAAGTAGTCGATCGCCACTGCCCGATGACCCCGCTCGGCGAATCGCTCGGCGAGCGCCTCGTAGAAGCCGAACAGACCGCGCACGTCCGGCAGGACGATCACAGCAGTGTTTCCAGTCTTCGCCGGGAACGCCTCGAACGCATTGAATCGATTGCCGTCTACCGCTTCGAGAATGATGCTCCGGGTTGATCCGGAACCACCCTCGATCGGAGGAATCGGTGGTACGGCGTCAGGGGGGAAGCACATCAGATGGCCCTTTCGGAAGCTGGTGTGATCCTACGATGCCGCTTTCGTGTCGGCCGTCAGTCGGCTCGGGCTTCCTCGTACCACACCGAGACGATGACCTGCCCCCATCCGAAGGTCGGATGGGTCAGTTTCTCGACGATCACCGGCTTCGCAGCCGGCTCGGCAGCCAGCCAATCGTTGAACTGCCGTTCGAGCTGTTGGGCAACGTCCTTCGTCGACTTCGCCGTGAACACCTTCGCCCGCATCGCACCTCCTGGTATCGACTGCCATTGTCGGTTCGCCGAGCGGAATCGGATCAGAGTCCTTCGACTCGGGTTCCGAGCTCATCCCGAATGATCGGAGCGACCTCGGTGCCCAAGAGCTCGATGGTTCGCAGCACCTGCTCGTGCGGCAGGGTTCCGACGCTCATGTGCAGCATGAAGCGCTCGATTCCCAGGAATCCGCGCCAGGCGAGGATCTTGGCGGCGACGGTCTCGGGGTCGCCCAGCACCAGCGAGCCGATCGGCGCCCGCATCTGGTCGAACTGGAGGCGGGTCATCGGCGGCCAACCCCGCTCGGCGCCGAGCTTGGTCATCGCCGCGGCGTAGGACGGGAAGAACTCGTTGGCGGCCTGCTCGTCGGTGTCGGCGATGTAACCGTGGGCGTGAACGGCCAGGGGCGCAGTCGCCGGGTCGTGGCCCGCCTCGGCGAGAGAGCGCCGATGGATGTCGGCGAGGGAGCGGAATCTGACCGGGTCGCCGCCGATGATCGCCAGGGCGACGGGCAAACCGAGGCGCCCCGCCCGGACCATCGACATCGGGTTGCCACCGACCCCGACCCAGATGGGAAACGGATCTTGCTCGGGGCGGGGGTAGATCGCCTGATCCTGCAGCGGCGCCCGGAATCGCCCGGACCAGGTCACGCGTTCCGAGTCACGGATCTGGAGCAGCAACTCGAGTTTCTCGACGAACAGTTCCTCGTAGTCGTGCAGCGAGTACCCGAACAGTGGGAAGGACTCGATGAACGAGCCGCGTCCGACCAACAACTCGGCCCGACCCGAAGAGATGAGGTCGAGCGTGGCGTACTGCTGGAACACCCGGACGGGGTCGTCCGACGAGAGCACCGATACCGCAGGCGTGAGACGGATGCGTGTGGTGCGGCCTGCCGCGGCCGCGAGCACGATGGCGGGTGCCGAGGCGGCGAAGTCGGGTCGATGGTGCTCGCCGATCCCGTAGACGTCGAGGCCGGCGCGCTCGGCCACCTCCACCTCCTCGAGGACCTGTCGGAGTCGGTCACCGTGCGAGATGACCGCCCCGGTGTCGGGATCGGGGATCGTGTCTGCGAATGTCGTGATGCCGAGTTCCATGGGTGAGTCCGTTCTTGTGACGCTCACGCCCGTATACCCGTAGTTCCCGTCACAAGAACGGAATCAGAACAGGGTGGGGCGGAAGAGTCGGTCGTGGGTGGTCAGGGCGAAGCGGTCGGTCATGCCTGCCACGTAGTCGATCGCCCGGGTCAGGTCGTCGGCGTCGTCCACCTTGTAGGTGGCGGGGACCTCGTCGGGATGGTGGGCGAACCAGTCGGTCAGGTCTCTGATCACGGCGATGGCTCGTTCCTTCTGAGACTCGGCGTCGGCCCTCAGATACGACGCGCTCGAACATGAAGTCACGTAGTTCGTGCATGATCTCGAGCGTCGGCTCGTCCATCGATACGACCCCCTCGGAGGCCGAGTTCTGGACCACTGCGGTGATCATCGAACCGATCCAGGCGCGTGACGAGTCCCCGAAGCGGCGGCGTGCTGCGGGAGGGAGATCCGAGAAGGCGATCACCCCGGCACGGATCGCGTCCGACACGTCATGGGTCAAGTAGGCGATCCGGTCTGCGAACCGGCAGAGATGACCTTCGGGGGTGTTCGGAGGCGGATCGATCTTCCAGCTGTGCGCTCGGACGCCGTCGATCACTTCCCAGGTCAGGTTGAGAGGCTCGAGCACGCTGAGCACCCTCACCCCCTGTGCCGAATGGAGCCACTCGCCCTCGACGTAGGGCGTGAGCGCGTCCTCGCCCGTGTGGCCGAAGGGGGAGTGGCCGACATCGTGGGCGAGACAGATCGCTTCTGTGAGTACCTCGTTCAGCCCGAGTGAGACGGCCATCGCCCGACCCACCTGGTTCACGTGGACGGTGTGGGTGAGCCGCGTGACGAAGTGGTCGCCCTCTGGATTGAGAAAGACCTGGGTCTTGTGCTTGAGCCGTCGGAACGCCTTCGAGTGGATGATCCGATCTCGATCGCGTTCGAAGGCGGTTCGATACTCGTCCGGTTCCTCGGGGTGGGCACGTCCCCGGGTATTCCGCGACAGGGTCGCTTCGGGGGCGAGCATCTGCGTCTCGCGCTCTTCGCGCTCGGCGCGTTTGATCTCGTGCATCAGACGAGACGACGCCGGAGGCGACTGGACAGGTAGTCCATCGACGCCACGACGATCGCGATGAACAGCATCTGCACGGCGGCAGCCCGGTACTGCAGCAGATTGACGTTCTGTTGGAGGATCAACCCGATGCCGCCACCACCCACGAACCCGAGGATCGTGGACATCCGGACATTGATGTCCCAGCGATACATCGTGAACGAGATGTACGGCGGCACGATCTGGGGGACGACGCCATAGACGATCGTCTGGAGGCGGGTGGCGCCGGTTGCCCTGATCGCCTCGATCGGTCCTGCAGAGATCGACTCCACCTGCTCGGAGTAGAGCTTGGCCAGCGCCGCTGCGGTGTGCAGCGTCAGAGCGAGCGAACCGGCGAACGGGCCGATGCCGACCCAAACCACGAACACGATGGCCATGACCAGTGGCTCGATCGCCCGGAGCGTGTTGAAGACGGTGCGGGCAACCGTGTAGGTGGCGAGCCCGACGTTCACCTGGCCGCTCGCCATTCCCCGGACTGCGAGGGCGAGGCCGAGTGCGGCGCCGACGGCGAGTGGGGCCCAGAAGGTGATCGTCGTGCTCTGGAACCGATAGAACCAGTCGAGGACCGCCATCACGCCGAGCGCGAAGACGCCACCGGCGACCATCGCGAGGATCACATTCAACGGCTTGAGCACCGCCGCAGCGAGGCGATGACGGAGCGCGTACCCGGCTTTGGAGGCGAAGTTCACCATCACGCCCGCACCGGCAAGTGTGGCGATCACGACCGTGAGGCCCGAGAAGATCTCACCGAGGGTCGCAAAGAACTCGCCGAGGAATGCGAATACGCCCATGTTGGGGGCCACTGCGGTGCCGAATCGGCCGAGCAGGTCCGAGAGCAGCACGAAGACGACCAGGCCCAGGATCCCGGCGCCGATCAGCCCGGCGCGATGGGCGATCTTCTCCCTCCTGGTCGGCGGCTCGTCCTCGACGGGAGGGATGGCCCAGCGGACGATGTAGACGATCGCCGCGGCCAGGACGGCGATGCCGACGACATCTCCGATCCACGACGAGCGCAATGGCTCGGTGAGGTCCCGAGCGGCGCGGGAGAGGGCGATTCCGGCGGCTCCACCGATCGGCACGGAGATGACGCCGAGGGCGAGGTTCGTGACCGTGGAGGAGATGTCCTGCATGATGTTGCGAGCCGAGATGAAGCTGAGAGGGATTGCCAGCAGAAGACCGGCGGACGTCGCAACCAAGGCCAAGAACACCGTTTCGATGATGCGATCGAGCGACACCCAGGTGGTCTCGGAGATCCGGGGTGACAGCTGGTACAGGTCGCTGACGCCGGTCACGTCGACCAATTCGGTGGTGTCTGCGTCGTAGAGAGCCAGTCTCCAGCCGGTGGTGTCGAACCCGTCGGGTCCGTTGAGCGTGACCGTCGTCGACCCGCCCTCGCCGCTGATGCCGCCGATGTACAGATCGTTGGGACCGGGCGTGAACTCGGCTTCGGGCACCGCGAGTTCGCGATTGGCGATGCCGCTGGTCGCAGTGAAGCCTTCACCGTACGAGATGAACTCGACGACCTCACTTCCGTCGACGATCGCGACTCCAGGTACTTCCGGCAGGGGAGCGTCCAAGGTGACGGCGAGGGAGCCTTCATCGATGATCGCCGGGTCGCGGACGCCGTTCTCGTTGGTGTCGGTCCACACCTCCACGCGATCACCCCACGTGCCGATCGGGTCTTCGGTGAGAATCTGGATCTGTTGAGTGTTCTCCGATTCGCGGTTGGGCATGGTGGCGTCGAACGAGAACGAGCCATCGTCCTCGGCATTGATCGTCCTCAGCGGCAACGTGATGTCGAATTCGGTGTCGGGAACGAACGACAGCGTCACGCGTTCGCCTGCGTCGAACCCGGCTCCGTTGATCGTGATGATCTCGCCGGGGGCGGCGCACGCAGGTGAGACCGAGATTCCGCCCGACGACGTCACCGGCGTCGGCGCCCCGCAGGGAACCGAGACGTCCAGCTGGGTGACCACGCGTTCCTGGTCGTATGTGACCAGCTCGGGGCGAGCGAGAGCCCGGAGGATACGCGTCAGCGACTGCTGTCTTGTCTCTGACGAGACCTGGGCGAGATCGACATTCGTGTAGTCGAAGGCGAGTGCATACACGACGATGGCCACGATCACACCGAGAACGATGAAAAGCCGACGGCGAGGTCCCTTCTCCGGCGGTTCGGGCGGCGTGGCCGCTGGGGTCACCTCGTCGACGAGCGTCAATTCGGGCCGGCCCTGTTCGGTGTCGGTGAAGAAATCCCGGTCAGCCAACGCGTTCCGCCTCTCTGCCGTAGATCTCCTCGAACTTGGCGTCGTCGATCTCGTCCGGCAGCCCATCGAATACCAGCTGTCCTGCGTTCAATGCGATGGCACGGTCGGCGTATCGGTGGACGAGATCGAGGAAGTGCAGTGAACAGAGGACCGTCATGCCATCCGCCTGGATGCCCTCCAAGTACTGCATGATCGAGTGGGCGAGCACCGGATCGAGGCTGGCAACCGGCTCGTCCGCCAGAACCATCTCGGGTTCCTGCATCAGCGCCCGGGCGATCCCAACCCGCTGCTGCTGCCCACCGGACAGCTCGTCGGCTCTCGAATAGGCCTTGTCGGCGAGTCCGACCCGGGCGAGGCGGTCGATCGCCGTGTCGACGTCTTGTTTGGAGAACCGATTGACCAGGCTCATGGCCGGGTTCGTGTAGCCGAGCCGACCTGACAGGACGTTCGTGATGACCTTGGAGCGGTGGACGAGATTGAAGTGCTGAAAGACCATCCCGATCCGGCGGCGGATCCGGCGCAGGTCCTCTTGTGAGGCCTTGGTGATGTCCTCGCCGTCCAACAGGATGCGACCTTCGGTGGGCTCGATCAATCGATTGATGCAACGCAGCAGCGTCGATTTTCCGGAGCCTGACAGCCCGATGACGGCGAGGAACTGCCCGTCGGGGACCGTGAACGAGACGTCCTCGAGAGCGAGGGTCCCGTTGTCGTAGACCTTCGTGAGATGTTCGACTGTGAGCATGGTCTCCCGTTCGACCCCATCGGCGGTAGCCAGCGCCCGGCGAGGCACTCGATGTCGGCGACGGGGTGAGGGTATCCGGTGGGGCGCAGGCGCGCCCCACCGGATCCACATCACAGCTGGTCGAGCGTGATGCCGAGCTGCTGGACGATGGCGCGAATCGCGTCGAAGTCCGAGTCGGTCGATGGGACGATGTTGTCCCAGCTGTACGCATCGAGTGCGGTGGCGAATGCATCCGGATCATCGGCTGCGAACTGGAGCATCGCGTCGACGATCTGGGCACGGAGATCCTCGGGGAAGTCCGGCCCGAATGCGACACCATCGTTCGGGATCGGGTCCGAGACGGCGAAGATCTTCACCTGCTGGATCACATCGGGGAGCTCCTCACGCACGTTGCGGCGAGCATCGCGGACGATGTAGCCGTCGCCACAGGACAGCTGTCCATCGGCGTCCACACCACAGGCCTCGACGAGCTCTGCCGGCACGTCTGCGCCCTCATCGGTGCCGTCCCACAGGGAGTCGCCGTCTGCGTCGGTTGCAGGGCTGAAGAACGTGGTCCCGAAGTCGGCCTCACCGTTGTAGACGGCGCGAACCACGCCGTCGTGGCCACCGGCCTCGAGCTCATCGCCGACCTCGATGCCCTGGACGCCCAGGGTTCCGGACGGGACGAGGAAGCCGGAGGTGGAGCCGGCATCCGGGTATGCCCAGGTGGCGCCGGCGACGTCCTCGAGGCTGTTGAAGTCTGAGTCGCGGGGAGCGATGAACTGCGCCCAATACTCGGTGTAACCGAACCGCTCGGCCTTGAGTGCGATGTCGATACCGCACAGCTGGTTCCCGAGTACGTATGCCTGGGCGGGGATGAACCCGATCGAGCTGTCGGGGGATGCGCAGATCTCCTCGATGGTTGCGGCGTAGGAGGCAGGTACCTGGACTTCGAACTCGAGCCCGGTCGCATCGGTCAGGGCCTGGTCGAGCAGTTCGCCACCGGCGACGATCTCCTCGGCGCTCACGGACGGCACGAAGAGCACCTTGATTGGATTGTCGGCCGTACCGACGGTGGGCTCCTCTTCCATGGCCTCCGTGGTGGTGGTTTCTTCCATGGCCTCGGTCGTGGTGGTTTCTTCCATGGCCTCGGTCGTCGTGGTGTCTTCCGCACCGGTGTCGTCGCCATCACCGCACGCAGCGAGGATGAGTGACAACACGACGAGCGCGGCAATCCAACGCTTCATCATGAGTTCGTTCCTTCTTGTCTGGGACAGAAGGAGAGGACAGCCCCTCCTCCCGTTGCGAGACGTTACCGAGCGGGAAGTCCCGGTCCAAAGCCCTGGGCCTGGTTCACAGGCCGTTCACACAGGCCTCGAATTCACCCCAGTTCGACACATCGATCGTTCCCGGTACGGGCTCATTCCAAGGCCGCACGAAGCGGAAGATCGCTGCGCCGCGACGATGTTCGACGAGGTCTTCGAGATTGTGGGGTCCGTCGTCGAGATAGACGTCGCAGTCGACGGTCCACTTGCGGCCCGTGATGTGCACCTCACGGGTGGGAATGCGATGCTCAGCGATCCAGGCGAAGGTGTCGTGTGTGGCGAATCTCGGCTTCGTGGTCACGATCACGATGTGGTGATCCCGCGACAGCCGTTGCAGGGTCGGGATCGCGTCGGGGTAGGGCTCGAGGTGTCGAAAGAGGCTCGCCCCGTCGAGATCCGCAGCCCAATGCCAGAACTCGCCCATGTGGCGGAAGTGCGTGAGTGAGGGGATGACGTCCCATCGGTCGACTTGCTCGATCGACACGTCGGAGCCGAACTCATCGTTGTATCGATCGATCCATCCGGTGTTGAAGTCGGCGACGACTCCATCGAGGTCGATTCCCAATCGCATCCGGCGAGCGTAGGAGCCGCACGCACGTGGCGGCAATGCGCCGCCCACCAGGTAGGTTCGGATCGATGGAGTTCGTGACCTACAACGTCAATTCGATCACCAGTCGGCTCGAGCGGGTGCGTGCGCTTCTCGCAGAGACCAAACCGGACGTCGCGCTGCTCCAGGAGACGAAGGCGACCGAGTTTCCCGCACTCGGATTCGCTGATCTGCCGTATCTGGTGTTCGACCATTCCGGTGGGCGCTGGGCGGGGGTGGCGATGCTGGTGCGCAACGATCATGACGTCACCGAGGCGACGAGCGGGCTACCGGGTCAGCCTTCCGACGACGAAGCCAGATGGATCGAGGCGGAGGTCGACGGGGTTCGGGTCGCCTCGGTGTACGTGCCGAACGGCCGACAAGTCGGCTCCGATACCTATGTCGAGAAGCTCGAGTTCCTCGATGCGATGGTGGCGTGGGCTCATGAGACGACCGGCCCGACCGTGGTCGCCGGCGACATGAACGTCTGCCCGACCGACGCCGATGCCTGGGATCCGGCCCGACTCCATGGAGGCACCCACGTGACGCCGGGAGAGCGCAGCCGGATCGCAGCATTGATCGATGCAGGTTTTGTCGACGTGTTCCGGGCCGTAGCACCGGACGAGCCGGGATTCACCTGGTGGGACTATCGGGCAGGGGCGTTTCACAAAGGGATGGGACTGCGGATCGATCTCGCGTTGGCACGGGACCTCGAACCGATCGAGGCACATGTGGGTCGGGATTGGCGCAAGCCCACCCGCGTGCCCGGCACCAAGCCGTCCGATCATGCTCCTCTGTTCTTCTCGCTCGAACCTTGACCTGAGATCGACACCAGATGTCGTCAGCAACCCTGGGTTCGGATCGCGCAGCGCGAGGGCGGGTGTAGCGTCAGGGCTTCGCGAGCAAAGGAAGAGTCGTGCGACTCGTCGAACGGATCGTCGCCGTGGATGCCTCGTTGACCGAGACGTGGCAGGCGCTGATCAAGGCGGAGGACTGGCCGAAGTGGATGCCGGTCAGGAGTGTCGACACGAGCCCTCACGGCAAGGTCGACAAGAGCACCTCGGCAGTGATTCGCTGGAATTCCGGCCGACCCATGAGCGTGGTCGTCACCGAGTTCCGACCGGGACGCTCGTTCCGTTGGACCGGCCGGGTGTTCGGTGCCACCGTGTCATACGACCATGTCGCCACATCGGCGGGCTCGGGCTCGGAAATCCTGTTCATCCTCGAGGCCACCGGGCCCACCGCCCCGCTGGTCGCTCGCTTCCTCAAACCCGCCTACGAGCGCGCACTCGACGAAGCGGTGCCGAAGCTGAGGGCGCTCTTGGATCAAGACGACGGCTGACGGGTCGGCCGTCCCGGTGGTTGTTGGCCCTCGGCTGTTCGGCATCCGCCTGCTCTGGGTCTCGCTTCGCATCGGCGCTCAAGGCCCTGCGGGCGTCCAGGGGCCTCCGGCCGCATCCTGACGAAGAGAATCGGCCTCGAGTCAGGAGGCGAGTCCGACATCGCTGAGACGGACCCGGGGCCACCTTGCGACCAGGACCAGGCGCATCGCCAACGGCGACATGGGGCGGGTCGTCCATCCTGTTCGATTCAGGCCCGGGAGGTTGGCTTTGGGCCGTGCAACACGATGGCGGTATGCCATCGGGGGGTTCAAGGGGGGTCGCCCCCCCTTCTTGTGCCAGTCCCCCTGATGTGTCAGGTGCTCCAGGATTCGCTCGGGATGTAGCTGTCACGATCTTCTTCGGTGCGGAAGTAGAAGAAGAACGCCAACGTCGCCAACGCGGTCAGTAGGTGCCAGATGGCGTGCGCCTGGATCACGCTGTCCGGGTCGCACTGGGCGCTCGTGTCCGTGCCCGTCAGCCAGATGGCGTAGGCGCCGAAGAAGGAGGCGACACCGATGAAGAACCAGGGGAAGTACCACCGGAGCACGGGCACGCGACCGCTCATCACGGCTGCCGGCAGCCAGAACAGGACCACCCACCAGTACTCCTCGGGTGCGTCGAGCATCTCCTGGGGCAGAATCCCGAAGACGGCGGCGACACCGAACCCGAGCAGCCCCGACAGCCACCGGAACCAGCCGAGGTCGAAGCGGATCAGTGCCTCGGTGATCAGCCAGATCGGGATCGCCACCTCGAAGAGCTCGAGGTTGACCCCCAGCCCGGGGTCGATGAACCAGTATCCCGCCCCGTAGACGACCAGCAGGAGCCCATAGAGCCTGAACACCGTCCGGTTGGACCAGCGTCCGAGTGTCTTCAGGTTGTAGAGGACCGGAACGAGGATGTAGGCGACCATCGAGACGTTGTCGATCCATGCGCCGAAGAACGTGTGAGTGCCATGCATCATCATCGAACCGGGCCCGAGGAACAGCGAAGCCGAGGCGTAGAGCAGCGCGATCGGCTGATTGCCGATGAAATCGTTCTCCACGTGCCGGAGCTTCGTGTGGTCCCGGGCGAGGACCCAGAACATCAGCAGCCCGGCGATCACGAAGCCGAGATTCCCCAACGTGTTGACCGGCTCACGGAGGAACCCGTCGGAGACCCGTTCACACCATCGGGAGATCTCCCCGATCGGAGACTCGTTCTCGGCCGGTGCCCCCCACCCGAGGAAGTACCAGTAGGCATACGATCCTGCGCCGAACGCGACCAGAGCAAGCAGAGCCAGCTTGAGGGGGCGGAACACGTTCATTGCGGCAAGCATACGATCGCAGTCGCCGGCGCACGGCGCGAAGGCGTGATTCGTCCGTCGAATGCGGAGCGGTAGCCTGTCGGCGTGCAGAAGAGGTCGATCCTTGCCGTCGTGACAGCCGTTTTCCTCTCGGCCTGCACCACCGCCGTCGAGGATTCGACTCCCACCACGGCTGCTCCGGCCACCACGGCGACCACCACTCCCGAGCCGACGACCACGGCCCCACAGCTGACAGGGCTCCTCGCCCCGCCGGTGCGCCATGTCGCCACGGAGCGCCCGGTCTACTTCATCATGACCGACCGGTTCGCCAACGGCTTCGACGGCAACGACACAGGCGGTTTCGACCCCGCCGCCGGGCCGGAGGTTCACGGGTTCCTTCCCACCGACACCGGCTTCTACCACGGCGGTGACCTGACGGGAATGACCGCGAGACTCGACTACATCGCCGGGCTCGGCATGGAGGCGATCTGGATCACGCCACCGTTCGTCAACCGGACCGTCCAGGGGGACGGGACCGTCGAGGGCTCCTCCGCCGGATACCACGGCTACTGGAACATCGACTGGACCCGCATCGACCCCCATCTCGGCTCGGTCGACGACATGGTGTCGTTCATCCAGGCCGCCAACGAGCGCGGCATCGACGTCTACTTCGACGTCGTGATGAACCACACCGGCGACGTCGTCACGTTCGAGGAGAACACCTTCGCCTACCGCGGCACCGGATCTGCGCCGTTCCTGGCCGCAGACGGCACCGAGTTCGATCCTGCTGCGGTCGCGGGCAGCCCGGACTTCCCGGACCTCGACCCCGATATCTCGTTTCCGTATACGCCGACGTTCGCGTCCGAGTCCGATGCGTCGATCAAGGCGCCGGACTGGCTGAACGACGTGACCGTCTATCACAACCGCGGCAACTCGACGTTCCAGGGGGAGAGCTCGCTCCTCGGTGACTTCTTCGGTCTCGACGACTTGTTCACCGAGGATCCTCGGGTGGTGCAGGGGATGATCGACCTGTACACCGACGTGATCGAGACATACCCGATCGCCGGATTCCGGGTCGACACCGCCAAACACGTCAACGACGAATTCTGGGCGGTGTTCATGCCCGCCATCCGCCAGGCTGCGGCGGACGCCGGGCGGCCGGACTTCTTCATGTTCGGCGAGGTGTTCAGCGAGGATCCGATCTTCAACTCGTACTACTCGACGGCGCTCGGGTTCTCATCGACGCTCGACTTCGGATTCGATGCCGCAGTCCGGCGCTTCGTGATCAACCGAGCCGGCGCCCAGCAGTTGGCCGACTTCTTCGACGACGACGACTGGTTCACTGACGCCGATTCGAATGCATCGATGCAGGTGAAGTTCTTGGGCAATCACGATGAGGGGAGGCTCGGCTACTTCACACAGGTGGGCCTCGTCGGCGCCGGCGATGCCGAGTGGCTCGCCACCATGCAGGTTGCCTACGACCTCATGTTCACGACCCGCGGCGTGCCGCTCGTCTACTACGGGGACGAGCAGGGGTTCGCCGGATCGGGTGGGGATCAGCTCGCCCGCCAGACGATGTTCCCGTCGGAGACCGCCGAATACCTCGACGACGATCTCGTCGGTACCGACCGAACCCACGCCGACGAGAACTTCGACACCGCACATCCGCTCTACGCCCACTACGCGGCGCTGGCTCAGCTCCGCAGGGAGCATCCGACGCTGGAAAGCGGCGCCCAGATCACTCGTTCGTCCGATGGCGATGTGTTCGCGTTCTCACGGATCGGTCGCAACGTCGGAGTCGAGTACGTGGTGGTGAGCAACGCAGGCGGCTCCTCGGCAACGGTGTCCGTTCCGACCAGCACACCCGACGCCACGTTCAGTCCGATCTACGGGTCGGGCACGGAAGTGACCGCCGGCGCCGACGGGACGCTGTCGGTCGACATCCCCGCCACCTCCACGGTGGTGCTCATGGCGGATCGAGCGATAACCGTCCCCGACGGCTCGCCGGAGATCGACATCGTGAGGCCGGGAGCAGGTGCTGAGATCCTGACGTTCCGGTACCGGATCGAGGCCGAGTTGCCCGACGCTCGATACGCCGAGGTGACGTTCTCGGCGAGGATCGACGGGGGAGAGCCGATCATGCTCGGCGTCGACGACGCTCCGCCCTACCGGGTGTACTGGAACAACGGCGCCTACGAGGACGGAACCGAGATCGAGATCTTTACCGTCGTCGACGACCTGGTCAACGGTCCGGTCGAGACGTCGGTCTCGGCAACTCTCGGCGAACGTTGACCTCGGGACCGGGGCCGCGCCCGCCTCTACGATGACCTGATGCGCACTGCGCTCATCGTCTGTCTCGTTCTGGCGGCCTGTTCGGCGCCGATCGAGACCGAGACGATTCTGCAAGGCACCTTGCCGCTCGGGCGGTCTCTCCAATCGGTCGAGGCTCCAGCCGACGAGCTGCGGTATCTGCTGTGGTTTCCGCCCGGCTACGGCAACGGCACCGAGTATCCGCTCGTCGTGTTCCTCCACGGCTCGGGAGACGATGACTACGACGCCCAGTGGGTCATGTCATATGGGCTGCCCTCGGTCATCGCACGAGGCGATCTACCCGACTCCTTCGACGCCGTCGTGCTGATGCCGCAGGCCGGTCCCGGGACCTCCTGGTGGAGCTTGCGCCAACCCGAGGCGATCGAAGCGCTCATCTCCGACGTGGTCGACAGCTACGACATCGACTCGTCGGCAATCTCCGTCACGGGTCTCAGCATGGGAGGTTTCGGTACCTGGCACATGGTGACCCGGTTCCCGGATCGTTTCGTCAGGGCGGCGTCCATTTCAGGTTCGGGATACGGTTCTGTCGCCATCCCCGACGATGTCGATCCCTGCGCGATCGAGACGCCCATCCGCTCGATTCACGGGACCGAAGACCCGATTGCCTTGCCTGCTCTCGTCATCGAGGCGATGGCGGCGATCGAACAGCGTTGCGGTGTTGGGCATGAAGTCGAGTTTCTGGAGGGCGAGGGTCATTTCACGACGTTCGAGCGCGCCTACCGCGACGACGAGTTCCTCGCCTGGCTCCTCACGGGATGAACGGCTGACCGGTCGCGAGCATCACGGGCTCTTCCCCGTCGTAGGTCACGGTTGCCGAACAGTCGGCGACGGCCAGTTCGGCGTCTGCCGGTGTGAGGCCGACGAGTGTCATGACGGCTCCGGTTGCCTGACCAGGGTTCACAGCCTCGAGATTCGCGGGCGACAATTGGCTCGTCGACGGCCCATCGAACCGGAGCCAGACCCGCTCCTCGAACCGCCGTTCAGCGGGATCGACGTCCAGACGTACCACTGGCGGCTCGATGCTCGTTCCCAGCTCGGGGCAGTCGAGTGCGAGCCGGTAGGCGTGGCCGCCCGGTGCCCAGTGACCGGCCTCGAACTCGAGAGTGAACGGAACTGCCAACATCCCTCCTGGCTCCGACGGCGGCTCCACCGCTGTCAGCGGGACCCCACACGCGGTGACGAGCAACGCTGTGGCGACGAGACGGCGCATCCAGCGAGCGTACAGCGGCGCATCCGGGCCCCGTGACTCCAGCGACAGGGCCGTGACGGTGCATCCCCTACCTCCGAACCACCGTCGACTGCTCTTGGTCGGTGTGGCGGCGTATGGCGTATGGCGGAATCAGCCGCCTTGTGGGTTGCGCCAGTCGGGCACGTCGGGGGCGTCGTCTTCCCACGACCGGATGAAGATCGCCAGCGATCGGATCTGTTCGGATGTGAGCGGGCCGCCGTGATCGAGCGAGTAGGCGCTCATCTGTGAACCGGGCACACCGACCGAGATCAACAGTTCGGTCTGTTCATCGGTCGATGCCTGGAGGAATTGGGTCGAGTTCAGTGCCGGACCGATGCCGCCCTCTCCGTTGAGGCCGTGACACGACGAGCAGTTCAGCTGGAACAGGTCAGAACCCTGCTCTTCGAGCGATGCCAGATTGAGCTCGCGGGCCTCTTCCCGGGCCGACGGCTCCCAGATCCTGTAGAGCGGGAAGGCCAGCACCAGTGCAGCCAGTAGCCCGACGCCGAGCAGCATCACTCGGTTGGTTTCCTCTTCGATCGAGGCGTCGTTTTCATGCTCGTAAGGCATTCAGGCCTCCTCGTGGCCCGAGCAGGAGGGGCCGCTCACCGGCTCGTCGATCGTCTCACCGCCGGGAGCAGGCCCATCGAACTTCTCCGAGGTGTCGATGAGGATCATCCCGTTCTCGTCGATCTCGATCGGGTAGCGGTCCATCCCCCGAGGCGCAGGTCCTGTTCGGTACTCGCCCGCCCGGTTGAAGTTCGAGCCGTGGCATGGGCACTCGAACTGGTTCGATGTCGGGCAGTAGGGAACGCGGCAGCCCAGGTGGGTGCACTTCTCCGAGAGTGCCACGATCTCGCCGTTCAGCCGCACGAGGTACGCACGAGCGGCCGGGATGTCGACCACTCCAACCTCGGGAACGGCGTCCGCCGGAATCGCCCTGACCTTGCCGCCGAACCCGGCGGTCCGCAGCGGCTGCAGCATGTCCCAGCTGGTGACCGCGCCGGCCACGCCGACCAGGACGAATCCGGTCTTCCAGGCGTTCGCAAGAAACTCACGCCGAGTCACGATTTCACGCATAAGTACTCCTCACAACTCGCCGTGCCATTCGATCCATGGCCACACCCATCCCCAGTTCGGCCCTCGGAAGGCGAATCCGATGATCGTCAACACGATCCAGATGACCAGGAAGATCGTGAAGGTGACCACTGCGATCCGACGATGGCGGGGCTGGAGATACTCGCTGCGATCGATGTAGGGGAGCGCTACCAGTCCGATGACGAGCGCTCCGGGGATCAGCACGCCGGCGACCAGTGGATGGAAGTGCGCCAGCAGCTCCTGGAGGGCGGCGAAGTACCACGGCGCCTTTTCGGGGTTTGGGGTGATCGTCGGATTGGCGATCTCCTTCAGCGGGGCGTCGAAGAACACCGAGATCAGCAGCACCAGCAGCAGGACGGCCATCGCTGCCACGGCGTGGCGGACCAGGAGGTGGGGCCACACGAACACCATTTCGCGTTCCTTCGGCTCCTTGCGGTCGCCGCCCGGCGGGGTGCCGGGCACCACACCCAGGACTCGATGTCCGTCGACCACGACGGGTTCGGTCCGAGTCTCGTCTTCAGGCATCTGGCTCCTCCCGATCGATCTCCAGCATGGCGTCCTTCCTCCACCGCCACAGGTGAACGCTCAAGATCAGCACGATGGCGGTCGGGAGAACGGCGACGTGGAGCACGTAGAACCGCAGCAGAGTGGCAGAGCCGACTGTGTTGCCGCCCAGGAGGAGTTCTCGCACGACGTCACCGACGAACGGGACGTATGCAGCCATCTCGGTTCCCACTGTCACGGCCCAGTACGCGAGCTGGTCCCATGGGAGGAGATAGCCGGTGAAGGACATGAGCAATGTCAGAACGAGGAGGACCACGCCGATCACCCAGTTGAACTCCTTCGGCTTCTTGTAGGCGCCGCGGTAGAAGACCCGTGCCATGTGCGCTGCCACGACCAGGACCATCAGGTGGGCCGACCAGCGGTGCACGTTGCGGATGTACTGGCCGAACGCGACCTCGGTCTGGATCGTCTGGATGTTCGAGTAGGCCTGTCCGGGGCTGGGCACGTAGAAGAACATCAAGTAGATGCCGGAGGCCACCAATGATCCGAACAGCACGGTGGACATCGCTCCCAGGTACCAGCTGTACCGGAAGCCGATCTCGCGTCGCTGCATCTTCACCGGATAGATGTGGAGGAAGAAGTTGGACCAGTGGCCGGCTGCTCGGTCCCTCGGTGTGGCGCGGTCTGGTGCCCGCCAAATCGATCGGCCGATCTCGCTGTGGCGGATGCGGTCGAGCCGCGTGGGCTTGTCTCTCAGGTCCATGCAGGCACTCCTACTCCATTCCAGACCCCCATCGACAGGGCGTTTGGGGGACACCGTTCGATGCACAGCGCACACCGGATGCATTTGCTCTCGTCGAGGATCAACGCGCTTCCCGTGGCCTCGCCGATTCCTTCGCCGATCTCGACGGCTGGGACGAGGGAGATCAGATCGAGCGGGCAGACATCGACACACAGGGCGCACAAGACACACTTGTCGACGTCGAGTTGGATGTTGGCGAAGCATCGAAGACAGCGAGATGCCTCCAGTCGGGCCTGCTCCTCGGTGAATCCGAGTTCGACCTCCGAGAGGCCGATCCTGCGCCCCGTGGGCACGGTCGGGACCTCGACCCGCTGCCACCGGTCGAACGTGTCGGTCAGGCGGTGGAACTTGTCCAACGTGATCATCTGGCCGGCCCGTCGCTCCTCGATCTCGCCGCCGAAGGATCGGTGGATGTCGGCCGCAGACTTGCGACCGTCTGCGATGGCATCGATCAGCGTCCGCGGCCCGTTCGCGGCGTCGCCGCCGGACCACACGCCTTCGAGTGACGTCTGCCCCGTCGTGACATCGATCCCGATGGTGCGGCGCGGGCTGATGTCCGGCCCGGAGCTCCCGAGCGCCTCGAGATCGATCGCCTGACCGATGGCCAGGATCACCGTGTCGGTGTCGAACACTTCGAGATCGTCGCCGTCGAAGACGGGGGAGAAGCGGCCGTCCTCGTCGAACACGGACACGACCCCGATGGTCTCGAGGCCCGTGACGCGACCGTCGCGCTCGATGATGCGGGCAGGTCCTCGGCGGTGCACGAAGCGGATGCCCTCGTTCTGCGCCTCGTCGATCTCGAACTCATGTGCCGGCATCTCCTCCTCGGACTCCAACGAGATCACGGTCACACTCCGTGCGCCGGCTCGCGCCGCCGAGCGAGCGGCGTCGATCGACAGCGTCGCCGTGTCTTGCTCGGCTTCGGCCACCTGTGTGGCGGGTTGCGACAGTTCGGCGTATTCGGAGGCGCGCAGTGCCGTCCGGGCGGCGTCCATGGCGACGTCGCCACCGCCGATCACCACGACACGTTCGCCGACCTCGACATCGAACCCGCGGTTCATGTTGATGAGGAACTCGATGGCCTTGAAGACGCCGTCGGCCTCGTTGCCTTCGATGTCGATGCCGCGACCGAGCGTCGCCCCGATCCCAAGGAACAGCGCATCGTGGCGCTGCCGGAGGTCGTCGAAGGTGACGTCGTGTCCGAGCCGAGTGTTGTAGTGCACGTCGACGCCCAGATCGATGATGGCGTCGATGTCTCCCTGGAGCACCGACCGATCGAGCCGGTACTCGGGAATGCCGAGCCACATCGCTCCACCGAGGCGGTCGGTCGCCTCGTAGACGGACACCCTGTATCCCCAGCGTGCGAGATCGTGAGCGCACGCCAGACCGGCCGGTCCGCCGCCGATGATCCCGATGCTCTCGGATCGCGGCGTCTCAGGCGGCTGGGTGACCTTCTCCCAGGCCCGGCCATTGCCTGCTTCCGTCCCGAACTTCTCGGTCACGAATCGCTTGAGGGCACGGATGGCAATCGGTCGGTCGATCTGGCCCCGGCGACAGGCCTCTTCGCACGGGGCGGCGCAGACCCGCCCGCACACCGAGGCGAACGGGTTCGGCAGACGGGCGGTCAGATAGGCCAGTTCGTCGTTGCCGTCGGCGATCGCCGCAACGTACATCCCGGCGTTCGTATTCACGGGACACGCTGCGAGACACGGGATGTTCTCGTCGTAGAAGTGAAGCGGTTCCAGGCTCATATCCGGCGCTCGCGGTGGGTGTACCAGAGTCCCAGCAGGCCCACCGCCAGGCCGCCCGTCCACAGCCCCACGCCGATCACGTCCTGGATCGGCCGGTCGAGACGTGAGACGGTCTCGCTCTGGAGGACGAGGGATGGCACCGCGACGGTTGCGACGATGAAATACACGACGATGATCCCCGACCGCAGCCAGGCGTCGAGCCAGGGCACGTCGAGTCGGTCGATGGTCGAGACGATCCGGGGGGAGAGGACCAGGAGCCCGGCGGCTGCCGCTAGTGCGAATGCCGCAGCGATCGCCATTCCGGACAGTTCCGGCAAGGTGCCGGTGGCGACCGGCAACGTCGCGGCGCCGTCGTCTCCCGGTGCTGCCGGGACGACGAATCCGACTTGGATGTACGCGACGAGACCGTCGATCTCCTCATCGGTGAGTGTGGAGAAGGCCGGCATGACCCCGTCGTATTCCACGCCGTCCACAGTGAGCGCGCCCTCCCGGCCGTTGCGGATCGTGTCGATCAGGTACGCCGTGTCCTGGACCGCCGGGTTGCCGTTGAGTGGGGGAAACGTCCCGGCGATGCCGGCCCCTCCGGGTTGATGGCAGCCGGCGCACTGAGCGCTGTAGGAATCGAAGCCTCGCTGGAGCAGTTCTGCGTCGGCTCCGGGGTCCGACTCCTGGGCAGCGGCGCCGAACGCTCCGAGCACGAGCAGAGAACATGTGATCGCGACGAACCGAACGAGACGACGTCCTCGACTGTGCATGGCTCTTCGATTCCCTCCGATCGGTCCCCGCCATGCTGGCGAGGGGCCGTCGATTGGGAGAAGGGACGAAATGCCCTGAACCCAGGGTCCTTCGTCAGGTGCATCAGATGTGTCGTCCGTCTTGCATTGCGACGACGCCGAGAGGAGGGCCAGATGGACGAGCCGGTGACGGAGACACCGGGTGGCGACGTTGACGGGACCGAGCACTTCAAGCCCACTGGGACCTTGTTCGTACTGGCGATCTTCGTTGCGACCATCATCCTGTTGTGGGGGTCTGTCTACGTGATCCTGCTGTCGAGGGGAGTCACGTCGTGACTGCGCCGCCTACCGACGCTGAGCCGCAGAAGGAGTCGATGGGAATCGACCCCTACGAGCGGAACTGGATTCGATTCTCGATCGTCCTCCTCGGAGTCTTCCTCACCGCGATCACCGTCGCCGGATTCGCCATGGGCTTCCAGGTCCCGGGCGAGGAGGCGCGGGTCGACCCGTCGACCATCACCGAGACCGGCCCCTTCGCGAATCCCGGTCTCCGAGAGGTCGCTCCCGGAGAGTTCGAGGCCTATGTCGTCTCGAGGACCTTCAATTTCGATCCGGCCGAGATCGTCGTCCCGCAGGGAGCCACGGTCACCATCTATGTGACATCCCAGGACGTGCAGCACGGGTTGAAGATCACGGACACGAACATCAACATGCAGGTGGTGCCAGGGCAGGTCTCCAAGCTCACCTACACCTTCGACCGTGTCGGTGAGTTCCCCTACATCTGCACGGAGTACTGCGGCATCGGTCACGCCGCGATGTTCGGGCGGGTGAAAGTCGTCCCACCCAACGAGTTCGAGGAGGCAGGCGCATGACGATCTCGATCGAACGGCCGACCCGAGAGTTGACCGATTCCGAGAAGCGGTTCGTCGGCTGGCACATGCTGGTGGCGATCATCGCCCTGCTCGTCGGATCGATCTTCGGGCCGCTGCAGGCGTTGCAGTATTCGAACGTCGACCTGTACCAATATCTCGAACCGGTGATCCGGTCCTACTACCAGGGGCTGACCCTGCACGGTGTGCTCAACGCCCTCGTGTGGACCACGTTCTTCATCGTCGGTTTCACGACGCTGGTCGTGATCAAGGGGCTGGGACGGCCACTCACGCATCCCAAGGTCAACTGGGCGGGCTTCTGGGTGATGACCACGGGCCTGATCATGACCGCCATCCCGATCCTGCTCAACCAGGCCACGGTGCTCTACACCTTCTACCCGCCGCTCCAGGCGAGCTGGGCCTTCTATCTGGGTTTGACCCTCGTCGTGGTCGGATCTTGGATCGCAGGTGTCGGCTTCTTCCTGACCTACTGGGCGTGGCGGAAGGACAATCCGGCCACCAGGTCTCCGTTCATCGCCTTCGCCGGCGTGTTGAACATGGCCATGTGGCAGATCGCCACGCTCGGAGTCGCCGTCGAGATCCTCTCGATGCTGCTCCCATGGTCGCTCGGGTTGATCGACGCAACCGATCCCCAGCTCGCCCGAACCTATTTCTGGTTCACCGGCCATCCGCTCGTCTACTTCTGGCTGCTGCCCGCCTACATCTCCTGGTACGGCATGCTGCCCAAGCAGGCGGGAGGGAAGCTGTTCAGCGACTCGTTGGCACGGCTGGCATTCTGGCTGTTTCTGATCGTGTCGGTACCGGTGGGATTCCACCACCAGTTCGTCGATCCGGGAGTGCCGGTCGGTTGGAAGTGGATTCACGCCACGCTCACCTATTCGGTGTTCTTCCCGTCGATGCTGACCGCCTTCACGGTGATCGCATCACTCGAATACGCCGGCCGCAAACGTGGCGGGACCGGACTGGTCGGATGGATCCGGGCATTGCCATGGAAGGACCCGTCCGTCTCGGCTCAGCTCCTCGCCGGCATCCTGTTCCTCTTCGGCGGCATCTCCGGGCTGACGAACGCCAGCTACAACCTCAACCTGATCATCCACAACACGGCGTGGGTGCCCGGGCACTTCCATCTGACCGTCGCCACCGCCGTGACGCTGTCGTTCATGGGGATCACGTACTGGTTGGTGCCCTACATCACAGGCAAGAAGCTGATCTCCCCGAGATTGGCCCAGGTGCAGGTCTGGACCTGGTTCGTCGGGATGATCATCTTCTCCAACGCCATGCACGTCCTCGGGCTGCTCGGCGCCCCGCGCCGGACACCGCTCGGCGATGCGCCCTACGTGCCCGAGGAATGGAGCGGCCATCTGCTACGGACCAGCATCGGCGGGGCGATCCTGCTGGTGTCGGTGCTGATCTACGGGTACGTGATGTACAAGACGGCCCGAGGCCCGAAGGTCGACCCCGAAGACGTGCCGCAGATCCCGATCGCCGAGTCGCTGCGCGACCCGCAGCTGACACCGGTCTGGCTGGATCACTTCAAGCCGTGGCTGATCGCGGCCGGCGTGTTGATCGTGGTTGCGTACGGCCCACAGCTGTGGGACCAGATCACCGGCATGCAACTCAACGCCCCCGGATGGACCCCATGGTGACCGGCGAGGGGCCGGCCCGGCGGTGAGCGCTGCCGGGGGCGGTTCCGACCAGGTTCGGTTCGGCTCCCTGCTGGCCGGCCTCGAGAATGCGACCAATCGGGTCGAAAGCCCGATTCGTCGCTTCGTCGGTTCGAACCGGCTCAATCCACTCCCGCACGCCGGCACGATCAGCGTCTTCCTGCTCATCGTCGTGACGATCACCGGGCTCTACATCACGCTGTTCTTCGAGTTCGGTTTCGAAGACTCGTACAGCTCTGTTGCTGCGATGGAGGGTCATCCGATCCAGCGTGTGATGCGAAGCATCCATCGAGTGTCGAGCGCGATGCTCGTCGTGACGACCATCGTCCACGGCTGGAGGACCTTCGTGGCGAAGCGTTTCACGGCGAGCCGCCGTTTTCGCTGGCTGACGGGCATGTTGGCGCTTGTGGTCGTGTGGCTCGCCGGTGTCACGGGTTACTGGCTGATCTGGGATGTTCGCGCCCAGGCGATCACCGAGACCCTCGTCGATCTCGTATCGCCGGTCTTCGGGTCGCTGCCCGTGGCCGTGGCGACTCCGGGGGATAGCGGATGGGTTCCTCTGTTCCTGATCTGGATCGCGCATCTGGCGCTCACCGCGGTAGTCGGATGGGCGCTCTGGCGTCATCTCCGCAAAGCCCGATTCGATTGGCTGCCTCCCCACCGTTGGATGTGGGTCATGGGAGGGGCGTTGATCGTGGCGGCGATCCTGTTCCCCTCGGGGATGCTCGATCAGGCGAACCCATTGCTCGATCCCGGCGCCATGGTGCTCGATCCCTACGTGATGTTCCTGCTGCCGATCCTCGGGTCTCAGTGGGGCCCTCCTCTCGCGTCCGCGGCGGTGTTGATCACGATCGTGGTGGCGGCGCTCCCGTGGGCGGTCAGGCGCGAGGAGCCGCCGGTCGCCGTCATCTCCGAAACCGCCTGCACCGGCTGTGAGCTCTGTGTGATCGACTGTCCCTACCTGGCGTTGTCGATGACGCCTGACGGCTCGTTGGCGGTGGTGGACGCCGAGAAGTGTGTCGGATGTGGCATCTGTCTGGGATCGTGCGCCTTCGGGGCGATCTCGGGGCTGGGCGGGGTGTCGATCTCCGGTGGCTCCGAGCCCGTCGCCGACGGCGGCGGGGACGTTGTGATCGTGTGTTCCAGGGAGCTTCGGCTCGCCCGGTTCCCCGAAGACGTCATCGTCAGGGAGGTGGAGTGCACCGGAGCCGTCAGCCCGCTCACGATCGGCGAGGCCGCCAAGGCCGGAACCATCGTTCACGTCATCGGTTGTGCCCCTGGCGAGTGTTCGTACCGCACGGGCAACACGCTCGCCTCCTTGCGGCTCACCGGCGAACGCCAGCCGATGCTTCCCCGACGGTGGCGGTCGGGCGTCACCCAGGACTGGGCAGCCCCGGACGACCTGCGGGATCTGATCGACCATCCCGGTGTCCACGCTGAGCTCGAGTCCGTGCCCGTCGGCAAGGCGCCTGCGATTCGGATGGGCGCAGTCGTGCTCGCGTCGGTGCTCCTGGTCGGAGCGACCAGTGCCAGTATCGGATTCGATCCCGGGACCGACGATTCCACGGTGAGGGTGGTCGTCGATCATCGTGACGGCGCAGTGATCGGCGGGTTCGACCAACCTGTCTCCGGGGCGCTCTCGGTGGCGATCGAGCGGGACGGCCAGATGGCCGAGGAGGTCGACCTGGGAGCCGAGGGCCGATTCACCGAGGTGATCGACGTCCGGCTCCCGGCAGGACGATCCGACCTCGTCGTGGAGTTGCTCACCGCCGGCGATCGATTCCCGCTCTTTGCCGATTCGGTCGACCTGCGGCCGGGCGAGCGGTTCGTCGTAGAGGCCATCGACGTGCTCCCGTCACCGGGAGCGCAACTCGGCCAGGACATCTTCGAAGGATCCGGCATGTCGGCCCAGGCAGGGTGTCAGATCTGCCATTCGCTGGAGCCGGGCCGTCAACTGGTCGGCCCCTCCCTCGCCGGGATCGCCGTCACTGCCCAGAGCCGCGTGCCCGGTCTGTCGGCGGAGGAGTACCTCCGCGAATCGATCCTCGATCCGGACGCCTACATCGTCGAGGGATATCGTTCCGGGCAGATGCTCCCGATCTACGAAGAACAGCTGACCGAGGACGAGGTCGGCGCCCTCGTCCAGTATCTGTTGACTCTCGAAGGCTCGCCGTGAGACGGATCGTCCTGCTCGTCGCTCTGTTCACAGTCGTTTCGTGTGGGGGAAATGGCGAAGTCGGTGCCGCGGGTGAGGAGTTGTTCGCATCGGCGGTTCTCGGTGGACAGGCCGGATGTGTGACGTGTCACTCGCTGGAGCCTGGTCGCGTGGTGGTCGGACCATCGCTCGCCGGCGTCGGGGAGCGAGCAGCGACCCGTGTCCCCGGTCAGTCGGCTCGCGATTACCTGCGAACATCGATTGTCATGCCGGACAGCTACGTCGTCGATGGTTTCGATCCGGGACGGATGCCGTCGAACTGGGGGGACGTGCTCAGCGACACCGAGATCGACGCGCTCGTCGACTACCTGGAGGGTATATGAGCCACTCAGCCCGTCGGGATGATCTCCTCGGTCCCGACGCCGTCGGTTCCATCGATGAGTCGTTCACCGATGAGCCAGCCGTCGTCGGTGATGACGTACTCGGCCGTCCCGCTACTGCCGGCGCGGGCTCCGACCTCGGACTGCCACTCGACCACGAGGCGGTCGCCGGTCTTGGTACCAGTTCCGCTCTGAATGGAGCCGGTGACGATCCACGACAGAACGAACTCGTCGGGATCCTGGGTTTCGCCGATGACGACGGTTCCCGAGTACTCGATGCCGACGGGATCGACGCCGTTCACGACGTAGGTTCCGGCGAGACCGTCTCCGACCTCGACCTGGGAACCGGGAACGGTGCAGGCGGTGGCGAGGAGGGCGATCAACGAGAGGGTGGCGAGAACACGAGCCATGCGGCGCCGGAGTCTATCGACCTCAACCTGCCCCGCTGGGCGAAGCGGGCGCTGGTGGGGTTGGCGGCGGTGCTCGCTTCGGTCCTCGCCTTCGCCGTGTTCGAGCCGATCCAGGTGTTGCCACGAATTCGACTCGCCCCCGGTTTCACGATGGTCGACCAATCCGGGGCGACGTTCACGAGCGAAGACGGCAGAGGAGCGGTCACGCTGTACACGTTCACCAACGGCGACTGCGGCGACGAATGCTCGGCCACGAACCAGACCATGTCCGAAATCGCCTCACGCGCAGCGGACGAGGTCGATCTGGCCGCCATCGATCTTCGGCTGGTCACGGTGTCGTTCGATGCCGATGCCGATCGCGACCGACTCGAGGAACTCGCCGAGGACTCGGGTGCGGATGGAGAGCTGTGGCGCTGGGCGGTACTGGCCCCCGAGCACGTCGACACGGTCGTGGGATCGGGTTTCCGTGTGTACGTCGACGAACAGGCCGACGGCGATTTCGAGTTCGACCAGACCTTCGTGTTGGTGGACGGCTGGGGAGTCATCAGAGGTGAGTACCAGTACGCCACGCTGGCGTCGGACGCCGATCGGATCATCCGTCATATTGGTGTGCTCGAAGAGGAGATCCGCAACTCCCATGGTGTGGCGTCGTTCGCATACGAGGCCGCGCACGTCTTCCTGTGTTATCCCTGAACGAAAGGCCATGAGATGACGACAACGATCGAACGCAACGAAGACCCGGTCCGCCCTTCGAGACGAGGGATGGGGCGCTCGGAGTGGCTGATGGTCGCCGCCGTCGCCATCATCGGCGTCGGGCTCGGCATCTTCCTGTTCCAGCCGCACACCTACGCGGGGACCGTGCTCCAGTCGCCGCGCCCTGCTCCTGCGCTCGAGGGTCTGACGTTCTCGAATGGTGAGCCGGCGGACCTCGAGGTCTTCGCCGGCGACGTGGTGCTGATGTATTTCGGGTACACCCACTGCCCCGACATCTGCCCGACCTCGATGGCGACGATCGCCCAGGCGAAGGAGATGCTCGGCGACGATGCCGATCGAGTGCACGGTGTCCTGGTGACGGTCGACCCCGAACGGGACTCCGCAGAGGCGCTCAATCGGTACCTCGGCAACTTCGACCGAAGCTTCCTCGGCGTCTACGGGCCCGAGGAGACGCTCATGACCACGGCGATGCTGTACGGCATCCACTCCGAGGTCCACGACGAGGCCGAGGAGCTCGGCTACACCGTCGACCACACCGGCACGATCATCGCCATCGGCCCCGACGGCCACGTCCGGGTTCTCTATTCGCACACCGTGGACGCCGGCGCCCTGTCGGCAGACCTCGCCGAACTGCTGGGGTAGGGGCGACCGTTCGGGCGCCCGCGGCTCGGGCACCGTTCGCGCTCGGACCCGGTCCAGGCGCGTGATCGTGTTCTGCGGTTCGCGCCTGTGGGTGGGTGTCGGGTGTGGTGTACTGCGTTGCGGGCGATGTGAACATCGCCCCTACCGGCGCGCAATGGACGTGTGCCGGTCACGGGATGTGTCAGGGCGGTCATCTGGTCGCCTGCGAACCCGGCAGGGTGAACCTGGTTGAACCGGTCCAGGCGCATGATCGTGTTCTGCGGTTGCGCGCCTGTGGGTGGGTGTCGGGTGTGGTGTACTGCGTTGCGGGCGATGTGAACGTCGAACCCTCCCTGCCGAGGGCACGAGTCAACGACTGCGCATCGGGTCCCAGCGCCACAACTCGGGGCCTCGTTCGACGTATCGGCACGCATCGCTGATGGATTGCTCTGTGCGGAGGACGGCTTCGTGAAAGCTTCGCTGCCAGATCGGTTGCTTCGTGGCAACGAGGCCTTGCCGTCGGGCAGCCCGTGTGACTCCGGCCTCGAGGCCGCCGATCATCGATCCGAGGCTGTTGTCCTCCAGGCTGCCTTCTACGAGTTCATCGCACTCCCTCTCATGCGCCAACCAGATGACCATGTGCACGTGGTTCGGCATCACGATCGACTCCATCACCCCCGTTCGTTCTCGGCGCATCGGGAGCGCCTCGATCTCCTGTGCGACGAGGGCGCCGAGCGGGCTGTGTTCGACGGTGTCGGCAGAGCACGCGTCCCAAGGTCATTCGACGCAGATGGGTGACGATCGTCACGAGGTAGGCGCCTGAGACGTAGTTGCCGGTTGGCAGGCGAACGCTGCGGCGGGCGGGGAGGGGCTGTCGCACGCATCGAACGTGACGGACCGCGTTGCCATGCACAAGGGGGTTGGGTAGGGGCGACCGTTCGGTCGCCCGCGGTTCGGGTCGGGTGGCCTGGTCGACCCGGACCAGGCGCGTGATGGTTTCCTACGCTTTCGCGCTTGTGGTTGGCTGTCGGGTGTGGTGTGCTGCCGTTGCGAGCGATGGAACACCGCCCCGACCCCGCAGGTGCGCTACGACAGGTAGTCGGCGAGGCGGCGAAGGCCGCGGACGAGGTCTTCGTCGGAGAGGGCGTAGGACAGCCGGGCGTACCCGGGGGCCCCGAAGGCCTCTCCCGGGACGATCGCCACCTCGGCCTTCTCCAACACGTCCGCAGCCAGGTCGAGCGTCGACGTATGGCCTGTCTTGGCCATGGCCCCTGTGAAGTCGGGGAAACAGTAGAACGCCCCATGCGGCTCGGTGCATTCGACACCGTCGATGGCATTCAGCATCTCGACCATGGTCTTGCGGCGCCGGTCGAACGCCTCACGCATCTTCCATGCTTCGTCGAGCGGTCCGGTCACTGCGGCGAGAGCGGCCCGCTGGCTGACGTTCGCCACGTTCGATGTGAGATGAGACTGATGGTTGGCGGCAGCCTTGACGACGTCGTTCGGTCCGATCATCCATCCGACCCGCCATCCGGTCATCGCGAACGTCTTGGCGACACCGTTGACGATCACCCAACGGTCCTCGAGCGCCGGCACGCCGGCGATCGACGTGAACGCTGCGTCCCCATAGACGAGGTGCTGGTAGATCTCGTCGGTCACGACCCAGATCCCGCGCTCGCCGGCCCACTGGCCGATGGCTGCGGTCTCCTCGGCCGAATAGACCGCGCCGGTCGGGTTCGATGGCGACGTGAAGACCAGCATCTTGGTGCGGTCCGTGGCGGCGGCTTCGAGCTGATCGACGGTGGCCTTGAATCCGCTTGCCCCGTCGGTCGAGACCGGAACGGGAACACCGCCCGCGAGCTTGATCGCCTCGGGGTACGTCACCCAGTAGGGGGCGGGCACGATCGCCTCGTCGCCGGGATCGAGAAGGGCGGCGAACGCCTGGAACACGGCCTGCTTGCCGCCGTTCGTCACGAGAATCCTGCTGGGGTCGACCGTGACGCCCGAGTCCCGCGCCGTCACGTCGACGAGTGCTTCACGAAGCTCCGGCAGTCCGGCGTTGGCCGAGTACTTGTGGTTCTTCGGATCTCTGACTGCTTCGGCAGCGGCCTCGACGATGTGTGCCGGGGTCGGGAAGTCCGGTTCGCCTGCTCCGTAGGAGACGACGTCGCGGCCTTCGGTGCGCATGATCTTCGCGCGGTTGGAGATCGCCATGGTGGCGGACTCGGCGATGGATCCGAGGCGTTGGGAGACACGTGCCATGATCGTTGGACCTTCGAGTTGGGTTGCCCCAGACGATACCCCGGACAGACAAAAGGGCCGCCCCGATGTGGGGCGACCCTCGACGCTTCGACTCGTCCGGATCAGGTCGTGGTGTCTTTCACGTCCTCGACGGTCTCTTCGACTGCTTCCTTCACATCGCTCGCAGCCTCCGAAGCGGCCTCCTTGGCCTCCTCGGCGACCCCGCCGGCGGCTTCCTGTGCGTCGGATGCGGCTTCGGTGACGGTCTCCTTGGCGGCCTCGGCCTTCTCCTTGGTGTCGCCTCGCATCTCGTCGACGCGATCCTCGACCTTCTCCCAGGCGCCCTTGGCGCTTTCCTTGGCCTTGTCGACCATCGGAGCGGCCTTCTCGCTCAGCTCGGCGGTCTCTTCCTTGACCTTCTGCACGTCTCCTTGGCGGTCTCCTTGGCCTTGTCGACCATCGGAGCGGCCTTCTCGCCCAGCTCGGCCGCCTCTTCCTTGGCCTTCCCGAAGATTCCCTTGATCGTGTCCATCAGTCCCATGGATGGCTCCTTTCTCTGTGCCCCGAGGGTATCGCAGAAACTCAGCCCTCGTCTCGGTACCGGAAGATATCGACGATTCGGCCGTCGGGGTCGAGCAGCAGGGCGGTGTCGCCGCCGTTGTTCCACACCGGACGATCGTTGCACCAGGTCAGCCGATCGGCGGCTGGTTGGCACCCGACGACGATCTCGATCTCGGCTCCGGAAGCGATGGTCGTCCCGGTGGGAAACTCGAAGCGATTGGCCGTCGACTCGTCTCTCAGCACCCAGCCCGACAAGTCTTGACTCGCCCCGGTTCGATTTCGGATGACCACCCGCTCCTGATCGAGGGCTTCTTCGTCGCGCCCCGGTGGGTTCGGGTCGACGGAGAGGATGACGACCTCGGGGACCGGCCCGGTGCCACACGATGTCGGGTCCCAGATCCCGGCACCCAGGGTGCGGGCCCGCTCCTCGGCGGCGAGTACGAGACCATCGATCGGTGACTCGGCCGCCAGCGGGATGGCGAGACCGTCGGCGACCTGGGTCACGTTCACCGGGACGCCGCCGGCTGTGACGATGCCGAGCAACCGGTCGAACTGGTCGAACTCGACGCCGGCGATTTGGACGGGTCCCGAGGCGAGCACCTCCTCGAGGCGTTCCTTTGATTCGCCACCGAGGCACTCGTCGCGTTCAGGGGCGTTGATCCCCTGAAGGCGGACCTCGGTCTCGATCCCGTCGATGATCGCTTCGAGCGAGTCACCGTCGAGCACCCGGAGCACCTGGGCGTCGACGAGGTCGAGGCCCAGTTCCTCGATGCTCTCGGATGCGGACGTGGCGGGCAGCAGTGGGCCGGGGAAGTCGGGGTCGGAGATGATCTCGACGCACGCTGACAGCGTGACGGCGAGCGCGAGGCTCGCAACGAGTGAACGGCTCATTGCAGCGCCAGCCGCGCGGCGTTCCGTGCCGAGATGTGGATGAGGTCCCAGACCCCGCTGAATGGCGGTGCGTAGGCCAGGTCGACCCACGCCAGGTCTTGGACGGTCATGTTGGACCAGATCGCCGTGGCGAACACGTCGATGCGTTTCGCCGCTCCGGAACCGCCGACGATCTGGGCGCCGATGATGCGTCCGGTCCGCCGCTCCGCAACCGTGGAGATCGTGATTTCGGAGGCGGTCGGGTAGTAGCCCGCCGTCGTCGTCCCGGTTGCGCGCCCTTCAACTGCGTCGAAGCCTTCGTTGCTCGCTTCGTCGAGGCGGAGACCTGTGGTGGAGATCTCGACGTCGAGGACCTTCGTGATCGCGGTTCCCAGCACTCCTGGGAACACGGCGTCTTCGCCTCCCAAGTTGATGCCGGCGACCCGACCCGCTTTGTTCGCGATCGTGCCGAGATGGATGTTCACCTGCTTCCCGGTGACCCGATGGAGCGCTTCGGCGCAGTCGCCGGCCGCCCAGATCCCTGGAGAGCGCGTGCGTTGACGGTCGTCGACGGCGATGGCGCCAGTCTCACCGAGGTGGATGCCGGATCGGGCGGCAAGTTCGACCTCCGGTGCCGATCCGAGGCCCAGCACGACGAGATCGGCCGGGTAGGTGTCTTCCGCACAGCCGACGCTCTCGACCCGATCGCTCCCGTTGATGCACTCGACGCGTGTGTTGAGCACCACATCGATGCCGATGCGGCGCATGGCATCGATCACCTTCTGGCCGAGATCGGAGTGCAGTGTTCTGTCGAGTACCCGGTTGCCGGATGTGACAACCGACACCTTCCATCCCTGGGCATGGAAGGCCTCGGCGGCCTCGAGCCCCACGTAGCCGCCGCCGACCACAACGACTCGCCCCTTCGACGTTTCGGCGATCTGCCGCAGACGGGCAGCATCGTCGAGGGTGCGCAGTTCGTGGACTCCTTCGAGATCGCTGCCCATGATCCCAGGTCTGATCGGCCTCGCTCCGGTGGCGATCATGAGCTGGTCGAAGCCGGTGTGGAAGCTTCGGCCCTCGTCGAGATCGCGCACGACGACCATGCGACGGGCGAGGTCGATCTCGGTGACCTCGTGGTGGGTGCGCACGTCGATGTCCATCGCAGCGAATTGCTGTGGGGTTCGGGCGACCAGCGATTCGAGACGGTCGACGTAGCCGGCGACGTGATACGGCTCACCACAGGCGCTGTACGAGACCCAGCTCGACCGTTCGAAGGCGATGATCTCGAGGTCGTCGGGCCCGCGGCGCCTCCTGGCTTGCGATGCTGCGGACATGCCGGCGGCATCACCGCCGATGACGACGAGCCGCTCGCTCACTTCTGCTTGCGGAGCCGCTCGAGTTCCTGTTTCTCCATCTTGCGTGTCCGGCGCCGTCGTCGCAGCATCGTTCCCAGGATCTCGTCGAGGATCACGGCGGTGACGAACACTCCCACGATGATCATGATGAGCGGGAACTCGCCGGACCAGGTCATGAACTCCAGTTCGACGTCCTGGGTGTTCTGCACGGCGAAGACCGCCATCAGGACGGAGAGGATCAGGAAGAAGACCAATCCCCACGGAATCCCGGCGTCGATGGGGAGCGGTGCCGGCTCTGGCTTGGTTGGGCGTGATGGCGGCTCACCCTTCCTGGGTTCTTCCGCCTTTGCCTGTTCGCCGTCTGGTGTGCGCTCTCGGTCCATGTCGTTCAATGTACCGGACCGTCGGTTGCGATCTCGATCCCGTGGACGTCCCAGCGGTCCTTCGAAGCCCTGGCTTCGTCGATGTCGACCCGGCTGAACAGGAACATGCCGAGCCCGAAGAACAGGATGATCGACAGAATCGCCGAACGTCCGGAGCCCGTGATCGATGCGACCATGGCGAAGATGATCGGGCCCCAGATCGCCGAGAACTTGGCGAAGACCGAGTAGAAGCCGTAGAACTCGGCGGACGCCTCCTCGGGGATCATCGACCCGTACAGGCTGCGGCTGAGCGCCTGGATCCCACCCAAGATGAGTCCGATCACCACGCCCAGCCCTTGGAAGGCCAGTGCGTTGCCTTCGGGAAGCAGGAAGGCGCCGATCGCCACGAGCACCCAGATGCCCAGGTTGATGAGGATCGCCCGTCTGATGTCGATTCGTGAGGCGAGCCAACCGAAGAGGTACGCGCCGCCGAACGCCACGAACTGCACCACGAGGAACGTGAGGGCGATGTCGGTGGACGTGAGCCCGAGCGTGTCGGTCCCGAACACCGCCGAGATGTTGATGGTGGTCTGAACCCCGTCGTTGTAGAGCATGAACGCCACGACGAAGAGGAGGAGTTGGGGGAACTGGCGCAGACGGGCGGCGGTCGAAAACGTCCGGTTGAATCCGACGGCGGCGATCTTGGCGAACCGACCGGTGACCTGGGTCATACCCCGATCCTGGGTGGCGTTCACCACCCGGATGACGGCCACCACGATCCCGATCATGATGCCTCCGAGGAGCAGGTTGAACTGCGCCTCGGTGATGTCGGCGACGAGAGCCCACGCCAGGACGATCAGGCCGGCCACGAGCAGTGTGACCAGGATCCGGACGCCGCGAACCATCGTGGCAGAGACGCTGACGACCTCCGGCAGGACCTCGCTCACGCCGCTGTCGCGCAATCGTGTGAAAGCGAACCACGAGAAACCGGCCCACCAGACACCGGTTGCGGCGATCCCGGTCCGGATCACGGTGAGGTCGTTGTCGGACGCGAGGATGGCTCCGAAGACGATCGCCAGCCAGAGCCCGCCGCCGAAATAGCCGAGTGCGTATCCCTTGGAGCTGACCTTGTCGATGGTGTCCTCGGTGGTGATGTCCTTGAGGAACCCGTCGTAGAACACGTTGGCACCCACGAATCCGAGCTGGGCGAGGAAGAAGATCGCCAGGGTGTAGACGACGCTGCCGGTGGTGGCAAAGAAGAACAGCGTCGTGAACAGGGCGCCGCCGTAGGCGAAGACCTGCATGAATTGGCGCTTGGCGGCCGAGTAGTCGGCGATGGCGCCGAACACCGGCATGGCGATGAACAACACCAGCGTGCTCAGCCCGATGCCGAGCGCCCACAGAACTTGACCGGATCGGCCGTTCCAGCCGCCGTCGCCGACCACCTCGCCGGCGAAGTAGGCGGGGAGGATCGCTCCGGCGATCACCGTCGAATACGCCGAGTTGGCCCAGTCGTACATCGCCCATCCGAAGATGGTGCGTTTGTCGTTCTTGATCGCAGTCGTCACGGTCCCGGATGCTACGGCGTGAGCGTTTCCGATGGGCGCTCCGATCGGGATCTGTTCGATCCGTCCGAGAGGCCTGGCCCGTTTCGGAGAGCGAGTCGGCTCACGCCCTGCCCGAATGGAACAGGCAGAACGGGTGGCCGTCGGGATCGAGCATGACTCGCACGTCCGACTGCGGCTGGAAGTCCGCTTCGCGCGCCCCGCATGCTCGGGCGTGTGCAATCGCAGCATCGAGGTCGTCGGTCCCGATGTCGAGGTGACTCATGATCTGCTGGCGGCCTGGCGTCGATGGCCACACCGGAGGTTCATACTCGACGTCCTCGTGGAACGAGATGGCGGACAGCGTCGCCACCGGGGTCCAGAACCACCCAGCCATCCTCCTCCTGGACTCGTCGCCACCCGAGCAGCCGCTCGTAGAAGTCCGCAAGCGCCCGGGCATCCCTGGTAGCGAGCACGGTGCCGGCGAGTCTGAATCTGGGCGTGTCGCTCATCGCTTTCCACGCATTCGCACTCCAAGTCGTCTGGGCCTCGACTGGTCGCCGTGTGTACGCCGGCCTTCGGGCGCGGGGTTCCGATAGCCCGAGTATGCCCATACCGTTCCTTCTATGAAGCGCATCGCATCCGTTCTCGCCGTCGCGCTCGTCGTCGCCGCCTGCAGCGATCCTGCCTCCGACGGGACGGTGCAACCGGTCACGACCAGTACCTCCGTCGGCGAGGCGGTGCCGGCGACGACTGCAATCGAGTCGACCACCACCGAGCCGGACGCCTCGACCACCACGACGCGTCTACCCACGACAACCACGACACCCGCACCTCTGCAGGCGCTCGCCTATGAGCGGGTGGCGACAGCAGGGTTCCCCATGGTGCTCGTCCCCGACGTCGCGGGCGACCGGGATCTCGTGTTGACGCGTGCCGGGTTGGTCGCGGATCTCGCCAGCGGAGACGTCCTCCTCGACATCTCGGCGAAGACCAGAACAGACGGTGAGCGGGGCCTCCTGGGCGGCGTGGTCGGTCCCGCAGCACTCGGCGACGCGCTGTTCCTCCATTACTCGGACGGCAACGGAAACACGACCGTCTCCCGATTCGAACGAATCGTCGGCGGATTCGACGCCGACAGCGAACGCATCCTCCTCCAGGTCGACCAACCCGCCGGCAACCACAACGGTGGTGGCCTGGTCTACGCCGACGGGTTCCTGTATCTCGGGCTCGGTGACGGTGGCGGCGCCAACGACCAGTTCGGTCAGGGGCAGAACTTCGACACGCTGCTCGGGGGGATCGTTCGCATCGACCCCGAATCCGGTGAGTCCAGCCTGTGGGCAGGTGGACTGCGCAATCCGTTCCGGATCTGGTTCGACGAGCCGAGCGGGACGCTCGCCGTCGCCGACGTCGGTCAGAACGCCCTCGAGGAGGTCTCGATCGTCCCTCTGGACGACCAGTTCCGCAACTTCGGTTGGCCGATCACCGAGGGATTCAGCTGCTTCCAGACGTCGGACTGCGACACCGCCGGACTGACTCCGCCCGTCCTCGACATCGCTCACGGCGACGCCGGGACGTGCTCGATCACCGGCGGACTGACATACCGGGGGAGTGCCATCCCCGAGATCGCAGGCGAGTACTTTTTCAGTGACTTCTGTGGCGGCTGGCTCCGAAGCGTGTCGGTCACCGAACCGTACGATGTGACCGATTGGACCGGCGATGTCGGCGTCCCCGGACAGGTCGTGGGATTCGGCACCGACCGTGCCGGTGAGATGTACGTACTGACCACGAGCGAGATCCTGAAGGTCGTACCCCAGCGGTAACGTCGCGAGGTGTCCAACCTGCTCGCGCTGTCCTCGTCGCTTGTCTGGGGGGTCTCGGACTATGTCGGCGGTTCGATCACGAAACGGGCTCCCGCCCAGATCGTCGTGCTGTGGTCCCAGGCGATCGGGTTCTTCGTCGCCGTCGCCGGCGCATCGATCATCGGTGGCCGGCTCGATCTGGCGTCCGCGCTGTGGGGTGCTGCGGCGGGAGTCGGCGGGGGAGTGGCGTTGGTCTCGTTCTACCAAGGCCTTGCGACCGGCCGCATGGCGGTCGTTGCGCCCATCGCCTCGCTCGTCGGCGCGGCGCTGCCGATCGTTGCGGGATTGGCGTTGGGGGAGCGGCCTACGACCTCCACGCTCGCCGGGATCGCCGTCGCCATCCCGGCGATCTGGCTCGTCTCCGGCGGTGAACGAGGTGAGGGACGGGCCGGTGTCGGACTGGCCATCGCAGCAGGTGTCGGGTTCGGCGCGTTCTTCATCTTCTTGGGTCAGACGCCTGAGGAGGTCGGTCTCTGGCCGCTCGTCCCCGCCCGCGTCACCTCGGTCGCAACGATGGCAGTCGTCACGCTGGCGACCAGGGTCGGGTTCAGGTTGGAGCGAGAGCTGTATGGCGGGATCCTGGTGGCCGGCGCAGGTGACATGACCGCAAACATGCTCTTCCTCGTGGCCGCGCAGACCGGTCTCTTGAGTGTCGTCTCCGTTCTCGCCTCGCTGTACCCGGCAGTGACGGTCATCCTCGCCCGACTCTTCGGCGAGCGGGTGACTCGCGGCCAGTGGTTCGGCGTTGCGCTCGCCGTCGTCGCCGTTGGCCTCATCGCGGCCTGAGTTCGGCACCGAGGGGACCCAACCCGGTTGGCAGGAGTGCACCGAACACCCCACTCCGTGCGTTCGGGTTCGGGGCAGGTCGGGGCCGTGGATACCGGCACTCTCGGCGGCGTCCCGGCGACACCTACCGCTGTCGGCGTGGTCGCAGTCAGCCCGGGCGAGGGCGGCGGCCGTGGCTCGCGCTAGTCCTCGATGAGGTCGAGGCCCTGCTCCCGGAGCCGGGCGAGGCTGTCCAGCATCCCTTGGAGAACGTCAGGAGGGTGACCTTCCCAGGTCTCGACCTCCTCGACGACGCGCATGGGGTGCTGGGTCCGGTAGGACCTGGTGACGTTGCCGGGGAACCTCTTGTTCGTGACATTCGGATCGTCCTCGAATGGCCCAGTGGGCTCCACGACGTAGATCCGGCTGCGCGTGTCACTTCCGGCTAGTGCAGCAGCCAGTTCAGCACCCCATATCGCGGGTTCGAGTAGAGCGGCGAAGTAGACGTGGTTCGAGATGCGGCCCTCGTCATAGTTGGACGGATGTCCGGCAACGAGCCGATCGCCTGGTTTGAATGCGATTCTCGTTCCATGGAAGAACGGCCCCTCGACGTGGGAGTAACGCTCCATCGTCACCGGGACGTACTCGGTATCACTCGACTCGGTGATCGTCTTCGGTCGGTCGTTCTTCATGACCTCCCCCGTCGTCGCCCTGCAGGTAGTGAGGCTACCCATGGTTCTCCGCTGCGACTGCCGGTTCGTCGACCGTCCTCCGGCCGACGACGCCCCGTCGCCCGCACTGCTCGCCGAGGCCGGCTTCTACACGCACAGAATCACGCGTGGCGCCGGACTCGTCCTGCCTGATCTCGTGGCACCGCATGCTGCGGTCACTGCCTCCAGTCGACCACGAGACAGAATGGGTGGCCGGCGGGGTCGAAGAACACCCGGAAGTTCTCGGGGCTGGGCTGGGTCTCTGCCTTGCGAGCACCGAGCGCCACCACGGCCGCCTCGCCCGAGTCGAGGTCGTCGACGGCGATGTCGATGTGTGCCTGGGTCGGGACGTCTCCGCTCGGCCAGGTTGGCGGACGGTGATGCTCGATCCGCTGGCATGCGACTGTCCCGTGCGGTGTCTGTACTTCGACCCAACGGCCGTCGGGGATGGCGTAGATCTCGCCGCCCAGGACCGCCTGGTAGAACGCGGCGAGTGCTCGTGGGTCGGCGCAGTCGAGGGCAGTCGCATCCAGGCGTCCGATGCTCATGTGCCGAGCGTACGGCTTCAGCGGCCGATGCGTCGGAGGGTCGCCTGAGCGCCGAGCGAGGCGAGGATTTTGGCAGCGGCGTCGGTTTCTCCGGCCTGGAAGAGCGCGATGGCCTCGTCGTAGGGCACTCCGAGCCGCCGCCACTGGTCGGCTGCGCTCCGGTAGTCGCCCTCCGATTCGGTGAGGTATGGCGCTGCCTCGGCTGCCGGTCGACCACCATGGCCCGCAAGCCGCAACCATCGTCGAAGCTCGCCCACGTGCCTTCGATCATCGATACGGATGGCTCGGTCGAGAACCGGCTGGACGATCTCGGGGATCGTCGACTCGTTGTATTGAAGCCAGGCGAGCTCGCATCGGAGTGATGCGACGGGGCCGGTGCGTTGGACTTCATCCGATGGCGCGGCGAGATCCCAGGCCATTTCGGCGAAGCCTGCCGCCTCCTCGAACCGCCCCTGCCGTGCCGCCAGCAATCCAAGGACCTGCAGGGAGGGAACCTTGCCCACATTCGAGACGGCTCGGCCGTCGAATCCGGCCTGTGCGTACATCAGTGCTTCTTCCCATCGACCCGTCTCGAGCATCACGAGGCCGAGCTGGCCGAGGGTGTAGACGCGATATGCGTCGAGCTCGTGGGTCTCGCTGTATTCGAGGAGCGCCGTCAGCTCGGCCTCTGCCGTCGGGTAGTCGCGTCCGTACAGGAGGTTCCAGGTCAGGTTGGTCCATGCCCGTGACGTGCTGTCGCCGTCGCCGATCCTCTCTGCCCGGCTCCGCGCCCCACGGAGCTCCTCCAACCCCTCTGCCGGCCGGTGGCGCGCCCTCACCGTCGCCATGTTGATCGTCGCGTGGATGGAGATCGCCTCTTCGCCGAGCTCGTTCGCCAGCTCCTGGGCGCGCTCGCCCCATTCGACCGTGCCCTCGTCATCGCCTTGGAGCATCGCCAGCTGGGAGCGTGCGCTGTAGGCCATCGCCAGGGCCCTGGTCCTTCCCAGCGGTTCGAGTGTGCGGACCGCGGCGTCGGACGCACGGCGGGCTGCTTCCCCCTCACCCTGCCACCAGTAGAGACGTGACAGCCAGCGGAGATCGTCGCCCACCGACTCCTGATCGTTCCGGGCTCGGTGGATCTCCAGCAGGCGTTGGGCCGCTGCCACGGCAGGGTCTCTCCGATCGAGGAGATAGGTCTCCCACGAATACGCCGACAGCACCGTCTCGAGCGTGGGCTGGTCGAGCAGATCCTCGTGTGCGAGGGCCCGCTCGAAGTGGGCGGCAGCCTCGTGATGTGAGCCCGCCGCCGCAGCTCCGGGCCCGGCAACGAGGGCGTGGCGAACCACGGCGTCGATGTCGCCTGCGCCTTCTGCGTGATGCACGAGCCTCGCCGGGTCGGCATCGGTGTCGACGAGTTCGTCGAGCACCTTGCGATGCCATGACCGGCGGTCTCGGACGTGGAGCGACTCTTCAACGGCGCGTCTGGCGAGTTCATGTCGATATCCGACCTCCGTCGCCTGAACGACCAGGATCCGCGCTGCCTCGGCCTCCTCGAGTGCAGGCATCGATCCGGGCAGGATGCGCTCGATCAGATCGAGCTCGAGCTTGGTCGGTGCGACCGCAACCATCTGCGCCACCTTGATCGCCTGATCGGACAGCTTGTCGATGCGAGCGAGGACCATGTGCTGCACCGACGAAGGCACGGAGCCCTCGCCGGCGGCAACCATCTCGCTCACGAAGAACGGGTTGCCGCCCGTGAGTCGTCGCATCCTCTCTGCGCTCGTGGCGTCGCCGGAGAGCTCGGCGATCGCTCGCGCCGACAGAGGAGAGAGCACGAGACGCGTGACGACTCCAACCGGGGCGTCTGCGACGGCAGAGCGGGTCCTGGCCATGCCGGCGTCGCGAGCGGTGACTGCCAGCAGGACGGGGAGACGCTCGATTCGACGTGACAGGAAAGTGATCGCGTCGATCGTCGCGTCATCGGCCCAATGGAGGTCTTCGATCACCAGGAGGCGTGTCGAGCCGGACAACGCCGAATGGAGTCCCGCCAGGATGTCGTCGGGCGCCGCACCGGTGCTGATCATTCGGGAGAACTCCGGGCCGAGAGCAGGGGCCATGTCGCGGAACGGACCGAGCGCGCGCGGGGTGACGAGATCGTCACACCACCCCCACGCCACCTCGATCCGCGAGTCCAACGTCGAAACGAACTCCCTCAACAGGGAGGACTTGCCGATCCCCGCCTCGCCACTGACGATGATCACCTGCCCTCGGCCGGCGGCCGCCGAGTCGAGGGCCTCGCGCAGTCTCGTGAGCTCCTCGTCACGTTCGAGCAGCTCCGGCCCGCGTCGCGGCGGTGTTGGCACCGCCTGCTGCGTCGGAGCGGCATCGAGAAGCGCCCGATACAGGTGGATCGGGTCCTCGATGTTCTTCAGCAGTTGCGGGCCGAGATCTTCGAACTCGACCGGTGACCGGCCGCGGAGGCTGTCGCGGACGGACCCGGCGATCACGATCCCGCCGGCGGGGGCCGTTGCTTCGAGGCGCGCTGCGATGTTCACGCCGTCACCGAAGATGTCGCCGTCGTCGGTGACGATCACATCACCGAGGTTGACGCCGATGCGCAGCTGGAGCCCAGACGCTCCCGGAGACGGGTTTCGCTGTATCTCCACTGCAGCGTCGACTGCCTGCGCGACACTCGTGAACTCGGCAATGATCGAGTCTCCGGCGGTGTTGGCGATTCGGCCGCCGTGCCCAGCCAGGATCGGATCGACCACGGTTCGCATGGCGCGAAGAGCGGCGAAGGTGCCGGCCTCGTCTTCGCCCATCAAACGTGAGAATCCCACGACGTCGGCCGCGAGGATGGCTGCCAGTCGACGGGTGGGGCCCATCGATCAGAATTCGAACGAGGTCGGGAGCTGTGCGACGGCGATGTGGGGCTCGGTGAGCGAGCCGACGTACAAGCGGTACCCGTCGGCTCGCACACTCGTGGTGGTCGCGACCCGGCCGGTCGGATCCTGGAGGGTGGTGACCACCTGGCCGGAATGGTCGAACCCGATGACCATGCCGTGCCTTCCGGGCTTCGGTTGCAGCCGTTCGGGGAGGGCGTTGATCGCCTTGCGAGCCCATGGTCTCGGGAGCGTCATGTCGAGCGCACGGTCCCGGAGCCTGATGATTGCGCACCAGAAGATGTCGTGGCTTCGCGACAGGTTGTCGGGGAACCCCGGCAGGTTCTCGAAGAAGGCGTCGGACTTGCCTGCTTTCTCGCCGGTGAGCCAGACCCGATGGATCCGGTAGCTGCCGGTTTCGGCGACGAGCACGAAGTCCTCGTCTCGGGACAGCGCGACCCCGTTGGCGAATACGAGACCGTCGACCAGCACGGACAGTTCGCCGTTCGGGTCCCGGCGATAGAGCCGGCCCGTGCCGGAACGCTCCAGGATGTCGGAAGTGAACTCCGACAGCGGCCATCGATGGCTCGACACCGAGAAGTAGATCGTGCCGTCTGCGGCGACCGAGGCATTGTTGGTGACCTTGAACTCGTTGGCACGGAAGTGGTCGGCCAGCACCTCCACCGAGCCGTCGGGGGTCATGTGCAACAGGCCGCGGTCGGCGTCGGCGATGATCAAGCCGCCGCCAGGGATCGACTCGATGCCGAGTGGACGTCCGCCGGTCTCGCCGAGGAGCGTCGGTTCTCCGCCTGCTGCCGGAAAGCGGATGATGCGGCCGTCTTCGAGTCCGGTGATCGGGCGTCGCTCGTCGTCGAGGGCGACGTCCTCGGGGCCGGTACCGCCGGTGTCCCACAGTGCTGCTCCGGTGAGGCGTTCGTTCTCGGCGAAGACGCCGGTCAATCCGAGGTCACTCGGAGGATGCCACGATCGTGGTTGGAACTCCATGTGGTGATCATCGCACGGCGCGATTGTGTCCGCCCCCAGCGGTAGGGTTTTCTCGATGGCCGACGAGACGACGACGAGCGCGAGTGACCCGATCGGGCGGGTGATCGGGACCGAGGACGCCACGCCGCTCGAGTTCTGGGTCGGGGTCGGCTCCGACTCCTACATCCAACTCGATGACGTCGTCGCCCTCGAACGTCACCTGCCGGGCGGCGACGTCGTACACATGTACGGAACCGTCGGGCAGGTTCGTGCCCGCCACGAGGGCGCTCGATTCGACTCCGACGTGTTCCTCATCGAAGACGGGTTGCTGCCTGCCGAGGTGTCCGAGGCCGCCCGGGTCACCGCCACCCGGTTCGAGCCCGAGATCTTCGTCCCGCCGCGCCCGGGTCAGCTGGTTCGGCGGGCGCATGGCGAGGAGCGCGATCGGGCACTGTTCTTCGACCAGATGCCCCAGCGGCTCCCAATCGGGCTGTCCCGTGACGGCGAGCCGATGTACATCAACCTCGAATTCCTCGACGGGCGCCGGGGAGCGCACGTCAACATCTCCGGGATCTCCGGGGTCGCCACCAAGACCTCGTACGCCACGTTCCTGCTGCATTCGATCTTCACATCCGGAGCGCTCGAAGCGAGGTCGATCAACACGAAGGCGCTGATCTTCAACGTCAAGGGCGAGGACCTCCTCTTTCTCGATCATCCCAACACGGCATTGGAGGAGGACCAGCGGCTCCGGTACGCCCTGGTCGGTCTGCCGGCCCAGCCGTTCCAGTCGGTCGGGTTCTTCGCTCCACCCCGGCCAGGACCACGAGCCGAGCCCGATGTGAGCGCCCGCACCGGCGGTGTCACCAGCTTCTTCTGGACGCTCGGCGAGTTCTGCCACGAGGACCTGCTGGCGTTCCTGTTTGCCGACGCCGAGGACGATCGGGCCCAGTACACGATGGTGATCCACAACGTGATGGCCCAGCTCCGCCATGCGACGGCGACGGCCGAGGGTGCGGTGGTGATCGAGGGCCAGACCGTCCGGACGTTCCGCGAACTCGTCGACCTCATCTCGGACAAGGTGCAGAGCGAGGACGATCGCCACATCTGGGCCGGGCCGGCCATGGGGATCGGGAGCGTCAACGCGTTCGTGAGGCGGCTCCAAGGGTCGGTCCGCCACGTCGACCGGCTGATCCGCGGTGACGTTCCCAATGCCGACAAACATCGGATCCGCCTCGACGATCAGGTGACGGTCGTCGACTTGCACAATCTCAACGACCGGGCGAAGCGGTTCGTCGTGGGTGTCACGATCCGGCGAGCCTTCGAAGACAAGGAACGCGCGGGTCAGACCGACGAGATGCTCTTCCTGGTGCTCGACGAGCTCAACAAGTACGCCCCGCGCGACGGGTCGTCACCCATCAAGGAGATCCTGCTGGACGTCGCCGAGCGGGGGAGGAGCCTGGGCGTCATCCTGATCGGAGCACAGCAGACGGCATCGGAGATCGAGCGGCGGATCATCTCGAACTCGTCGATCCGGGTGGTCGGCCGTCTCGACACCGCCGAGGCGTCGCGGGACGAGTACGGATTCCTGCCGTCTGCGCACCGGCAACGGTCGACGATCATCAAGCCAGGGACGATGATGGTCAGCCAGCCACAGCTCCCGGTGCCGATCGTCGTCGAGTTCCCGTTTCCGGCCTGGGCAACCAGGCGGTCGGAGGCCGGCGCCAACCCGAAGGCCTACGACCAGCCCGACGATCCGTTCGAGGGCCTGACGCTCTGAGCATGGCGGCTCTCCTCCGGTGCCCTTCACAGATCGAATGGGAGGTCATCGCCATCGGGCGGCTCGGTGAAGCGGCGTCGCAAGACCAGCCGCCGCCACGGCATTCGTGCTCGCTGGTCTGTTCGTCTCTTTCTACCCGCGCAGGTGTGACGACGTCGTCGGTCCCTCGAGTTGGCAACGGTGCTCGTTCGTGGCGGGATCGCCTGCGCGGTCCATGACCGACGTGGGATGGGATGCCTCGTTCGATCCCGTGATGCTCACACCCATTCCCGCTGTGGTGGGACTCCTGGTCTGGCTCGGCCGGTCCGGTTGAGTGTTCGGCGGGTCCCCTCGGCAGTGTTCGCTTGCGATGCTGCCGCCGGCCAAAGGCCGATCACTCGCCGTCGAGCACCTGGTCGAAGAACTCCACGAAGTCCTCGAGGGGCTGAGCGCCTTCGATGACACCGGCACGCCCGTCCTGGATGACGATGAACGTCGGGGTGCTGCCGATGATCCCTGAGAGATCGTTGGAGTCGGCGAGAACCCGCTCGAGGGCAGTCCGGCTGTCGAGGCAAGCGGAGAACGCCGCCTGGTCCAGGCCGAGCTCGACGGCGAGACCGGTGAGGGCCGGTCGGGGCGAGTCGATCGCCCAGCTCTCGACCGACTCGAACAACAGATCGTGCATCGGCCAGAACGCCCCTTGGTCGCCGGCGCATTCGGCTGCGATCGCGGCGTCGACCGCCTGTGGGTGGATCGGGAGTGGGAGGTGCTTGAACACCCAGAGGATGCGACCCGTGTCGACGTACGCCTCGTCGAGTGTCGGTTGGGTCTCGCTGGTATGGCGCTGGCAGAACGGGCATTGGAAGTCCGACACCTCGACGACCACGAGTTCGGCCTCGGGGTTCCCCTTGTAGGGGTCGCCTCCGAGCGTGTATCCGGGGCGATCGGGGTCGACCGAGAGGCCGTTGGCGTTCAGCCATGCGGGGAGTTCCGGCGGCGGTGGTGGTGCCGTGGTGGGCGGTGTGCTGCCGGCGAGTACCCCATCGAGAGCGGAGGTGAACACATCGAATGGCTGTGCTCCGATCAGCTGGTAGGTGTCGCCCGTCCGGTTGTCGATGATCTGGAAGCTCGGAGTGGCGCTGAATCCGAGCGCGCGCACCTCTGTCACGCTGCGTTCCACTGCTTCTGTCGTGCGCCCGGAGTCGACGCAGGTTCGATAGGCGTCGGGGTTTGCACCAACCTGCTCGGCGACTGTTTCCAGATACGGACCGGGCTCCGGGAGCGTTCCCCATGCGCTCTGGTTGGCGAACAGCTCGTCGTGGTAGTCCCAGAACAACGACGAGCCCTGCTCAGCGACACAGAGGCCGGCAGCGTGCCCGGCCGGGGCGTTCGGGTGCAGGTCTTCGATCGGGAAGTCGCGGAACACGAAGTTGACCGCCCCCGACGCGGCGTACTCCTCGATGAGGAGCGGCTTCGTCTCGGAGAAGTGTCGCGCGCAGAACGGGCAGAGGTAGTCGCTGTACTCCACGAGCGTCACCGGTGCGTCGGCATCGCCAAGTCGAGGGTGCCCGTCCTCTGTGAACCCGAAGGCCACGTCCTGCTCGATGGGCTCCAGGATCGTCGTGGTCGTCGGGACCGCAGTCGTCGTCGATCCCTCGTTGGTGGTCGGAGGCTCGGTGGTCGTCGCCGTCGTCTCGACTGCGCACGAGGCTGCGAGGAGCGGCACGCACAGGATGAGCGCGAGTCGGACAGAAGATCGGTGGCGAGATGACATGCATCCCAGATGCTACCGGTGGCCGTTACATGAGCATCCGGGCCGACGTGCTGTTCACTGTTCGGCGTGCGACTCCCAGGTGAACCTGCCGTTCTCATCGGGCAGAAATGGCTCGGCAGACACGACCGCTTCTGGGGTGATCGGGCCGTAGATGTGCGGGAATCGTCGACCGGTGTCGTAACAGTCCTCGTACACGACCGGGGCGTCCAGCGCATCGGCGTCGATCGTGACCAGGACCAGATCCTCCCGCCCGGCGTACAGCTCGTTGGCGACTCCCACGAGTTGGCTCGCGGTCGAACAGTGGATGAATCCCTCGTCCTCGAGCGAAGAAGGCCGATAGGTCTCCGGCGACTGCCACCGATCACGCGACGGCCAGATGGAAGATCACGATGCTTCCGCGGTGAAGCCCGCCTTCTCGAGTCGTTCGAGATCGACGGATGGACGATTTGCGAACGACGGGTACCGGATGGGAGGGCTGGCCGGTGTCGGATAGGCCTTCGTCACCGGTGGCGGGCAGATCGGTGACGATGTCACGGTTGCGATCGACAGGTCTCGCATCCTGGCGACGTGTTCTTCGCCCTTGTCCTCGTGAAAATGCGGATTGATCGTCTCGGTCTGCACGATGTCGATTCGGTCGGGAACGTGTCCGACCGGTTCGATGATGCCGCCGAACTGTTCCATGAGGTCGACGATCTGACCGATCTCCGCACCGAATGCGCCGTTGAATCGGAGTCTCTCGGCGAGCGGCATGGAGATGACGTGCTCGCCGGCGTTCCCGGTCGTGATGATGCGTGTCCCCTCGCCCAGGTAGTGCGACAGCACCTCGTTCAGCACGCGGTTGGACACGGTCGTGCTCCTTCCCCATCGGTTGAAGACCAGGCTGCCGTCCTCGACCTTCGGCTTCGATTGCCACGATATTCGGCCCATCGTGTGCGGTGACTTCGACGACGCAATCGTCGCCGAGAAGATCTTCACGTACTCGTTGACCGCGCCGGGGACGTAGTTGTCGGCGTCGATGAAGCCGACTGCGCCCATGTGCATCTCCTTGGCGATCATCGCACCCAGCAGCATCGCCTCCCCCTTGCCGTACCGGATGGAACCGTCGGAGTCGATGAGTTCGGGCATCGTCGCTTCGATCGCGGTCGCCACCAGGGGATCGCGCTGGTGGATGTGCATCACCCGACGCCCGGTATGGGCGATGAAATCGTCGATCATCTCCCGCTCGAGCTGAAAGCGGTCGATCGGTTCAGACTCCGAGGCGGAGATGACGATCACTGAGCACGCCCCCGGGATGCCGGCGAGGACACCACGCAGCGTGCTGCGACGCTCGTTCTTGACGGGAACCACGACCATGAGATCGTGTTGGGCGGCTTCCAAGACGTGGGCGGGAACGAACACCTGGTCGCGGTCGGCGTCTGCTTCGCACGGGTCACCCGACGAGTCCAGTTCGATGATCCGGCCCGCTTGGTGTATCCGAACTGCACCGATCCGCTCGTGAGCCGCTGGAAATGTGATCCGCATCGGCTGACAGGATACGGGCGCCCCGAATCTGTCCGTCGCCGTCGGTACCCTCCCAGCGTGAAGATCCTGCACACCTCCGATTGGCATGTGGGGCGCTCGATTCGTGGCCGTAGCCGGGCCGAAGAGCATCGTGCCGTCCTCGTCGAGATCGTCGATGCCGCTGCAACCAACGATGTCGACGTGGTGTTGATCGCCGGAGACCTCTTCGACACCGGTGCCCCGTCCCCAGAGTCCGAATCCATCGTGTTCCGGGCGCTTCTCGATCTGGCCGACATCGCTCCGGTGGTCGCAGTGGCAGGCAACCACGACAATGCCAGGCGGTTCGCCGCACTCGAACCGCTGTTGCGTCTCGGTCGGATTTCGATCGGATCCGGTCTGCGGCGCCCCGATGAGGGTGGGGTGGTGGCGGTTCCGGGTGTGGACTGTCGGGTGGCGCTGGTTCCGTGGACGTCGCAGCGGGGAATCGTCAAGGCCGACGACCTGATGAACCTCGACCCAGACGACCATGGGTTGCAGTACGCCGGCAGGATGGAGCGCATCGTGGCGGCGCTCTGTGAATCGATGACCCCCACGACGGTCAACGTCGTGCTCGGTCACATCATGGTGCACGGTGCGAGCGAGGCCGGCTCCGAGCGGCAGGCTCACATCTTCGGGTACGCGGTGCCGCCGGCGATCTTCCCGTCGACGCTCTCGTATGTGGCCCTCGGTCACCTCCATCGCCAGCAGCGGATTCCGCATGCCGCACCCACCTGGTACGCAGGATCCCCGTTGCAGCTGGACTTCGGCGAGGTCGACGACCGCAAGGGCGTCCTGCTGATCGAGGCGGAACCGGGCCTCCCCGCCAAGGTGACCGCGGTGCCGCTGGAGTCCGGGCGGCGTCTCGGCGTCGTACGAGGCACCGTGGCCCAGATCGAGGCCGCCATCGAAGGCACGGAAGCCGACTTCCTGAAGGTGTACGTCGAGGAGCCGTCGCGGGCAGGACTGGCCACCGAGATCCGCGACCTGTCCAACCGGATCGTCGACGTCGTGATCGCCGCATCGCAACGCATCGAGGACACCCACGAGTCGCAAGGGAGGCTCCAGCGACCCGAGGACGAGGTCTTCGCAGAGTATCTCTCCACCAAGAACATCGAGGACCCGTCAGTCGTCGGGCTGTTCCGTGAGCTGTTGGGCCAGGTCGATGCGACCTGAACGGCTCGAACTCGAGGGCTTCACGGCGTTCCGCGAACGGGCGGAGATCGACTTCTCCGACGCAGACCTGTTCGTCCTGGTGGGGCCGACCGGTTCGGGGAAGTCCTCGATCATCGACGCGGTGATCTTCGCGCTCTACGGGTCGATTCCGCGTCTGCGCAAGGGACGGGTCGAGCCGGTCATCAGCCTCGGAGCCCAGCGTGCCCGGATCCGCTTCGAGTTCTCCGTCGGCGGCATCCGCTATTCGGCGACCCGGGTCGTTCAGCGAACCAAGACCGGCGCGACCACCAACGAGGCCCGTCTCGAGGGAGGGCCCGAAGACGTGGTCGGGGCGGCGGAGCTCACGGCGGCGGTCGAAGACCTGCTGGGGCTCTCCTATGAGCACTTCACCAAATCGGTCGTGCTTCCCCAGGGGAAATTCGCCTCGTTCCTGCTCGACGGATCGTCCGACCGCCAGGCGCTGCTCCGCGAACTGTTGGACCTCGGCAGGTATGCGACGGTGCGCGAGCTCGCCGTACAGCGGGCACAGTCCTCCGAGGTGCGGGCTGAGTCTCTGAGGGAGTCGTTGGCTCGGTTGGAGTCTGTCACACCAGAGGCGATCGGAGCCCTCGATGTCGAGGTGGCGAAGCTGAGCGAGGCGCTCGAATGGTGTGTAGGGGAGCGTGACCGACTGGCGTCGGCCAAGGCTGATCGGGATGAGACCCAGCGCGAGCGTCAACGGCTGGAGAAGCTCTCCAAGTCGCTGGGTGGCATCGCCGAACCGAGCGGGCTGAAGGAGTTGGACACAGCGATGACGTCTGCGCTCTCCGAGCGTGAGACCGCTGCGCAACGCCTGATGGACGCGAGTCGTGCACTGGAGGAGGCGAACGTCGCCGTAGCCTCGGCCGGAGACCCCGGCGAGACCGCCCGAATGATCGGGTTCGTGGAACATCGTGAGAAGCTGGCAGAACGGGTCGCAGAGGGCACTCGCAAGATCTCCAACGTGCAGGCCGCGCTCACCCAGGCCGTCGACGAGGCAGAGAAACTGGCAGCCGAATCCGAGCATGCCCGGAACCGCTTCGACGAGCTTCGCAACCAGCATGCTGCCCACATCCTGAGATCCAGCGCTGTCGCCGGCGAGCCATGTCCGGTGTGCCGGCGAGTGCTCACGGTCGAGCATCTGCACGACGGGGAGGCGCCCGGGCCCCCTCGACGAGGCGGAGCGCTCCGCAGCCGCAGCCGTCCAGGCTGCCGGCACCGCCCGGGAACGTCGGGTCGCCCTCGAAACGCAGCTCGAGCAGTACACGTCACAGCTCTCCAGGCTCCAGACAGAACACGACGAGATGTCCGAGCGGCTCGGTGACCACACCCGAGATGAGCTCGAAGCGAAGCAGGCCGTCATCACCGAAGCCCGCCGGCGTCAGGAGGCGGCCGCCAAGACGGCGTCGGAAGCCAGAGAGGCGACGGCCGCCGTCGAGAAGCGGATCGAGTCGATCACCGGCGACGCCTCGACGTTCTGGACCATGCTCGATCGGCACAGAATGGCGGTCACCGAGCTGGACCCGCCCGACGTGGCTCGCAAGGACCTGGGCGCCGAATGGGCCGGCTTTCTCTCCTGGCGGGACGAGCGACTCGCAGAGGTCACGTCTCGGATCGAATCCCTCGGCTCGAAGCTCGACGACCACAACGAAGCGATCGGAGCCATCGCCAAGGCGATATCGGACCGAATCGGCGCCGCCGGCGTCGAACTCACTCCCGACACGGATCCGTACGAGCAGGCCCTGGTCGCCAGGGCAACCGCGGTCGAACGGCTCGAGCGGATGCGAGCCGATCTCGAGAACAAGGTCGACTTCGCTGCCGCCCTCGAGGGGTTCGAAGGCGACGCCGTCGTCGCTCGCTCGCTGGCGGGTCATCTCAAGGTGAACGGCTTCGAGCGGTGGCTGATCGAGGAGGTCGTGCACGACCTCGTCCTCCACGCCAACCAGCGCCTCGAGCAGCTGTCGGGCGGTGCCTACGCACTTGCGGTCGACAAATCCGAGTTCGTCATCATCGACCGGTTGAACGCCGACGAGCGACGGGCCCCGGAAACACTCTCGGGAGGCGAGACATTCGTCGTCTCCCTCTCACTGGCGCTCTCGCTCGCCGACCAGATGGCATCGATCTCGATGTCGGGCACCGCCAGACTCGAATCGGTGTTCCTCGACGAGGGCTTCGGCACACTCGACTCCGAGACACTGGACACGGTCGCAGCGGTGATCCACGAACTGGGGGCCGATGGCCGCACGGTCGGCCTCATCACGCACGTCTCCGAACTCGCCCAACAGATCCCGGTGCGCTTCGAGGTGTCGAAGCAGGCGGGGAGTGCCCGTGTGAAGCGGGTGGAGATCTGATGAAGTTCACCGTCGAGCCCTGGTCCGCCGAGTACGGACCGTCGTCGGAAGCGGCGATGCAGGAGGCGGCACAGCCCCCGAAGCTCGATGTCGAACTCGATCCGGAGAAGTGGTCGCCCATCACGCCTTCGTGGGACGGCCACACCGACGTCGTCTTCATCGATGGTGTGCGACGCGTCGATGCGAACGTCTGGATCGAACAGTCCGGCGGCCTCCCCGTGCTCGGCCTGTGCGCGGTGTACGCCGCCGGGGCGGTGAGGGCGAACGGATCGGCCGATGTCATGGCGGTGCGGTCCGAGCGGGGGCTCTTCACGTCCGCCGTCGGCGCCGCCGATCTCGAAACGAGGCACGGCACCTATCGTGTTCACCCTTCGGCGGGTGAGTTGCCCGAGGACCTGTGGCTGTCGATCCAGTCGGAGATGGGGCGCCAGGAGGGTGAACTCGCCCGCGAGTTCGGTGACGCGTCGTTGGTCGTGGTCGACGGACCACTGTCGCACGGTCGTCACCCCAACGGTGTCGTCGGCTACATCAAACGCCAACACACCCACTACCTGCCACCCGAGATGCGGCACATCCTCGTCGGGCTTCCCGTCGCCCGGCGGACCCCGATCTTCCTGATCGGGGGCCGCTCGAATCGCTACTCGTGGTACCAGCGCCTCGCCCCGGGATCCGGACCCTCCGGCGGTCTGGTGAGGTGCGAGATCGCCGCCGATGCTCCGATCGACCAGGCGATCCGGCTCGCCGACACCGTTGCCGCCGTGCTGCCGAGATTCGCATCCGAGCCACACAAGGATCCGAGAGCTCCGCAGAACCTCTATCCCATCGCCGGCCTGGAGCGGACGTTGCGTCGTCGGCTCGGAGACCCGAGCCTCATGGAGCGAGCCATCCGGATCGCGTCGGCGGTGTCATGAGCGGCCGGGTGCCGGGGATGGTTGGCCGGTTCGTCGAGACCCCCGGTCGACGAATCCACGTCTGGACCGCCGGTGAGGGAGATCCGGCGATCCTGCTGCACGGATTCACCGACGACGGCGCATGTTGGGTCGGTGCGGCGCCACTGTTCACTGGGCGCGGCTACCAGGTGATTGCGCCGGATGCTCGTGCCCACGGCCGAACGGCACTGCTCGCAGATGACGACTTCACCGCCGACGCCCGCGTCGAGGACGTCGTTGCGGTCACCGACGCGCTCGGTGTCGAAGGTGCGCTGGTCGTGGGGCATTCGATGGGGGCGATCACCGCCATGCAGCTGGCGGCCCGATACCCGTCGCTCGCTCGCGCCGTGATCTCGATCGATCCACCACTCGGTGACGTCGAGGCAGATGAGCCACACACGGGGGAGAACCCGTTCGAAACCTGGATCACCGAGATCGCATCGATGGAGACGAGCGCACTCGCCGATCTGTGTCGCCGTGAGAATCCGGTATGGGCGTCGGCCGAGGTGGATGCCTGGGTCGCCTCCAAACAGGCTGTCGATCAGGGTCTGTTCCGACGCAAGCAGTCGAGGCGTGACCGCTCGTGGAGAGACACCTTGGACGCGATCGATGTCCCGGTGTTGCTCGTCGCCGGTGATCCTCGATTGGGTTCGATCGTGGACGAGGGCGCCGGTCGATGGCTGCAGGGAAAGCCTGAGATCCAGTTCGTGCGCATCGCAGGCGCAGGTCACAGTGTCCATCGCGATGCTGCGGTCGAGTTCGCCGCGGTCGTCGGGGACTTCCTCGAAGCCCGCCTGTAGGGGCGAGGCTTGCCTCGCCCGCATCGCATCACTGGTGAGGTGCCAACGCACCTCCAGGCGCGAGATCCGCATGGCTCCGTTCCGTTGAGATTGCAACGCGAAGATGTCTAGGACGACTGGGGCAGGCCCTCAACCTGCCAGCCGTGCCAGCCGCCGATCATGATCTTGACTCGTCTGCCCAGTCGGGCTATCCGAAGGGCGGCCTTGTCGGCGCCGTTGCAGTGGGGGCCGGCGCAGTAGACGACGAAGAGGGCGTCGGCGGAGAGTGCGTCGAGGCGCTCGGTCGTGATGTCCCTCCACGGCAGGCTGTGGGCGCCAGGCACATGACCGGCCTCGTAGGCGGCAGTCGAGCGCACATCGAGCACGACGATGTCGTCTGCCCCGGACCGAAGCGCTTCGTTCGTGTCCCAACAGTCCGTCTCGTGGATGAGCTTGGCGGCGAAATGGCGTTCGGCCTCGTCCGGGTCGGCGACGTGGCTCGTGATCTCCGCTGATTGCGGTGTGGCTGGCACGGGATGTTTCCTCTCGGTCAACGCCTTCTGGATGCGAGCACTGCCCCCGCCACCACCAGGACGACGCCGACGATGGCGAGTGCCTGGACCTCGTCACCGAGGAACACGACTCCGAGGGCGAGTGACACGAAGGGGATCAGATACGTGATGAACGAGGCGCGGGTCGACCCGACCCGTCCCACGAGGCTGGCCATGATCGCAAAGGCGACGCCGGTTCCGATCACTCCGAGCACGATCGTCGCAAGAACCGGACCGGGCTCGTAGGCGCTCTCGCTCAGCCCCCACACGCCGTAGGGCAGCGTCCACAGCGTGGCGAGCATCAGCATCTTCGACATCACGGCCACCGAGCCGTACCGGCGTTGCAGGGGTGCGGCGATGTTCACGGCAAACCCGTAGCAGACGGTTGCGAGCAGAACCAGGACGACGCCGAGTGCAGCGTTGGAGCCCTCACCGATCGAAGGAATCGAAATGAGCACGACGCCGGTGAATCCGGTGAGCAATCCCCAGAGCTGGGTGCCGCGAGGGAACTCCCGGAGGAACAAGGCGGCGACGAGTGCGGCGAAGATCGGCATGGCGCCGTTCAGGAGTCCGGTGACTGCCGAGTTGATGTACTGCTCGGCGATCGGGAACAGGGTGAACGGGATCGCCACCCACACGAGCGACAGCACGAGGAGTCTGCGCCGATCCTCGGGTTCGATTCGCTTTCTCGCTTTGGGCACGACGGCGAGGGCGGCAGCGCCGAAACCCACTCGCCCGAAGGTGATGGCTCCGGGGTGAAGCGATTCGAGGGCAATGGCGATGAGCAGGAACGATGCCCCCCAGATGAGGGCGATGCCCCAGAAGAGCGCCCAGTCCTGGGTCGAGAACGAGCCTTCGTTGGCGCTGGCCGTCCGCTCGAGGAGGCGGTTGTGTGCCGTCATCGGCCGATGCGCTCGACGTGGGGCGGCCGTGTGACGCCGGGGCGCATCAACGGGTCGTCGATCGGTTCGCCTGCTGTGAGCGACAGGGGGATCACCCCCGCCCAGATGTCGAGTTCCATGTCCTCGGCGTCGTCGATCGGCCCGCCGGTCCGCACCTTCGCGGAGGCCTCCTCGAGGGAGATCGACAGCACGACCGTGCCGCGCACTTCGGTGTCCGTCATCTCGCGGAGGTGCGGGCGCCGCTCGGGGACGAGTTTGTCGGTGTATGCGTCGAGCACGGCCCGTCTCTCGTCGAGGTCTCGGATGACGGTAGGTCGTCCGAAGGCCATCACGGATCGATAGTTGGCCGAATGATGGAACGCCGAGCGGGCGAGCACGAGGCCGTCGAGGATTGTGACGGTCACGCAGATCTCCGGGCCATCCTTGAGCGTCCGCATGATCCTCGAGGCCGGGCCGCCGTGAAGGTAGAGGGTGTCGTCGATGCGGGCATGCAGCATCGGGATGACGACGGGCGAGCCATTCGAGATGAAGCCGACGTGGGCGTAGTAGGCCTCATCGAGGATGTCGTGGATCGCCTCTCGGTCGTAGACGGCCCGGTCGTCACGACGGACGGTGGCTCGGGCGCTGGGTGGCTGCGTCATGGCGGATCCTCGATGCGGGCTGGTTTGGGCGTTCGATTGATTGTCTTGGTACAAACAGTGGTTTGTGTTAGATTGAATGTAGCATGTCGTCGTTCGAATCCGCCGCCGAATTGTCAGCCCACCTCGAATCCGAGATCCTCGCCGGTCGGCTGGCACCCGGGGACCGACTCGACCCGGTCCGCACGGCGGCGGACACGCTGGGGCTCGCTCCGAACACCGTTGCGAGCGCCTATCGGACCCTGTCCGAGCGGGGGCTCGTCCACGGCAGGGGCCGAAGAGGCACGTTCGTGGCGGACCGCCGCCCGACCTTCTCCTCTGAGCCCCTGATCCCAGACGATGCCGTCGACCTCGCCTCGGGGAACCCCGACCCCGATCTCCTCCCCGACCTCGGGGCCATCGTGAGGCGTGTCGACGTTCCCCGCACCCTCTACGGGGACGAGCCCGTGCTCCCCGAATTCGAACACGCCGTTCGCGAGTACCTCGCCACCCCGCCCGGTGACATGGCGGTGGTCAGTGGGGCGCTCGACGGGATCGAGCGGGTCCTGGCGGTTCATCTCAGGCCTGGGGATCGAGTTGGGATCGAGAACCCCGGGTGGCCGGCAATGGCCGATCTCATTCGTGCGATGCTGTTGCGCCCGGTCCCGATCCCCATCGACGACCAGGGCCCGGTCCCCGAATCGCTCCGATCGATCGTCGGCAGCCTCGACGCCGTCGTCATCACCTCCCGCGTACAGAACCCGACCGGTGCCTGCGTCTCCGAGTCCCGGGCATCCGAGTTGGCGAAAACCCTCGATCGACATCCCGAGTTGCTGGTCGTCGAAGACGATCACGCGGGTCCGATCTCGGGTGCGAATCTGTCGGCAGTCGGGCCCGGACGGCACCGCTGGGCGCTCGCAGCGAGCATGTCGAAAGCCATCGGCCCCGACCTCCGGATCGCCGCCCTGTTCGGTGATCGGGACACGATCGATGCCGTCCGGGGGAGGCAGGGCGTCGGGCCCGGGTGGGTGAGCCACCTCCTCCAGCGGGTCGCCGGCGTGGTCATCTCTGAACATGACCACACGTTCAGAATCGCCACCGAAACCTACGGCCGACGGAGGAACGATTTCGTCTCGAAACTGGCAGGCGTCGGCGTCACCGTCGACGCACCTTCCGGACTCAACGTATGGGTTCCGGTGCCCGACACGGCCTATGCCGTCGCCGCCTGTCTCGAGGCCGGCTACGCCGTGCGGTCCGGCGATGCCTTCGTGCTCGACGAGACGCGCGCCGTGCGAGTCACCACGAGCAGGATGACGCCGGAGCAAGCCGACGACGTCGCCCGGGTCCTGGCTGGCGCAGCGACGAGTGGGCGGCGACACACCCGGTCTGGTTGATCACACGTAGAGGCGCGACACCGTCTCGGCGACACACACGGGCTTGGTGCCTCCTTCGGCCTCGATGATGACCGTGAGTTCCACCTGGACTCCTCCGGGGACCTCGGTGACCGATGTGAGCTCGGCACCAGCCCGGATCTTCGAGCCGACCGGGACCGGCGCAGGGAACCGGACCTTGTTCGTGCCGTAGTTCACGCCCATCCGTACCCCGTCGACCCGATAGATCTGCGACACGAGCGGAACGACGAGCGAAAGCGTGAGATAGCCGTGGGCGATGGTCCCCCCGAACGGCGACTTCGCCGCCGCCTCCGGGTCGACGTGAATGAACTGGTGGTCGTCGGTGGCATCGGCGAACTGGTCGACCCGATCCTGGGTGATCTCCATCCACTCTGAGTGCCCGAGGTGCTGTCCGACTGCTTCCGTCAACGCATCGACCGATTCGAATCTCTTCATACGGTGCACTCTATGGTCCTTGGCGTTTCACGTTCTACGTTTCACGTTCCCCGTCTGACGCAAAACGTGAAACGTGAAACGAGCGAAGTTATTCGCTCTTGGCGTCTCGGGTCATCAGGGAGAGGACGGCCTCGCGAGGGTGGGCGCCGTGGCTGATCACCTGGTCGACCTGGAAGGCGATCGGCATCTCGACCTGCCGCCCCGCTGCGAGCTCGAGGATCGGTCCCACGCTCTTGACGCCCTCGGCCACCATCTTCATCTCGTCGATGATCTCCTGGGTCTTCTTACCGACCGCGAGCCCCATGCCCACGCGATTGTTGCGGCTCTGGTCCGATTGGCACGTGGCGATCAGGTCACCCATGCCGGCCAGACCGGCGAACGTCTCCGGCCTGCCACCGAGCCGCACCCCGAGGCGGGTGATCTCGGCGAGCGCCCGCGTGATCAACATGGCCAGTGTGTTCTGGCCGAATCCGAGGCCTTTGGCCATGCCTGCGGCGATGGCCATGACATTCTTCAGCGCTCCTGCCAGCTCACACCCCACCACGTCGGTGTTGGTGTAGACCCTGAACGTCGGATCCATGAAGACCGCCTGGAGCCTGGCAGCGACGTCCTCGTTTTCCATGGCGACAACAGCTGCCGCCGGCTGGCCGGCGATGACTTCCTTCGCCAGGTTCGGGCCTGTCAACACCCCGATCACGTCTCGATCGTGATCAGGGGCGACTTCGGCGATCACCTCGGTCATCCTGAGGGTGGTTCCCTGTTCGATGCCCTTGGTGAGGCTCAGGATCGGCGTCGACGTCGGCAGGGATTCGGCGAGCTGCTCCATGACCGCCCGGTATCCGTGCGAGGGAACACCCATCACCACGGCGTCGGCTCCATCGATGCAATCGTTCAGGTCGGAGGTGGCCCGCAAGCCGTAGGGGAGCCGGTGGCCCGGCAGATAGTCGGCGTTGACCGCCTCGGTGTTGATCATCGAGGCCAGTTCCGGCCGCCTGGCCCACAGCGTGGTGGGGTTGGCTCGAGCCGCCAACGCCGCGACCGTTGTGCCCCAGGACCCTGCTCCGATGACTGAAACCCGCATGTGGCGACGATAGCTGTATCTATGCCGGCCGACTTCTCGACCGGTGGGTTGGAGTTGGAGTGGGTCACGGGTCGAGAACAGACGCCGGTCGTCCGGGGCTGCCGCCGGCGTGTGGGGTTGGCTGGGTGGTGGTTGGTGTTCTGGGTTGCCGGCCGACTTCTCGACCGGTGAGTTGGAGTTGGAGTGGGTCACGGGTCGAGAACAGACGCCGGTCGTCCGGGGCTGCCGCCGGCGTGTGGGGTTGGCTGGGTGGTGCTGGTGTCTGGGTTGCCGGCCGACTTCTCGACGGGTGGACGCGGACCGGCAGTTGACCCGCGACTCCGGTCCTCGTCCCACGGACGGTATGGACCCGTTCCTCTCGTCGTGGGGAACACCCGGACCCCTGGCCGTTAACCTGTGGCAGGCTCGGTGTCCGAGCGTCCCCCCGATAGTCCGGAGTCGATCGATCATGGCCGTTCAGGCTGGCATCGTGGGCTTGCCAAACGTTGGCAAGTCCACCCTCTTCAACGCTCTGACCGCGGCCGGTGCAGAAGCCGCCAATTATCCATTCGCAACCATCGAGCCGAACGTAGGAGTCGTGCCGGTGCCCGACGAGCGGCTCGGAAGGATCGAGGCCGTCATCCCCACCCAGAAGGTCGTTCCTGCCGCCGTCGAGATCCTCGACATCGCCGGGCTGGTGAAGGGCGCCTCGGAGGGGGAGGGGCTCGGCAATCAGTTCCTCGGTCACATCCGATCGGTCGATGCCATCCTCCACGTAGTTCGTTGTTTCGAGTCGTCCGACATCACACATGTCGAAGGCTCGGTTGATCCGAGTCGCGACATCGACACGATCGAGTTGGAGCTCGTGCTCGCCGACCTCGCCGTCGCAGAGAAGCGTCTCGAGCGCGTGGCGCGTTCGGTGCGGACCGGAGACAAAGGGGCAGCCGCCGAGCTTGCGCTCTTCGAGCGCGTGGTGGCACACCTGGGCGATGGCCAACCTGCTCGCTCGATGAAGGTCAACGCAGATGAGGCCGCCGTCCTCAAGCAAGCGCAGCTGATCACCTACAAGCCCGAGTTGTACGTGGCGAACGTCGACGAGAGCGGCCTATCCGGAAACGAGTTCACCGCAGTCGTGGAGGAACGTGCGCACGAAGATGGCGCAGGCATGGTGACCATCTGCGCAGAGATCGAGTCCGAGATCGCTCAACTCGACGCCGCCGACCAGGCGACCTTCCTGGCCGACCTGGGGCTCGACGAACCCGGGCTCGCCAAACTCGCCCGGGCTGCGTATGCGCTGCTCGGCCTGGAGACGTTCTTCACCGCCGGGCCGAAGGAGATCAGGGCGTGGACGATGAAGTCGGGTATCAAGGCGCCGCAGGCGGCCGGCGTGATTCACACGGACTTCGAGCGGGGGTTCATCCGGGCCGAGGTGTACCGGATCGATGATCTCGAGCACTACGGATCTGAGGCGGCGATGCGCGCAGCCGGGAAGATCCGCATCGAGGGCAAGGAATACACCATGGCCGACGGCGACGTGGTGCTCTTCCGCTTCAACGTTTGATGCGGCCGGCCGGGGCTTCCGCACGCGTCGCTATTCCACGAAGATCGGACGGCCCGCGATCGGCCGGGCGAAGTCATCCGTCATCTGTCGTCTGTCATCTGTCATCTGATGCCGTCCGCCTACTGTTGCCGGCGTGATCGTTGCGATCGGTGAGGCAGCCCCCCTGAGTGAACACGAGGTGCTCGTGTTCCTCATCCAGCTCTCATTGCTGATCGGGGTGGCCAGATTGCTGGGCGGTATCGTCAAACGCTTCGGGCAGCCGTCCGTGGTCGGCGAGCTCATGGCAGGCGTGATGCTCGGACCGTCACTGTTCGGGAGAGTCGCCCCAGAGGCGTTTGATTGGGTGTTTGGCGAGGAGACCGTCACGTCGGTGATCTTCGGCCTCTCCTGGCTGGGCGTGATCATGCTGCTCGTGGTCATCGGCTTCGAGACGGATCTGGCGATCATCTCCCGCTTCCGCACCGCCGCGCTCTCGGTCTCGGCAGGTGCGCTGCTCGTCCCATTGGGGGTGGTGAGTGCACTGGCGTATCGTGGTTCCCGATACCTTCATCGGAGAAGGCTTCACGACGGGTGTCTTCGCTGGGTTCCTGGCCCTGTCGTTGTCGGTGTCCGCCCTGCCCGTGGTCGCAAAGATCCTCCAGGAGCTCGGCTACCTCCGGCGAAACTTCGGTCAGATCACGCTCGCCGCCGGTATGACGATGGACGCGGTCGGCTGGCTGCTCCTTGCTGCTCTGTCGGGGATCGCACAAGACGGCTTCGACCTCGTGCTGCTCGGCCAGTCCTTCGGTGGTCTCCTCGTGTTCTTGGCGCTGCTGCTCACCGTGGGCCGCTGGGCACTCGACGGGCTCATGCGAAGGGTCATGGCGCAGGGGTCCTCGGTCACCGCAGCTCTCACCATCAGCTTGGTCGCAGCGCTGACGGGTGGCCTCATCACGCAGTTCCTTCGTCTCGAGGCGATTCTCGGGGCCTTCATCGTCGGGATCCTCCTGGCCACTCTTCGCCACCAGCTCCCCCAAGTCGAGCAGGTGCTCGAGACGACGACGGCGGCCATTTTCGCTCCCATCTTCTTCGCGTTCAGTGGTCTGCGCGTCGACATCGGACTGCTGAGCAGCTGGACGGCCGTGGGCTGGACGATCGGGCTCACGGTGGTCGCCGTGCTCGCCAAAGTGGGTGGAACAATGATCGGCGGCCGGCTTGCCGGGGTGCGCGGGAGGGAGGCACTCGCGCTCGGTTCCGGCCTCTCGGCTCTCGGGGCGATGGGAATCGTCGTCGCGATCGTGGGACTGAACCTCGGTGTCCTGTCCGATACCGGGTACACGGTCATCGTGCTGGTGGCGATCATCACGAGCGTCCTGGCTCCTCAGCTGTTGAAGCTCGTCGTGCGTGGTTGGGATGTGCCCGAGGACGAACAACGGCGGCTCGATCGCGAGGAGTTGCTGGCGGCCTCGGAGATCCTCGGCTCCAAGCGGGTGCTGATCCCGACGCGAGGCGGCGACAGCAGCCGGTACGCCGCGAGGCTGATGGCATCGGTGCTGGACGATCCGGAGATCACCGTCCTCGCAGTCGATGTCCGAGGCGGAAGATTCGGCCGGCGGGCCCGGGGTGGTTCGTCGAATCCTCGCGACGTCCTCGCCGTTCTGACCGACGTCAAACACCGGCTGATCCAGAAGACCGCGGTCGATCCCGCCGAGGCGATCGCCAGAGAGTCCCGGCTGGGGTACGACCTGATCGTCATCGGCGCCTCCGAGTCCGAATCCGACAGCGGCGTCTTCTCGAATGTGGTCGATCGAGTGCTCTCGTCGGTGGATCTGCCGACGGTGGTCGTTCGCTTCCCGGCAGCCGCCGGTGTCGTGCCTGAGGAGCTTCCCCGGCACGTGCTCGTTCCCGTGGTTGCGACCAGGGCGTCTCGAGCGGCCGAGGAACTGGCGTATTCCATTGCCCGGATGAGCGGAGGGCGGGCGTCTGCGATCCACGTCGTGAATCGGCCCGAGGGGCAGGGGATGATGTTGGAGGCCAATCCGGCGGTGGCGAACGCGGTCAAGACCGGACTCGAGATGGTCGGGGCGGCTGCTGCGTTCGGGGAGCGGCTGGGTGTGGTCGTGGAGACCGACGTTCGGGTTGCACCCAATGCCGAAGGTGAGATCGTCGACTTTGCGAACACCCGCGGCGTCGACCTGGCCATCTTCGGCACCGCCAGTCGCCCGCTTTCGGACCGGCCGTTCTTCGGGCACCGGGTCTCGTACATGATCGAGAACTCGCAGGTCCCGGTGATGATCATCGCCCTCCCCGCCCGCTTCGAATAGCGCCTCGCGATCTGGCTGTGTGATCTGCGATCTCGCATGGCGCATGGCGCATGGCCACACCAAACGGAGTTCCGGGAAGGGGGGTCCGGAACTCCGTTTCGGCCCTCTCGTGGAGGGCGGTGGACGGGTGAGGTCTGGCGCAACGTGGTGGTTGTCTGCCGGTGCGGGTGGTGGACGAGAACGGAGTTCCGGGAAGGGGGGTCCGGAACTCCGTTTCGGCCCTCTCGTGGAGGGCGGTGGACGGGTGAGGTCTGGCGCAACGTGGTGGTTGTCTGCCGGTGCGGGTGGTGGACGAGAACGGAGTTCCGGGAAGGGGGGTCCGGAACTCCGTTTCGGCCCTCTCGTGGAGGGCGGTGGACGGGTGAGGTCTGGCGCAACGTGGTGGTTGTCTGCCGGTGCGGGTGGTGGACGAGAACGGAGTTCCGGGAAGGGGGGTCCGGAACTCCGTTTCGGCCCTCTCGTGGAGGGCGGTGGACGGGTGAGGTCTGGCGCAACGTGGTGGTTGTCTGCCGGTGCGGGTGGTGGACGAGAACGGAGTTCCGGGAAGGGGGGTCCGGAACTCCGTTTCGGCCCTCTCGTGGAGGGCGGTGGACGGGTGAGGTCTGGCGCAACTCAGGGAAGCTGCCGATACCCGTCCTGTGCGCAGGGATGGGGGGCTCCCAGCGCCGGAGGGCATCTTCGCACTGGTAGTTGCGGCATGCAAGAACCGGTGAGGACTATTTCCGGGTGGTCATCAGCGTCAGTCACCGTTCAGTCGATGGCCGACGGTGGCGGGGACTGTCCGAGGTTGTGAGGTAGGCTGAGAGAGCTTTCGAAACCGTCGGGAGAGTCCCCACTTCGAGTGGGGCGCCGAAGGGGCAACCATCCCCGGAAACTCTCAGGCAACTGGACCGACGGGGGAGGCAACGCTGGACCGAGGGACAGCGTGGGGACCGCTATGAGGAGTCGCCATGTCTGAACCAGTCGCCGTCCGATTCGCCGATCGACACATCGGTCCCCGTTCCGCCGAGATCTCCAAGATGCTCGCCGAGATCGGGAGCCCGAGCCTCGACGACCTCATCTCCGAGACGGTGCCGGCGGGCATCCGAATCACACGACCGCTCGAGCTGCCCGAAGCGCTGAGCGAACCCGAGGCGATCGAGCGTCTCAGAGCGTTCGCAGACAAGAACACGGTTCTGACCTCGTTGATCGGCCAGGGCTACTACGGCACGATCACGCCACCGGTCATCTTGCGCAACATCCTGGAGAACCCGGCCTGGTACACCGCCTACACCCCGTACCAGGCGGAGATCTCGCAGGGGCGCCTCGAGGCGTTGCTGAACTTCCAGACGATGGTGTCGGATCTCACCGGCCTCGAGATCTCCAACGCCTCGCTCCTGGACGAGGCGACCGCAGCCGCGGAGGCCATGGCGATGACCAACCGCATCCACAGAGGGAAGCGGCCGAAGTTCTTCGTCGACGAGCGCACGCACCCGCAGACGATCTCGGTCATGGCCACCAGAGCCGAGCCGATCGGGATCGAACTGATCGTCGGACCCATCGCTGAGATGGAACCTTCGGAGGTCAGCGGCTGTTTGATCCAATACCCCGACACCACCGGTGCGATTCCGGATCTGCGGGGTGTGTGCGCCCGGGCTTCCGAAGCCGGAGCGTTGGTCGTGGTCGCCACCGATCTGCTCGCTCTGACGATGCTCGAATCACCGGGGGAGCTGGGCGCATCGATTGCGGTGGGATCGGCGCAGCGCTTCGGCGTCCCGATGGGATTCGGGGGTCCCCATGCCGCGTTCATCGCGACGACCGAGGACCATGTCCGGGCGTTGCCCGGGAGGCTGGTCGGGGTCTCGACCGATCGCTCGGGGAGACCTGCCTACCGGCTCGCCCTGCAAACCCGCGAACAGCACATTCGAAGGGACAAGGCCACCTCGAATGTCTGCACCGCCCAGGCGCTCCTGGCGATCATCGCCTCGATGTACGCGTGTTGGCACGGACCCGATGGGCTGTTGGCGATCGCCGAGCGGGTTCACGGTCTGACCGGACGCCTGGTGGCCTCGCTTCGGGCCGCAGGGGTCGCCGTCGTCAACGACACCTTCTTCGACACCGTCACCATCGACGTCGCAGGCAGGGCAGAGCAGTACGCAGATGGCGCCGAGGCCGTGGGTCTCAACCTGCGTCGAGTCGACGAGCACAGGCTCGGCGTGAGCCTCGACGAGCTGGCAGACATCGAGACGCTCTCTCGAGTCCTCGAGGTCTTCGGAGCCGAGCTCGTCGACGACACGACTGCCGGGATCCCCGAGAGCGTGCGTCGTCACACCGCCTATCTGACCCACCCGGTCTTCTCCTCTCACCGATCCGAGACCCAGATGCTCCGCTATCTGAGAACGCTGGCGGACAAGGACTTGGCGCTCGATCGGACGATGATCCCGCTCGGATCGTGCACGATGAAGCTGAACTCGACCACATCGATGATCCCGATCACCTGGCCGGAGTTCTCCTCGATCCACCCTTATGCCCCCGAGCATCAGGCTGCCGGTTATCTCGAGATGATCGAGGAACTGGAGAACTGGCTGTCGGAGATCACCGGCTACGACGCCGTGTCGCTCCAGCCGAACGCAGGTTCTCAGGGTGAGTTCGCCGGATTGCTGGCGATCCGCGCCTATCACCGCTCTCGCGGCGAGGGCGACCGGGACATCTGCCTCATCCCGTCATCCGCTCACGGCACGAACGCCGCGTCGGCGGTCATGGCAGGGATGACGGTCAAGGTGGTTGCATGCGACGACAACGGCAACGTCGACCTCGACGACCTGAACGCCAAGCTCGACGAGTTCTCGACGCGGGTCTCGGCACTCATGGTGACCTATCCGTCGACACATGGCGTCTTCGAGGAGGCGATCACCGACATCTGTGATGCAGTCCATGCCGTGGGTGGGCAGGTGTACGTCGATGGAGCGAATCTCAACGCGCTCGTCGGCGTCGCCAAGCCGGGTGCGTTCGGCGCCGACGTCTCACACCTGAACCTGCACAAGACCTTCACCATCCCCCATGGAGGGGGCGGGCCGGGCGTCGGTCCGATTGGCGTGAGGTCGCATCTTGCCCCATTCCTGCCGGGAGACCCGCTTGCGGACGACTCGCCCGTCGGGCCCGTGAGCGCCGCCAAGTACGGCAGTGCCGGCATCCTTCCGATCCCGTGGGCGTACATCGCCATGATGGGAGCGGACGGTCTGACGAGGGCCACCCAGGTTGCGGTTCTCGAGGCGAACCATGTCGCGTCCCGACTGGGGCCGCACTTCCCGATCCTGTACACCGGCGCCGGGGGCCGGGTGGCTCACGAGTGCATCATCGACATTCGGGGCATCACCCACGACACCGGGATCAGCGCAGAGGACATCGCCAAGCGTCTGGCCGACCATGTCTTCCATGCCCCCACGCTCAGCTTTCCGGTCGCAGGCACCCTGATGATCGAACCCACCGAATCCGAGCCGTTGGCCGAGCTCGAGCGGTTCTGTGATGCGATGATCTCGATCCGCCACGAGATCGCCAGGGTCGAGTCGGGGGAGTGGCCTGCGGACGACAACCCGTTGGTGAATGCGCCGCATACCGCCGCGATGCTCCTGAGTGACGACTGGAGCCATCCGTACCCGCCTTCGATGGGCGCGTTCCCGACACAGGATCTGGAGGCCAAGGGCTACTTCCCGCCGGTGGGACGGGTAGACGGTGCCGCCGGCGACAGACACCTGATCTGCACCTGCCCGCCGATCTCCGAGTTCGAGGAGTGACGACAAATCCCTACACCGGACCCGTTTGGGCGTCGAAGGAGTCTTGGTGCAGCAGGTTTTGGCCTACAGTGACGTTCGAGGGCAGCAGGTAGGGGATCTCGCTCATGCGCTCGATCGGGCCGGGGGGCCGTCACAGCTGTAGCACTCGACAACGAGGGGTGAGCACAGGTGTTGTTCAAGGGACGTCTTCGACTTCCGAATGATCCAGGCGAAGGGATTCCCATCGACCTGGAACTCGAAGACGTCTTCTTGTCGCTCGAGTCCGGAGGTGAGGACTTCGGTGAGTGGCGATTGGACACCGTCGAGATCACGCGTCTCTTCTCCAATCAGTTCGCCATGCAGCTCGACGGCGAGGAGATGGTGTTCGTCGCCGACGACGCCCTCGGCTTCGCCTACGACGGTCTCTCCGCGATCGAGGACGTCAAGAGCCGCCTGTCGAAGCGGCGGATCTTCAAGGGCCGGAAGCCCAAGAAGACGGCGGTCGGTAGCGACTCGGAACTCGAGGAGCAGGAGCCTGATGAGATCTCGGTTCCCGATGCCACGCCCGATGCGCCGATGCCCGAAGTCGTTCCCTTCTTCCCCGAGTCCCGGCCTTCGTTCGCCGATTCGGTGGCAGAGAGTGCGGTGATCGACGAGAGCATCGCACCGGTTGCCCCGAAGCCCATCGAGATCGAGAACGCCGAACCCCAGCCGGTCGTGCCGCCACCTGCCGCCGCCGAGCCTGTGGTTCAAGTGCCCCCGCCTGCCGTACCGGAACCGTCGCCCGAGGTCGAGCAACCAGCGGCATCGTCCGAAACCGCCCCAGAGATCGAAACGCCCGACACTCCAACGGTCACCCCAGGCGCCCCATTCGATGACGATGCCGACGACGAACTCGTCATCGAAGACGTCTCGGCGTATGGATACGTTCCGGTGGCCAGCGCTTCGGTCGAGCAACGGCCGGCCCTCGTCGAACTGGAGCCTTCCGACGATGAGATCGAAATCGAAGAGGCAGCACCTGGGACCGGGGCCGTCCTGAGAGAGGTTCACCCGCTCGGCGAACCGGAGACCGCTCGTGATGTCCCTCCGCTTCGAGAGTCGGTCGAACCCGAACAGCCTGTATCCGTCGAACCCGCACCGGTCGCGGACACGCCGCCGACGAGGCCGGAGCCCGACGTGTCACCCGCAGCAATCGTCCCGCCGGCGGAAAAGCCACCTGCCGCCCCGCGCCCGACCGAAGGAGACTCGAGCTTCTTTGCCCAGTGGTCGTCGAACGGCAGAGCGGCATCGGAGCCCGAGCTCGAGCCAGAGTCGGCGTCGAATGTCGAAGAGGAGCCGCAGGACGGCGCCGACCCACAGACTCGGAAATCCGGGCGGCACGCCCGCAGTTCTGGCAGGTCCCGATCCGCGGTGTTCGGGAGGAAGAAGTCCCGCGAGCCCGAAGCGCACGACCACAGCTACGAATCGTCGAAGACGGTCGGCGGCATCACCCGGCGCGTGTGTGCGATCTGCGGTCATGTGTCCTTCGCCGGTGAGGACGTGTATCAAGACTGGTGACCGAGTCCCGATAGGGCCCGGCTTCTGTCATCGTTCCGGCGATGCCAGAAGGACACACGATTCACCGAGCGGCCCGACTGCAGACGAAGCGGTTCGTCGGCACCGAAATCGCCGTCTCGAGTCCGCAGGGTCGATTCGACGACGGTGCTGCCCTGCTCGATGGCCACACGATCGAAGAGATCGATGCGTGGGGCAAACACCTCTTCTACCGCTGGGATCACGGCCACGTCATGCACGTGCATCTCGGCCTCTTCGGCAAATTCCGGATCCACTCCGACGACCCGCCCCCGCCAACCGATGGGACCCGCCTTCAAATGGTTTCCGACAAGGGGACCCTGTACCTGTCGGGCCCGACAGACTGTTCGGTGATCGCTCCGGATGAGGAGGAGCGAATCGTCTCCGATCTCGGCCCGGACCCGCTCAGAAAGAAGACTCACTCAGGCGCCGTCGCGCACATGGAGACCTTCCTGGGTCGCCGAACGGTGCCGATCGGAGCCGCGCTGCTGGATCAGTCTGTGATCTGCGGAATCGGGAACGTGTATCGAGCCGAAATCCTCTTCAGGCTCGGCATCAACCCGCACATCGAGTCACGAGACGTTCTCGCCTCCGATGTCGAGCGGATCTGGAACGAGTCCGTGTCACAGCTCCGTCGCGGTGAGAAGTCCGGTCGTATCGTCACGACCGAGCCCGAGGACGTCGGCAGAACACGTCGATCCGACATCGCCCGCGGTGAACGGACGTACGTCTACAAGCGCAACGGTCAGCCGTGCCGCCGCTGTGACACCCCGATCGAGCGGACGGACATGAAGGGTCGCAAGATCTGGTGGTGTCCGTCCTGTCAGGCGGCCTAGGAGCGACTGCCAGGGCGTCCGTCGATCAGACGCCCCACTTCCACACCATCGCGGCGATGGTGATTGCCAGCAGCGCGAGTTCGAGTAGACCCGCCTGCCTGATCCGTGCGATCGCCGCGGCGGCGCCGCCCGTGTCTCCGCCCTCCAGAGCGGCGCTCGCATCGCGGCTGCGAGGCCCGTACACGGCCATGCCCAGCCCCGCACCGACGATCACGGCGAGGAAACCGATGGACACGAACGTCGATCCGAACCCGTACGCCTCGTTGCCCGTGACCAGGATGACTCCTGTGATCAGGACGACGACGGCGGCGGGCGTGTAGAGGATCTGGCCGAGGCGAAGCACGAGTCGATACCACCCGGCGCGTGATGCGTCCGGCTCCGAAGCGAACACCTGCCCCCCGATCTGTGTGGCGACGCCCCCTCCGAACCAGGATGCGGCGGCGAGGATGTGGATCCACAGGACGAATTGCATGTCGGCTCTCCAGCGTCGTTGGTCGCCAATGAAACTAGCGAATCGCAACGGTCGGTGGTGATCGTGTTTGGGCGGGGGCGGCTCCTACCCTCTGATCGTGCACATCACACCGGTGATACTCAGTGGTGGGAGCGGGACCAGGTTGTGGCCGCTGTCGCGCCAGCAGTCCCCCAAGCAGTTCGTCGCGCTGACCGGCGTGCGGACGTTGTTCCAGCAGACGGTGCTCCGAGCCGCTGAGATCGAGGGTGTCACTGGCCCAGTCGTGGTCGGCAACCGGGATCACGCGTCGATCATCAGCGTCCAGTCGAGCGAGATCGATGTCCACCCGAAGGCCATCATCACCGAGCCCGAGGGTCGCAACACCGCCCCGGCGGTAGCGCTCGCTGCCCACACCGTCGATCCCGATGACTTGATGCTCGTCATGCCGTCCGATTCGTTCATCCCCGACGAGGCCGCCTTCCGGGCATCGGTGCGGGCCGCCGTCGAACCGGCCGTCCAGGGGAAACTCGTCACGTTCGGGGTCACTCCGACGCGGCCGGAGACGGGATACGGATACATCGAGGTGGGCGAGTCCCGGGCCGGCTGGTCGTTCGCATCGCGGTTCGTCGAGAAGCCAGATCGCCCAACCGCCGAGGCCTATCTGGCCGGCGGACGGCACCTCTGGAATGCCGGGATGTTCCTCTTCTCGGCGCGTCGCTTGCTCGAAGAGTTGTCCGTCCATGCCCCGGAGGTTGCCGGGACCGTGGCCGCAGCGTGGGACGAGCGATCCGAGGCGGATGGAGTCATCGAGCCCGGATCGTCGTTCGGGTTGTCACCGTCGATCTCGATCGACCACGCCGTGATGGAACACTCGAATCAGGTTGCGGTCGTGCCGATGGACGCCGGTTGGAGTGACGTCGGATCGTGGCAGGCGCTCTGGGAGTTGGGCGGTGGCGAAAGCGCCAACGTGGCGCTCGGTGAGACCCTGTTGCGGGACGTGACCGGATCGTATGTCCGCGCCGGTGACCGCCTTGTCGCAGTGATCGGCCTCGATGACATCGTCGTCGTGGACACACCCGACGCCCTTCTCATCACATCGAGGTCGCGATCTCAAGAAGTGAATCTCCTGTTCGAGGATCTGCCGGTCGAACTCCGTTGACGATCAGGCGAGTTCGACGATCGGCGATGCACCGAACGGTGTCACGAGATCGATCCCGAATGCGGCATAGACCAGCGGCGGTACGGAGATGTCCGCGAGGAACAGACGGCCCGTGCACTCGTGGCCGACGATTCCTTTCTTGGGTAGCGCCAGCGTCATCGTCGCCGAAGCCCCGACCGCTTCACCCGGGACGTCGCCTGTCTCCGCATTCACTCCGGACGGCACATCGAGCGACAGCACCGCTCGACCGTTGCTCCATTCGATGAGCTCCCGTGCCCTCCCATGGGGCGCCCCCGAGAGCGAGTAGCCGATGAGGCCATCGAGCACGAGGTCGGCGTCGATCGGTTGAGCGGTCGACTCGACGCCGATCCGGTCGAGAATCTCGGCTTGTCGAGCGGCGACGGGGGTCATGCGATCCCGGTCGGAACTGGTCGTCACCCGAACGTCGACGCCACGATTCCAAAGGTGCCGGGCGGCAACCAACACGCCGCCTCCGTTCCCTCCCGATCCGGCGAGCACCTGGACGGTGGTCGGCGTGTACAAGGCGATCGCCAGGACAGCGAGGTTTCGCCCCGCGTTCTCCATCATGCGGACGAGGTCGATCCCAAGATCTTCGATCATGACGCGGTCGACCTCGATCATCTGCTCGGTCGTGACCGCCGGCACGTCTCGCACAACGGGGAACACGATCGGGAGAGTACAGGCGGCGGCGAGCGCGGTTCCCGGTGTCGTCGGCGTTCGACGTACCATCTCAGTATGCGACTTCGCGTTCTCGGGACATGCTTGGTGGTGTTTCTCGCAGCCTGCACGGGTACGGCCGATCCCGATGCAACAGGCGCCGAGCTCTACTCCCAGTTCTGTGCTCGATGTCATGCGGCCGATCTCAGCGGAGGCGTGGGGCCCGCGATGGGGGCAGGCTCTGCGCTGGTGGAACGGCCGGACAGCTACATCTTCGACGCCATCGCGAACGGGCGCGGAGCCATGCCGGCGTTCGGCAGGACGCTCTCGGAGGATCAGGTGCAGCGGCTGGTCGACTTCATTCGGGCGGAACAAGGATCGTGAGCCTCGACGAGGTCAGCCTCCACCTGGTGAGGATCCCGATGATCGTGCGATTTCGCCGGGTGACCTGGCGGGAAGCCGTGTTGTTGGAGGGCCCGGCCGGATGGGGAGAGTTCTCCCCATTCCCCGACTACCCACCGGGAACGACGTCCCGCTGGTTGGCGGCAGCGCTCGAGGCGGCGGTCGCGGAGCGGCCGGCGCTCAGGCGCACGTCGATTCCGGTCAACGTCACCGTGCCTGCAGTTCCGCCCGAACAGGCCTTCGAGCTCGTGCGCGAGTCCGAGTGTCGAACGGCGAAGGTCAAGATCGCAGACAAGGGCGAGAGCCGGGACACCGACCTCGCCCGGGTTGCGGCAGTGCGGGATGCCCTCGGCGGCGACGGCCGGCTCCGGGTGGACGTCAATGCAGCTTGGACCGTCGACGAGGCGGCCGAGCGGATCAACGAGTTGGATTGGTTCGATCTCGAGTATGTGGAACAACCCGTGGCCACCATCGATGAGATGATCGAGCTTCGGCGTCGCGTCAGCGTGCCGATCGCTGCCGACGAGGTGATTCGCCAGTCGCCGGATCCGATGGAGGTGGTCGAGCGCGAGGCCGCCGACCTCCTCGTCCTCAAGGTGCAACCGCTCGGGGGTGTGCGGCGCACGCTGGATCTCGCAGAGCGTTCCGGGATGGATGTGGTGATCAGCTCTGCGCTCGAGACATCCGTCGGCCTGTCTGCGGGACTCCGTGCGGCCGCCGCGCTTCCCGAGCTGCCCTACGACTGTGGCCTGGCAACCGCCGTGCTCCTCGAGGGCGATGTCACCACCGATCCGCTGCTGCCCATCGGCGGCAGCATCGAAGTCAGGGACATCATTCCCGACCCCGACCTGCTCGACGAATGGCAAGCGGACGCCGAGACCGAGCGGCGGCTGCTCCGCCGCCTTCGCCAGGCAGCTGAGACCCTGACGTGACGCATCCGAATCCTTCCATCGCCATGGCTTCGGTCGTGCTCGACGAGCTCCGCCGCAATGGCGTGGAGCACATCGTCATCGCGCCCGGATCGCGCTCGGCTGCGCTTTCGATGACCGCCCTCTCGATGGGGTTCGAGGTGCACGTCGAGATCGATGAGCGATCCGCCGGCTTCTTTGCGGTCGGCATCGGCAGCCAGGGGCTCACGGCGGCCGTCGTCACGACGTCCGGCACGGCCGTCGCGAACTTGCTCCCGGCCGTCGTCGAGGCCGATCTCGGCAACCGACCGCTGATCGTGCTCTCTGCCGACCGACCGCCCGAGCTCAGGGATCGGGGTGCCAACCAGACCATCGAACAGAGCGGCATCTATGGCGGGCGGGTCCGTTGGGAGTTCGACCCGGGCCCCGCAGAGGACCGACCGGGCGCGAATGGGTTGTGGCGATCAATGGTCTGCAGGGCGGTCTCGGCGGCCCGCGGACTCGGTGGCGGGATGCCCGGCCCGGTGCATCTCAACCTGCCGTTCCGTGAGCCCCTCGTTCCTGCGACGGACGACGGTCGAACCAGCGCAGTGCCGTTTGCCTCGGCCACCGACGGTCGGCACGGCGGAGCCCCATGGTCCGACGCCGGTGACAGGGTTCGGTGGCGTCTGTCCCGCTCTGATGACCCGGAGCGGACACTCGTCGTCGTTGGTGACACCGCCGGTGAGGTCGACGTCGATCTCGCCGGGGTTGCATTCGTGGCCGAACCTCACTCGAACAAGCGATCGGCCGAGGCGCTCACGGGACTCCACTACCTGGCGACGCACCGCTTGCGCGACCGCTGGATGCCCGACGCCGTGATCACGGTGGGGAGGGTCGGGCTGTCCCGTCAGCTCGGGAACTGGCTCGGTGGATTGCCGACCACGGCGATCGACCCGTCCGGTCGCTGGCTCGATCCCTCGGCGAGCGCCACCCGGGTGGTCCGGCGGGGCCCGGTGCCGCCGGCCGAACCCGATTGGCTCGAGGGGCTTCGGGAGGTCGACCGGGCGGTGAGGTCGGCCCTGAACGACGAGATCGATCGGTGGGAGGACGTTTCCGAGCCGCTGATCGCCCGGGATACCGCCCGGGCGGCGTCACGAGGTCGGCTCGTGGTGGCGTCGTCGATGCCGATTCGGGATCTCGACCTGTTCATGGACGTCCAGGTCGGGTCGGTGATGTCCAATCGCGGCGCCTCGGGTATCGACGGCTTCGTGTCGACCGCGCTGGGGGTGGCGTCGACGCCGGGGGTGCCGGTGGTTGCGCTCGCGGGCGATCTCTCGATGCTGCACGATTCGAACGGCTTCCTTCTGGCCGAGCGCCCGGATTGTGTGTTCGTGGTGGTCGACAACGATGGAGGCGGGATCTTCTCGTTCCTACCGCAGGCGGACTACCCCGACGGCTTCGAGACCGTGTTCGGGACGCCGCACGGCCGCTCCTTCGAACGGCTCGCCGCCTTTCACGGGCTCGGGATCACCGAAGTGGGTCGACCCGCTGGGCTGCAGGCGGCGATCGAGGCAGCGACGGACGAGCCGGGTATCTCGCTGGTCGTTGCGAGGACGGACCGAACGGTCAACGTTGCCCAACACCGCCGCCTCACCGAGGTCGCCCACCAAGCGATCGACCGGGTGGTATAGCGGCGAACTCCTTCAGTTCGAGCTGTGGGACGTGGGACGTGGACGTGGACGCTATTCCAATGCCGACATCATGGCCCCGAGCTTGAGCCTGGTCTCCTCGAGCTCGCTCTCCGGCAGTGAGTCGGACATGATCCCGGCTCCGGTGAACAGCCTGGCGCGGGCGCCGGAGATCTCGGCACAGCGGAGTGCGATGGCGAACTCGCCTCGTCCCTGTCGATCCATCCAGCCGACCGGACCGGCGTAGCGGCCCCGATCCATCCCCTCGAGCTCCCGGATCATCTCGATCGCAACGTCGGTGGGGTCGCCGCCGACGGCTGCCGTCGGATGGAGCATGCCGGCCAGCGTCATCGCCGAGGTGGGTTCGCGGAGGACCCCTTCGAACGCAGTCTCCAGATGCTGGACGTTGTCGAGTCTGCGCAGGGTGGGTGTCTCGTCCTTCGACAGCGATGTCGTGACCCGTTCGAGCACGCGCTCGACCGAGTCGGCGGCGAGCTGGTGCTCGAACCGGTCCTTGTCGGAGTGCAACAGCTCCGATCCCAATCGAGCATCGGTGGCGGGGTCGGGCGAGCGCGCGGCGGTGCCGGCGAGCGCAACCGAGCTGATGGTGTTCCCGTCGGTCCTGACCAGCAGCTCTGGCGATGCCCCGATCAGGCCATCGACGGCAAAGGTGAAGCAATGAGGGAAGCGGTCAACGAGCTTTGCGATCAGACGAGTGGTGTCGAAGCGGGTTCTCGACCACAGCGCGAAGTCCCTGGCCAGGACGACTTTCCTGGCCTCCCCGCGACGAATCCGTTCGATCGCTTCAGCGACCGCCTCGACCCATGCAACGTCCGGGATCGACGCCCCGGCGAAGCGCGGGCGATCGCGCTCGATGTCGGGCCGCTCCTCTGCTGTGAGGTAGCCGGTGTGATCGGCGCCGCCGACTGTGGTCACGTACCAACGACCGCCGCTTCTGCCGAACGTCACCTCTGGCACGATCAGAACCGAGCCGGGCGATCGGCTGTCGAACGTGAACGATGCGAACGCCACTGGACCGGTTCCTGACAGGTCGATCTCGTCGTCGATCCGGCATCCATCGACCCAATCGCGGAACGCCTGTTGTGCCCGGTCGAATCGCTCGGTCCCGAGCCCGGCCGAGATCCTGAAGGCCTCGCCGAAGCCGACGATCACGTGATCTTCAGAGATCCAGGCAAGCGGGGGATCGTGCTCGATCAGTGGGGGAGCGCCGTCGAGCGCCCGGGTGGTGACCCTCATTCCTCGACGAGCCTCGCAGTGGCGTGCTTGACCACCAACCGCCTGAAGTGCTCTCCGACCAGGGCAGCCGTTGCAGGCATCATCTCGTCGACGGCCCGCTGGAGGGTCGTCGCTGCCTCGTCGGTCGATGCCGCACTCGCCTCCACGGAGTCGCGGACGAAGCGAGCGAAGACGTCGACTGCGAGCTCGGCGACCGGATCCATCGCCTCGTCCATGCGCCGCGCCAGATCGAGCAACTCGGCCATCGGCAGGCCCGCCTCGACGAGGCGGAGTCCCGCCGACACAGCGCCGAGGTCGGCGCGGTCGAACCGGTCCCCACTCGGGCCCGGATGGGGAACGATCCAGCCCTCTCGGACGAGCATCGAGATCACGACCGTCGAGATGTTCGCGGTTTCTGCGAGTTCGTCGAGGGTGAGGAGCTCATCGTCCTCCGGCTCGAGTGCGTCGAGCAGCACGGCGTCGGTCGGGTCGTCGTTCGGTACGGAGGTCATGTGATGTGAGAGATTACGGCGACCTCGGTATTCGCCAACCCGACGAGATCCAGCACGTGGGCCGCGCCCCGGTCCGTGCCGGTCAGTTCGACTGTGAGAGTGCCGGATCCTCCCTCGATTCCGAGCGACGTTGCGATCCGCAGTGTCTGCCTGGCGACCGCCGGCCCGGGATCGACGATCTCGGCCCGCCCGGCGAGGGCTCGACGGATCGCCCCCTCCAGCAGCGGGAAGTGGGTGCAGCCGAGCACGATTCGGTCCGCCCGGCGTTCGAGCAGCGGCTCCAGGCATCTCGCCACCGATTCCGCCGTTTCGGGGGTATCGATCATCCCGGCCTCGACCAACTCCACCCAGTCGGGGCAGGCTGCGGCCACGATCTCGACCCCGGTTCCGAAGCGTTCCACGACCGATTCATAGAGCGGCCCGTCGAGGGTGCCTGCGGTCGCCACCACGCCCACGACGCCGGTCGACGAGAGATGGGCGGCCGGCTTGACGGCGGGCTCCATTCCGACGAACTGCACCTCCGGGAACGCCGCCCGGAGCGGGTGGAGTGCAGCGGCCGATGCCGTGTTGCACGCGACGACGACGATTCCTGCTCCACGTTCGAGAAGTCGGCGTGTGATCTCGCTCGAGAACGCGAGCACTTCGTGTGGTTCTCTCGGTCCGTATGGAGCGCGTGCCCGATCTCCGACGTAGAGGATGTCTGCCTGTGGCGTCAGACGCCGTATGTGTCCGGCGACGGTGAGGCCGCCGAGACCCGAGTCGAAGATGCCGATCATGCGCCACTGCTCGGAGGGGTGGCGCGCCGTAGGATCGGGGCGCTCGGATGGAAGGAACACATCGTGGATCTGAAGGGTACGTCGGCCATCGTCACAGGCGGTGCATCGGGGTTGGGCGAGGCGACCGTGCGACGCCTTGCTGCCGACGGCGTGAGGGTGGTCATCGTCGACCTCCAGGACGACAAGGGTGACGCGCTCGCCGCCGAAGTGGCCGGCGCGTACGTGCACGCAGACGTCACGGTCACCGACGAGGTCCAAATCGCCGTCGACGCAGCGGTCGAGATGGCGACACTGAGATCGTTGGTGAATTGCGCCGGGATCGGCCCACCTGCCCGGACGATCGATCGGGACGGGAATCCGCACGATCTCGGGCGCTTCGAGAAGGTGATCGCCATCAATCTGATCGGCACGTTCAACGTGATCCGGCTCGCTGCATCGGCGATGTCGAAGAACGAGCCGCTCGAGCACGGGGAGCGGGGGGCGATTGTGAACACGGCGTCTGTGGCGGCGTTCGACGGGCAAATCGGCCAGGCGGCCTACTCGGCGTCGAAGGGTGGCATCGTCGGGATGACGTTGCCGATCGCCCGTGACCTCTCATCGGTGGGTGTTCGCATCAACACGATCGCCCCCGGCATCATCGACACACCCCTGCTGGCCGGACTGCCCGAGCCGGCCCGCCAGTCACTCGGCCAGCAGGTCCCGTTTCCCAAGCGGCTCGGCAAACCATCCGAGTTCGCCGAACTGGCCCACCTGCTGCTCACCCACGGCTACATGAACGCCGAGACCGTCCGCATGGACGGCGGCATCCGCATGGCTCCCAAGTAGCTCAGGCTGCCAACTCGGACACCTGACGCTTGAGGCGGGCGAGGATCGCCGACATACCTCGGAGGCGCAGCGGGCTGATGATCTCGGCCAGGCCCATGTCGTAGAAGAAGTCGTCTGGTACGGCAAGGATCGCCTCCGGCGTCTCGCCGTCGAGGCCGTCGTACACGATCGCGGCGAACCCCCGGGTGGTCGGCGCTTCGGGCGGAGCGTCGAAGTACATCCGCACGCGGCCGTTCTCGTCCAACTCGGTCGTGAGGAAGAAGGGCGACTGGCACTCGGCAACCTGCTCCAATTCCGACGAGTCGATGTGATCCGGCAATGGCGGGAGTCGCTTCGAGTAGTCGAGGAGCGCCTCGGTGCGGAACTCCTTCGGCGAGGCGGCCATCACGTCGATCATGGTTTTCAGTTTCTTCGGGATGCTCATCGGGCGGAATGGTAAGCCGTCCTTCGGCCGTCCGATATGCGACTTTCGATTTCAGTCCGACCTGCCGCTACGAGGCGGCCCGCTTCGGGAGCGGAGAGTCGGAGGATATGGTTATCGTCGGGCAGAGCACGCAACGAGGAGAGCAGTCGTCATGCCCGCACCAACCGATCCGAATCCGAGGTTCGGCCAGTACGCCCACCCCGAGAGGCTCGTGTCCACCGATTGGCTCGCCGAGCATCTCGACGATCCGAACGTCGTCGTCGTCGAATCCGACGAGGACGTGTTGCTGTACGACACCGGCCACATCCCAGGAGCGGTCAAGATCGACTGGCACAACGATCTGAACGACGACATCGTCCGCGACTACCTCGACGCCGAACAATTCGCCGAACTGGCGTCGTCGCGGGGGATCTCACCGGACACGACGGTCGTCTTCTACGGCGACAACAACAACTGGTGGGCCGCCTATGCGCTGTGGGTGTTCTCGCTGTTCGGACACCAGGACCTGCGGCTGCTCGACGGGGGCCGCGCCAAGTGGGTGACCGAGAGCCGGGATCTCACGATCGAGAAGCCCGAGCCCCAGCCGGCCGAGTACCCGGTTCCGCAACGGGACGACACGGCGATTCGAGCGTTCCTGAACGACACGGTCGAGCACTCGAAGGCGCAGCTGCCACTCATCGATGTTCGGTCTCCCGAGGAGTTCAACGGCACCCGGCTGCACATGCCCGACTATCCCAACGAAGGCGCGTTGCGTGGAGGGCACGTCCCCGGTGCTGCCAACGTGCCGTGGAAGCAGGCGGCGAACGACGACGGGACCTTCAAGACCGTCGACGAACTCAAGGGCGTCTACGAGGAAGCTGCCGGCCTCAGCCCCGACGATGACGTGATCACCTACTGCCGGATCGGGGAGCGCTCGTCGCACACCTGGTTCGTGCTGACCTACCTGCTCGGATACCCCCACGTCCGCAACTACGACGGCTCGTGGACCGAGTACGGGAATGCCGTCAGGGTGCCGATCGAGAAGTGACGGGCGCCGGCCTGCTGGTCGAAGCGGCAGGGGAGGAACGTCTCGCCGCGGTCGTGGAATACGTCGTCGCCGCCCAGGCCGACCCGAGACGGTACGTGAGTTATGCCGGTGCGGATGCCGAGTCCATCGTCGAGGAATTCGCCGAGGCCGAGGCGTGGACCGATCGACTGCTCGTTGCGATCACCGGGGACGAACTCGCAGGAGTGTTGCTCGCCGATGTCGACGACGACTTGCGGCGGGTGTGGTGGATCGGCCCGTGGGCCGATTCCGAAGATGTTGCGATGGCGCTGCTCTCCGGCGCTCGAGACCGGTTCCATGCCCTCTTCGACGAGGAGGAACTCGGTCCGGACAGTCGCAACGAGATGCTCCGATCGACGGCTCGCCGGCTGGGGTTCGCCGAAGGGACCGCCTCATCGGTGCTGTCGAAGCTCGATCTCGAATCGGACGGCATCTCGTCGACGGAGCCCCTGACTGATGCGCGTGCCCAAACTGTCGCCGAGCTGCACGATTCGCTCTTCGCCGGAACCCACACGCCAGGAGCGACACTGGTGGCTGCCGACCGCACGAAGATCCGAACGGCGCAGATCGATGGGGCCACTGCCGGGTACATCGCCTACGAGACCCAGGCGGATGGCACGGGCTACATCGACTACGTCGGGGTGAGCCCGGAGGCGCGCCGCCGAGGGCTCGGTCGGGCCCTGGTGGCCGACGTCTGCCGCGAACTCGCCGCCGGAGGGGCGTCATCGGTGCACCTGACCGTTCGCGCCGACGCCCCCGGAGCGGTCGATCTCTACCGGAGCCTCGGATTCACCGAGGAGCGGATCATCGTCCCCTGCCGGTACGGGTTCACGCTCGGGTGAAGATCACTCCGACGTCGCACGAACCGCGATCAAGAACAGCCGGCGGAACGGGAGCAGCACGGTCCCGGTGTGATCTGCGGGATAGGCGTCGCGGTAGCCGGCCTTGACCTCAGCGGTGAACTCCTCGAGGTCCCTGACCTCGAGGGCGGCGAGCACCGGCCTGAGCAGCGAGCCGGTCGTCCACTCCCAGACGGGGTTTTCACCTGTGAGCTCCTGGTAGTAGGTGGTCTGCCAGATGTCGAAGGACGATGCCGCGTCGATCAGCCACCGGCGGTATTCACCGGGCTCGTCGACTCGATCGATCGGCAGCAGGTGCCTCACCTCCTCGGGCCAGCGGCTGTCGGCCAGGATGTTCTTGGGGACCGTGTGCGTCGGGGCCGACCAGTTGTTCGGCATCTGCACTGCGAGCACGCCGCCCGGCCGGAGGAAGTCGAACAGGCGTGGGAACAACCGTCCGTGGTGGTCCAACCAGTGGAGCGTTGCGTTGGAGAAGATCAGGTCGACCTCGTGCTCCGGTGTCCACGTCTCGATGTCGGCGACCTCGAACTCGACGTCGGGGAAGTCGGCTTCGGCTTTCGAGATCATCTCGACGGATGAATCGACTCCCACGACCCGAGCCTCCGGCCATCGCCTCACGATCTCTGTGGTGAGGTTGCCCGGTCCACATCCCAGGTCGAACACCACGCCGGGGTCGATGTCAGGGATACGTGCGAGCAGCTCCAGACCGGGCCTGAGCCGCTGATCGGCGAATCGCAGATATTGGCCCGGTGACCACTTCATGACAGCGGAGAGATCTGGTCGAGCGAGTCCGGGTTCTCCAGGGATGAGAGATCGCCCGGATCCTGTCCCAACGCCAGCGCCTTGACCGCCCGCCTCACCAGTTTCGCCGAGCGGGTCCGCGGCAGGTCCGTCGCCACCTTCACGTGTTTCGGACGGAACGACTTCCCGAGGATTTTGGTGACCGATTCGGAGACCTTCGCTGCGAGGTCCTCGGCGGAGATGGCGATGTCGGGCGCGGGGACCACGTACACGGCGATTGCCTCTCCCTTGATCTCGTCGGGAATGCCGATCGCCGCCGCCATCACGACTTCGGGAAGCGCGACCGCCGCCGACTCGATCTCTGCCGGCCCGATGCGCTTACCGGCGATGTTCAGGGTGTCGTCGGATCTTCCGTGCAGGTACCAGAAGCCGTCTTCGTCGATCGAGGCCCAATCTCCGTGCACCCATACGCCGTCGAATCGGGACCAGTACGTCGCCAGATACCGCTCCGGGTCTCCCCAGAATCCTCTCGTCATGGCGGGCCACGGCTTCATCACCGCGAGTTCCCCGACCGAGCCCCGCACCGGAAGGCCTTCCGCGTCGAGAACCTCGGCAGCCATTCCGAGCGAGGGCCCGCCCACCGAGACCGGTTTGAGTCCCTGGAGCAGGTTGACGCTCAGGATGCATGCTCCGATCTCCGTTCCGCCCGAGATGTTCACGATCGGGATCTGGTCGTGGCCGATGTCCGAGAACAGCCACCACCACGGGTCCGGGTTCCAGGGTTCTCCGGTCGAGCCGAACGCCCGTAACGACGAGAGGTCGTGACGGGCGATCGCCTCCGAGCCGTGCGGCTGGATCGATCGGATGAAGGTCGGAGAGATCCCGAGGAAGTTCAGCCGGTGCTTCGCGACGATCTCGAACAGGCGGTCGTGAGATGGGTGGTTGGGGGCTCCGTCGAATGTGACGACGGCGGCTCCGTTGGCGAGGCCCGCCACCACCATCCACGGGCCCATGATCCACCCCATGTCCGTGGCCCACATGATTCGATCACCGGGGTGGACGTCCGCTTGGAAGGCCCCCTCCTGTGCGAGCTTCACCGTCAGTCCACCGTGGGTGTGGACTGCGCCCTTGGGGCGTCCCGTCGTCCCGGAGGTGTACGCGAGCAGGACGGGTGACTCGGCATCGGTGTCCTGCGCGCCGATCGGGTCCGACCGGTGGATCACGTCGTCCCACCGATGATCCCGACCATCGGTGATCGGTGTGTCCGTCCTCCCTGCGAGATCGGCCCAGATCACCGTCGGCACCCCGCCGACGTCGTCGATCGCCCGGTCTGCGATCTCCTTCATCTCGACGAGTCGTCCGTGCCGTCGATATCCGTCGGCACAGATCACGGCGGCGGGGCGGGGGTCGTCGATCCGGGTGGCAACCGCTTCCACGCCGTAGCCCGAGAAGATCGGCACGAAGACTGCTCCCACTCGGGCGACGGCGAGCAGCGAGATGACCGCCTCCGCAGACATCGGAAGGTAGACGCCGACCACGTCGCCGACTCCGACGCCCAGATCGCGGAGACCGCCGGCGAGTCGAGCCGTGCGGTCGAGAAGTTCGGAGAATGTCAGCTTCTCGGAGGTCCCGTCTTCGTGTTCGGCGATGACCGCTGGGTCGTCGGGCCGGGCCGCCGCCCAACGGTCGACGCAGGCTTCCGAGAGGTTGATCTGGCCGTTGAGGAACCAGTGGGTCCATTGCACGCCCGCAGAGGAATCGACGACGGCGTCGTACGGCTGAGAGAACGGGATGCCCAGGTAGCCGACGACTGCGTCCCAGAACCACTCCGGATCGTTCTGGGATCTGGCGACGAGGTCTGCGTAGTGCTGGATGCCGTGCAATCGCATGAATTCCGCCGTCCTGGTGTGCGCACGCCGTTCGGCGTCGAGTTCCCAGACGATGGGCTCGGTCACGTCGATTCCTCGCTTGCCCTGCCCGTTTCGAGGGTGAGGTCGGCCATCCGCTCGACGATATCACTGTCGAGTTGGCCAGTCCGGAGCCGCCATGTCCAGTTGTCGACCGTCGTCCCCGGTTCGTTCATGCGGGCTTCGGTGCCGAGCCCCAGGAGGTCCTGGACGGGGATGATCGCGGTGTTCGCGACCGACCCCATGACTGCCGTGATCAGATCCCACGCGAACGTTTCGGCGGTCGAGCCGAGTTGCTCGATCGCAACCGCCAGCTCCGCGGGGTTCTCCTCGGGCCGACTGTCGAACCAACCGCGAGCCGTGTCGTTGTCGTGGGTGCCGGTGTAGGCGACCACGTTGGGTCTGAACTCCGACAGCGCGTGAGCGGACTCGGTCCCGAAACCGAACTGGAGGACTTTCATGCCGGGAAGACCGTATCGATCGCGCAGTGCTTCGACATCGGGTGTGATCAGGCCGAGGTCCTCGGCGATGACATCGAGCGATCCGAACCTGGCTTGGAGCGTGTCGAACAGCAATTGGCCCGGAGCCTCATTCCACTCGCCGTTGACCGCGGTCGGCTCGTCGGCGGGGATGTGCCACGACGCCGCGAAACCTCGGAAGTGGTCGACGCGGACCAGGTCGAAGAGCTCGAACATTCGTCGCAGGCGGCTCTCCCACCACTCGAAGCCGGTTTCGATGTGTCGGTCCCAGTCGTAGAGCGGGTTGCCCCATCGCTGCCCGGTGACCGAGAAGTAGTCGGGGGGCACTCCGGCGACGACCGTCGGCATGCCGTCGGTGTCGAGGTAGTAGAGCTCGCGGTTCGCCCACACGTCGGCGGAATCGTGCGCGACGAAGATCGGGATGTCCCCGATCAGTCCGATGCCGTCCGTCGAGGCTCGTTGTCGGACGTCGTGGATCTGCCGGTCGAAGAGGAACTGTTCGATCTTGACCTGTTCGATCGCATGCGCCAGCGAACGCCGAGCCCTGGCGAGCGCCCGCGGATTGCGTGCGGCGAGCGCATCGCCCCATTCCCACCACGGTTGGAGAGCGTGCGCGCGTTTCAGCGCCGTGAACAGGGCGAAGTCCTCCAACCAGACCGGTCCATTGTCGGCGACGAACGACGAATAGGCGTCTGCGATGATGGGATCGGCCCGATCCGGAAAGGCCGTGGAGACGAGGTCCAGCACCTGTGATCGCATCGGGATCGTCGCATCGAAGTCCACGTCGCCATCCTTCTGCACCGAGATCGCGTCGAACTCGTTCCTCGACAGCAGTTCGTCGTCGACGAGGGGGGCGAAACCGATCAGGAGCGGATTGCCGGCGAATGTGGACGGCGACTGGTACGGGGAGTTGCCGTACCCGGTCGGCCCGATCGGCAGCATCTGCCACCAGGTCTGACGCATGTCGGTGAGGCGGTCGACGAACCAGGGGGCACCTGCGAGGTCGCCACTTCCGTGGGGGCCGGGAAGCGATGTGGGGTGTAGCAGCAGTCCTGATGTGCGGTCAGACTTCATTTCGTTCCCGGCTCGTTTGCACCGTCCGGATGCCATTCCCCCGGACCCGGCGAGTGTATAGCGCCGGTCGATCCCGGCATCGGGTCTGAGGCGCTCCTACCCTCTCGCACGATGGAGAACAACCGGCCGCCGCCGTGGCTGCGCCGAGCGACGCTCGAGGTCGCACTCGGCCTGCTCGGTTTTGCCGCGGTCCTCTGGGTGCTGTACCGGCTGCGCTCGCTCGTCTTCGCGCTGGCCATCGCGCTCTTCATCTCGATCGCCCTCGAGCCGGCCGTCCAGTTCCTCACCAACCGGGGTTGGAGCCGCCGGCGATCGAGTCTGCTGGTCTTCTTCGCCACGTTCGCCATGGTTGCGCTCTTCGTGGTGTCGCTCGTCCCCGTCTTCGTCTCCCAGGGGTCTGCACTGGTCAGCAATCTCCCCGAGTACCTCGAGTCGCTGTCGGAGTTCGCCGCCGACCTCGGTCTCGTGGATCTCGAGCTTGTCGACGACCAGATCGCAGAGCAGCTCGAGAATGCGTCCGACCTGATCTCCCGGCACGGCGGCATGGTCGCAAGCGGGATCTTCGCGGTCGGGAACACCCTGTTCGGCACGCTGTTCAATCTCTTCACCATCGGGTTGTTCGCCTATTTCGCGCTTGCCGAGGCCCCCGAGCTCCGGGAAGCCGTGCTCAGGTTCCTGCCCCCCAAGCGGCAGCATGAGATCCTGCGCATCTACGAGATCGCCGTCTCAAAGACAGGCGGCTACATCTACTCGCGCCTGATCCTGGCGATCATCTCGGCGGTGATCACAGCCGGCTTCCTCGCGGTCCTCGGCGTGCCATACGCGGTGGCGCTCGGGATGTGGGTCGGGGTGCTCTCCCAGTTCGTTCCCGTGATCGGTGCATACATCGCTGCCGTGCTCCCCGTGATCGTCGCGCTGGTCAACGATCCGCTCGACGCCGTGTGGGTGCTCGTCTTGCTCGTTGCCTATCAGCAGGTGGAGAATCTGGTCATCGCCCCCCGCATCACCGCTCGCGCGATGGCGATCCACCCTGCGGTGGCGGTTGGGTCGGTCCTGGCCGGGGCCTCGTTGTTCGGCGGGATCGGAGCCGTGCTGGCCCTTCCGGTCGCAGCCACGATCCAGGCATTCGTTGCCACCGCCATCGAGCGGTATGAACTCGTCGATTCTCCGCTGCTGCCGAGCACGGTGCGCCGAGAGCCCGATGGCGAATAGCACACCAGGGCCGCTCGCAGATGTGCGGATCGTCGAACTGGCAGGCATCGGACCGGGGCCGTATGCGGGCATGATGCTGGCCGACATGGGCGCCGAGGTCATCAAGGTCGAGCGAGTGGGTGGGGGCGGGGACCTCTTTCCCGCTCCCCGCCCGACCGAGATCCTGGATCGGGGGAAGCGATCGATCGAGCTCGACCTGAAGTCGGACGCCGGACGTGAGATCGTCCTGTCGCTCCTGGCGGGCTCCGACGCGTTGATCGAAGGCTTTCGACCCGGGGTGACCGAGCGGCTCGGGATCGGGCCGGCGGAGGCGCTGGCCGTCAATCCGCGCCTCGTGTACGGCCGGGTCACCGGTTGGGGCCAGCACGGGCCACTGGCGGACTCCGCAGGCCACGACATCGACTACATCGCCGTCGCCGGTGCGCTCGGATCGATCGGCGACGACTCCCCGGTGATCCCGCTCAACCTGGTCGCAGACTTCGGTGGGGGAGGCATGTTCCTCGTGGCGGGTGTGCTGGCCGGGATTCTGTCGGCCCGCTCGACCGGGGTCGGCACGGTGGTGGATGCCGCCATGGTCGACGGTGTCGCCCACCTCATGTCGATGATGCACGGCGGGCGGGCAGCCGGATGGTGGCGCAGCGGCCGTGGCGTGAACGTCCTCGACGGGACCGCTCCCTTCTACTCGGTGTACGAGACCGCCGACGGCGAGTACATGGCTGTCGGTGCGCTCGAACCGAAGTTCTTCGCCGAGTTGGTGAGGCGGCTGGGACTGGAGGAGGCATGGCGTGACCGCCAATACGACCCGTCGGCGTGGCACGAGATGCGGGAGACATTCCATGGTGCGTTCATGTCGAAGACTCGCAGCGAGTGGGTGGACCGCTTCGCAGGCGGCGACGCATGCGTGGCCCCGGTCATGTCGATGGCAGAAGCAATCGAGCATCCGCATCTTGCCGAGCGGGAGACCTTCCTCGACGTCGATGGCGTCATCCAACCTGCCCCATCACCCAGGTTCTCGGGATACCGGCCGCGGCCGGGGAAACCGGCCGACTTTGGGGGGGACACAGGTACCATTCTGTCCGACATCGGCTACTCGATCGATCGAATCAACGAGCTCAGGTCGTTGGGGGTCGTCGGCTGAACGGCCGATTCGCGCCGGCACAGAGGGGAATCCGTGAAATCCGAAAAGAACGTTCGTCGTCTCGGCGCGCTCATCGCTCTCCTGATGGCGTTGCCGATGGTGGCGTCCGCGCAGGTCGACCCCTACGAAGCCGACCCGCTCGGGCTCCTCGCGTTCGTCGAGCAGTCGCGGGTCTACACGAGCGGCACCGATGTCATCGAGGTCTTCGTCTGCGACGTGCCGGACGGCAACGTGCCAGTGGATCTCACGACCGCGGTTTCACAGATCAACGCCGCGCTCCAGCCCTATTACACCTGGCTGTCGGGCGGCGTCTACCTCCCGGCGTTCGTCGAAGGGGGGACGCTCCTCGCCACATCGCCGTCCGGGTGGCCCGATGCCATCGTGTTGCAGACCGAGTGCGAGACGCTGGCCTCGCTCAGGGGGTCGGGGGCTGCGGCTGGGGCGCTCGTGATCGTCGATGCCGAGTACTCCGGCGGATACGCCACCGCAGGCGTCGCTTGCGAGGTCACCAGCGAATGTCCGACCACCTTTCCCGACAACGGACGGATCATGGTGGTCGGTGCTTCGACGGTTGTTCCTTCCCAGGAACTCCCTGAGGCTCGCCTCAGCACGGTTGCACACGAATTGGGCCACACGCTCGAGTTTCCGCACTCCTACGGTGGCCTCACCAAGTTCATCAACGGTGTCACCTACGAGTACGACAACCCGATGGACATCATGAGTGGCGGGAGCCTCGTCGACCTCAATGTCGGAACGATCGCAATCAACCGCTACGCAGCCGGATGGCTCCCCGCCGGAACCGTGTTCCATCGCGGAGGTACTGCGCAGTACCGGCTCTCGAGCGTCGGCACGATCGGCCAGCAGATGCTGGTGTTGCCAACCGACACCCAGGGCGTCTTCACGATGATCGGAGCTCGAGCGTCGGCAGAGTTCGACGCCGGGATCGTTGCGGAGGGCGTCGAGGTGTATCAGATCGATCAACGTGGCACGGCGTGCGGGGAGTCGATCGACTTCCTCTGCTGGGGCGCGGACCGTAGGACGACGCCATTCCCTGCGATCGACGATCCCGAGAGCGCGGTCCACGTGTTCGAGATCGGCGAGTCGTTCCCGGTCGGAGGCGCCTTCGTCACCGTCGACTCGGCGGCCGACGGCCGCTGGGTCGTCACGGTCACCGGTTCGACGGTTTCCGAGCGGTTCATCGACGACAACGGGAGCGTCCATGAAGCCAACATCTCGACGATCGCCTCGCTCGGCGTGACCCTGGGCTGCAACCCGCCACTCAACAGCGAGTTCTGCCCGGACGCAGCCGTGACTCGCGCCGAGATGGCCGTGTTCCTGTCGAGGGCTCTGGCAGATCAGGTCGAACCGACGACGGGACTCGGCGTGTTTGCCGACGTCCCGGCGAACGTCTGGTACACCAGTGCGATTGCGCGGATGGTGGAGCTCGGCATCACCACCGGCTATGCGGATGGGACCTATCGGCCGAACGCTCCGGTGTCACGCGGCGAGATGGCGGTGTTCCTCGATCGGGCATTCGACTCGCTCGCGTCCGACGGTGTCCTGGCGCCGTTCATCGATGTTCCGGCAGAGGCGTTCTTCGCGCCGGCGACCGACGCGTTGTTCGATGCCGGCGTGACCCTTGGGTGCCAGGCCGATCCCCTGGCGTACTGTCCGCTGGATGCCGTGTCCCGGGCGGAGATGGCGTCCTTCCTGGCCCGCGTGCTGGTGCCCGCCTCAGGGTGACGGCCGGTATACGCCGGGAAGGCTGACTGCGAAGACGGTCCAAGCATCATCCCTGTGGAACTCGATCGTCCCGTCCATGAGATGTGTGAGATCGCGGGCGAGCGACAGTCCGATCCCGTTCGATCCCGAGACACTCAGATTCGGTCGGTGGCGCCCGAAGATGTCGCCGCCCCCGACGGGTAGTCCGTCTCCATCGTCGCGGACCTCGACGATCGCACGATCCGAATCGACTCGTGTCACGACCTCGATGCGGTTGCCACCGTATTTGAGGGCATTGCTCGTCAGGTTGCGGATGACCTGGCGGATCCGGGCCGGATCGCCGACGGCGACGACATCATCCTCTCGCCGATACCGGATTCGGTCTCGACGTTCCGGGGTGAGAGTTGCCAAGACCTGGGTGATCTCGGCGTCGAGATCGACGGGAACCCGCATCGCGGTCAGTTGGCCCACTTCGTTTCGGGCGCTGGCCAGTAGGTCCTCGACGAGTGCGGAGATCTCGTGGCTCTCTTCGATGATTCGCGAAAGCATGTCTCTGCGCTCGGCGGCGCCGGCGTCGAGGTTCGGATCGGCGAGGATCTCGGCGAACCCGATGACGTTCGTGAGAGGCGACCGCAACTCGTGTGCAATGGTCGCGAGGAACTCTCCCTTCTCGACCAGGGCCCGGTGGAGCGCCTCACCGACCGCGCGTTCCGCGTTGATGGAGCGCAATCGTTCGACGGCCAGCAGCAGTGAACGCTCCAGCGTTGCCGGGGAAGTGGCGTCCTTGCTGAGATAATCGACGGCGCCGGACCTGATCGCCCTGACGTCGAGGCCCGGATCGTCTGCGCCGGTGAGCAGGATGAACGGCCCGGGGTTGCCCGACGCGACCGCCTCTGCGATCAACTCGAGTCCGCTCGACCCGGCCAGGCGATGGTCGACCAGATACACGTCGTGCGCCCGGTCGGCGATCCTGTCCCGGGCGGTCTCTGAATCTCCGATCGTCTCGATCTCGATCGCGAAGCGGGTCACTTGTCCCAACAACCGCTCCAGCAGGAGATGCTGGTCGGGGTCGTCGTCGATCGACAGGATCGACAGGTGTTGTGTCTGCGTCATTCGGATCCAGTGTCGGGCCCTTCTCTCCGAGGCCCGGACGCTCAGCATTCAAGCCGCCGGGCGTTCCTTCCGGGGGTTTTCCGCAACAGCAACCTACCTACCGACCGGTCGGTTTGTTCCTCGGGTCCGTGCCGAATATCTTCACGATCGTGTCGTCCATCGCACGCCGCACACAAGAAGAACGCTCGGCCGAGACCCGTCTCAGGCTGCTCGATGCCTGCGTGAGCTGTCTCGTCGAACTCGGCTACTCGAACACGACCACCAACGCCATCCAGGAACGCGCCGGCGTGAGCCGAGGAGCCCTCATGCACCACTACGCCTCGAAGGCGGATCTGATGGTGGCGTCGGTGCGTCATCTCACCGAACAGCGCGGGCAGAACCTCAGACAGATCGCAGACGGGCTGTCCGACGACGACGATCGGATCGCCCGGGCGATCGAGCTGCTGTGGGAGTCGTTCCAAGGGCCGCTGTTCACGGCAACCGTTGAGCTGTGGGTTGCATCGCGGACCGATCCGGAGCTGAGGGCGGCGCTCGCAGCCTCAGAACGCGAGCTCCGGAAGCCCATGACCGGTGTGCTCGCCACGTTGTTCGGCGCCCGCGTTGCCACCTCCCCGCGCTTCGAGATGGCAATCGACTTGACCCTGCAGTTCATGCGGGGTGCGGCGTTCACCGCGATTCTCCGCACCGACCAGGACAGACAGCACGCCGCCGTCGAGGTCTGGACTGATCTGTTCACTGGCCTGATAGGAGAGGAAGACCGATGAAACGGACGCTGTTCGACTCCGAACACGAGTTGTTCCGGGAGACCGTGCGCGACTTCATCGTTCGCGAGATCGTCCCCAACCATCTGCAGTGGGAGGCCGACGGCAAGGTCGACAAGCGCATGTTTCGCGCCGCCGGGGAGCAAGGGTTGCTCGGAATGGCGGTTCCCGAGCAGTTCGGCGGTGGCGGCGTCGCCGACTTCCGGTTCAATGTGGTGATCTCCGAGGAGACGATGGCGGCCGACGTCTTCGGATCGGGGATGTGCATCACCCTCCACAACGACGTGTGCCTGCCGTACTTCACCGAGCTCGCCACGGATGATCAGATGGAACGGTGGGGGCCGGGCCTCGTCGATGGCTCGTTGATGTCGGCCATCGCCATGACCGAGCCAGGAGCGGGATCGGATCTGGCCGGGATCTCCACCACCGCCGTTCGTGATGGCGACCACTACGTCGTCAACGGCTCCAAGACGTTCATCACGAACGGCATCAACTCCGATCTGGTGATCACAGCTGTGAAGACCGACCCGAGCAAGCGACACGCCGGTGTCAGCCTCCTCGTCATCGAGGACGGCACCGACGGGTTCACCCGCGGCCGGAACCTGGAGAAGATCGGGCTTCACAGCCAGGACACGGCGGAGTTGTTCTTCACCGATGTGCACGTTCCCGTATCGAATCTGCTCGGGGAAGAAGGCCGGGGCTTCTATCACCTCGTGAACAACCTCCCGCAGGAACGCCTCTCCCTTGCCGTCGGTTCGCTGGCCCATGCGCGAGCTGCGTTCGGGTGGACGCTCGAGTACGTCAAGGAGCGGAAGGCGTTCGGGGCCCCGATCGGCTCGAACCAGGTGATCAAACATCGACTCGCAGAGATTGCCACCGAGCTCGACATCGGTCAGGCATACGTCGATGCCCAGGTGGAGCGCCTCAATCAGCGGGAGCTCAGCGCCGACGACGCCGCGAAGTCGAAGTGGTGGTGCAGCGAGCTCGAGAAGCGCGTCGTGGACTCGTGCCTCCAGTTCTTCGGAGGCTGGGGCTACATGGAGGAGTATCCGATCGCCCGGGCGTACCGCGATGCCCGCGTCCAGACCATCTACGGGGGCACCACCGAGATCATGAAAGAGATCATCGGGAAGAGCCTGGGGCTCTGAACCCGGACGTGATGTGCGCGTCGGGCCCGACGCGAACCAAGACAGTGAGGAAGACATGAGCGAGACAATCACATTCGACGAGCGAGTCGCGATCGTCACCGGGGCCGGTGGAGGCCTCGGCCGGGAGTACGCCCTCGAGCTGGCTCGGAGGGGAGCGCGGGTCGTCGTCAACGATCTCGGTGGTGCCGTTGGTGGCGAGGGCGCCTCCGAACTCGCCGCAGATGCGGTCGTCGCCGAGATCATCGCAGCCGGGGGAGTGGCCGTCGCCAGCTACGACTCCGTTTCCGAGCCCGAGAGCGGGGCCGCCATCGTGGAGACGGCGGTCGACGCCTTCGGGACGATCGACATCGTCGTCAACAACGCCGGCATCCTCAGAGACAAGAGCTTCGCCAAGATGTCCGCCGAGGAGGTCGACGCAGTCATCGATGTCCACCTCCGTGGCGCCTTCAACGTCTCGCGACCGGCGTTCGTGCTCATGAAGGACAAGGGGTACGGCCGGTTCGTCCACACGTCGTCGAACTCAGGGATCCTGGGCAACTTCGGTCAGGCGAACTACGGCGCTGCCAAGGCCGGCCTCGTCGGGCTCTCCAACGTCCTGGCGATCGAGGGTGCGAAGTACGACATCCGGTCGAATGTCATCGCTCCGACCGCGATGACACGAATGACCGAGGATCTGCTCGGAGCGTTCGCGGACTACCTCGACCCGGCTCAGGTCATGCCGATGGTGGTCTATCTGTGCTCTGAGCAGAACCAGTTCACTCACGAGATCTTCTCGGCGGGCGGCGGACGGTATGCGCGCTTCTTCATCGGGATGAACGAAGGCTGGTTCGCCGGACCGAAGCAGGTTCCGAGCGTCGAGGAGCTGGCAGCGCACCTCGACGAGATCAGGGACATCAGTTCGTACGAGGTTCCAACCAGCTCAACGGACGAGATCAACCTCCTGGGTCGCCAGTTCCAATGATCGGCACGGCCCGGCACGCCGATTAAGTCGCCCTGGCAGCTGCCGACGATCAATACAGCGACCTCGTTGGAGCCTGATGCTCGTCGATACCTATTTCGCCAGACAGCCGATCCTGGATCGGCGGCGAAACGTGTGCGCGTACGAGGTCTTGTATCGAGGCGGGCCCGACAGCACGACTGCCGGATTCATCGATGGCGAGTCCGCTACGGCTCAGGTGTTGGCGGGCGCCTTCAACGATCTCGATCTCCCAGATCTCCTGGCGGGCCGGCCAGGCTTCGTCAACCTTCCCCGCGAGACCATTCTCGAACGCGCACTGCTGTCCTTCCCACCGTCACGAGTCGCAGCAGAAATCCTCGAAGACGCCGAGATCGACGGCATGCTGATCGAAGCCATCCGTGAGCTGCGGACGCTCGGCTACCGGGTGGCGCTCGACGATTTCACACTCCGAGACGGGCGCAATGCGCTGCTCCCGTTCGCAGACATCGTCAAGGTCGACATCCAGATCCTCACTCCCGAGGAACTCGGTCGAACCGCGTCGGTTCTCCGTTCCATGGGCATCACGATGCTGGCCGAGAAGGTGGAGACCGCCGAGGAGTTCGATCAGTGCGCCAGACTCGGGTTCGAGCTGTTCCAGGGCTACTTCTTCGCCAGGCCGGAACTGGTATCGGGTCGGAGGCTCGACGAGGGGAGAGGTCGGCTCGTCGGCCTTCTCGCCGAGTTGCACCGTCCCGACATCACCATCGACGACGTGGCCCGCAAGGTGGAGCATCATCCGAGCCTGTCGTTCCAGATGCTGCGCCTCCTCAACTCGGCCTCGATCGGGCTCCATCGCCAGGTCGAGTCGATCCGCGAGGCCGTGATCCTGTTGGGCACCCGCAAGGTGACCGAGCTCGCCAGCGTGCTGGTCCTCGCCTCGCACGACCACAAGCCACGCGAGCTGTTGACACTCGGGTTGAGTCGGGCCCGCATGTGCGAGCTGATCGCCGAGCGGATGGGGCGACACGACCCCGATTCCTTCTTCACCGTGGGAATCTTCAGTGTGCTGGACGCGCTCGCCGATCGGCCAATCGAAGAGGTCGTCGATGCGCTTCCGCTGGCGCGCGACGTCGTGGAGGCGCTGGTGCACCGGACCGGGGTGAAGGGCCGAGTGCTCGAGGCGGCGATCGCCTACGAGCGGGCCGAGTGGGACAGCCTCCCCTCGATCGGAATCCCTGCCGCCGACGTCTCTGGCGCCTACCTCGAGGCGATCGACTGGGCAAGCGCAATGTCGAAGGCCGTGGCCTAGTCACGAAGACACTGCGTCGCCAGGTCTGGGCCTGACGTCGCGAGTTCCGAGTGGTGGGTGCCGACACGACGAGATCTCGGCCATGTCGGCGTCGACCTCGAGGCTCGTCCGGTTGATACTGCACGGCACCCTTCGAGTGCTCACTCACCAACGAACGAGCCGTCTGCGGCAACGATGAAGTCGGCGGAGAGGGGTTTGAACGCACGCCACCCACCGTCGTCGATCGCAGCGATCACCCTCAGATTCCCCTGTCGGCGACCATCCCAGAATGCCTGCACTTCGACCTGGTACTCGACGCCGGACTCCGCCACGACCGCGCGCGTGTCGGTCTGATTCAGGTATCGAGCCACGAGATTCCCGTAGGACTCACGGCGCAGCTCGGCAACGACGGCGTGGAGGATTCTCCTCGCTTCCTCGGTGTTCATCCGCCAATCATGCCAGACGATCTCCCGGTCGATGAGCGCGGCTCGGACACCGGTCGACACGAGCTGGCGGCGTGGCGACGCGCCTTGCCAAGGCGTTCGTGTGGAGCGCATGACGGAAGACGAGTATCGAGCGTCCGTCGTCTCGGGCCGGTATGGTTCATCCACGGCGCAGGACTCTTCACGTTGGAGCGATCGCTCTCGTCCTGTGAGGAGGCCTCGTGGACACCATCCGTCAAGGGAGTCTTGCCGCGATCATCGTGACCGCCCTGATCACCGTCGCAGCATGCGGAAGCTCCGAAGACATCACCGCCACCGACGTCTCGGTCACAACGACTGGGGGCATGGAGACCACCAGCACCTCGGTCACAACGACCGCGGGCACCGAGATCACGGATGACGCGCCCGACGTCGCGTCGCTCTATGAGAGCGCGGGCAACCCTGACGCCGAGACCGTCGTCGTCTTTGCCCAGGGTGGGCCGAACCCACGGCTCGACTCCAACGGGTTCTCACTGCTCACCGAAGGATTGGACCTGGACGAGCTCTTCGTAGTCAATGTGCATCAGGCCCAAACGCTCGATCCCGAGCGATTCCTCGCCGCCGATATCGACTTCGACGCCGCCAAGGCTGCCGACGACGAGAGCGTCCAGATCGCCGCCGACGTCGTCGACCACTTCCGCACCGGCGGCAAGCGTGTCGTCGTCCTCGGAATCTCGTTCGGCGCTGCTCTCGTGCAGGATCTGCTCGCCACACAAGGGAACGTCGCCGATGCATACGTGATCATCGTGGGTCGGCTCGAGTCTCCGGAGGAGGCTTGGAGGCCGTTCTCGGAGGGAAGAACGGTCGAGTTCATCGATGGCACCGAGGTTGTCGAGGTTCCGATCGAGCAGTACGGCTTCGGGACCGGCACCGCGGCTGGTGAGCGCAACATGGCTCGACTGGTCGCCGGGTTCGACTACAACCGCTACACCGATCTGTTGGCGGATGTCGATTTGTCCAATGTGACGTACGGGTACGCCGAGATGGACGAGTATGTAGGCCGTCTGACCGAGAACGAGATCGCCTTCCTCGTCACTGCCGGTGCCGAGGTGGTCTCTGACCCGGGAGGTCATGTCGACGCGATCTTTGCGCTCACCGGCCCGGCGCTCGCCGGGGCGCTGCCGTAGCAGGTATTCGAAGCGAGTCGACGAAGCGCACGCCGCCGCTGCGAGTCCTCCAGCCGAGTCTTCAGGCCGAGCCCGTGATCGTCACCTTCATGCCGACGGCCATGATGTCCCAGAGGACCTCGATCACGTCGTTCGGGAGGCGGACACACCCCAGCGAAGCCGCTTCGCCGATCGACCACGGCTGGTTGGTGCCGTGTATCCCGACGATGCCGTCGCCTCCGTTGAACTCGGTCACGACGTCCGAACGCGCCGACAGCCCGAAGGCGTATGGCCCCCACGGGCCGTTGGGTGCCGTCAGTCGAACGGCGTCGGTGACGAAGAAGACGCCGGTCGGGGTGGGGGAGACCTCCGATCCCACGGCCACCGACGACTCGAAGACCTCCTCGCCGTCGCTGAGCACAGTGAGACGGCGCTCCTCGAGATCTACGACGACCTCTCGCTCGAGGGTGAAGATCTCGACGTCGGCAGCGCGGATCCAACCGGTCTGCCCGTTGGGGCGGCCCGGGAGCAGGGCGTGCACCCAGCCCGGGAAGTCTCCGATGATCGACACGACAGTCGGCGTGCCGAGGATGGTCCTCTCGGGGAGGATCCTGAACGGCTCATCGTCTCCGATCGCAGCGAACACCGGAGTCTCTCCAGAGGTGAGCCCAGCGGTCGAGTCCGGCGGAGACGGCACGGTCGTCTCTGAGACTTCGGGAGGTTCAGGCTTCTCTGAAGGGATGGGAAGAGGGGCTTCGGTCGAGGCGGTGCCGATCCTGGCGACCGCCGTGTCGGTGGAAGTGGGTCCCGGCTCACTCGGCAGGCTCTCGGCCGCTCCGCATGCCGACAGCAGGAGCGTGATCGCCAACGCCAGGATCGGTTTGTGGCCTGGCCGTGACATCGGGTCAGGCTACCCCAGGGGGAGGTCTGCGTCGTGAAATGGGTCGGGGATGATGGCGAAGAGACAGCCCGACCGGACCCGAACGGTGGCGAACGGCCGTGCCAGCTCGTTCGACACGCCACGAGTGGAACCGAAGGGGAGGTCTTCTTCGGTCAGCTCCCAGCGGAGACCGGCCGTCGTGATCCCGAGGACGTCGCCACCCGCAGGCACGAGGGACACGGTCTGACCCGGCGTCCCGTGCAGCTGGGTGTGGTGACGAACCACGCTGATGCGTGCGGTCCCGGCGATCCACTCGATCTCACATCGTTCGAACTTCGCGCTCGCAATGACGGCTGCATTTGCGAGGAAGTGATCGATCCGGCCGCCGCGGCCTCCGAGGACGATGATCCGCTCGATGTTCGGCCGTTCGATGGCGTGATCGAGCGCGAGCTCGAAGTCCGTCGCGTCCTTGTCGATCGGGTGGAGGTCCACCGGGCCCCGGTGTGTTTCGAGCCGCGCGGCGTCCACCGAGTCCATGTCTCCGACGAGGAAGTCGACATTCAGCCCGATGTGGGATGCGTGGTCGAGCCCGGAGTCGGCGGCGATCACCCATCGTCGGTCGGGCAGGTCCTCGAGGGCGTCCGCCGGCACCTCATCGCCACCGATGACGACGACCGCAGTGTTCAACACGCTCCGTCTCCCCTCAAGGGAGACAAGCTGCCTCCTGCGGCATCCAGGAGGGGCCTGGAGCCGGTCCCCGTAGCTCGGCGATCTACCGGCTGCACACCACGGGGCATCGCGGTCGCCTGCGCACCAAATGACAAAATCGTCTTACGCGCCATCGTGCGCGTAAGAAGGATCGTCACGATGCGAGCCATCGGTCGAGCCAGTCGCCGACCTCCCGGTACCACAGCAGCGAACGGCTGCGGTCGAGCACCCAGTGGCCCTCGTCCTCGAAGTGGACGAGCTTGGCCGGCACCCCCTTGGCGTGGAGCATGCCGTAGAGTTCGAGGCCCTGGCCGACCGGCACCCGGAAGTCCTTGTCGCCGTGGATCACCAGCGTCGGAGTCTCGACGTGGCGACCGTGCGACATCGGGCTCCATCGTTGGACGCGCTCGGTGTCCTTCCATGCTTCGGCCCCGTAGGCGAGCTTTCGGCCCATCGTGATGTCGGAGGCGTACATGCCGGGGAGGTCGGTCACGGCGGCGTGTGCCACGGCGCACCGATACCGGTTGGTCTGGGTGATCAGCCAGCTCACCAGATAGCCACCGTACGAGCCACCGGTGATCGCCATGCGCTGGGCATCCACGAGGCCTGCTTCGACGAGATGGTCTGTTACGGCCTCGATGTCGGCTGCCGGTCGGTCGCCCCACGCCCCATGGATCGAACGGGCGAATTCGTCTCCGAACGATGTCGAACCGGCGAAGTTGGCGAGCGCGACGGTGTAGCGGTCGCCGGCGAAGACCGCAGCGTTCCATCGCCAGTGCCACTGATCGCCGAAGATCCCGTGGGGGCCGCCATGGATCATGTGCACCAGGGGATGTGGGCCGTCTGTGTCCGGTGAGACCAGCCACACCTGGATCGGTGCGTCGTCGCTGCCCGTGACGGTGACCTCGGACACCTCGGGCATGTCGATGTCCTGCATGGCCTCGGCGGTGAAGCGAGTGAGCCGCTCGAGCCCCCAGGCGTGGACCTCGCAGACCTCAGGCGGGCTGGTCAGGGAAGCGTGAGTGACGACGATGCGATTCGAGGTGTGATCGAACCCGTTGACCGAGCCTCCCTCGGTCAACGCGGTGGGCGGACCCGAACCATCCCACGAGTAGAGGCGGACGGTGCCCCGGTCCTCTGCCATGAGCAGGAGGCGGCTGTCCTGCCACTCCCACGCGATCGGTGACCGGTCCCAGCCCCCGACGTCCACCAGCTCGTGGTCACCGTCCAAGCTGAGCGACGCAAGGCGGACCGGATCCGCGTAGTACTCCGGCTTGAATTGAAGGCCGATCGTCACCGTCCCATCCGGAGCGAACCGCGGGCTCGAGGCGTGGCCATCGAGCCACGGCGTCAGCTCTCGTTCCTCGCCAGTCGCCAGGTCGATCGCATACACCGACCACCGGAGGTCGCGGTACGGCGGGTCGGGCCGCAGCGCGCAGTAGACGAGATGGTCTTCGTCCACGGCGATGTCAGCGATCGGGTCGCCGGTGTTGTCCCAGCGCATCCACTTGTCCTGCTCGGGTGTGAGATCACGGGTCGTCCACGCATCGACCACGACTTCGAAGATGTGCGGCCGAGAGCCGTCGGTCAGCCAACGATCCCAGTAGCGGTAGAGGGCGTGCTCGCTCATATGCACTCCGTCCTCCTCCTCTGCGCCCACGGAGCTGAGAACGAAGAGGCGCCGTCCGTCGGGCGACCACCTCGCGCCCAGGGCAGATCCGTCGACCTCGGGCACCGGTCGCGGCTCCCCGCCGTCGGTGTGCATCACATGGATCTGTTTGCGCCCGTCCCGGGCTCTGACGAACGCCACCCTGCTGCCGTCGGGAGACAGCGCCGGGTTCGAGGCTCCGGGAGCAGTGAGCGGCCGGACGTTCGCGCCGTCCGACCTCCACAGGCGGGTCGAACTCGAATCGCCTTCGGCGTCCCACGTCGTGACCGGGACGATCAGCCACCGATCGGACAGCAACGGCGACCCAACCCTCGGGATGTTCCACATGGCCTCTGCAGTGATCGGTCTCATGCCGACAACCGTACCGAAGGCTGCGCTCGACCGGACAACCCGATATCCGTGTTCCTCACGTTGCCACTGACGGACAGTCATTACTGTCTTGCGCCGAACCATCCGGACCGACCCAGGACCATCCATGAGCTCCGTTGCAGTACTCACCTCCGGTGGCGACGCACCCGGAATGAACTCCGCCATCCAGGCCGTCGTGCGCGTTGCTGCGTCGCAGGGGCTCGATGTCGTCGGGATCCTCGACGGCTACGACGGCCTCATCGACGGGACCTCCCGTTCATTGACACGCCGTACCGACGAGGGTGTCAGCGTTCCCGTCCCCGACGTCGACAACGCGGGCCCGCTCGGAGGCACGATCCTGGGTTCGAGCCGCTGCCCTCGATTTCACGACCCTCGATACCGCGCCCAGGCGGCCGACCATCTCAGATCGCTCGACGCAATCGGGCTCATCGTGATCGGCGGGAACGGCTCGATCGCCGGAGCGCACGCCATCGCCAACGAGATGGAGATCCCGGTCGTCGGTATTCCCGCCTCGATCGACAACGACATCGGCCTCACGCGTGAGGCGCTGGGGGTCGACACTGCGCTGAACACGATCGTCGAGGCTTGCGACCGCATCTCCGATACCGCCCGTTCGCATCGGAGGGCCTTCATCGTCGAAGTCATGGGACGCGACAGCGGGTATCTGGCGATGGCTGCCGCCGCCGCAACCGCTGCGGACGCCGTGCTGCTCCCCGAAGTCTCGAAGAGTTTCGACGAGACGGTCGACGCGGTCGCCGACTGCATTCGTCGAAGCTTCTCCTCGACGCGGCAGAAGCGCCGCATTCTGGTGATCAAGGCCGAGGGCGTGGGAATCCCGACCCACATGCTGGTCGACGAGGTCGAGGCCCAACTGGAGGACATCGACAATCTCGAGGTGCGTGGCACCGTCCTGGGTCACCTCGTCCGGGGTGGCAACTCGTCGTTCCGTGACCGACTCATCGCCGGCCGCTTCGGCCTGACCGCGATGGAGGCCCTGGTCGCAGGCAAGACCGACGTGATGGTCGGCTGGAATGCGACCGACGTCGGCGAGGAGACGAGTGACTCGTTCATCAGGCTCTTCCCGATCTCCCAGGTGCTCGAGGAGACCGAGGCGCTCATCGACGGTACGAGCCCGGTCATCAGGGGGCGTGTCGAACGGCTCGAGAGCATCCAGGGCGTGCTGTCGCTGTGACAGTGTCGATGCCGGCCGACTTCTGGACGGGTGAGTTGGAGTCGGATGGGATGCACGAGTCCAGAACAGACGCCGGTCGGCCGGGGCTGCCGCTGTGTGTCGCTCGGGGATGGGAGGCGTTGGAGTCGGTGGCGGGCGACTTCTGGAAGGGTGAGTTGGAGTCGGATGGGATGCACGAGTCCAGAACAGACGCCGGTCGGCCGGGGCACTGGACGGATGGTCTGCAGTCGCTCTCTGCCGAGGACTTCCGGCCGTACCGGGTCCCTGGGGCCTTCAGTACGATCACCCGGTGATGCCCCCAAGACCGACATTCGGAATCGGACGGGGCGGTCAGTCCGTCCAGCGTCGAGGAGAAATCTCATGAGTTCCTACGCCGACATCCAGGAAGTGCTCGCCGATCAGGCCGAGTACCTGCTCGATCACTCGTGCGCGACGATCCCCGCCGAGCAGCTGCACCTGCCGGGTCCCGACTTCATCGATCGGGTGACGTCGAAGACCGACCGCGGTCCGGCCGTGCTGCGCAACCTGGCATCGCTGTATGGCCACGGTCGCCTGGCCGGGACCGGATACGTCTCGATTCTGCCCGTCGATCAGGGCATCGAGCACGCCGCCGGTGCCAGTTTCGCCCCGAACCCGATCTACTTCGACCCGGCGAACATCTGTGAACTCGCCATCGAGGGAGGGTGCAACGCGGTCGCCTCCACACTCGGCGTTCTCGGTGCGGTGGCGCGTCAATACGCGCACAAGATCCCGTTCATCCTCAAGTTCAACCACAACGAGTTGCTGACCACCCCCAACAAGTACGACCAGGTGATGTTCGCTTCCATCGAACAGGCCTTCGAGATGGGATGTGTCGGTGTCGGCGCCACCATCTATTGGGGGTCGGACGAATCGAACCGCCAGCTCCAAGAGGTGTCGGCTGCGTTCGAGCGTGCCCACGAGCTCGGGATGTTCACGGTGCTCTGGTGCTATCTGCGCAACTCCGCGTTCAAGGTCGACGGTGTCGACTACCACGCGTCCGCCGACCTCACCGGCCAGGCCAACCACCTCGGGGTGACACTCGAGGCCGACATCATCAAGCAGAAACTGCCGACCAACAACGGGGGATACCTGGCGATCGAGGCCGGCAAGACGCACGACAAGGTCTACAGCGAGCTGACGACGGACCATCCGATCGACCTCACCCGCTACCAGGTCGTCAACAACTACATGGGACGGATGGGTCTCATCAACTCCGGCGGGGCATCCGGCAGCCACGACCTCCAGGACGCCACCGCCACCGCCGTGATCAACAAGCGAGCCGGCGGGACGGGGCTCATCAGCGGGCGGAAGGCGTTCCAGAAGCCCATGAAGGACGGTGTGGCGCTCCTGAACGCGATCCAGGACGTCTACCTGTGCGAAGAAGTCACGGTCGCCTGAGGAGGGTCGAGCATGCGAATTGGAATCCTGACAGGGGGTGGTGACGTCCCCGGACTCAACGCCGCCATCAAGGCGGTGGTCAACCGTGCGGACGAGCAAGGACACGAGGTGCTCGGCCTGCGCCGCGGCTGGGCCGGTCTGCTGTATGTCGATCCAGACGATCCGGCGACCCTCGAGGAGTATTCCCAACCGTTGGACCCGGCGTGGGTGCGCACGATCGATCGTTCCGGCGGCACCGTTCTCCACAGCTCGCGGACCCACCCTGGCAAGGTGAAGGCGTCGGATGTCCCCGACTTCCTCACGCCTCCACCGGACAGCGAGCCCCCGTACGACTTCACCCCGCACGCGATCGAGGTCCTCGAGGCGTACGGCATCGACGTCCTGATCCCGATCGGCGGCGACGACACGCTGTCGTACGGTTTGCGGCTACACAACGAAGGTGTCCCGGTGATCGCCATCCCCAAGACGATGGACAACGACGTCCACGGCACCGACTACTGCATCGGCTTCTCCACCGCGGTGACCCGCGGCGTGCAGTTCGTGCACAACCTGCGGACGAGCACCGGGTCCCACGAGCGCATCGCCGTCATCGAGTTGTTCGGCCGGTACAGCGGGGAGACATCGCTGATCACCGCCTATCTGGCCGGTGTCGATCGGGCGGTCATCTCGGAGGTGCCGGTCGACATCGACAGGCTCGCTGCGTATCTCGTCGCCGATCGCAAGGCGAATCCGAGCCACTACGCGATGGTCACCGTGTCCGAGGGGGCGGTCATCGAGGGCGGCTCGATGTCGCTCCGTGGGGAGGCCGACGCCTACGGGCATCGCAAGCTGGGTGGTGTCGGCGAGCAGGTCGGCGCAATGCTGAAGGAGTCCACCGGCATCAATGTCATCAACCAGACCGTCGGCTACCTCATGCGGTCCGGCAGTCCTGATTCGCTCGACCTGATGGTCGCCAACAACTACGCCGTGATGGCAGCCGATCTCGCCATCGAGGGGCAGTCCGGGCGGATGGTGGCACTGCGCGGCGGGACGTACACCAACGTCCCGATCTCGCTGATCGGCGAGGGTGTCAAGCGGGTCGACGTGGGGGAGATGTACGACTCGGAGGCCTACCGGCCGAAGATCCGACATGTCGGTGGCAAGCCGATGTTCCTCTACTGAGTAACATCGCTGCCCGTGCCCCCCGGATCGACACATCTTCGTTTCGTCGCCCTCGGGCGGTCGAACCCGGACCGAATCGCTGAGAGGCTCCGATGAGCGTCATCGGAGTCCTCACGGCCGGCGGCGACTGCCCCGGCCTCAACGCCGTCATCCGCGGTCTCGTCCTCCGCGCCGACGAGAAGTACGACTCGGAGGTTCTCGGGATCATGAATGGATGGGAGGGGCTGATGGACGGGGATGTCCATCTGCTCGGCCGCCGCGACGTCGACGACATCCTCGCCAAGGGCGGCACCATCCTCGGGACGTCGCGCAAGGACCCCTACGTCCACGGTGACGGGTATGCGAGCGTCGCCAGGACGCTCAAGCGCAACGACATCGACAGCCTCGTCGTCATCGGCGGTGATGGCACGCTCCGAACCGCCCTCCGGCTGGGCGAGGACGGTGCCAACGTGATCGGGGTCCCGAAGACGATCGACAACGACATCAACGGCACCGACTTCACGTTCGGGTTCGACACGGCGGTGCAGATCGTCACCGACGCCATCGATCGCCTCACCACCACCGCCGAGGCCCACAACCGGGTGATCCTGGTCGAGGTGATGGGACGGACGAAGGGGTGGATCGCGACGTACGGCGGTCTGGCGGGTGGTGCGCAGGCGATCTTGATCCCCGAGGTGCCCTACGACATCGAAGAGGTCAGTGCGCTCATTCGACGGCGGCATCGACGTGGCAAGAACTACAGCGTCGTCGTGGTCGCTGAGGGCATCGAACCGCCCCAGAAGGTCGAACTCCAGAAAGACGCATTCGGTTTCGATCGGCTCGGCGGCGTCGCCTATCAACTCGCCCCGGTCATCGAACATCTCACCGGTTACGAGACGCGGGTGACGGTGCTCGGCCACCTCCAGCGGGGAGGTACGCCGACGGCGTTCGACCGGGTGCTGGGGACGCGGTTCGGCGTCTACGCCGCCGATCTGGCCGTTGCGGGCCGGCACGGAACCATGGTTGCGATGCGGGGAGCCAAGATCGATGCCGTCCCGCTTGCAGAGGGTTGTGCCGAGATCCGGGGCGTCGATCCCGAGCTGTACGACGTCGCCCAGACGTTCTTCGGTTGAGTCGATCGACGCCGTTCCGGTCGTGAGCTACACCAGCGTCTTCGATCTCTTCAAGATCGGGATCGGCCCTTCGAGCTCGCACACGGTCGGGCCGATGCTGGCTGCGCTCGAGATGTCGGGAGCAGCCGCGTCCGGGGTCACCGTCGAGCTCTACGGGTCGCTCGCCCTGACCGGCGATGGCCACGGGACGGATCGCGCCATCATGCTCGGTCTGTCCGGACACCACCCCGAGACGGTCCCGCTCGATCTCGTCTGGGACCTGCCCGCGACAGTCCGCCAGACGCATCTGCTCATCACCGCCGATGGCACCGAGATCGACTTCGATCCCGACACCGACATCGTCCGCCACCGCCAGATCGACCCGATCCACCCGAACCTGATGCGATTCACGACATCGAGCATGTCCCGCACCTTCGCCTCCATCGGCGGAGGCTTCCTCGCCGAGGTCGTCGACGGCGAGCTGACCCGCCCTTCGGATCCGACCGTCGACCTCCCGTTCGCATATCGGACAGCCGAAGACCTCCTGGCCCTCGCCGAACGGAATCGGGTGAGCATCGCAGAGATCGCATGGCGGAACGAGCGTGCCCTCGATCCGGACGGCGATCTGTCGGGCCGGATCTCGAGGATCGTCGACGCCATGTCCCAGTCGATCGATCGCGGGCTGCGAACGACGGGCCCATTGCCGGGCCCGCTCGGCATCAAACGCCGAGCACGAGATCTCGGGTTGGATCTGGAGGAGATCGGTTCGTTCCTCCATCTGCCGCCGACCGGCCCGAGCGACTGGGCCGGCGTCTTCGCAACGGCCGTCAACGAAGAGAACGCCGCAGGCGGCCGGATCGTCACTGCACCCACGAACGGGGCGGCCGGCATCATCCCGGCGGTCCTCAGGTTCGCCACACAGTTCTGTACGCCGGCAACCGCCGACCCGGCACAGGAGTTCCTGTTGACGGCGACCGCCATCGGCTCGCTGCTGAAGGCGAACGCCGGCATCTCGGGGGCGGAGCTCGGCTGCCAGGGCGAGGTCGGGTCGGCCTCCGCCATGGCGGCAGCCGGCCTCGCCGCAACGCTGGGAGGCTCGCCCGCCCAGGTGGAGAACGCCGCCGAGATCGCCTTGGAGCACAACCTCGGCCTCACCTGCGACCCGGTCGGTGGGCTCGTGCAGGTTCCGTGCATCGAACGGAATGCGATCGGAGCGGTCAAGTCCATCGCCGCCGCCTCACTCGCCCTTCGCGGGACGGGGGAGCACTTCGTGCCGTTGGACGTCGCCATCGAGACGATGCGACAGACCGGCGAGGACATGCACCACAAATACAAGGAGACCAGCCTGGGCGGGCTCGCGGTCAACATGCCGGCCTGCTGAGCCTGGCTCGCTGGCGCTCGCTGTCGGTTCTCGGTCAGGTGACGGTGATGGTGAGGCGGGCGTGGGCGGTTCTCAGGGCCTCGATGACGGAGGACGGCTCGGCGGCGCGGGCGAACACGAAACCGAGATACCGGTCGCCGTCGGGGGTCGGTTCGACGTGTGCGCCGAGGGGGATCGAGATCTCGACCGAGGTCACTCCGGGCACGGACTCGGCAGCTTCGACACCGCCGACTGAGGTCGAGCGTTCCCGCGGCCGGGACCGGGATCATGAGCACGCCGCTCGCTCCGGGGAGGCGCCTCGATCCGCGCTTTCGCTCGCCGAGTGCCTGTCGCAGCACGAGCGATTCGAGCGAGTCTCCCATCAAACCGAACGTGAGGCTCCGGCCGCACAACCCACCGATCGTCCGCCCGGCGATCTCGAGCACCACCGGAACACCCTCCTCGATGCGGAGCTCGGCGTGGATGGGGCCCTGTGTCAGTCCGAGTGCCCGCGTCGCAACGCTCACCGTGCGTTCCACCTCGGCAACGATCTCGGTCGACAGCGACGTCGGCGTCACCAGGATCGTCTCGGGGAAGAACGGACCATTCGGTTGATCCGGCTTGTCGAAGATCGCCAGCGTCTCCAGCCTGCCGTCCCAGAGCAGGCCCTCCAGCGAGATCTCGGGGCCGCTCACGAACCGTTCCACGAGGATCCGTTCCGTGCCGTCGTCCTCGGCCTGGTGCCTGGCCGCCAGCCTCGCCGCCTCGCGTGAGCGCGGCCTGGTCGTCTGCTCGCATCACCCCGACACTGGCACTTCGGGTTCTCGGTTTCACCACGACCGGGAAGCCGATCCGGTCGGCGGCGGCTGCCACCGTGGAGAGTTCGACGACGTCGAACGCCGGCTGGGCGACCTCGGCCTGTGCCAGCAGCCGGCGCATCAACGCCTTGTCGAGCGTTGCGCGGACCGCGGCCACTGGGCTGGCCGGGAGTCCGATCAACTCCGCCGCCCGTGCTGCGATCTCGACCCCGGCGTCGTCGGCGGCAACGATCGCGTCGATCGGGGTGGTGGTTGCGATATCGGCGACACGCTCGGCGGAGACGATCGGATCCGAACAATCGATGCGCACCTGACGGTCGGAAGCCAGCAGCGGAAGTTCCGATTCACTGGCGATCGTGAGTTCGATTCCCAGCGCGCGAGCGGCATCCACGAAGTCGGCTGCGCGGTAGGTCTCGGTCGGCAACACGACCACGACACGGGATCCCATGCGTGCGAGGCTATCTCAAAAGCCATGTTTGCAGGTAGGCTGAGCCATCTCATGTCTGATTCAGAAGCCCGTACCGTCCTGTCCCTCGCACCCGACGCGATCGAGATGATCACCACGCTCGCCGAGCAAGAGCCCGGTGACGACGAGTACGGCCTCTACATCGAGGTGACCGGGATCCGAGGTCCCCAGTTCACCTACGACCTCAGTTTCATGCCCGTTACGGACGCGACCGATGGCCAGATCGTCGAACGTCACGACAGCCTCGCAGTGATCCTGCGAACCCAAGACGTCGAGAAGCTCGACGGCGCCAGCCTCGCCCTCTCCGACGAAGGCCTGGCGATGAACAATCCGAACACGCCGGCAACGCCGACCATGGCTGCTCCGAAGGGTGACCTGACCGGCCCGCTCGCCGACCAGATCCAGACGGTCCTGGAACAGCAGGTCAATCCGGCGATCGCCTCCCACGGAGGAGGCGCCGAGTTGGTGTCGGTGGACGGCACGATCGCTTATCTCAAACTCATGGGCGGCTGCCAGGGCTGCGGGATGGCACAGGTCACCCTGCGCCAAGGCATCGAGCGGATCCTGCTGGAGGCGATCCCGGATCTCTCCGGCGTGATCGACGTGACCGACCACGCGTCCGGAACCGACCCCTATTACCAAGCCGCCAAGAAGTAGCTCCGACACCGGCCGATACCGGCGGCCGCGCCGGCGCGCCGGAGCGTGGAGGGGGACGGTGGGTAGCGTCGTGACGATGCGGGAACCTTCCGGGAATGATCGACGTCTCTGCGGTGTGCACTCCGCGTCGCGCCTGTTCGGTCTCTTCCTAATCACCCTGTCGTTCCTGATCCCGGCCGGAACCGGCCGCGCCCAGACCACGATCGATGTCGAGGCCGCAGTGGGCGTCGACGGTTGGGTCGACTCCACGGCGCCCTTCGCCATCGTGATCACGGTCACGTCCGATGTGCTCTATGACGGCTCGATTCAGGCGACCATGGGCTCGGTCGCGCTCGCCACGACGGCACAGGTCCCGGCAGGATCGACCAAGGTGTTCGAACTGCTGATGCCTCCGCCCACGTCGTCGGGAGCGATCCGGATCGATCTGCTCGACGCCGACGGTGATCGAGTCGAGACGGCCCGCGTGACACCACGGTTCGCAACCGACGAGGTGCTGGTCGGAGTCGCCACCGGTGGGCCCGCCGACCGGATCGACGGGCTCCGAACGCCCATCGTCGATCGAGATGTGGTCGGGGTGCCCGTCGGCACGGACGATCCGCTGAGCGTGCTCGACTATCTGGTGATCGATGCCGTCGGCGAGCGTGAGGTGCGATTCGTCGAGGACGGCGGCATCGTCGTCACCGAAGCGACTCCTCCGGCCGACGCCATCCAGGTCGCTTCCGGCCCTCCCACGCGCTATCGACTGGGTGAGGGCGAGATGGTGATCGTCGCGTCCCTCGACGATGTCGAGACGTATGCCGGTCTGCTGCTCGCACGAGAACGCAGGACCGGTCCGGTCGAGTTCTGGCAGTCACCCGAGCAAGGCCTGTCGGAGGCCGCCACGAATGCCGGCGACGGCGGTGTTCCGGAGCTCCCGTGGCTGTTCGGGGCGATCATCGGGTACACCGTCCTGATCGGTCCCGTCAACTTCTTCGTGCTGAAGCGGCTGAAACGACGTGACTGGGCATGGGGAACGATTCCGGCGATCAGTCTGATGGCGCTCGGCATCTTCTGGCTCGTCGGCGGCCAGCGCCTCGCCGATGCGAGCTTGACTCATGCTGCGGTCATCATCGGCGGCGACCGGCCGATCCAACGAACGTCCGTCGTTCTCGCCGTGGGGAGGGAAGGCTCGTACACGCTGGAGTTCGACGAATCGGACATCGTCTATCCGGCGACTCTCGGCAACCGCTTCGACGAGTTCGGGAGACCGATCGCGACTGCGTCCGGCCAGGTGGTCGGCTCGGAGGTGACGTTCGATCTCCAGCAACTCGGGTTCGCCGGCGTGAACACCATCGAAGAGCCCTCGGTCCTTTCGCTGGCCGTCGATTGGGGAGAGGGAGACGACGACCCCGTTCAGGTGACCAACCTCGGCGACTTCAGCTTCTGGGCGTGGGGTGTCTTCGACGACGGCGCGTTCACCGTCTCCGACGACGTCCTGTTGCCTGGCGCCACCGGTGCGCTGCAGACCCGCGACGCAGCTCGAGGCGAGTTCTTCGAGCCCGACTTCGGGTTCTTCCTCGGTGACGCAGTGATCAACCAACTCCAGCTGTTCGGCGACGACCGGGCATGGCGCGTGCTGTCTCCGCTCGGCAACGCGGCTCAGTTCACCCTCGGTGCTTCCGTCGACCGGTTCGTGTTCGGTTTCTCGGAAGACTTCCGACCCGACATCTCCCTCGATGGACGCGCCGTGACGAGCGAGGGAAACGCCCTCGTGATCGTGCCGGTCGAACGCTCCAGCGTCGCCGGCTCGCAGACCGGGACGCTGCTGGCAATAGGGAGCGGCTTCGTCGAACCGGGAGGAGCCGGTCCCGGCGTTTCGTTCGTCAGCACGGACGAGATGTGGCTCGGATACCGGCTCCCGATCGGGGTGTCGGCCGCCAGGCTCGAATTCATCGATCGGTTCGGGGCCAACGGCCTCGGACAGCAGGCTTGGGACTGGGACGCAGGTGAGCTGGTCGACGTCGCAGTCGATGACGTGCTCGACGGGCGTTTCATCGATCCCGCCGGCAACGTGATGCTCCGGGTCGGTGCGAACCGCCAGCAGTTCGAAGGCGGGTTCGTGGAGCTCCCCATGTCGCCGGAGTCGTTCACGCTCGTGTGGGGTGAGCGATGATCGTCGAGTTCGCCGGTGTCGAGAAGCACTATGGCGACGTCACCGCGCTCGGAGGAGTCGACCTCTCGATCCCGGAAGGGTCGATCACTGGCCTGATCGGACCCAACGGTGCCGGCAAGACCACCTCCATGCTCGTCATGAGCACGCTGCTCGAACGGGACGCCGGCAAGGTGATGGTCGCCGGAGTCGATCCCGAGACCGATCCCCGTGCCGTTCGCCGCCTGCTGGGGTGGATGCCCGACTTCTTCGGCTTCTACGATTCACTGACGACTCGCGAGTACTTGGACTTCTTCGCCGCCGCCCAGAAGATCCCCGCCGCCAAGCGTCCCGCGATCATCTCGGATTTGTTGGAGTTGGTCGATCTGACCGAAAAGGTCGACGCGGACGTCAACTCGCTGTCCCGGGGCATGAAGCAACGTTTGTCGCTCGCCCGGTCACTCGTGCACGACCCCGATCTGCTCATCCTCGACGAGCCCGCCTCGGGCCTCGACCCTCGGGCGCGGGTCCAGTTGCGAGAGCTGATCGCCGAGCTCAGCCGACTCGGCAAGACCGTGATCATCTCTTCTCACATCCTGGCGGAACTCGAGGGGATCTGCTCGCACATGGCGGTCATCGACGACGGCGTGGTGAAGGCGCAGGGGTCGATGGACGAGATCCGGGCTGCAGCGACCGGCAGCCGCCGGGTGGCGGCCCGAGTTCCCGACGCTCGCGTGGACGAGGCGATCTCGGTTCTGACGTCTGCTCACGACGTGACCGATGTCGTGGTCGAGAAGGGTGTGCTCGGGTTTCTCCTCGCCGGTGACGACGAGGCTTCAGCCAGACAACTCGCGGACCTGGTCGCAGAGGGCGTGCCGGTCTATGAGTGGCGGGTCGAGGCGGCCGGTCTCGAAGAGCTGTTCATGCAGCTCACGAGGGATGAGCCATGAACCCGGTGTTGGCTCGTGAGACGAAGGAGCGCTTCCGTGGCAAGCGGACGATGCCGTGGCTGCTCATCATCTGGATCCTGGCGATCGGGCTGATCGCCTATCTGCTGTTCATCATCGCACGGGAGATCGCCCAGAGCCAGTTCGGTCTCGGTCAGGCGCTGGCGTCCGGCTTCATGGGTCGGTTTCTGTTCGAGTCGATGACCATCCTGGTCGTCACGGCGGTCGTGATGGTGGTCCCCGGCCTCACGGCGCTGAGCATCATCGGGGAGCGGGAGCGTCAGACGTTCCACCTGCTCCAGGTCACCCAGATGTCACCGTACCAACTCGTACTCGGCAAGCTCAGTTCGTCGATTGCGTACTTCGGCGTCCTGATCGTCGCGGTGCTCCCGATCGTGGCGCTCCCGATGATCTTTGGAGGCACCACCTTCACCGATGTCGCCGTCGCACTCGCCTTCGTTGCGTTGCTCACGGTCATGCTCGGATCGGTCTCCATGTGGATGTCCGCTCGTGCGAAGTCCAGTCGCGGCGCCGTGGCGATGTCCTATGCGATCGCGTTTCTCATCGCCTTCCTCAGCTTCGCCGGTCTCGGGGCCGAATACTTCTTCGCGCTCGACGATCGTGGCAACCTGCCGAACGAAGGCGTCGAGTCCGTGTCGGCCTGGATCAATCCGTATTTCGCGCTCGCCTCGGCCGTCGCAGCTCCGCTCGAGATCGGTCAGGATCGCTTCTTCGCCAGCCCGTACACGCCCCTCGAGCTCCACCTGTTCGCCCGACAGGGCGCCGCTGGAGCGGCCGACCTCGGTGGCGGGCAGGTCGAGCCCGGAGCCATTCGGATCGAGAACGGACGTCAGTTCGTGAACTACACCCGCCCACCGCTCTGGGTGTACACGACGATCATCTACGTACTGCTGATCGGCCTGGGGCTGTGGCGCGCCACAGCGATCGTCACGGCGCCCTCGACCCGGGTGCGGGCGCGCAATGGCAAGAAGAAACCCGAATCGACGACTGAGGCGGTGGTCGATGGCACTGCCTGAATCGGTGCGACGACTGATCGATGCCGCACGGCGGCGATTGACCGTCATGGGCCTCCTGTCCGCGATCGCCGTTGCGACCGCGGTTGCCGGCGCACTTGCGGCGTTGCTCCTCGGCCTGTCGAGAGTCACCGTGATCCTCTGGGCGGAGCCCGTCGCCTGGACCCTGATCGGATCGGCGACCATCGGCGCCTTCCTCGTTGCGCTGATCCGCAGACCGAGCCGCATGAGCGCTGCGCTGGTGGTCGATCGGAAGCTGGGCGGATTCGACCGTGTGACAACCACAGTCGAATTGACCGAGCGGGACGCCGATCTGTCCGAAGCGGAGGCACGAGTGGTTCGCTCCGCCGAGTCCTGGTCGCAGTCGCGCCGGGTCGATCGGCTCGGCAGTCTGGTCCCGCGTCGCCCGCTTCCGCAGCTGGCCGCGCTCACCCTCGCGGCTTCGCTGGTAATGACCGTGCTTCCCTCTACCACCGACGAGGCCGCCGCCACGATCAGGGCGGAGCGCGGGCGGATCGAGGTCGAGGCCGAGGCGATCGAGCAACTGGCCGAAGACGCACCCGCTGAGCTCGCCGACGACCTCGACGCTCTGGCAGAGGAGCTCCGAGCGGCCGAGTCGATCGACGAAGCCCTCGAAATGCTCGGCGATGCCCGCGAGGAGTTGCTGGCGGCGCTCGACCCCGGAGCACTGGCAAAGAAGACGGCGTTGGCCGGGTTGGAGCAGTCCCTCGCCTCCGATCCGCTGGCCCCGGGTGAGAGCGCAGCCGATCAGCTCGAGGCGCTGGCAGATCGGCTCGATGGACTGTCCCGAGAGGAAGCGGCGGCCGCCGCTTCGGAACTCGCCGAGCGTGCCGAGGACTTCGCGGGGGTCGATTCCGAGCTGAGCCGTGCCCTCGAGGACGCTGCCGACGGGCTGCGCATCGTCGCCAGCGCGCAGAGCGGGCGCGACATCACGGCCGAGGCGCTGCAACGCGCTGCAGACGGCGTCCGTCGTGTCACCGGAGAAGTGACTGAGGCAACGGCCCAGGCCGGCGCAGCCGGCCAGCTGCGAGAGGCGCAGCGGCGTCTCGACGGCGGATCGGATGGAGGAGAGGCCGAAGGTTCGGGCGATGGCGACGGGGAGGGATCCGGCTCGGGCAGCGGTCAAGGGCAGGGCAGCGGCCAGGGTTCGGGACAAGGCAGCGGTCAGGGTCAGGGATCGGGCGGTGGCGGGGGTGGCCAGGGCCAGGGAGGACAGTCCGGCGCGGGCACGGGATCCGGCTCCGGCTCCGGCCAGGTGCCGTCCGGAACGGGCGATGACGACCCGTTCGCCCAGCCCTCGCGCGGGGACATCTTCGACCCTGCGGATTTCTCGGCGGGAGACGAGGTTCGGATCCCGATCGACGGAAGCGACCCGGGCGATCTGCTCGGGACCACGTCGGGCAGCGGCATCTCCAACGATGCCGTGGTGCCGTACAGCCGGCGTTTCGCCGAGTACGAGCGGACTGCGCTCGAGTCGCTCGACTCGCTGACGGTCACGCCCGGTATCGAGGCGATCGTCCGCGACTACTTCACCCGATTGGAGCCATGAACCCATGGGCACACAGATGAACCCCGAGGAATTCGCCACGGCCATCGAGTCCGCCCGATCGGCGGTCGGCTCGGTCATCGTCGGCCAGCGACAGCTGGTCGACACGGTGCTGATGGCGACGCTGTGCGAAGGGCATGTCCTGTTGGAGGGAGTGCCCGGATTGGGCAAGACCAAGCTGCTGTCCACCCTGGGCGACGTCCTCGACGTCGCCTTCGGACGCATCCAGTTCACGCCCGACCTGATGCCCGCCGACATCCTCGGCACCAAGATCCTCGAAGGCTCGGCGTTCGCGTTCCAGCCCGGACCGGTCTTCAACAACCTCGTGCTCGCCGACGAGATCAACCGTGCCACGCCCAAGACCCAATCGGCCCTGCTCGAAGCGATGCAGGAGCGGCGGGTCACCCTCAGCGGCGAGACGCACGATCTGCCCCGCCCGTTCATGGTGATGGCCACCCAGAATCCGATCGAACAGGAAGGCACCTACCCGTTGCCCGAGGCGCAGCTCGATCGATTCATGTTCAAGGAGATCGTGCTCTTTCCTCCGGCGGACGACATCGTGGAGATCTTGAGACGGACGACCGGCACCAGCGAGGCGACCGCGTCGTCGACCCTCGACGCCACCACACTCTCGCGCATGTCGGAGATGGTGCGGGACCTGCCGATCGGAACCCATCTCCTGAGGTACGCCGCCGCCCTCGTCGAAGCCACCCATCCCGTGTCGCCGTCAGCCCCCGAGCGCGTGCGGACCTACGTCCGCAACGGCGCCTCACCACGTGGCGCACAGGCGATGGTGCTGGCGGGCAAGGCGTCCGCCCTGATGGACGGACGCGTCAACGTGGCGGCCGAGGATCTCTGGTCGGTCGCCGTCAGGTGTCTCCGGCATCGGCTCGTGCTCGGATACGACGCCATTGCCGACGGGGTGGCCGCCGACGAGTTGATCGCCGACGTGCTCGAGGCATTGCCGACCCCCGCAGTCTGATGCTGCTCGATCACGAACTCCGCGGACGTCTCGACCGGCTGTCGCTGATGACGCACGGGCGGATCCGCTCGGTCTACACCGGGCGACATGCCTCGCGCCATCTGGGTGAGAGCCTCGACTTCGCCGACTACCGCGAGTACGTGCCGGGTGACGACTTCCGGAAGATCGACCACCAGCTGTGGGCCAGGCTCGGCCAGGTTCTCGTCAGGCGGTTCGAAGCCGAAGAGGATCTCACCGTCACGGTGTTGATCGATGCCACCGCCTCGATGGGCATGTACGGGAAGTTCGACGTGGCACGTCACATCGCCGCGATCGTCTCGTACCTGGCGCTGTCGAGTGGCGACCGCGTCGTTCCGGTGCTGCTCGGCGGATCGGGACGGCAGGCGACACGCGGTCCGGTCGGCCGGCACCGTTCGGCCTGGCCTGAGATCGAGCGATGGCTCGAGAGTCTCTCGCCTGCAGGTGCGGTGCCGCTGGCACCCGCGATCCGCGGGGTCGTCGGACCGGTCGCCGGGTCGGGGGCCGTGGTGGTGATCAGCGACCTGCTCGACGCCGAGTGGGAGCGGGCGCTCGATGGCGCCGGGTTGGGCGTGGGCGGCGTGGTGGCGCATGTCCTCGCTCCCGAGGAGCTCGAGCCCCGGGTCGTCGGTGACCTGCGCCTCGTCGACGTCGAGACCGGTGCGCATGTCGAGGCCTCGACTTCGGCTTCGATGCTCGACGCCTACGCCGAAGCAGCGGAGCGCTTCATCGACGGCGTCGCGGGACGATCCAGGCGCGGGGGCCTCGATCACGTGCTGGTGCAGGTAGCCGACGGCGCCGGCGAGCGTTTCCTCCGTCGGCTGGTGGAATCGGCGGCGGTCACATGAACCTGCTCGCCCCCGCCGCGCTCGCCCTGGGATCGTTGGCGATCCCGCTCATCGTGCTCTACATGCTCCGCAGCCGTCGACAACGGCTCGAGGTGTCGAGTGTGCTGCTGTGGCAGCGCGCCGACGAGAGCGTGACCTCGGCCGTGCCCTGGCGGCGGCTCGAGTTCTCGCCGCTGCTGCTCCTTCAGCTCGCGGTGCTTGCGCTCCTGGTCCTTGCCCTTGCCAGGCCGTTCTTCTCCCAGGAATCGCTGCTGGGTCCGCACACGGTGCTGGTGATCGACAGTTCGGGTTCCATGGCGGCCGCAGATCGCTTCGACAAGGCGATCGAACGGGCGAGGCAGATCAGCGCCGACGTCTCCGATGCAAACCTCGTCTCGGTCGTCGAGGCGGGTCCGCGGGCCGCCGTCGTCGCGACCTTTCTCCGGACCGAAGCGGCCGTCGAGCAGGCCCTGTCGTCGATCGACGTCACCGGAGGGGCGGCCGACCTCGACGGCGCCATCCGACTGGGTCGCTCGCTCGCCACCCCCGATCGACCAACGAATCTCGTGCTCCTCACCGACGGCTCGTCGACACCGCTCGCCACCGAGCCGGTCGTCGGCGCCGATCACATCCGCTTCTCCGACACGGCCGACAATCTGTCGATCAGTGGGTTCTCGGTGGAGCCCTCCGCCGAGGGCGTCGTGCGGTTGTTCGTCAACGTGACCAACCACACCGGTATTGCCGCCGATGTCGAGCTGCGGTTACTGGTCAACGGCCTTCCGTCCGGAACGGTCGAATTCGGTGTGCCGCCACTGTCGGATGCCGCCCGCACCGTTCCGATCGACGCCGGTGCCGGTGATCTCGTCGTCGTGGAGCGAGTCGGCGAGCCCGACGGGCTGGCACTCGACGACCGGGCCTCGATCGTCGTCGTGGGAGGCGCCGAGCGGACGGTCGGCGTGGTCGGACAGGGATCGCCGTTCCTCGACGTCCTCGTCGACATCGCTCCGGGCTTCGTGTCCGGTGACCCGGCCGACGCCGACGTGCTGATCGTCGATGGTGGCCCGCTGCCGGAGATCGACCGCCCGACCTGGCTGATCCGGCCCGAGACGGCCCCGGCCGGAGTCGAGTTCGACGAGATCGCCACCGGTCTCGCTGCCACGTTCCAGTCTCCCGGTGAGCCCATCCTGGATGCGGTCGACCTGTCGGGGCTGGTCGTTGCGGAGGCCCAGGTGGCCGAGACGTTCTCGTGGCTGCCGATCGTGCGGGCCGGCGACGTGCCGCTCGTGCTCCTGGGCGAGGTCAACGGTCACCGCGTCGCGTACTTCACATTCGACATCACCCGTTCGAACCTCCCGGTCCAGGTCGGCTTCCCGATCATGGGAAGTCGGATCCTCGATTGGCTCGGCGGAGCCTCTGCGGGCGCCACAGACACGGCTCCGGCGGGCACGCCGATCCCCATCTCTCCGCCGGCCGGGGCGACGACCGAGGTGACGAGAGACGGTGTCGTCGTGGCCGAACTGGCCGACCCCGTTCTCTCGTTCGACGACACCGGCACGCCCGGGGTCTATCGCGTGTCCTACCTGGCCGACGGTGACGAAGTCGCCGGTCCCGTCGCCGTGCGCTCGTTCGACCGCCAGGAATCGGTGGCCGGATCACGGGACATCGCCGTCGTTGCGGCCGACTCGGCGACGACGGGCGAGGGCTCGATCATCAGAGAGTGGGCTCCGTCGGTGGTGGCCGCGACGATCGCCATCGTGCTCTTCGAGTGGTGGTTCGCCCATCGCCGGCGCAGGACCCGCACCGTGGAGGTGGCCACGTGACGTTCGTGGTGCCGCTCGTGCTCCTTCTGATCCCTCCCGGTGTCTGGCTCATCTGGAAGATCGGAGCTTCCGGCGTCCGTCGGGTCCCGCTCCGTCAGCATCGCTGGTCGATCGTCGCACGGTCGATCGCGTTCGCGCTGCTCGTCGCAGCAGTGGCTCAGCCGGCTGCGGTGAGGGCGGTAGAGGACAAGACGGTCTTCTTCCTGCTCGATCGATCCGACTCGATCGGCGCCGACGCCCGTGCCGTGCAGGAGCGCATCGTCAACGATGCACTGGGAGAAGCGGGACCCACAGACCGGGTCGGCGTCGGCGTCTTCGGTGCCGGTCTCGAAGTGGACACGGCGCTGACCATCGGCTTGGACTCGATCAGCATCGGCGCCGTGTCCGAGGGCGCCGCGACCGACGTGGAGGCCTCGCTGCGATCGGCCGCTTCGCTGCTCCCATCGGAGGGCTCTCGCCGGATCGTCGTGCTGACGGACCTCGTGGAGACATCGGGTGATGCCCGTGCGGCGGCCCGCGAGTTGGCGGCCGACGGCGTGGCCGTGGATGTCATCTCGTTGTCGACTGCTCGCAGCGCCGATGTGCTGGTCGAGTCCGTGAGGCTTCCCGCGACAGCCAGGGTCGGGGACACCGTCACGGCCCGAATCGCGGTTCGATCGAACCAGGCGGGCCAGGCGACGCTCGACATCGACGCCGGCGGAGACACGCTGCGCCAGACCGTCGAACTCGAGGGCGGGTCTCAGGTCATCGAGGTCGAGGTTCCCGTGACGGACCCGGGCGCGCTCTCGGTCGAGGTGACGGTCGACGCGGACTTCGACACCCGGGCGGAGAACAACTCCGCTCAGGGCGTGTCTCGGGTGTTGGGCCCGGCGACGGTGGCGGTCGTCGAAGCGGTGGACGGAGAGGCGGAGGCACTGACGGCGGCGCTTGAAGCAAGCGGCCTGGTGGTCGACGAACTGGGGGCGGTCCCCGACGAGGGTCGCCTGCTCGGCTACGACGCCGTGGTCCTGGTGAACGTCCCCCAGCCCGACAACGCCTCCGCTCAGCGGCTCGCCTCGTATGTCGAGGATCTGGGCCGCGGCCTCGTGGTGGTCGGAGGAGACCAGGCGTACGGGCTGGGCGACTACCACGAGACGCCGCTCGAAGCCGTGCTACCCGTGTCGTCGAATCCCGATGATCTCATCAGGCGTCAGCCCGTCGCGGAGGTGCTGGTGATCGACACGTCCGGTTCGATGGGCCGATGCCACTGCAACAACGGCGTGTTCGACGAGACGGGCCCCAACAAGACGGACATCTCGAGGGCGGGCGCCACACTCGCCATCGATGCGCTCGACGACACCGACACGGTCGGGGTGTTGTCGTTCTCGAGTGGATATGACTGGGTGATCCCGCTGGGTGTGAAGCCGGATCCGGTGACCGTCGACGAGGCCCTGGGCGGTCTCGTCCCCGAAGGCGACACCGAGATCGGCGTCGCCCTGGAAGCCGCGCTCGACGAGCTCGAGACGGTGCCGAACGCGTTGCGACACATCGTGTTGTTCACCGACGGTTGGGACCCGAACGACGCCAACCTCGTCCCTATCTCGAGACGGATCGCAGACGCCGGCGTCACGCTCTCGGTGCTGGGAACTGGTGAGGGCCCGGGAACGACGCTGCAACGCATGGCCGACGTCGGGGGCGGGCGGTTCTATCCGGGGACGGATCTCGCGAGCGTTCCCGAGATCTTCGTCGAGGAGACCCTCACGGTGGCGCGGAACCTCGCAACCGAAGGCTCGTTCTTTCCCGCTCTGCGGGTTCCTTCACCGGCAACCGATCTGCTCACGTCGACTCCGCCTCTGTTCGGATACGTCCTGACCAAGGCCAAGGCGACCGCGTCGGTGAATCTGGAGATCGGACAAGCCGATCCGCTCCTGGCAGGTTGGCAGCGCGGGTTGGGGCGCGTCACTGCCTGGACGTCGGATGCCACGTCGCGCTGGTCGACCGGCTGGCTGGACTGGGACGGCTACGTCGACTTCTGGGGGACGGTCGTCAGGGAAGTGCTTCCGGCAGGAAGGGAGCGGCCTCCGGAGGTCTTCGTGGAAGATGGACGCGTGCGCGTGGTCGCCCCTGCATCCGGGCTCGGCGACGCCGCGACGGCGATCGCCCGCGTCCGGCTCCCGGACGGCGAACTGCGAGCGATTCCGATGGTCAGAACCTCGGAGTCGGAGTTCACCGCCGAGACGGCGGCGCCCATTCCCGGCGCGTACTGGACGGCCGTGACCATCGAAGACGGGTCCGGTGGGTCGATCACGTCCGGATCCGGCGCCGTGTCGAGCTATGAGGAGGAGTTTGCGTTCCGGGAACCGGACCCGACGCTCGGAAACGACCTCACGGGGATCACCGGCGGCCGGCTCGAACCGTCGGTGACGGCGCTCTTCGACTCGGCTCCGGCGCTCGGCCGCTTGGAGCAGCCGTTGTGGCCCATCCTCGTCCTGGTCGGGCTGCTGGTGTTCCTTCTGGACGTGGCGCTGCGACGTCTGGTCTTCGTCGAGGGTGACGCCGAGGAGTGGAAGCGCGGGATGACGTCGGAGACGCGACGTGAGCGGGTGCGCGTGGCTGATGTCGAGGCCAGGAGATCCGAGGCCGGAGATCGAGAGCTCGCCTCCGAGTCCGAGACCCTCCAACGCCTGATGCGTCGCAAACGCTGACGGCACCTTCGGCCGAACCCAGGGTTCCTGTCGACATCTGGTGTCGATCTCAGGTCAAGGTTCGGCGATCCGGACAGATGCGGCGTGGCGGTACGATCACTCCATGGCCCGCCGTCCCTCCCTTCCGAGATCGCGTTCTGTGTCGCTCGGAGACCGCTGATCTCGATGGGGTTCACACGCGAAGAGCTCGAAGCCTTCCAGGATGCCACGGTCCCCGATCTGATCGGGCCGGACCCCGAGCTGTTGTTTGTCGGCATCAATCCCGGTCTGTGGACTGCGGCGACACAGACGCACTTCGCCCACCCCGGGAACCGTTTCTACCCGGCGTTGTTCTCTGCAGGCGTGATCGATCGCGAGATCGATCGCAGCAACGGCTTCACCGACGCCGACCGGGCCCACCTCATCGAACGCGGGATCGGCATCACCAACATCGTCCAGCGTGCCACCGCCCGCGCCTCCGAGCTGACCGCCGACGAGCTTCGGGCAGGAGGTGATGCGCTCACCGCCAAGGTCGCCGAGCTTCGTCCAGCCGTTGTCGCGATCGCCGGGATCACTGCATATCGCACGGCGTACGGCCGGAAGCAGGCCGTCGTCGGGCGCCAGCCCGACCGTCTCGCCGGTGCGGAGTTGTGGGTGGTCCCGAATCCGAGCGGATTGAACGCCCACGAGACGACCGAGACCCTGACCGAGCGGTACCGAGAAGTGGCGATCGCTGCCGGCATCGTCGAGACGGACGCCCGATGATGTCGCACCCCGAGCCACCGAGCGAGCGGCAGGTGCTCTACGCCCTCGTTTCCGCCGGGTTCGTCCTCGTGGTTGCCGTGCTGGTCATCGGGGCGGCATACGCCGGTCTCGTGCCGGTTTGGTGGTCGGTGGTGGCGGGAGCCGCCACGCTCGTCGTCGGCGGTCTGTCTGCGCTGCGATGGCGTGACACGAGGTTCGTCCTTCTGGCCTCGATCATGCTGTTCCTCGCCTGGACCGTCGGAACGCTGCTCGTTCGATGACCAGGGTGGCCGGCGTCGACATCGCACGGGGAGCGTGGCTGGTCGTCTACCTCGATGAGGGGGGCTGCTTCGACGGCGCCGTGGTGGCCGAACGGCTCTCGGACATCGAGATCGACGCCGAGGTCGTCGCGATCGACGTCCCCCTCGACTTGCCAACGGATTCGATCGGGCGACCTGCCGAGGAAGAGGCCCGGCGGATGATCGGCGAGCGCCGGAACTCCGTGTTCCGGTCGCTCCCCATGGGTCTCTACCAGGCGGACTACACCGAGGCATCGAGGCGTACGGCGCGGGAGTCATACGGGATGTCGTTCTCGAAGCAGTCCTGGAATCTGGGGGCGGCGGTGACCGACGCAGCCGCCGCTCGCACGAACACGTGGTACGAGACCCACCCCGAATTGGCATTTCGGCAGATCAAGGGAGCGCCGCTCGACTCGAAGAAGGTGTGGTCCGGCGTGCGGCAGCGCATCGACTGCCTCGCCGCCGTCGGAATCGACTTGCCGGCCATCGAGGGCAGACTGCATCCCGACGATGCCCTCGACGCCGCAGTGTGTGCATTCGTGGCTTCGCGTATCGCCAATGGCGTCGCCCACCGTGTCCCCACCGTCGGGGCCGGCCCCTACATCTGGTTCTGATCCCGATCGTTCCCCGGAACGGGGATCGAGATCTCGCCTTCAGCGGCGCTCCGATTCAACGGATATCCGACGACCACGTCGGGTGGCGAGGGAAGCTGGATCGCCAGTGTTTACCGAAGGCCAAAGGCTCGAATAGCTCGCGGTAGAGGTCGGTCTCGCCGAACTGCTCGCCCCCCAGGGACATCGCAGAACCGGAGCGCGCCGTTGAACGGGGCCGATTCGCGGTGACGATCAGCGGCTGTCGAAACGCCAATCGGTCGCATACCGGTTTGAGGCGCTCGGCAAGCGCCTGAGAATCGGGGGACCGATGAGGTACCGAGAGTCCCCGGTCGTCAGGGTCATGTCGTTGAAGGAAACGCTCGTGCAGGGGATCAACGACGGGAGGAGGTCGAGGACGGCCTCGAGTTCGGGCACCGGCGACGACGCCAGGGTGGTGGCTGCGCCGAGGATTGAACGCATGTCTGTGTCGTCGAGAACCACGTCTAGCGGAGCGCAGCCCTACGTCTAATGACGTATTGCGTCGAGTGCGGTGGGTAGCGAAGGTGGCCGCATGAATCGAGACGGTGGGATCCGGGTCTGCGATGGGGTTCGGTCCCGGGGGATTGCCTGAACTCCGTGCGACGACTGCTGGTGGTGATTGGTGTGGCGCTCGCCCTCGTCGGGGGTGCTGCCCCGGGACCGGTTCCTGCCAGCCGTGCGCAGAATCCTGACTTCTCGGAGGGCTCGTGGGAGGGCTACCTCGGGATGCACGACGAGACGGTATATCGAGACGGCGGTGCGTCCGAGGTGTACGCGGACTACCAGGCCCTCGGCAACTTCGAGGCGTCATCGGTGGCCGGAACCGTTTCCGGGCGGTGGCTGATCGACCTCCACTCCGTCGCCTCGACCGAGGAGGTGGCGTCGGAGGCCTATGCGATCGGTGTCGGAGTGCTCAGGGGCTCCACTTTCGGAGTCGACCTCGAGCTCGACACTCTCACTGTATCCGAGCCGTCCATCGGAATGTCGCTGACGTTCACTGCCGAGGAGCTCCCGACGCCGGGCGCAGGGCGACTGGAGGTGACCGGCGGGGACTGCAACACCGTTTGGGGGGACTGGGTCATCGAGTTCCCCAGTCATCCACTCGAAGGACAGTTCTCGGCGTTCCGGGTGGGCGTCGAGGCCGACGACGAGAGCGTGGCGGCTTCGAGGCGAGCGAGCCAGGAACAGCTGTCGGCCCGCGGCCGCAGCCTCCTCACCGACATTCGTGCGGGCAACATCGATGTCGAGTCGATCCGCGAGCTGCTCCAGGCCGTCGAGGGAGCTCTCGCCTACGGAGGACGCGGGTCGTGCGGAGGCGACGACAGTGGCAGCTTCCGGGCCGCAACCACCGAGCTGATCGATTCGATGCTCTTCGAGCTGGCCGGTGGCGCCGATGAGCTCGACGTCGAGAGTCTCATCGAGTTGATCGTGGCCGGGTTTCGCTCCGGGAGCTTCTTCGCGGATCCGGAGGCTCGGGACTTCTGGCTCGGCGTCTACGACGAAGCGGTCGATGCCGCTCTCGCCGGTGGTGATCGCCCGACGCTCGCGAGGTTCTCGGCGGCCAGCCGTCTGCTCGGCTTCGACGAACAGGCCGCGGTCATCGACGCGCTGCTGGCGGATCTCGGCTCGTGACGGTTCTGGCGCGAGCCCATCGGACGGTGGTTCTGATCATCGCCATGGCATGGATGATTTCCGGGTGCGGCGGGGACGCCGAGCCGGTTGCGGCGACTGCCGTGCCTGGCGTAGCGACCGAGACGACGGCAATCGGAGGTGCTCCGGAGGTCGACGCCGTGGACCCGTCGTCGACGATCGCCCCCGAGCTGCCGGCCCCTGAGCGCCCCTATGCGGCAATGACGCTCAGAGCGGCGGAGACGGGCCCGAATCCGATGCTGACCTGGGACGCGGTCAGCGGTGCTGTGTTGTACCGCCTCGTCGTCCTCGACCCCGACGGCCGGCCCTACTGGGCCTGGAGCGGCGCGGCCACATCCGTTCATCTGGGTGGTAGTGGTGCTGCAACCGTCGTCGGCGCGCGAGTGTTTGCCGAGATGACCTGGCAGGTGTCGGCCCATGATGACGCGGGTGTCCCGTTGGCGGTGTCCGACGTCGGTCTGCTGTCGCCTTGATTCTCCACGCTCATTTCGCTGCTCGTGGCCCAGGCGACACCGTGAAAGGAACCCCGCAAGGCGGCTTCCGACACTGATGACCGCCAACCGATCTCTCCTCTTGTCGCTCGCTGGGCTCGGTGCATGTGGCTCCGGCGACGATCCCGCAGCGGCGATCGCCCCGGCCGATGCAGTGAGTGGCACGACCGGCGCCGGAGCGGTGCCGAGTGCACTGGACGACGAGGAGAGTTCGGCGTCGACCGAGGCGCGGTCCGAGACCACTCCGGCCGGCGTGGCGGGGGTTCTTCTACCTGGTTCAGGGGCAGGCGCACGCCGCCTCGCCGTCGACGGCGCCAACGTGTCTGGGTCGTTCACGATGTCGTCGGCCGGGAGTGACAGGCCGTACAGCGACGAGGTCGAGGTCACCGCTGACTTCCGCTGCTGACGCGGCTTGCGAACAGGGAGCGGTCCGACGTAGCTCGGGCGTCAGGGTTCGGCTGTGATCACTCGTGCGTCAGGGAAGAATGCGGCGAAGGCGAACCAGAACTCGTTGCGATGCGGGACGAGCGCCAGCTCCGCTCCGGTGAGCGGCCCGTCGACGGCGAGCCCCTGGAGCGTCCACGTGCTCCCCGTCTCGTTGTCGACGAACACGTCGACCTCGGGGCTCTCGAAGGTGAGCCGATCACCGTCGACCACCGGGTCGAACGCAACGCCGGTTCCGATCGCCTGCCCGTCCGCGACCTGGAAGCTGTCGAGCGCGTCGGTGGTCGACGGCGCACCCCAGAAGATCGCGATCGGCTCCCCGCCGACCTCGTCGTTGACCACTCTCGACTCGGAGATGATCGAGAAGGGGTATCCAGCCGTCGACTCGTCGATCGTGACGGCCACGACCCGTTCGAGGGCGGGGAAGCGGTCGTCGAGCTCGGCGGTGAAGAAGCCGCCGATCGGAGCGTTGCGTGACGAGTAGCCGACGTAGGGGTTCTGGCCGTAGGGGATGCCGAAGCCCTGGTCGCGCCCGAGCACTTCGCTGTCGGGATTGTTGTCACGGAAGTCCGCCCAGCGCACGATCGCCGACGGCAGCGGTTCGAGTCGTGTTCCGGTGAGCTCGCCCACGATCGCCTCTCCGGTGATCTGTTGCCACAGCGATTGGGTGGCGTCGTCCCACATCACGAGGTCCGAGTTGCGAAGGAGCCCGGATACGCCCATGCGGAGCACTTCGCCATCGACTCGGCGATCGAAGGCGATTCCCGTGTTGCACAATGGGCAGTAGGTGACGGCAACGGATACATCGCCGAACCGGTCGTTCACGATCTCGTGGCGATGGAGGATCCGGATCGGGTAGAAGCGCGTGATGTCTCCGACGTCGACCAGCACACCGGGCTCGTCGTCCTCGAGCCACTCGTCGGCTTCGCTCACCGTCTCGAAGGCCGGATCGTCGATTGGCGGGATCGCATCCCTTGGATCGAGCATGCGGATACCCACCTGGAGTTCGCTCAGATCGATCGAACTGGTCTTGAAGTCGGTCTCCCAGTCCTCGGTGACGACCCGCAGGTTCGGGGGCAGCTCGAAGGAACCGGTGGATTCTGTCACGGTTTCGATCGCTGTGGTGGAATCGGCCTCGGCCGTGCTACTCGTCGTAGTGGGCTGGTCGGTGGTGGTCGCAGTCCCGGAGCACGCAGCCAGGACCAGTGCGGCGGCGATCGGCTCGATGAGTCGTGTCACGTTCGGCATTCTGCCCCTCCTCTCGATCCCTCAACCGAGGGTCGGACCGTGGCATTCCTTGCAGTGTCGGGCTCCCGATACTCGTCCTTGTGTCTATCGAGTCCATCGTGTTTCCATTTGATTTCGTCGAACACCTATGATTTGAGATGGTTCCTCACGTGCCACGTGAGGGATCGCGCGGTCCGGAGACACGGGCCCAGACAAAACAACCCCAACGGGAGGAAACTCGATGCTGAAGCACACGAGGCTCATCGCCTTGCTGACAGCGCTGATGCTCGTCCTCGCCGCCTGCGCATCGGACAGCGAAACCGCTGACGACGGCGACACAGGCGACGATACGACGGCAACAACCGAAGCAACCACCGATACAACGGCAGCACCTGACGACACGACCGAGACCACCGAGGCCATGGACGAGGAAGTGGATCTCGCCGGTACGACGGTCACGGTCTTCTCGTCCGAAGACGGCGTCGACGAGGCGACCGGCATCCAGCGGGCGCTCGACGTCTTCGCCGAGAGGAACGGGATGACGATCACCCACACGGGTGCCCGGGACTTCTCGGATCAGATCAACGCCCAGGCTGCCGGCGGCAACCCGCCTGACATCGGCATGTTCCCGCAGCCGGGAAAGGTGCTGGACTTCGCCGCTCAGGGCTTCTTGCTGCCGATCCCAGAAGATCTGGTGTCGGTCGTTCGCCCGCAGTGGCCGGGCGGCACGCTCGAGACCTACACCTACGAGGACGATGTGTACGCCTTCCAGGTCAAGACCGACCTCAAGTCGATCGTCTGGTACAACACGCAGGTGTTCTCCGACGGCGGCTACGCGATCCCGACGACGTTCCAGGAGCTCGTCGACCTGAGCAATCAGATGATCGCCGACGGTCAGACCCCCTGGTGTGTGGGCATCGAGTCGGGTCCGGCCACAGGCTGGACGTTCACCGACTGGATGGAAGACATGATGCTGCGGATCGAAGGACCCGAGCAGTACGACCGGTGGACGAGCGGTGAACTCGAGTTCTCCGACCCGGCAGTCGTGAACGTCGCCCAGACGATCCTCGATCTCTGGAACACCCCCGGATCGGTGTACGCGGCCGGTGGTTCGATCGCCGCAACCGCCCACAGCGCCGACAACGGGCAGCCGCTCGCCGACGGGACCTGCGCCATGGTGCGCCAGGCGTCCTTCTTTGCGGCATTCCTGCCCGAGGGCACGCCGGTTGGACCTGACGGACAGGTCGACACGTTCTACTTCCCGAACGTGGACACCAACTCGGCTCCGACGCTGACTGCCGGCAACTCGGCCGCCGCGTTCCGCGATGCGCCTGAAGTCTGGGCCGTCATGGAGTACCTGGGGTCCGCCGAGTACGCCGAAGAGCGGCAGAAGGCTCAGCGCGAGATCAAGGGCGGTGACGCCTCCGGATTCCTCACGTCGAACCTGGATGTGGACCTCGGCCTCTGGAATGAGCTCGAAGGCGGCTTCATCGCGATCCTGGCCAGTGCAGATCCGGCCCGTTTCGACGGGTCGGACCTCATGCCTGCTGCCGTCGGATCCGGAGCGTTCTGGACCGAAGGAACCAGCGCAGTGAACGGAGACAAGTCGGTCGAAGAGGCCTTCACGGCGATCGACGCTGCTTGGCCGTCCAACTGACATAGAAGACAACTCAATGAATATACGGAACCGGCCCGCATCGCGGGCCGGTTCCGTCTAGGTTTGACCGGACGCCGAGCGAGACCGGGAGGACCATGAACAGGTTCGTGATCACCATGCTGGGCATCGTCGCAGCCGTGGGTGGCAGCGCGATCGTCTTCATCGGTGTCAACAAACTGTACGACCTGACGGAGGATCACTACTCCCGATTCAACGCGATCGTCGGTGCGCTCGTGTCAGCCGGCGCCTTGGGACTGCTCTGGGGGAATCGCCTCGTCGTGGCGCCGGCGATCGTCTGGCTGATCGCAATCGCGATCGGGGTCGCCACCGGATACGCCCTCGGTCTCTTCAAAGAGCCGATGCGTCGCCTTGCCAGCGGCGTCGCCGGCGGGTCCGCCCTTGGACTGCTCATCGGGATGCGCGCCCACGCGTCCATTCTGCCGTCCATCGATCCGCTCGCAGTCATCATCTGGCTGGCAATCGGGACTGGTGTCGGCTTTGCGGTCTCCATGATCAGCGGCGGACGGATCGACCGGCTCCGAGGCCTGCTCGCAGGGGGTGCCGTCGGCTGGTTGTTCGGTGCTTGGCTTGCATCCGACTTCGACGGCTCACGGGCTGAGGTCGTCATCGTGGCCACGGTGCTCGGGGGATTGGTCGGTGCCTTCCTCGGGCGGCGCCCCTATCCGAACCGCATCGAGCGAGGCAACATCGCCGTTTCGAGCCGGAAGTACATCTTCGCAGGACCGGCGCTCGTCTTCGTGGCGGCAGCGCTGCTCATTCCCCTCATCCGCACGATCTGGCTGAGTCTGCTGACCGGCAACCCGAGAGACCTGACATGGACCGGCTTGACGAACTACGGCGACATCTTCACCGACCCCGGCATCATCGACTTCAGCGGGTTCGGGGAGATCTTCAGCAGCAACATGCTCTGGCTGGCCCTGGCACTCCTCGGCGGCGGCTTTATCGCCGGGCGGTTCGCAGGACGACAGCTCGGAACCACGTTCGCAGTTGGCGGCCCCAGCCTGACGATGCTGGCGTCCGGTGTGTTGCTCTTCGGCTTTGCGCTGTTCACAACGATCCGCGGAACCATCTCGAACAACCTGTGGTGGATCTTCACCGTCATCGTCTTCGCCGTGTCACTCGGCTTGGCTGTGGCGGTTCTGGCCGATCGGTCCAAGGGGGAGAACCTGGCCAAGTCATTGATCTTCCTCCCAATGGCGATCAGCTTCGTCGGCGCTGCGGTCATCTGGCGTCTCATCTACGTGGCGCGACCACCACAGGATCCTCAGAGCGGCGTCTTCAACACGCTGTGGGTGAAGCTCGGAGAGTGGACCAACTCGGCCACCGCGAGCACCGTGATCGTGGCCGTCCTCGCCCTTGTTGCTGCCGGCCTGGTCTATCTGGCGTGGAGGGGATGGCAGGCGGAGGCCAACTCCATCGTGGCAGGCTCGCTCACCATCGTGGCGGGTCTCGGCTACCTCATCTATCGGGTCGTCGGGCCGGGCATCGGTGGGGTTGCCATCAGCGAGGTCACCGGCGAGCTCATTGCCGACCCGGTGCTCTTCATCCAGGAATCACCCTGGAACAACTTCTGGATGATGGTCGTGTTCATCTGGATCTACACAGGGTTCGCCATGGTCATCTTCTCGGCTGCCATCAAGGCGGTGCCTGAGGATCTGCTCGAGGCCGCCCGGATCGACGGCGCCACCGAGTCGCAGACGTTCTGGCGCGTGACCGTGCCCCAGATCTTCCCGACGATCGGGGTCGTGGTGACATCTCTGGTGGTCAACTCTCTCAAGGTGTTCGACATACCCAAAGTCATGACCAACGGCAACTTCGACACGCAGGTGCTCGCCAACGAGATGTGGGAGAAGGCATTCACGCAGCTCAACTTCGGGCTCGGGTCTGCCGTTGCGGTGGTCCTGTTCATCGCAGTGCTTCCAGTGATGTACCTGAATATTCGCAGAATGCAGAGAGAGAGGTTGGGATGACGGCGACCGCTGAAGCGACGAAGGTCTCGGGTTCGGGGATCGCGGCCAAGCGGCCACTGGGCAATCGGATCTACGGATTCCTTCGTGCCGTTCCCACCTGGTTCCTCTGGATTCTCGTCATCGTGTGGAGCATTCCCACGTTCAGCCTGTTCGTGAACTCGTTCCGGACACGTGACGCCCAACGCGGGAGCGGGTTTTGGAACGCGCTTTCGGATCCGAGCTTCCCCACGCTCGACAACTATCGGGAAGTGCTGTTTCCCGACGTGGGTGCGGGACTGTGGAACGCCCTGCTCAACTCGGCTTCGATTGCCATCGTGGCGACGATCATCCCGATTGCCATCGCGGCATTTGCGGCATACGCGTTCGCTTGGATCGACTTCCGCGGCCGAGAGTGGCTGTTCATCGCGACGGTTGCTCTGCTGGCCGTCCCGTCCCAGGTGGCGCTGATTCCGCTGCTGTCGGCGTACTCCAACGGGGTGCACTGGACGATCCCGTTCATCGAGAGGACGATCACGCTGTTCCCCGACCTGGACCTGTCAGGGCAGATACCTTCGGTTTGGCTCACCCACACCGGCTTTGCGATGCCGTTTGCGATCTTCCTGCTACACAACTACATCGCGGGATTACCGAAGGACTTGTTCGAATCCGCCGCCATCGACGGTGCCGACCACTTCAAGGTGTTTTGGCGACTCGTGCTGCCGCTGTCCGTGCCGGTGCTGGCTGCCTTCGCCATCTTTCAGTTCCTCTGGACCTGGAACGACTACCTCATCGCGCTGACGATGATCGGTGGCAACCGTGAATCGCTGCCAGCGACCATCGTGGTGGCGTCACTGGCAGGCGAGTTCGGAGCTCGAGAACACCTGCTCACGGCAGGCGCCTTCGTCATCACGATCGCCCCGCTCGTCGTCTTCTTCGCATTGCAGCGGTTCTTCGTCCGAGGTATCACGGCAGGTTCGGTCAAGGGCTGATTCGTCACACGTCTCACGTCTCACGTCTCACGCAGGCGTGGGACGTGGCGCGTCCACACCTGAAGGAGTTCTTGTTGGGAGGAGCGGGTCACGCTTGGTCCATATCTCCAGATGCAGATGCAGCGCCTGACTGACAAGAACGACGGTCGAGGCCGCAATCCGCGGTGGCAGCACTCGTCGTGGACGGCGGACCACCAGTCGACGTTCTTGGGACAGGGCGAACGCCACGGTTCTGTACCCGCCACCGGCAACTTGGGGTGGTCGCTGTCCCAAGAACAGGAGGAGCACTCGCGAGCACGCAACTCCCGCCGTTGTGTGGGCCGAGCAGCAGTCCGCTCCGCGCCTGGTGCGGGTCATGTGGAGAATGTCGACCGGCAGCGGCTCCGCCCATGAGTGCTCCGCCGTTGCGTGTCAGCCCCCCGAGGGGAACTCCTTCCGAGAACGGGGCATGCACGTGCAGCGTGAGGCCTTCGGCGTGGAGCGGTCAGCTCAGAGCGACGCTCTGAGCCGACCGTGGTCCAGGCGGGGGAGGACCATCTCGGCGAAGCGCTCCGCCTCCGCGATGTGGGTGTAGCCGGAGAAGATGAAGGCGGAGACACCGGCCTCCTGATACGCCTGGATCTTCTCGACGACCTGGTCGGGGTTTCCGACGATCGCTGCGCCCGCACCGGATCGGGCTTTCCCGATTCCGGTCCAGAGGTTCGGTTCGGCGTAGCCGTCCTCCGAAGCGCTCTCCCGCAGGGCAGCCTGCCGCTGGACACCGACGGAGGCCGAGTCGAGTGACTTGCCTCGGATCGCAGCACCCGTCTCCGCATCCAGCTTCGAGATGAGCCGATCGGCATCGGCTCTGGCCTCCTGCTCGGTCTCGCGAACGATCACGTGTGAGCGCAGCCCGATCGCCAGGCTCCGGCCATGGTCGGCGGCTCGGTCCTGCATCTCGGTGGCGGTGGCGCCGACCGAGGCCACCGTGTCGGGCCAGGTGAGGAACACATCTGCCTCACGAGCGGCTACGTCCTTCGCCGCCTCCGAGAATCCTCCAAAATACATCGGCGGGCACATGCCCGACACCGTCGAGATGCGGGGCGGCTCCAGGTCGAGGTCGAGGAAGTCGCCGTGGATCTCGAGCTTCTCGTTGCTCAGCAGGGTGCGGAGCGCCTGCATCCATTCGATCGTCCGCTGGTATCTGGGTGCCGACTCCAGGCTCTCGCCAGGGATGTCGGACGAGATGATATTGATGGTCAGCCGGCCATCGAGCATCTGGTCGATGGTGGCCAGCTGACGGGCGAGCTGGGGCACCCACATCTCGCCCATACGAACGGCGACGAGCAGCTGGATCTGTTCGACCGTCGGCGCGATGGCGCTGGCGAACGAGACAGTGTCGATTCCGAGGGTGTATCCGCTGGGAAGCAGGATGTTGTCGAACCCGAGCCGGTCTGCCGTCTGGACGATGTCGCGGCAGTGTGGCCAGGAGCTCTTGAGTGCAGGATCGGGAACGCCGAGGAACTCGTAGTCGTCGTCGCACAGCGCGCCGAACCAGGAGACTTCGATGGTCATGGGAGTGCTTCTCCTTCCGAAGCTTCGATCAGGGTGTACACGTCTTCTCTCGTGAGCGACACGTTCAACGCGGCGGTGGCCGCTTCCAGCCGTTCGGGCTTCTGGGACCCGACGATCGCCACCGGCTCCGACGGGTGTGCCAGGACGAATGCGAGAGCGATCGCAGTGCGGTCGACGTTCTCTCTCGATGCCAGCGCGTCGATCTCGAGCATCAGCTCCGTACGGATGTTGTGACCGGTGGCGAGTGCGCCGCCCGCCAGGGCGCTCCACGCGAGCGGGCGGAGGCCGAGCCGCATCGCCTGGTCGAGTGTGCCATCTCGGAGCGGATCGAGGTGGCTCACCGAGAACTGCGGCTGGGTGGAGACGACCGAATCGCCGAGATGAGCGAAGAGCGCCTCGGTTTGGGCGGGCGTGAAGTTCGACACGCCGACGGCGCCGATCTTCCCGGATTCGATGAATCCGGTGAGCGTGTCGGCGAGGTTCTCGGGATGGGTGAACATGTCCGGCCGGTGGATCTGATACAGGTCGATCCGATCGACACCGAGGCGTGTCAGTGATGCGTCGAGCGCCCCGGTGAGGTAGCGGCGGGAGGAGTCGTAGGGAACACCTGGCATGATCCCGCCCTTCGAGGCGAGCACCATGCGGTCGCGGAGCGCCGGCGAACTCGCCAGAACCGAACCGAGCAGGCGTTCGGCGTCACCGAACCCGTTGCCGCCCCAGTCGAGTCCGTAGATGTCGGCCGTGTCGATCAGGTTCATCCCGAGATCGAGTGCCGTTGCGACGAGGCCCGTGGCGGTGGGGACGTCGTGACCGACGAATCGCCAGTGTCCGAACGCGAGCGGACCAACCTCGGGGAGGGGCCCGAGCGACCGCGGTGATGAGGTGTTCAGGTTCATGAGATCCTTGGATTGCGTGGCTCGCACAGGACCCTAGTGTGACGATAAACGCAGAAGGATCGGTGAATGAGCGAACAGTTCCGCTATGGCGTGATCGGTACCGGGATGATGGGTGTCGAGCACATCATGAACATCAACCACATCGACGGCGCCGCCGTCACTGCCTACGCCGACCCCTACGAGCCGTCGAGGGCGAACGCAGCTTCCATCACGACGGGCGCAGTCGGCTTCGCCGACTACCGCGAGCTGCTCGAGTCGGATCTCGTCGATGCCGTCGTGATCGTGACACCCAATCACACTCATGTAGACGTGCTCGCGGACGTGCTCGAAACGGATCTGCACGTGCTCGTCGAGAAGCCATTGTGTACCACCGTCGAGGACTGCCGGCTCACGATCGAGCGAGCGGCAGACCGTGACGCCATCACGTGGGTGGGGCTGGAGTATCGCTACATGCCGCCGGTGACTCGACTCATCGATGAGGTCCGGAAAGGGACCGTGGGCGACCTGAAGATGCTGGCGATCCGCGAGCATCGCTTCCCGTTCCTCCCGAAGGTCGACAATTGGAATCGCTTCAATCGCAACTCCGGGGGGACGCTGGTCGAGAAGTGCTGTCACTTCTTCGACCTGATGAACCAGATCGTCGGGGACGAACCGGTCCGCGTGATGGCTTCGGGCGCTCAAGACGTGAACCACCTCGACGAGTCGTACGGCGGAGAGACACCCGACATCCTCGACAACGCCTACGTGATCGTCGAGTACGACGGCGGGGCCCGGGCGATGCTCGATCTCTCGATGTTCGCAGAGGCGACCTACAACCAGGAGGAGATCGTCGCTGTCGGCGACAAGGGCAAGGTGGAGGCGTTCATCCCCGAGATGCTGATACGCATCGGTCGCCGTGGCGAGCACTACATCGGACAAGCCGAACAGCAGACCGTCGTCGACCCGCGAATCAAGTTCCAGGGACATCACCACGGTTCGAGTTATCTCGAGCACCTCGACTTCATTGCGGCGTGCCGGAGCGGTTCCAGCGCTTCAGTCGACCTCGAAGCCGGCTTGATGAGTGTCGCCATGGGGATTGCGGCCCATCGGAGCATCGATGAACGCCGTATCGTCGAGATGTCCGAAGTGCTGTAGGGCGCTTCACGCCACACGCTTCTGCGCAGTACGTCCGGATCCTCGGTTCACTGGTCGAAGTGATACGCTCCGAGCATGTACGAGTCGTTCGTCGATCAGCAGATTCGCGAGGCTATGGAGCGGGGTGAGTTCGACGACCTTCCAGGCGCAGGCGAGCCGATTCCCGGAGCAGGGCGACCCTACGAGCCGAACTGGTGGGCCAAGTCGTTCCTCGATCGAGAGCGATCGAACGATCGGCGCCGGGCTGAATACGAGCGGATCGAGGCCCGGCTCGGTGGGCTGTGGGTGCTCGGCTCCGAGGCGGCGGTCCGTCAGTCGGTGGAACGACTCAACATCGAGATCTCAGATTTCGACGATGGCGACCAACGATTCGAGCGCTTCGATGTCGAATCGGTCGTGGAGGCATGGAAGGCGATGGTGCGGGCTCGACGGGGGTGATCCGGACCGGGCTTCATCGACACGACCAGAGTGCTTTCGAGATCGCGGTCCAGGACCGGATCGGCCTCGTGTCGAGGTCTCTTGCTGTGCGCCCAGCCCGAATCGAATCACTGGCTGCCGAGCGCATATCGGATATGCTGTTGGCTCCGAGAATCCGTCAATGGGGGGACAACCTGACTGCCGATACCCAGGAAGCCAAGACCGAGCGACGCGTCATGGTCATCCGCACGTCGTGGGGCTTCTTCGTCAACTCGATCGTCGCCGCCGGGCTTGGCGTCGTGTTCGCCCGGCTCATCGAGCAGGCCGGCGTTGCAATCGCTGGTCTCATCGGCGGTCGCGAACCCGTCTTCACGGCGGTCGTGACCGAACTCCGGGCTCCCGGATCCGACCTGGTGTACCTCGGGGGAACCATCGCGAGCCTGGTCGTCGGGGCGCTGCTGCTCTCGATGTATCCAAACGCCCTTGATCGTTCCGTCGGCAAGCTCCAGATGCTGTGGGTGATCCTGTTCACGCTTCGCAACGGCCTCTTCGATCTCGCCTCGACCGCCTACGTCGTCGACTCCCCGGTGGCGAAGGCACTGGCGACGTTCGAGGCGCCGGCCGGTCTCGACACGGTGTTGAGCGTGACCGGCGCCGTCGGCCTGGTGCTGCTGGCCGTGGCCGCAGCTCCTGCGTTCCTCGGTTTCTCCCGTCATCGCAGTGAGATCCTCACCGGCCCGGAACGGATCAGATACGTCGCCACCCTCGGACTGATGCCCGGCTTGGTCGGCCCCCTTCTCGCAGTGGTCTACTTCATCCCAGATCGAGGAACCGGCTTCACGGCCACACTGCCATTCCTCGGGGTGTTCCTCGTGATCACGGCGATCGCCGCCCGGTGGACCCGGGAGGTCGCCGAGCCGAAGCTGGTCCAGGAACGGTCCTTGTCGATCGCGCTGGTCCTGGTGGCGCTCATCGTCTTCACCCTGCTCAGGTTCGTGATCGAGCCGGGGCTGGCGATCCCACCGTGGGACGACAACCTCGTCTGGCAGCCCAGAGCCTGACATGGCACATGTGGCGTCGGTCGTCACGGCCAGCGATGGTGTTGCTGTCGGAGTTCGTGAGGACGTTTCGGGCCACCTCGTCGCAGAGTTGTTGACCGAAGCCGGTTTCGAGGTGGGGGAGCACGTCGTCGTCCCCGACGACCTCGAATCGCTGATCCAGACGATCACCGATCTGGCGCGCCGTTCCCGGCTCGTCGTCACGACCGGTGGCACCGGCTTCGGGCCTCGAGACGTGACTCCGGAGGCGACTCGAGCGGTGATCGATCGGGAGGCTCCTGGGCTCATGCATCTCATGCTGTCTGCCGGATTGGAGAACACTCCCATGGCGGCGCTCTCGCGAGCGGTGGCAGGATCGACGGGATCGACACTCATCGTCAACCTCCCAGGCAGCCCGAAGGGTGTTCGCGAGAGCCTGGCTGCGGTGCTTCCGCTGGTTCCGCACGCGCTCGATCTGCTCGCCGGGGACACCGAACACCGCTGATCCTCGTAGTGTTGCCGGTGTGACCGAACTCGACGGCATCCTGGAAACGATGATCGACTGGGCGTCCCGGGGTGTCCCGTTCGCGCTCGCCACGGTGGTCGGGGTTCGCGGCTCGACGTATCGGGGTCTCGCGGCCCGGCAGGCGGTGAGCGAGCACTCGGCGAGCGTCGGCACGATCTCCGGCGGTTGCCTGGACAACGATCTCCATCAGGTCGCCGCAACCGTCATCGCGACCGGCGAACCGGTGCTCGTGGAGTTCGATTTGACCGCAGACGACGAGGCCATCTGGGGGTGGGGCATCGGATGTAACGGAGCGACGGAGGTCCTCGTCGAGCCGAGCAGTTCAGCGCTGCAGCTCGCCGAACGGCTTCGCGCGAGCCATCTCGGGCGTAGGTCCGCCATCATCCACTCGCTCGATCCGGACAGGCTGGCGACACGTCGCTTCGTCACCCCGACCGGGGACACGCCCGTCCTCGGGAAGCTCACCGAGGCTGCTCAGGAGGCCATGCGTGAGGGGCGGCATCGGGTCGTCGAGGTGGAAGGTGAGCGATCGCTGATCGAGGTCGTCGGCTCCCCGACGCGATTGCTGGTGTGCGGAGCGGGCCACGACGCGAACCCGGTGGTCAGGTACGGGCGGGAGCTCGGTTTCGAGACGATCGTGACGGATGACCGGCGCCACCTGCTCACCACCGAACGGTTCCCGAACGGCACAGAGCTGGTTCATGCCGAAGCGAGAGAGCTGTCATCAGTGATCCCATTGGACGAACGCACCTATGTGGTGCTCATGTCCCACAACTATCTCAGGGATCTCGAGTATCTGCGCCAGCTGCACGGCAGCCCTGTCGCATACATCGGTGCACTCGGGCCGAGCGAACGCCTCGATCGGCTCTTCGCCGATTTGGCTTCGGAGGGTGTGATGTTCGACGAGGAGATGAGACGCCGGATCCGGGGGCCGGCCGGGCTCGACATCGGCGCAGAGGGGCCCGTCGAGATCGCATGGTCGATCATGTCAGAGGTGCTCGCCATCAGATCCGGAGCAACCGGCGAGCCGGTGTCGGTGGTCAAACGGCGCGAACGGGACTGAGCTGTCAGTTGATGTTCAGGCTGACGCTCGCTCGGCCGCAGACTCCATCGACCGTACAGACCTCGTAGACCAACGAGTCAGTTCCGGCGGATCCGGGGGCGGCGTCGTAGCGGATCTTGCCACTTCCACCGACGAGTGAGGCACTTCCGGCACCCGGTGGCGTCGTGATCCTCAGAGTGGTGAGGTCGAGTGGGCCTGAGTCATTGGCCAACACGCGGATGATCACGCTTCCATTCGGCCGGACAGTCGCGTTGTCCGGTTGGACCGACAGCGGGCCTGCCGCTGTCGTCGTCGTGGTTGTGGGTGAGACGGTTGTTGTCGTGGTGGGTGGGACGGTTGTTGTCGTGGTGGGTGGGACGGTTGTTGTCGTGGTGGGTGGGACGGTTGTCGTCGTGGTGGGTGGCACCGTCGTGGTCGTGGTCGGTGAGAGCGTGGTCGGTGTGGTCGAGGGCGCGGTGGTGGTCGGGGTTGATGTGGTCGGCGTCGTTGGGGAGGTCGTAGTGGCGGTGGTGGGTGTCGTCGCTGTGGTGGGAGGGGAGGTCGCTGCGGTCGTCGGCGGGGGCGAATCGTCCGGGGGCGGTGCGGCTGGCGTCTCGGCCGCTGCGGCCAGGTACGTCGTTGTGGTCGTTTCGTCGGCTGGGCCCGTCGCCGGCGGAAGCTCTGTCGGGCTCTCGGCCTCCGGCTCGCCTGCTGCGATGATTGCGTCGACCACGTCGCCGCTCAGCCCGGCACCGGCGATCACCACTTCCACGACTTCACGCGTCGGAAGGTCGGCGGGAGAGGGGATCACACCCGTGATGAGCGACGTGGTCATGATCGCTGAGCTGGCAACCAACGTGACCACGTCTCTTCCGAGCGCGGGAAGCCCTCGGGACCAGGGGAACTGCCCGATGGCTGCCAACGGGCCCGTTGCCCATCTGAGTCTCCCGATGGCCACACGCATCAGTGCCCTGGCGACCTTCGGATCGAACTGTGAACCCGACATCGCCACGATTTCGCGTCTCGCCTGGTTCGCAGACATCGCACGTTGGTAGGACCGCCCGCTCGTCATGACGTCGTAGGCGTCGGCGACCGCGACGATTCGCGCCCCGTAGGCGATGTCTTCGCCCGAGAGCCCGAATGGGTAGCCGCTGCCGTCATATCGCTCGTGATGATGCGCGATCGTCTCCGCCCACGGTCCCAACCATACGGCGATTGGGGCGATCATCCTCAGACCGTGGACCGGGTGCTGGCGCACCTCGTGCCACTCGTCTTCGTCGAGGGCCCCGTCTTTGTTGAGAATCTCGCCAGAAATCTCGAGCTTGCCGATGTCATGGAGCAGTGCCGCCCATCTGAGGCGATCGCGATCGCCTTGCCCGAGCCTGAGTTGTTCGGCGATCATGTCGACGTACGCCCTGACCCGTTCGGAGTGTCCGCGGGTCTTGCGATCATGCCTCCCCAGCGCCGCAGAGAGGGAGAGGATCAACTCTGCGGCCTCGGCGGTCGCTCTGTCCCTACCGGCTTCGACGGCCGCCACGCGGCGCTTCAGCTCTGACATCGATCCAGAGCGTCGGGCCACCCTGAGGCGGGACGGTGCCTCGTCAGGAAAGAGCATGCTCATCTTCAACAGCGTGGAGAGCGGCAGGAAGCGGCGGGCGAACCGGTCGACCAGCGTTGCTGCGGCGGTTGCGGTGGCGATCGTGAAGACCCACCACGTCACGAGCTGCGACACACGTTCTGGCTCTGGGAGCCGGTGCGAGACCCACGCTCCGGCGAAGAACCCTGCCATGAGCGGGACGAGGAAGATCAGGGCGCGCACGACGAACGCCGCAAATCGACGTTCCTGCCAGCGCTGGGAGGCGCTGGTCCGCGTGTCGTCGTCCTCTTTCATCCCTTCGGGATGTATCGGCCCGGAAATGGGGGCATTGACCGAAATGAGTCGATCGAACCAGCCGTGCGATCGCAGCAGTCAGCTGCCGGTGAGCCCGTCGTTCAACGTCTCCATGGAGGCGTCGTGTCCGGGTCGATGCCGTACCGCTCGAACGCCCGCTGCATCACCTCGGGAGGAAGTGATCCGTTGCGCACCAGACCGGACAGCACGGCGACGACCACATGGCCCGCGTCGGTTTCGAAGAACCGTCTCAGGGCTGCCCTCGTGTCCGAGCGTCCGAAACCGTCCGTCCCGAGCGGAATGAAGTCACGTGGGACCCACGCCTGGATCTGCTCGGCGACGATGCGCATGAAGTCGGTGACGGCCACGATCGGGCCGACGCCGTCTCCGAGCGCCGACGTGACGAAGGGGACTCGTGGGGGGTGGGCCGGGTGCAGTCGGTTCCAGCGGTCTGCCTCGAGCGCGTCCTCCCTGAGGAGCTTGTACGAGGTCGCCGACCAGAGATCTGCGGCCACGTCGAAATGCTCGGCGAGATCCTGCTGCGCCTGGCGTGCCGCCAGATTCGCCGATCCCGAGAACAGGATGGTCGCCCGATGGGTCGGCCCTTCCGGCGCATCAGCCCACCTGTACAGCCCGTCGAGGACGCCGCGGTCGACGCCTTCGGGCTTGGGCGGCTGGATGTAGTTCTCGTTGTAAGCCGTGATGTAGTAGAAGATGTCCTCGTTGTTCCGGTACATCCGCTCGATGCCGTCGCGGACGATCACGCCCGTCTCGTATGCGAACGCAGGGTCGTACGACAACGCCGTCGGCACGACGGACGACAGGACGAGCGAGTGCCCGTCCTGATGCTGGAGGCCTTCGCCCATGAGCGTGGTTCGTCCGGCGGTGGCGCCGATGAGGAACCCGCGTGCCCTGGCGTCGGCCGCCGCCCAGAGGAAGTCACCGGTGCGTTGCCAGCCGAACATCGAGTAGAAGATGAAGAACGGGACCATCGGGATTCCGCGGGTGGCGTAGCTGGTCGCCGCCGCCGTCCACGACGCCATCGAGCCCGCTTCGGTGATCCCCTCTTCGAGGATCTGACCGTCGATGCTCTCCATGTATGCGAGCAGCATGGAAGCGTCGACCGGCTCGTAGAGCTGGCCCTTCGACGCGTAGATCTTCAGCTCCCTGAAGAGCGAGTCCATTCCGAACGTCCTGGCCTCGTCGGGGACGATGGGCACGACGCGAGGGCCGAAGCCCTCGGATCTCGCGAGGTTCCTGAGGAGCCGCGTGAAGGCGGTGGTGGTGGACGCCTCGACCTTTCCGGATCCCTGGAACACCTGGTCGTAGACGTCCGGCGGCGGCATCTCCAGCTTCGAGCGCACCTCGGTGATCCGTTTGGGGATGTCGCCGCCGAGCTGTTCGCGGGTCCGGCGCAGATAGCGGCCCTCCGGTGAGTCGGCAGGCGGGCGGTAGTACGGGGGATCCTGGTCGCCGCTGAGCGCCTCTTCGGGGATCTCGTCTTCGAGGTGGAGACGGGTGCGGAGATTGAGCAGCTGTTGGTTGGTGAGTTCTTTGATCTGGTGGGTTGCGTTGCGGCCCTCGACATCGGGGCCGAGTGCCCAACCCTTGATCGTCTTGGCCAGGATGACGGTCGGCGCTCCCTTGAGCGTTTGTGCCTTCGCGTACGCGGCATACAGCTTCCTGGCATCGTGGCCGCCGCGGCGAAGCGACCAGATCTCGTCGTCCGACATGTGCTCGACCAGTGCGAGTGCCTCGGGGTCCTTCCCGAAGAACCGCTCGCGCACGAACGCTCCGTTCTCGGCCTTGTAGCGCTGGTACTCGCCGTCGACGGTCGTGTTCATCACGTTCACGAGCGCACCGCTGTGATCCTGCTCGAGGATCGGATCCCAATTGCCCCCCCAGATGACCTTGATGACGTTCCAGCCGGCGCCACGGAAGATCGCCTCGAGCTCCTGGATCACCTTGCCGTTGCCTCGGACCGGACCGTCGAGCCGCTGCAGGTTGCAGTTCACGACCCACGTGAGATTGTCGAGGCCCTCGCGTGCTGCGAGCGAGATCGAACCGAGGGTCTCGGGTTCGTCGCACTCGCCGTCCCCGAGGAAGCACCACACCCTCGAATCCGAAGTGTCGTCGAGCTCGCGGTTGTGCAAGTACTTGTTGAAGCGTGCCTGATAGAGCGAGTTCATCGGGCCGATGCCCATCGACACGGTCGGGTACTCCCAGAAGTCGGGCATCAGGCGCGGATGGGGATACGAGCTCAGCCCGTGTCCGCCGATCTCGTGGCGGAAGTTGTCCAGGTGCTCCTCATCGAGCCTTCCCTCGAGAAACGCACGTGCATAGATGCCCGGAGAGGCATGACCCTGGATGTAGACGGCGTCGCCCGGGCCGTCGGCCTTGCCCTTGAAGAAGTGGTTGAAGCCGACCTCGTACATCAGCGCCGAGGAGGCAAACGACGACAGGTGACCGCCGATGCCCTTCGATCGGTTGTTCGCCTTGATCACCATCACCGCAGCGTTCCAGCGAATGAAGCGCCGGATGCGCTTCTCGATGACCTCGTCGCCGGGGTAGTCGGGCTCTTCCTCGGGTGGGATCGTGTTGATGTAGGGCGTGCTGATCGAGCCCGGGACGCCAAGTGACACTTGATGGGCTCGCTCGAGCAGTTTCGCCATGAGGAACCTCGCCCTGGTGGTTCCGCGTTCCGAGACGACGGTGTCCAGCGAGTCGAGCCACTCGCCGGTTTCGATGGGGTCCGCGTCGTAGAGCTGGTGTACGAATCCGTCGATGTAGGTGAGGTCCGGGTTGTTCGACATGCGTCCGAGCCTACTTCCGGGTCGGGCAATGCGGACTCCGGTGTCTCCGGTTCGTCATGGCAACTTAACCCGACCCATCCTCGACCGACGGGAACGAGAGCCTGCGGCGGCCTGAGGACCCCCCTTCCCTCAGGTCGCCCGGGCCTTCTTCGCGTATCGGGTGGTCCAGCGCTCGATCTCGGCGAGGACCCAGTCGGCGTTCTCCATCTGAGGGACGTGGCCGACGCCCTCGAGGCGACGGAAGGTCCAGTCGGGCCGAAGCCTCTCGAGCGCGTCGATCGCCTCCGGTGCGACGAGGACGTCACGATCTCCGCTCAGGACGAGCGCCTCGTGGCTGATCGAGGCGATCATCCGTCGAAACCGCCAGGGAGGGATGAACATGTGTCGCAATGACGCAGTCGACTCGACGAGAGCGCGCGTCGCCCAGGGCATGGCGGCACGGCGGCTCGCCATCGCGAAGGAGGCCGTTCGGGCCCGTTCCGGCAGCGTCGAAGCGTCTGCTGCGACGATCTCGAGGCGTGTCTGTGCGAGCTGCTGAGGTGTGAGGAGCCGGCGGTACGCACCCGCCACGAGGTTTCCCAGCCCGGGGAACGATTGCGCCGCGAGGCGAGCGGCCACACCGTTGTCCGGGTGGTGGCGCAGCGACGCGATCGGGCTCGCAGGTGCGATCAGGATCAGGTCGGCGACGAGACCGGGCCGGGTGGCAGCCACCATCTCGGCGAGCAGCCCTCCCATGGAGTTGCCCACGAGAACCGCCGGCCGATCGAGCGTCTCGAGCAGTTCGACGAGTGTCGACGCGAGACTGTCGAGATCGTGGCGGTCGATCGGTGGCGAGTATCCGTACCCGGGGAGGTCGATGGCGATGGTGCGCCCCCGGTCGGCGAGCGAATCGAACACCTCGATCCAGTTGGTGTGGTTGCCGCCCAGTCCGTGTACGAGCAGATGTGGTGTACCGGTGCCTCCCGAGTCGACCACGTGGAGTTCCGTGGATGGCAATTGAACGAAGGAGCTTTCCCGCATCGTCGCAACGATAGGCGGACGCGGCCGTACAGCCCTGCGGTGCGAATACCCTGATGTCCGTGAGGATCCTGCTCGTCTCGACCTATGAACTCGGTCACCAGCCGCTGCACGTCGCATCGCCGGCTGCACGGCTGCTCGGTGCCGGCCACCGTGTCGAGACGATCGACCTCGCAATCGACTCGTTCGAGAACTCGTCGCTCGAGGGCATCGACGCCGTGGCCATCTCGGTCCCGATGCACACTGCGATGCGTCTCGCCCAGCGAACCGTGGAGCGGGTGAGAGCCGCCGCTCCCGAGCTCCCCGTCGCCGTCTACGGGCTCTATGCCGCCATGGGGACGATCGAGGGGGTCGATCGTGTGATCGTCGGGGAGTACGAGGAGCAGCTGGTCTCGTGGGTGGAGTCGCTCGGCTCAGGTCAGGCCAGCAGCGGCGCCGTGACGGTCGACATCGGTAGGCAGCGTTTTCTGGTTCCCCACCGGGCAGGACTGCCGGCGCTGGAGTCGTACGCACATCTCAGCGTGGGAGACGACCATCGGCGGGTCGGCTACGTCGAGGCGAGTCACGGCTGTCGGCATCGGTGCAGGCACTGCCCGTTGCCGGTGGTCTACGACGGGCGCTTTCGGATCGTCGAGTCGGAAACCGTGCTCGACGACATCGGCAATCTCGTGTCATCGGGAGCGCGTCACATCACGTTCGGGGACCCCGACTTCTTCAACGGTGCGGCGCATGCCATGAAGGTGCTTCGAGCGGCGAACGACAGGCACCCGGAGCTGACGTACGACGTGACGATCAAGGTGGAGCATCTGCTCGGGCACCGTCGGATGCTCGCCGAACTGGCGGGGCGCAACGTGCTGTTCGTCACCTCGGCGTTCGAGTCGACCAACGACGAGGTCCTCACACTGCTCGACAAGGGGCACACGAGGCGAGACATGCACACTGCGCTCGAGCTGTGCCGCGAGGTCGGTCTGGACATCCATCCATCGTGGCTGCCGTTCACTCCCTGGACGGAGCCGGGCGACCTCGCTGCGATCTTCTCGTTCATCGACGAGTTCGATCTGTTCGAGGTCACCGAGCCGGTCCAGCTCGCCATCAGGCTGCTGATTCCCCGCGGCTCGCTCGTCCTGGACATCCCGGGCGCATGGGATCTGGTCGGCGACTACGACGAGGAGGCGCTGTCGTACGTGTGGAGATCGCGAGACCCGTCAGTGGACGAACTGCAGGCGAGACTCGCTGCTCGAGCCGAACGGCACGCCGCCGGAGACGGCTCACTGACCGAGACACTCACGGACATGTGGATGATGGCTCTCGAGACGGCGGGGGCGGGTGACGTCACTCCGCAGATCCCGGCCGGAGCGATCACCGGTCGCCCGCGGCTCACCGAGCCCTGGTTCTGTTGAGCGGAGCCCACCGAGCGCCAGTTGGGCGCTCTCTGAGCGAGTAGGGCTCGCCGTTCCAGGTTCCAGGTTCCAGGTTCCAGGTTCCACGTTCCACGCTCCACGTCTGCCTAGCACGGTGGTCGTGTGGTGTAGACGGCCCGAAGGGGCTTGACACCCTGCGCTTCGCCATGCCAGAGTAGCTAGAACTTTGCGGAACAAAGTAGAGGGGCGCACCGATGCAGACCGAAGATCCGCTCGAGATACTCGCCGACGTCGAGGCGTTGCGGCACCGGACCTCGACCGCACTCAACGCCGACGGGTGGCAGTGGATGACGGTCTGGAGTCTCGTCGCCTTCGGTGCGGGGCTGACCGCGCTGGTCGACGCGCTCGAGGGCGTCTCCGGGTTCTATTGGATGCTGGCGGTCCCGGTCGCGCTGGGTGTGACCGCCTTGCTCGAGCGGCGGTCGAAGGAGCAGCGAGCAGTCAGGCGCGACAGTCGCCCCTACATCACGGTCGGGGCGGCGATGCTGGTGGTCAATCTCGTGGCTTCGTTCATGTTCGAGGCCGAAGCGACCGTCATCGTCATCTGGGTCGTCATCGGGCTCGGCTTCGCCGCGTTCGCCCACTTCGATGGGGATCGGCCCACCACGGTGATGTACGTGGGTGCCGCGCTGCTGGCCGTCGGATTGGGCATCTTCGCTGCGGACCCGTTCGATGCCTACGCGGCGACCTCCATGCTCTTCGCCGGGCTTCTCGCCGGCTCGGCCGTCCAGGTGTACTCGAAGTACCGCGCCGGATGACTCATCCCAGTGGACTCCTCGATGATGTGATCCACCAGCGGGTGCGGCTCGGCATCATGGCCGTGCTCGCGGAGGCAGACGAGGCCGAGTTCACGTTCCTGAAGGACCAACTGGACCTGACCGACGGCAACCTCAACCGTCACCTCCAGGTGCTCGAAGACGCCGGCTACATCGCACGAAGACGGGGCAGATCGGCGGGACGCCCGCGGACCTGGATCCGTGCAACGAGAGCGGGCCAGACGGCGCTGGCCGACCATCTCGAAACCCTGCAACGCCTCATCGACCAGACGAAAGGAACGCCATGACCAACGTCCTCCTAGTCGAGGACCTCGAACACAGCTTCGATGACCTCCTCGCAGTCGGCGGTGTCTCGTTCTTCATCGAGACCGGCGAGACATATGGCCTGCTCGGTCCGAACGGCGCGGGAAAGACGACGACCATCTCGATGATCTCGGGCCTGCTCGAAGCGGATCGCGGTTCGGTTCAAGTTGCAGGCCAGCGGATGACGACGACCTCGACCGCGGCGAAACGGGCGATCGGGCTGGTCCCACAGGACCTCGCCATCTACCCGGACCTGACCGCCAAGGAGAACCTGGCCTTCTTCGGATCGCTCTACGGCATGCGTGGATCGGAGCTCGGCCGACGCATCGACGAAGTCCTCGAGATGGTCGGTCTCCGAGACCGTGCCGACGACAAGGCGGAGGAGTACTCCGGCGGAATGAAGCGGCGCCTGAACATCGGGGTCGGGCTCCTGCATGGCCCTCAGCTGCTGATCCTGGACGAACCCACGGTCGGAGTCGATCCGCAATCGCGCAACGCGATTCTCGAGAGTGTCGAGGCACTCTCCACCGAGGGCATGTCGGTGCTCTACACGACGCACTACATGGAGGAGGCCGAACGGTTGTGCGACCGGGTCGGGATCATCGACAACGGGTTGCTCGTGGCGGAGGGCGCACGTCGCGATCTGGTCGACAGCATCGGACAGAACGACACGGTGCATGTGACCGGAACGGGCGATCTCGGTGCAGCGAGCGAAGCTCTGCGTTCGACCGACGGAGTCGTCCAGGCAGCCGAGGCGCACGGGGTGATCACCGTGATGGTCGACCGGGCGGCCAGCAGACTGCCGTCGGTCCTCGCTGCGGTCGGCGCTGCCGGAGTGTCGGTGACTGCGGTCGATGTGAAGGAGCCGAACCTCGAAGCCGTGTTCCTTCACATGACCGGCAAGGCCCTGAGGGACGAGGCATGAGACAGATGTTGCGGATCGTCGCGAAGGACCTGAAGCAGCGGGTGCGTGACCGGTCGGTGTTCATCGTCGGGATCATCGCTCCGGCCATGCTCGCACTCATCTTCAGCTTTGCGTTCGGTGATGCGCTCGACCCGAGCGGCGGCGGTTTCCAGGCGAGCTACGGGTTCGTGGACCTCGACGGCGGCGATGCCGCCGCAGGCCTCGGCGAGGTGCTGGCCGGTATCGAAGGCGCTCAGTTCTCCATCGAGACGTACGAGTCGGTGGCGGCGGTCGAGGCAGCCATCGACGACGACGAGTTGTCGGCTGCGTTCGTCGTCCCTGAAGGCTTCAGCGAGTCGATCGGCTCGGGTACGGCAGTGCTCGAGGTCGTGGGAAACGTCGACGCGCCGACCGGGGCCGGGATCGCAGCCGCCATCGCCGAGGGATACGCCGACGCCGTCGATCGTGTCACCCTGACGGTTGCGGGTTCGATCGCCGCCGGAGCAGACCCGGCCTCGCTCGACGAGGTGATTGCGACGGCATCGACCGTCGAGCCGCTCGCATCCATCGGAGCCATCACGACTGGGGTCCGGCAGATGGACGGGCCGACGTACCTGATGGCGGGCATGGCAGTCTTCTTCTTGTTCTTCACGGTTCAGTTCGGGGTTGCATCGCTGCTCGAGGAGAAGCGCATCGGCACGTGGGGCCGCCTGCTGGCTGCTCCGGTTTCCCGCTCGGAGGCGATCGGTGCCAAGGTGCTGGTCAGCTTCCTGCTGGGGATCGTCTCGATGGCCGTCCTCATGATCGGCGCATCGATCGGACTGGGGGCCGACTGGGGCGATCCCGTCTCGGTTTCGGTGCTGGTGATTCTCGGCGTGCTGGCAGCGACCGGCGTGATGGCACTCGTCTCGGCGATCGCGAAGACCGTGGAGGCGGCCGGAAACATCCAGGCGATCATCGCCGTCGCGCTCGGCATGCTCGGCGGAACGTTCGTCCAGATCAGCCAGGACGGTGGCCTGCTGTCGAGGCTCTCGCTGATCACGCCGCATCACTGGTTCATTCAGGGCCTGAACGACCTCGGTGGTGGGGGAAGCATCGGTGACATCGTTCCAAGCATCGTCGGGATCGGTCTGTTCGCCGCAGTGACCGGCGGCCTGGCCGTGTGGGCGTTCTCTCGACAGGAGACGGTATGACGATTCTCTCGATCGCTCGCAACGCGCTCCGGCGACTGTTCCGTGACCGGTCCAATGTCTTCTTCGTCTTCGTGCTCCCGATCGCCCTGGTCCTGCTCATCGGTGCGCAGTTCGGTGGAGGCTTCACCCCGACCGTCGGGGTGATGGCACCAGCCGATGATGCGCTGGCAGACCGGCTGGTGTCAGAGCTGGCCGACCTGTACCAGATCCGGGACTACGAGACTCGCGACGACCTGGTGCTCGCAGTCGAACGCGGATGGGTGCAGGCGGGGATCGAGGTCCCGACCGGGTTCAGCGGTTCGGTGGCCGCCGGCGATCGTCCAGAGATCGGCTACCTCGCACAACCCGACTCGAGCGGCCAAGGCGTGCAGACGGCGGTCTCCGCGACCCTGGAACGCATTCTCGCTCCGATCACTGCCGCGTCCGTCGTGGCCGAGACGCAGGGGCTGTCGCTGGAGCAGGCCGAGGCGATCATCGGGGAGGTGGCAGGCTCCGTGCCTCCGGTCGAAGTCGAGACCCGCACGACCGGCGAAGCGCTCTTCGTGGACCTCGGCCAGTTCGACCTCGGGGCGTCGAGTCAGCTCGTGCTGTTCATGTTCCTGACTGGACTGACAGGGTCTGCAGCGCTCATCCAGAGTCGGCAGCTCGGTGTGACGCGTCGGATGCTGTCGTCTCCGGCGTCCACACGCACCATCCTCGCTGGGGAGGCGCTCGGTCGGCTCGGGGTGACCTTGTTCCAGGGGATCTACATCGTCGCAGTGACCCTGATCGTCTTTCGCGTCGATTGGGGAAGCCCGTTCGGGGCGGCAGCCATCATGCTGGCGTTCGGCTTGGTCGCAGCCGCTGCGGCGATGCTGCTGGGTTCGGTGTTCTCCAACGATCAGCAGGCCGGGGGGGTCGCGGTGGTGCTCGGGCTGGGGCTGGCGGCTCTCGGTGGCTCGATGGTGCCCGTCGAGTTCTTCTCGTCCACGATGCAGTCGATCTCCATGGTCACACCGCACTACTGGGCGAACAGCGCCTTCGCCGAGCTGGTCAGGCGCGACGGTGGCGTTGCCGACATCCTCCCTCAGTTGGGCGTCCTGGCTGGGTACGCGATCGTGTTGTTGGCGCTGGCCACCTGGCGGCTGCAGCGGGTCCTCACCCGCTGAGCACCCACAGCAACCACACCCCTCCCATGGCCACACCGATGCCGAACTGGGCGGCGGACGCCCTGAGGAGCGCCGCCGTGGTTGCGAGCGCCGAATCGAAGGCGGCTCGGGCGTTTCCGGTCTCGGCGATTCGCACGATCCATACGCCCAGGACGAATCCGATCGGAATGCCGATCACGGGGATGACGATGCCCACGCCGATCGCCAGGACGACGCCGAAGACGGTCCCGCGGATCGACAGTCCCTGCGCTGCCGCCGACTTCTGAGGAATTCGCAGACTCAGGTAGATGCCTGCGCCGAAGAGGATCGTGATGATGGTCATCGCGATGATGCCGGCGGTGTCGAAGGACGTCAGGAATCCCCAGGCGAGCGCAGCCAGCCAGACCAGTGCGAGCCCTGGCAGGAGCGGCACGACGGTCCCGACGACGCCGATCACGATTGCTCCGGCTGTCAGCACGAACAGCACCGGATCGTTCATGTGAGTCGGGAGGCTCCTTCGGCGAGTGAACCGATCCGCTTCGCGACGGCCACGACGTCCCCGACCGACGCAGCAAACGCCTCTCGCTCGGCATCCGAGCCGTCAGTGATCCCGCGATTCAGCGCGAGGTCGAGGGCGGAACCGAACAGCGGCTTTGCGACGCTCTCGCCGGCGGAGACCCGGCCGTCGGCCAGCCACTCGGTGCCGGTCTGGAGGCAGTCGGAGAGGAACTGCTTGCGGTCGCCGTCGAATCCGTGAGTGGCGATCTGGGTGGCCACGATGAGATACGCCTCGAGGAACGGCAGCAGCGCCCAGTGGGCCCGGAGAAGATCGGAGTCGAGCAGCAGTGCCTCGCGGTCCTCGCCCAATCGTGTCCGCCAGTTCCGATCGATGGCATCCATCTCGTCGATGATGTCGTGGCGGAAGCGGGTCTTGTCGGCGAAGAAGAACTCGAACTTCAACAGGTCCCGGAGCTGGTCGACCTCCGCCCAGAACCCCTCGACACCGGCGGCCGGATCCGAGTGCAGCAGCGCCACCTCGGCGATGGCCCCCGGCACGAAGAAGTGAACGACCGTGTTGCGGTAATAGGCGGCCTCGACGGCCTGTTTGGGCGTGAGGTGGAAGGCGCGCCTGGGTGTGCTGGCGTCGACGCTGAGCGACCCGTGTTCCGCCAGTTGGGCGAGAACGTCGGCGGTGACGGCTTCGTTGTCGAAGCGAATCGGCTCGGTGGTCGGGAGGTCGGATCTGGCGATGGCACGGGTCACCCGCTGAGCGGCGTCGGTGAGCCGAGCCGCGCCGACTGCCTCGCCCCGGGCGGCGAGGATCGCGATCGAGACCACGGCGGTCGGGGTGATCGGCGTGACCTGGCTGATCCGGTACATGACCTCGAACGCCAGTTTCCGCAGGTCGAGGTGGTCCTCGTCGATTCCGTCGGCCCCGAGCTCCTTGCGGATCGAGACCGGTTCGGCGAACCGGACGTGGATGTTGCCGTAGCGCGCCCGGAGACTCATGATCTTGGCGACCGCCCATGAGGCGGTCTCCTTGTCCTTTGCGCCGCCGGTCGCCTCCGTGGCGTAGTCGCCCACGTCCATGATCTGGTCGTAGGCGATCGATGTGGGGATGAGGTACATGTCTTCGGCCTTGTTGCGCATGACCGACTCCGACACCCAGCTCAACATGCCCATCTTCGGGGGAAGCAGCTTGCCGGACCGGGACCGTCCGCCTTCGGGGTACCACTCCAAGGGAAAGCGGTTCTCGACGAGGTAGTCGAGGTAGGCGCGTAGCACGTATTTGTACAGCTCGTTGTCCTTGAACGAGCGACGGATGAAGAAGGCGCCCGTGTTGCGGATCAGCGGGCCGACCGGGAAGAAGTTCATGTTGATGCCGGCCGCGGTGTGGTTGGGAGGCATGTCGTTCTCCCACAGCAGGAACTGGAGCGTGAGCCGGTCCAGGTTCGAGCGGTGTGAAGGCAGGAATGCGATCGGATATTGCTGACCGAGTTCGGCGATCTGGCCGAGCTGGCCGGAGTCGTACTTGATCTCGCCATAGCCTTGGCTGTAGACCCAGTGGATGAAGTTGGCCAGCAGATCGATCACGAACGGCTTGTGCGAGGCAGCGATCTCGCGCAGGTAATGGCGGCTGCGAGCGAGAGCGAGTTCGGGTGGAAGCCCGGTCTCCGCCGCCACCTGTATGACGCCGTCGCGGAACTCGGAGCGATTGAGGATCTCCTCGTGGAGGAACTTCGGCACCTTGTAGCGGTTGCCTCGGAGTTGGCGTTCCGCTCGCTCCAGCGCGCGATGCGCCCTGCGCGTGACGAAGTCGTTGAACGTCGACGCCTCCACCGCTGCGTCGTGGGCGGCGTGCAGTTCGGATGCAGAAGCGCCGGCCCCGGTCACGATCCGGACACGGTGTGGGAACTTCGAGAGGATGACATGCTCCCGAACCGGATCGGGGTCGCGGGGATCGCCCAGCTTGAGGATGTCGATGAGGCTGACCGAGCGGCGGCCGTTCCGCTCGTTCGGCAGCCAGGCGATCCGGACCGGTACGACCCAAGGGTCATCGCCGCGGTCGAGCCTGGCGTGAAGCCGGGGATCGGTCCGCTGTCCGGCGTTGCGCCGACGTGATGGGCGGATGGCGATCACGTCGGTGATGGACGCCGTCTCGGGTTGCCGCTCCGCCCACGCCTCGATGATCCTTCGCTCGAGCTTGGTCGTGGCGTCGGCGAGCACGACCACCGGTCGCCCGACGTCTGCGATCGTGGGTTCGTCCGCCAGTGGCGTGGCGGGATCTGCTGGCAGTCTCAGGGTCATTCGTTCGGCTCCTGAGGCGATTGTACGGAGAGTGAGTCACTCGCGCCCCGTGATGCTTCAATGCGTGCCATGAGAGCAGTCGTGCAACGGGTCTCGGATGCGTCGGTCAGGGTGGACGGCGAAGTGGTGGGTGCGATCGGACGGGGGCTTCTCGTGCTGCTCGGCGTGACGCACTCGGACTCGGACCGGGATGCGCTCGCCATCGCCGACAAGCTGGCCGGCCTCCGCATCTTCGGTGACGACGCCGGGTTGATGAACCGCTCGGTCATCGACATCGGTGGCTCGTGCCTCGTGGTCTCGCAGTTCACGCTGTACGGCTCGACGAGAAAGGGGCGTCGGCCGTCGTTCACCGCAGCAGCCGGCCCGGACGTCGCCGAGCCGCTGGTCGATGAGGTGGTCCGGCGGCTCCAGGGACACGGCCTACGCGTCGAGACCGGCGTGTTCGGGGCGATGATGGACGTCTCGTTGGTCAACGCCGGGCCGGTCACGCTGGTGATCGAGTCGGCCGATGGGAGGATCGTCTGACCGTCACGCCGATGACCGCAGCTTTTCGATCTGCTTGGGAGTGATGAGGACGACCATGCCGAGGGCCAGGATTCCGGACGCCGGATCACCGACCCCCCATCCCGCCGGGTATCCCGTCGTGAACGAGACCATTGCCCCGACGATCAGCGCGACCATCGCAACCAGCGCCGCCTTGGCGGTGCGGCGGGTCAGGGCGGTCACGACCGCGATCACTCCGAGCGCAACCGGGAGATACAACGGCCAAGCGGCGAGCAGGATTCCCGCGGAAATGCCCAGCCCTTGGCCACCCTCGAAGTGGTACCAGATGTTGTAGATGTTGCCTGCCAGGGCCGCAACCCCGGCTGCGACTCCTCCGGCCGAGCCGGCCAGAGCGATCCCGGTGACCACCGCCACCGCGCCCTTGCCGATCTCGACGAACAGGATGGACGCTGCGAGCCGTGCACCGCCGAGTCGGCGGGCGTTGTTGGCGCCGGGATTGCGCGACCCGTCCGATCGCAGGTCGACTCCGGATGCGCGTCCGATCCAGCCGGCGGTCGGGATGGACCCGATGAGATATGCGGCGACTGCTGCCAGGAAGATCACGATCGGGATGCCAGAAAGCGCTTGCCGGCCTCGCAGTGGCGGAGGAAGTCGCAATTCGAACACGCTGCCGACGGTGCAGGGCCGAAGTCCTCGGCGACGATCCGTTCGGCGAGATCATGGAGTCGTCGTGCGGCGGAGTCCATCCAGGTGTCGTCGACTTCGGTGCGCCGCTCTGTCAACGATCCACCGCCGAGATACACGAACACTGCGTCGGTCGGCCGGTCGTCGAGCACGCCGACTCGATCGAGGGCGAGCGCATAGGTCTCCAGTTGGACATCCATCGCAGGGTCGGACTTGGGTCGCCCCGACTTGAAGTCGACGATCTCCCATCGATCTCGGTCGCCGTAGACGGCGTCGATTCGACCGCGGATCCTCACTCCGTTGTCCAATTCGAGATCGAATGGAGCCTCTATGAGATGTGGTGTGCGGCCGGAGTAGGCCGAGCGGCGGAACACCTCGAACGGGTCGGGTCCACTCGTCTCTGCGCTGTCGAGCGGATCTGCCACGTCGTCGGGCTCGGTGAGTGGGACGACACCGAGGTTGTGGAGTTCGATCTTCCGGTGGACCTCAGTGCCTCGTCGGGCTGCGTGGTTGAACCGGCGGGGGAGTGGGTCGACGTGACTCCAGTAGTACTGCTTCGGGCATCGGGCGTAGGTGACGAGCCCGGTCGCGGAGGTGGACGGCGCCTCGGAGGCTGCCGCCGTCATCGGCTCCGGCAGGTCGAACAGCATGCCCTGGAACTCCCTCACGGCCCGATCGTAGGCCCCGGCTACTCCATGCTCGGAAGCGAGCGCATCGATGGTGATCGGGTCGGCGATCCCGGCCCGCATCGCCGACTCGATTCCGCCGGGGAAGTGGGGATCGGGCGCAGGCCGGCTCTCCGATCGGTACACCATCCGTTCCGGTCGCTCCGGCGGTTCGGGCGTCGACACGAGCCGCTCGGCGAACCCGTCGATCAGGGTGAACAGCTCCGATGGCTGCGAGGGTCTTGTGTTGGTCGTCTGCACTCCGTTCCACCAGGCGTGCGAGGCGGCGAGGAATCGCTTCGCGCGAGTGGCCGCTACGTAGGCGATTCTCCATTCCTGGCTGCGGTGTCGCTCCCTGATGAACGATTCGTAGTTCGCAGGGTCGTCGTGTTCGGAGAAGGCCTCGTCGAGCCGGAGGTCGGTGGGGAGGTAGTGGGGGAACTTGAACGGGTTGTCGTACCCGTGAGATTGCGACGGGAAGTTGTTGTGGTGGAGCGCCGGGAGGAACACGGCAGGCCACTCGAGCCCTTTTGCCCGATGGACCGTGATCAGCGTGACGGCATCCGACTCGGAGAGTCGGGCGGTGTCGAGCTCCTCGCTGCCCTCGAGTTCGAGGTCGTCGAGGTGGGCGAGGAAGGCGGTCAGGCTGGGGCGGCCCTCGAGCGGGCTCCAGTCCTCGGCCAGGTCGAGGAACCGATGGATGTTGAGGCGGGCGGATTGTCGCGGCGCGTCCGGCATCGCCTCGATGTCCGCCCACGCGTCGGTGTGATCGAGGATCTCTCGACACACCTCGATCAATGCCGAGCCCTGCGAGATGGACAGGAGATGGCGGTACTCGGAGCGGAATTGCTCGAGTGCCTCTCGCGCCTCGGGTCGCAGCGCTTCGATCGTTTCGACTTCGTCGATCGCCTCGAGGAACGTGTAGTCGAGTACCTGGTCGTGCTCTCCGACCTCCCTGCGGGACGGGCGCCGGTCGAGGATCCATCGGTTGAGTGCGGCGAGATCGGCCAGACCGAGTCGGAACCGGGCGCCGAGGAGCAGCCGGGCGGCGGCCACGCTGTCCTCGGGCCGGTCGATGAGCCGGAGCCATGCATGGAGGTCTGCCACTTCGGGGACGCCGAGGAGGCCCCCGAGGTTGGCCACTTCGAAGGGGATGCCGTGGCGGGCCAGGGCGTCGTGGATCAGCAGCATGTCCTTGTTCTTCCGGAACAGCACGGCGATGTCACGGTGGCTGACGCCGTCTTCGGCGAGTGCCGCGATCTGCTCTGCGATCCAGTCGGCCTCGGCGACCGCGGTCGGCAGGACGGCGGTGACCACGTCGCCTCGAGGTGTGCCGTCGACGGCGGTGAGCGGGGCTCTCTGTTGTCCGTCGATGTCGGTGCGAATGGCGTTGGCGACGTCAAGGATCGCCTCTCCGGATCGCCGGTTGAGACTGAGCGGGTGATCGACGACGCCCCCGAAGGTGAAGTGCTCGTCGAATCGCTCGAAGTTCTCCTTGGAGGCGCCGCGCCATTCGTAGATCGTCTGGTCGGCATCACCGACCGCCATCACGGGCGTGGTCGTCCCGAACAGCGCCCGGAGCAGCTCACGCTGGCCGGGGTCGGTGTCCTGGTACTCGTCGAGCAGCACGGCCTCGTATCTCGACGCAACCCGTGCGCCGATCTCCGGATGGTCGGTGACCATCTGATGGGCGCGACGGATCAGATCCCCGAAGTCCGCCACGCCGAGCCGGCGCTTCTCCTGGTCGTAGGCGACGAGGGTCGCCAGCATCTCGAGTCTCTGATGCCATGGGCTGTCAGGGTCGTCCTCGAACCCGACCGGGGGGATGACGGCGGCCGCATCGATGAGGTTGTCCGACAGCTGCGCCGAGAGTCGCCTCAGCTTCTCGATGGAACCCCTCACGGTCGGATCGAAGTGGCGGTACGCCAATCGGTGGGTGATGTCGACCAGGAGCTGGCGGGAGAACGCCGGTGTGATCAGGTCGGTGTCTCTTTCGACGTCGACGACGGCGCCGAACTCCCGGAGGAGCGATGAGGCGAACCCGTGATAGGTGTGCACCGACACTTCGCGATTCACTTCGACGATGTCGGACAGTGCCGTGCGGATCCGGTCTGCCAGCTCCTGCGCCGCCTTGTTGGTGAATGTGATCCCGAGGATCCGCTCCGGTTCGAGGTCGTGGTCGGCGACGAGGTGTCGCACACGTTGAGAGATGGTCGTGGTTTTGCCGGTGCCTGCACCGGCGGCGACTCTGATCGACATGAGGGGGGCGTCGATGATGGCGCGCTGTTCCGGGGAGGGGACGAAGCCGATCATGACGAGAACGCCTCGCGTCCTTCCGGCTGCACCGGGCACACGATCCGAACGGCGCAATTGCCACACGCATCGCCGGGAGTCGGCTCCCATCGTTCTGCGCTGATCGAGGCCGCAAGCGCCCGCATGCGTTCGGTCAGCGAATCGAGCGTCGAGGGGTCGAACTCGCGGATCCACCCCTTGTTGGTGGTGGCGGGATGCCAGCTCTCCGCTGCGACCACCTCTCCGACGTCGGCGAGCTCGGCGTCCTGGCCGGCGGCGAGGAGATAGAAGCCGAGCTGGAGTGAGGAAGCCGCGTCCTTGACGGATGGGATCCTGGTGCCTGTCTTGTAGTCCACCACCGCCAGCCCGGCGTTGCGACGTTCGATGCGGTCGGCGTACCCGATCCATTCGACTCCATCGAGCTCCAACCGCAGTTCGTGCTCGAGCGCGATCGCCGGTCCGGAATCGGCCGGCCACTCGTCGTACATCCGTTGCAGCAGCGTGACGGCCTTGCCCTGCCACTTGAGGTTGTAGGCGGGAGATCCGAACGCAGCGCGCTCGTTCCATACGGCGTCGAGGATCGGGAGGGCATCGGACAGTTCGCTGCGAGTCCGGCCGGCCGCGAGGGCGGCCTGCTCGGCGCGTTCGAGCACTTCGTGGACCAACGATCCGAACAGGGCGTAGACCGACGAGCCGTCCCCGATCCCCAGCCGTCGCTCGAGCACGTAGCGCCGAGGGCAGGTCTCGTATGACTCGGCCTGGCTGGGGGACAGCCTGAACCGCTCAGGGAGGACGCCGACATCGGGGCCGGCGACCCGTGAGCCGGCGAATTGGCCGGCGTTCCAGTTCCGATCGTCGACGGTGAGCGTCTTGATGGCAGCAAGCCGACGGGGCAGCGGCTCGGTCGGGTCGGCGGCGGTGCGCCGGAGGCCGGCCTGCAGCTGGATCAGCGAGACGGGCGGGCCGTCGTACGGTGTCGGAGGCCCGAGCGCGGAGACTTCCGACAGCCCGAGCGCGGCGACCATGAACCGGCTCGGCCGACGCTCCTGTTCGTCGATGCCGGCGCGGGTGGCGGTCCAGACGACTCGATGGCGTGCGCGGGTCATGGCGGTGTAGGCGAGTCGTATCTCCTCCTGGAGCCTGAATCGCAGATGGTCGGCGTGGCTCCCCCCGATGCTCGGGTCGAGTTCCCGCACCGACAGCAGTGAGATGCCTCGTCGAAGGTCGGGAAAGACCGAATCGGCGGCGTCGGCGATGAAGACCACGTCGAATTCCAGGCCCTTGGCCTGATGGAGCGTCGTCAGGGTGATCCGATCGCTGTCGGCGGAGCGGTGTGACAGGAGGGGTTGGGCTTCGAAGTCGTCGGAATCGGCCAGGCGGAAATAGTCCATGAGCGAGATCGCAGGGTCACGTTCGCTCTGACGTTCGAGCGCCTGCGAGAACGCCGTCCACGCCGTCCGGAACTCGGCCATCTCGGGATGGACGGCCAGCTCGGCGAGGCGATCGATGCCCTCCCACACATGCCAGAAGCCGTCTGCTGCCGTGTGCTCAGTGGCCCAACCACCCTCGGAGATCACCTCGATCAGATCCGACGCGCCATCCAGCCGCCTGTCGAGGATCGCCGTCCAGGGCTCTCCGGTGCGACGCCGTTCCCGCACCAACTCACGTTCGGTTGCGAGTGGCAGGCCGAACAGTGGTCCCAGCAGCAGACGCCGGAGTGCCCGATCGACGGTGACCGGAGGCGTCGTGTCGATGGCCGCTGCGATGGTTGCGATGTCGCGGATGAGGTGGATGGCGGGATGATCGACGAGTCGCCTGTCAGGGGGATCGTGGGGGATGTGGCGCCGCGCCAGTGACCGGCTCAGCTCCGTGACGAGATGCCGGGTGCTTCGCAGCAGCACCGCGATCCGGGCGTAGGGGACCCGATCGATCAGGTGGAGCCGTTCGATCTCGGAAGCGATCCAATCGGCCTCGGCGGAGGTCTGATCGAAGACGAACGCCTCGACGGAACCCGGGTGGGGAGCGGGTTCGACCGGACCGGCTCCTCCCGGGAGCTCGGCTCCGGACGTCAGTGACAGGGCGGCGTCGAGGATCTCGGCGGGGACTCGGAACGACGTGGTGAGGACGATGCGCTTGGCCGGGGATCCGTCGGTGTCGGCGAAGCTCTCGGGAAAGGTCTCGATGTTGCGGATCGAGGCTCCCCGGAACGAGTAGATCGATTGGTAGGGGTCTCCGGTGACGGTGAGGTTGGGGGTTGCGCGATGGAAGGCCTCGAGCAGTGCGGCCTGAGCCGGGGAGGTGTCCTGGTACTCGTCGACGAGCACGTAACGGTATTGGCCGGCGATCGATTTCGAGACCCGCTCGTCGGCGAGGACGGAGATCGCCGTGTCGAGCAGTGTGCCGTAGTCGATCCGGCCACGAGCGCTCAACTCGAGCTGGTATCGATCGATGAAGTCCGGCAGGCCCACCCAGTCGGCATGATCCGGCACCATCGTCCGGATGTCTTCGGAGCCGAGCCTTCGCTCTCTCGCCCGGAGGATGAAATCCGTGACGTCGGTGGCGAAGGTGCGGGACCCCAACAACGAGCGGAATTGTGCGGGCCAGTTCGAGGGCTCCTCGGACGTCAAGAGCTCGCTCACCAGCTGAACCTGCTCGGGGCCCGTGAGGAGTGTCGGCATCGACTCCCATCCCAGGACCTCGGCTCCTTCGGCCTCGAGCAGTCGTGAGGCGAACGAGTGGAATGTGGCGCAGTTGACCTGCGTGAACGATCCACCGATCGCCCGGGAGATTCGGCTTCGGATATCCGAGGCCGACCTCCTCGAGAAGGTGAGGATCAGGATCTGCTCGGGGGTCGCCGTCCCACTGGTGACGAGATGCTCGACTCGCTCGACGAGGAAATGGGTCTTCCCGGTTCCTGGGCCGGCAACGACCAGTTGCGGCCCTTCCGTTGCCGCGACAGCGGTCTTCCACTCATCGGGAGCGATCCGGATTTCGTCTGTCACGACACGTCAGGCCGCCGCAGCCAGGTTCTCGACAGGTGCGACGGTGCACGAGGCCAGTCCGGCGCAGCTTCCGTCGCAGATGAGGTGGTCGGCGAGCGACGCATCGATGAGCAGGGCGATGGCGGTGGCGATCGGGTCGGCGTGAACGAGATGGCTGGGCAGGCGGGTGATCGGTGTGTTCGTCATGAGGTCAACGTATCGATGGGGTGTGACAAAAACTGGTCAGCTCGCCTTGGCGGAGATCTCGACGGACTCGACGGCGTTCTCCATCGCCGGGCAGATGCTCTGGAACGAGCACCAGTTGCACAGCTTGCCCGGGCGCGGTGGGAAGTTGCCCGTTTCGGTGGCTCGCTCGATGGCGAACCACAGCGCGCGCAGCTGACGATCCATGGCGTCCAATTGGGTGTCGTCGACCGCCAGCCGGTACATCGTCGGTCCGTTGAGGTACATCAGCCGAACTTCCGTCGGCGTCTCGTTGAGCCGGCGTCGAATCAGCAACGCGTAGATCTTGAGTGCGAAGAACGAACTGAGCGCATACCGCTCGGGGGGCGCCTTCCCGGTCTTGTAATCGGTGATGACCAGATTCCCGTTCTCGTCGCGGTCGATGCGGTCGAGGATGCCACGGATGACGATGCCGTCGAGATCCTCGAGCATGTCGAGCTCACGGTCGAGCGGTTCGACACGTGCCGGATCCTCCACGGAGAAGTAGTTGGCGAGCAACGACATCGAGTCCATGCCCCACCGACGTTCCTCCTCCACCGACTCGAACAAACCCTGGTACTCATCGGTGGACCGGATCTCGGTCCAGGCCTCACGGAAGAGAGCGTAGAGCGTCTCGGCGGTCCGCTCGGGTGCAGGTAGGTCGTAGAGGCGCTGGAGGGCCAGATGCGCCGTCGTTCCACGGGCCTGATGCACGGTCACCGGCTCTTCGAGCTTGTCGATGCTGCGGAACTTGAAGAGCTGCGGACAGACCTTGAAGTCACTCGCTCGGCTGGGGGAGAGGCGTTCCAGTGACATGGTGCAAGCATATCGGTCGGGAATGACAGAAATGTGATTCCGCCTCGATGGACGAGCACCACGGGTCGCCCTCCCGACGGTCTCGGGTACCGTAGTGTCCGAGTGCTCGTGCGGAACCATCCACCGTGCCGGCACGCACACCCACCACACCAGGAGTCTCCACATGATGGGCAGATCGATCGGTGTCACGCGGTCCAGGCGGACGAGGGGCGCACTCTGGATGCTGGCTGCGCTGCCGATGCTGGTCGGCCCCGTGGTATTCGATGGCGACGGATCGACGATCGCCGTCGGGTTGCTGTTCCTGATTCTCGGTGTCACCGCCTTCCGCACCCAGGAACCGTCCGCCACCCGAACACCGGATTCGGACGGCTTTTCCACAGAAATCTGAGGACAACCCTGTGGGTAACCCGCTTCGGGATCAGGTCGCGAAATTTCCGGGCTTGATCGCGAAATCCAGACGCCGTTTCCTCTTGAAATGGGCGTCACAGGGGCGTACGTTCCCTTCTGCAGCGACCGGGAAACCGGACGCAGCCCGGGAGGGCGGAGATTTCGGAAACGAGGCCCCGCACCCCCGGAACCGGATCGGAGCTTCGGTTTCGAGACGGGGTCCGAAGTCCCTCGGGACGGAGGATCGGCCCGACCGCTGAGAGGCGGAAGGGAACTTCCGCCCCGCTTCGGCGGGACGGGGGGCCGATCGGTACTTCGGCCGGAAACGGTCGGGGGTTTGACCCGAGAGGTTTGGGGACCGAGGCTTCGGCCGAGGGACCCGGCTGCAGGTCTTCTTCGGGAGACAGGCGGCGCCGGAACGGCCGCAAGGCCCGCCCGGGCCACGATCGCTTCGGCGAGCGTGGCGAGCCGGAAGACCGCGAGGTCTGACGGCAGCCTGATGGCCGCAAGGCCGGATGGTGGCCGGAAGGTCGCAAGACCGGAAGGCGCCCGACGAAGGGGAGACCCGGAGTCGGAGCGGGAAGGCAGCAGCTTCGGCTGCAGCCCGAACGCCGCAGAAATCCCGAGAGGGCAAAGGTTTCGGCCGGAGCTTCCTCGGGATTTTCTGCGTTTCGGGGGCTTTCGACTCGATGGGCCGCACCGCTGGAAGTGCCGATCTATGCTCCGACGATGCCGTATCCCGAACGTCTCCTCAGCCCCGGCGAGACCATCGTCACCCAGTTCAGGCCCCATTGGCAGGCACTGTTGATACCGATCGGCGGCGGTGTCGCTGGTGTGGTGGCGATCGTGCTCGCCGTGATGTTCCTCGAGGGAACGGCGATGTCACTCGTCATCGTCGGCATCGTCGGTATCTGGCTGCTCCTCTCGGTCCGCGTCGTCGCCGACTGGTGGACGACCCAGTACGTCCTCACCACCGAACGCGTCGTCCGGAGGGCAGGCGTGTTGTCCCGGTCGGGAACCGAGATCCCGCTCGAGGTCATCAACAACGTGGCGTTCTCGCGGGGGTTCCTCGAGCGTTTGGTCCGGTCCGGAGACCTGCTCATCGAGTCGGCGGGCGAGACCGGCCAGACCCGGTTCACCGACATCCCCGACCCCGAAGGGATGCAGTCGCAGATCTACCAGGTCAGAGAGAAGCGACAACTGATGTTGAACGCGGGCAGTGGCGAGACGACATCCACGGCAGACGAGTTGGCGAAGCTCGCCGATCTCCGTGACAGCGGGATCCTCTCGCCAGAGGAGTTCGAAGAACAGAAGCGCCGTTTGCTCGACGAGGATTGAGCTCCATGCCCCACATGATGGATGACTTCCCGCTGCGGATGTCCACGCTCTACGACCAGGCGGTCCGGCTGTATCCGACGTCTGAGATCGTCTCGGTCGAGTCGGACGGATCGGTGTTCCGAACCGACTACGCCGCCGTCGACGACCGAATACGTCGGCTGGCGTCGGCGCTCGAGTCTGAACTCGGTGTCCCCTACGGCGGTGCGGTCGGGACATTCGCCTGGAACAACCGGCGTCACCACGAGCTCTACTGGGCGACGGCGAACTCCGGCCGCATCTGTCACACACTCAACATCCGCCTGTTCCCGGACCAGCTGACCTACATCGTCAACCACGGCGAGGACCACGTCGTCTTCGTCGACCCCGATCTGGTCGATCTCATAGCCCCGGTCGCAGACGGCTTCGAGACGGTTCGGGCCTTCGTGATCCTCTCGGATTCGACAGAGGGTGCCGATCTCCCGAACGCCATCGCCTACGAGGATCTGATCTCGCGCGCCGAGCCCATGAATCACTGGCCGGACGTCCAAGAACGCGACCCGCTGATGTACTGCTACACGTCCGGGACGACCGGCAACTCGAAAGGCGTCGCCTACACGCACCGGTCGACGTATCTCCACACGATGTCGAACCTGGCGAACCTGCCGATGTCGGCCGCCGACAACGTGCTCCCCGTGGTGCCGATGTTCCATGCCGCCGCGTGGGGGTTCACGTTCATGGCGACGGTGCGCGGCGCAAAGCTCACACTGCCTGGTCCCGACCTCAGCCCCGAGGGGCTCGTCCGCCTCTTCGAGAACGAAGGCGTGACCATGTCTGCGGGTGTCCCCACCGTCTGGATCGGAGTTCAGGAGTACCTGGCGAGGCATCCCGAAGCCGATGTCTCCTCGATTCACTCGTTCGTCGCCGGTGGGTCGGCGGTTCCGCGAGCGATGATCGACTGGTATCACGAGAACTGTGACATCACCGTCATCCACGCCTGGGGCATGACCGAGACGAATCCCGTGGCGACACTGTCACTGCTCAAGCCCCACATGTTGGATTGGGACTGGAAGGACCAGCTCGACGTGCTCGAGACGCAGGGCACTCCCGTTCCCGGTCTGGAGATCAAGATCGTCGACGAGGACGGCAACGAGCTACCGCACGACGGTGAGGCGTTCGGAGAGCTGCTGATCCGCGGGCCGTGGGTCGCCGCCGAGTACTACAACGACACCAGGACGCCTGCATCGTTCCAGGACGGATGGCTGCGGACCGGTGACGTGTGCAAGGTGACCCCCGAGGGCTACGTGAAGATCACCGACCGGGCAAAGGACGTCATCAAGTCGGGCGGTGAGTGGATCTCGTCGCTCGATCTCGAGAACGAGCTGATGGCGCATCCTGACGTCGTCGAGGCGACCGTGGTGGGCGTGAATCATCAGAAGTGGCAGGAGCGGCCGGTGGCGTTCGTGGTCGCACGACAGGGCGCAGCGGTCTCCGAGGACGAGCTGATCGAACATCTCAGGCCGAGAGTCGCCAAGTGGTGGCTTCCGGACCGAGTGATCTTCATCGACGAGATCCCCAAGACCGGCACCGGCAAGTTCGACAAGAAGGTCGTCCGGGAGCGGTACGCCGACGTGCTCGACGGCTGATCGAACGCGGATTCCTTGCCCACGCTGCGTGGGATTTGCCCTTCGATCGGGCCGAGTTCGCGGTAGGATGTAGGTCGGAGGCAGAGTCTTGTTCGAAGTCATGCAGTTCACGGATCTGAAGCATCCGCCGGGGCAGCCGATCATCGAAGAGAAGCTCGGCGCGTTCCCGTCCGAGCGAGACGCCGTCGATGTCGCGCGTGTTGCCATGCAGAACTACGTCGCCGCCGCGGGCGAGGACTACGTCTGGTGGATCGTGCGCAGCGAGGGTTCGACGCTCGCACGCTGGATCGCAGACTCCCGCGACCAGCAGGAGTTCGTCCTCGACCTCCGCTCCGGGCAGCTGGTTCCGCTCGAGTAGCCCTGGGGCCATCCGGTCCGACGCAAGCTACGCTCCCGATCGATGCCGACTTCGATCGTTCTTGCACTCGCCCAGGTGCGTCCTGCCGACTATGACTCGGCGATCGGTGCCGCCCATCGTCGATTCGGCTGGACCGCCGTCATCATCATGGGAGTCGTCGGGCTCTGGGGGCTCGTGCTGGCCGTCTTGAGGCGTGAGCCCGGTCGCTCGTACGCCGTCGGAGCGACGGTCGCCTCCATCGCTCTGCTCACCCAGGTCGGGATGGGACTGTGGGTCTACGTCAACGAAGACGCCGAATGGGCAGGAAACCAGCACGTCTTCTACGGCATCGTCATCCTGTTCACGTTCTCGTTTGCATACATCTATCGGGCGCAGCTCGCCAAGCGGCCCGCGTTGTCCTACGGTCTGTTGGGTCTGTTCCTGATGGGACTCGGCATCCGCGGAATCCAGAACTTCGGTCAGAGCTTCGGAGGTTGACCATGTTGCTCAAAGACAAGCGGCTCCTCATCACCGGTGTGCTCACCGACGGTTCGATCGCCTGGCATGTGGCCCGGATCGCGCAGGAGGAAGGAGCCGAGATCGTCGTCACCGGGTTCGGGCGCGGCATGCGTCTCACGGAGCGTTCGGTCCAACGGCTTCCCCGGCCGTGTGACGTCATCGAACTCGACATCAACGATCCCGCCCACGTCGAGGCGCTGGTCGCCGATCTGGATGCGCGCTGGGGCGGAGTCGATGGAGCGCTCCACGCCATCGCCTTCGCTCCGGAGGATGCCCTCGGCGGCAACTTTCTGAACACCCCACCGGAGTCGGCACAAACGGCGTTCATGACCTCTGCCTTCTCATACAAGACGCTGGCGGCGGCGTTGATGGGGCTGATGGAGAAGCGAGGTGGCGGCTCGCTCGTCACGCTCGACTTCGACAACAGTCAGGCATGGCCGGCCTACGACTGGATGGGCGTCGCCAAGTCGGCGCTCCAGTCCATCACCCGGTATCTCGCCCGAGATCTCGGCCCGAAGAACATCCGAGCGAACGCGGTGGCGGCAGGACCGCTCGGCACGGTGGCGGCGAAGTCGATCCCCGGCTTCCAGATCTTCGACGACGCCTGGAACGATCGTGCGCCGCTGCCGTGGGATCAGACCGACCCGACTCCGGTCGCCCAGATGGTCTGCCTACTGCTCTCGGATTGGACGTCGAAGACGACTGGCGAGATCGTGCACGTCGATGCCGGGTTCCACTCCCAGGCCGCCGGTGTCAGAAAGATCGTGGACTGAATTCCTCGTCGACCGTCGCCGGCGGCAGCGACACCGTGAACGTCGCCCCACCACCTGGGGTGTCACCAACCGACACCTGGCCACCCATCGCCTCCACCAATCCCTTGACGATCGAGAGACCGAGCCCGGTTCCCCCGCGGGTTCTCGTGTCGCTCCGCTCGATCTGGGTGAACCGGTCGAAGATCCGCGCCTGCTGATCGAGGCTGATGCCTTCGCCGTGGTCGACGATGTCGATGTCGACTCTCGAACGCACGGCGCGGGCGACGATCTCGACCGGGGAGCCCGGGGCGTATTTGCGAGCATTCTCGACGAGGTTGATGAACACTCGTCCCAGGTGGTCGGGATCGGCGCTGATCACAAGGTCGGATGGCTCGACCGAGATGGTCAGGCCGTCGAGCTTCACGGTGCCGGTGATGTCGTGGAGAAATGGCAACAGCTTGATCTGCTCTGGAGCGACGGGCACCGACTGCCGGTCGATGCGCGACACCATCAGGAGGTCTTCGATGAGGCGTTGGAGCCGACCGGCCTGACGTCGCGCCGAGTCGATCAGGTCGAGCGATGCCTCTTTGCTGAGCTCGGGGCGAACGACGGTATCGAGTGACCCGATGATAGACGTGAGCGGGGTGCGCAGCTCGTGGGAGACGACCGAGACGAAGTCGGTCTTCATCTGCGCCACCTCCTGCATCCGTTTGGTCATCTCCGCCGCCGCCTCGTAGCGGCCGAGCTGCGACAGCACCAGTGCGGCGGGTGCCGCCAACGACGCAAGATCGCCGATCTGGTCGGACTCGAACGACCCTGCGACCGGGTCCCCGATCGCGATGACCCCCACGTTGAAGCCTTCCACCCGGAGGGGGGCGATGAGTGCCTCACTCATGCCGAGCTCGCCGACGACGCCGAACTTGTCGGGATTGGCGTCGATGTCCTCGAGATGGAGCGCCTTCCCGGATCGGAAGACCTGTGGGATGATCCCGCCGCTGGTGACGCGGATCTTCAGGTCTCCGACGTCGAGGGTGTGCCCGTTGACCCACATCGGCGACATGATCTTCAGCGAGTGGTCGTCGGGTTGATACAGGAAGACGACCCCGATCTGGGCGTCGAGGTAGGTGCAGATGGTTCCGACGATCTGCGGGAGGCCCTCGGTGAGGGACTCGGCGCCGGCCAGCGTCGCCGAAACCGCGTAGAGACGCTCGAAGTCGGACCGTTGCTCCTGGAGATCCCGCAGTCGATTGGCGCCGGCTTTCGCCTCACGTTCGAACTCGGTGCCGATCAGCGCAGTTGCACCGGCGACGACGGCGACGGTGAGCGCCTGAATGGAGATCTCACCGATGCTGTCGGCCGCGCCCGGGCTCGTCGCGGCGGTCACGACGAGCAGGAAGACGGCAAGAATGCTCACGAAGATGTGACGCACGGGCGGCAACACCAGTCCGGTGAGGACGACCACGCCCGAGAACACGGGCAGCACGGACGAGAACATATCGGGAATCGACGCGATCGATGCCAGCGCCAGGGTCAGGGCGATGGTCCAACCCCAGGCCAGCCATGGCCCGACCCGGGTGGCGAGCACCTTGTTCCAGTTCGCTGCGGTGGCCCCGGCCATGACGACGACGAACAGTCCGATCGAGATGAGGAACCGGGGTTGTTCGGCAACGATGCCCTTGTTGATCGCAACCGCGGTGAGCGCACCGATCACCAGCCACGCGAGAACAACGCTCCGGCGCAATCCGGCAGCCCGGAAGCGAAGGAGCGGATACTCGGTCTGCGCAGGCTCCGCGTTCATGTTCAGCACGTCGATATCACTGTATCCTCGGCATCTGTGCTGGATCGGTTGAGCCTTCTCTCGGATGTCCCGCGCCCCACCGCCGCCCGGCGCCTCACGGAGCACCGATCATGGCGCTGAAGGCGTTCGCCGGTGGGCGGCTGTTCGGGCAACGCCACGGCTCGGAACCGCCCGACGTGCTGGCGCTGCACGGGTGGGGTCGAAACCACGCGGATTTCGATGCGGTCCTCGACGGGGCCCAGGCGATCGCCCTCGATCTGCCCGGATTCGGGGCTTCACCGCCCCCTCCGGTGCCCACGGGAGCCTACGGCTATGCGGACATGATCATCGACGTGCTCGAGGAGTTCGAGCAGCCACCGGTGGTCGTCGCCCACTCGTTCGGTGGCCGCGTCGCGGTCGCGCTCGAGTCGGAGGTGCCGGGTTCGTTTTCGGCGATGGTGCTGACCGGTGTTCCGCTGCTCCGGAGAGAGAGCGGAGCGAAACCCAGCCTGGGGTATCGGCTGATCCGAGCTGCACATCGAGTGGGTCTGGTCTCCGATGAGCGGATGGAGCGCGAGAAACGCAATCGCGGTTCGGCCGATTATCGGGCGGCGACCGGAGTCATGCGTGACGTGCTCGTCACAGCCGTCAACGAGTCCTACGAACACGAGCTGACCGAGCTGGATCTGCCGGTGTCGCTGGTCTGGGGAGCCAACGACACCGACGTGCCGCTCTGGGTTCCCGAGCGCGCACTGCAACTCCTTCGAGAGCGTGCGACCCTCGAAGTCATCGCAGATGCCGGACACTTCGTTCCGACGACCCACCCCGAAGCGCTTCGGTCGGCGATCGAGGCGCTCAGATGAACGCCGTGATTGCGCTCACGGTGTTGGTGGTGTCGGGGGTGCAGGCGCTGCGATGGCTGCGGGTGGCGCAACGAGAGCACTACCTGCCGGCGGTCGGCGTCTTTGCGGTGCGATGGTGGCGGTCGAGCACCGTGAACGCGGCGCTCGCGCTCGCGGGCGTCCTGGCGGGACTGGCATCGCTCGCCACCGGTCTGGCCGTGTTGGCGGTGGCGGTGGTCGTGGCGGTGGGCCCGGTGGGACTCCCGCTCGAGGGACGGACGTCCGGCCTCGCATGGACGTCCCGGCTGCGGGCCACTGCGGCGGTCTCCGCTGTGCTCGTCGTCGCCTTGGTCGTCGTTGCGGCGTTCAGCGGATTCCCGGGCTTGTATGCGCTGATCCTGCTCGGCCTCCCCTGGCTGGTCGATCTGGCCTTGCTGATCTGGAACCCGATCCAGCGGCGCACCGATCAGCGGTGGGTCGACCAGGCGAAGGCCGGACTCGACCGCTCGGGTGCGAGGGTCGTGGCCATCACGGGCTCGTACGGGAAGACCACCACCAAGGGCTATCTGGCGCATCTGCTGGCGGCCCAGACGACGGTCATGGCCAGCCCGGCGTCGTTCAACAACCGGATGGGCCTGGCTCGCGCCGTGAACGAGCATCTCGGCCCCGGCACCGAAGTGTTCATCGCCGAGATGGGCATCTACGGTCCCGGCGAGATCCGAGACATGTGCTCATGGATCCCACCAGAGGTGGGTGTCTTCACTGCGCTCGGACCGGTTCACCTGGAGCGGATGAAAACGCTCGAGAACATCGGCAGGGCCAAACGGGAGGTCTTCGAGCGAGCCGCGGTCGGCGTGATCCTCGTCGACGACCCGATCATGGCGAGGATCGCAGCCGAGGAGTTGGAACGCCGCCGAATGATCACGGTGTCGGTGGCCGGTGAGCCGGCCGACGTGGTCGGCGATCCCGTCACCGGTGAGATCTCGGTGGATGGTCGGAGCGTCGGCCGGGTCGACCCGGACGTCATCCAGATCGGGAACGCGGCATGCGCAGTCGGAGCCCTCGCCGCACTCGGATTCGCGACCGACGGCCTCGAGGACCGGCTGGCCTCACTGCCGACCCCTCCGCATCGCCAGGTGGCGGCACGTTCGGAGCGGGGTTTCGTCGTGATCGACGACACGTTCAACTCGAACCCTGCCGGGGCGTCGCGAGCGCTCGATCTGCTCGATGGCTCCGGTGACGGGCGCAAGGTGGTCGTCACTCCCGGCATGGTTGAGTTGGGCTCGATGCAGCGACGAGCGAACACGGAGTTCGCCAAGAGGGCCGCAACGATCGCCACCGACGTGGCGATCGTGGGCAAGACGAATCGCAGGGCGCTCGCCGCAGGTGTCAGGGAGTCGGGGGCCGCGTCGGTACACTTCTTCGACACACGCGATGACGCCGTCGCATGGGTCCGCGACCAACTGGGTCCCGGCGACGCCGTGCTGTACGAGAACGATCTCCCCGACCACTATCCCTGAGGTTTCCGACAATGCCCACAGCTGCGGTTCTCTTCGGTGGCCCATCACCCGAACACGACATCTCGATCTCGACCGGGCTGCAGGCGACCCGCACACTGGGTGACGTCCTCGCGATCTACTGGTCGAAGACGGGCGGATTTCATCTCGTGGACCCCGGTCTCGAGGTCACCGATTTCGCCGACGGACTGCCACGCAAGGCCCGGGAGCTCACCTTCGACGCCCGCCCCGGTCAGGGCTGGGTGCTCAAGAAGAAGCCGCTGGACGTCTCGGTCGTCGTCAACTGTTGTCACGGTGGGCCGGGCGAGGATGGGACGATCCAGGGGGCGATGGATCTGGCCGGCTACCGGTACACCGGTCCCGGACAGGCCGGGTCGGCGCTCGGGATGGACAAACTCGCGTTCGCAGCGTCGGTCGCCAACGCCGGGCTCCCGAGCCTCCCGAGGCTGCTGCTCGAACCGGGAGTCACCCCCGAGTTCGACGGCCCGTACATCGTCAAGCCCCGGTTCGGCGGGAGTTCCATCGGAATCGAGGTCGTCGATGACCTCGACACCGCGCTCGCGCTGCTCCGAACGTCGCCACATCTCGGTGACGGCGCGGTCATCGAACCGTTCCTCCCAGAGTTCCGTGACCTGAACGTCGCCGTCCGGACCTACCCGGCGCTGACCTTGTCGAACATCGAAGAACCGAGGACCAGTGGCGACGGGCTCTACTCCTATGAACAGAAGTACCTGGCGTGGGGGGATGCCGGCGCACCTGCGAACACGGTGCCTGCCGATGTCGATGCGGCCTTGGAAGCGCAGATCCGTGAGATCGCCCCCAAGGTCGCTGCGTTGGTCGGCGTCCGGTCGGTCGCCCGGATCGACTTCCTCGATGCGGCGGGCACGCTCTACGTCAACGAGATCAACACGATCCCCGGGAGTCTGTCGGCCAAGCTGTTCGTCGATCCTCCCGTGTCCCGCAAGGAGTTGCTCGACGGGATGATCGCAGAGGCACTCGCCTCATCGCCTCGCGCCTTCTCCACCCACGGCGCCGACGGCACCGCCCTCAGAAACGCCTCCACCATCGCCTCCAAACTCGGCTGAGATGTTCCCCACGAAGTGGGGAAAGGTCCCTGCCGCCCAGATGTTCCCCACGAAGTGGGGAAAGGTCCCTGCCGCCCAGGTGTTCCCCACGAAGTGGGGAAAGGTCCCTGCCGCCGAGGAACGAGGCGGGAGGTAAGGGGCCGACTCCCGCGTAGGTGTTCCCCACGAAGTGGGGAAAGGTCCCTGCCGCCCAGGTGTTCCCCACGAAGTGGGGAAAGGTCCCTGCCGCCGAGGAACGAGGCGGGAGGTAAGGGGCCAACTCCAGCGAAGCCTGGAATCGTGGACAGGAGATGAGGGGCCAACTCCTGCGCGTCCTCAAGCCAAGCGGTTCGCCCCGGGCCGCCCATCGACAGCCCATGCTCTTGGGTCGAAGCGCGGATCGCGATGGAGTGCGATGGTCGACAGTACTTCTTCCGTTTCTCCGAGAACCTCTGAGTTCCAGAACCTCATGACGGTGAACCCGGCGCGTTCGATGGCCAGATCGCGATCATGGTCTCTGCCGTACCGGTCGTGGTGATCGCCGTCACACTCGACTGCGAGGCGATGTTCGAGGCAGGCGAAGTCGAGGATGTACGGGTCGAGTGGGTGCTGTCTTCGGAACCGGCAGCCGAGCTGTCGACGGCGAAGATGTGTCCACAGAATGGCTTCAGCCTTCGGCATCGACTGCCGCAGTTCCCGTGCTCTTCGCGTCGTGTAGGGCTTCATACAGCCGAACATGCCAGGGTGAAGGGACGGAACGTACCGTTGGAGTTGTCCCCCTACCTCCGAACCGCCGGCTACGGGAGGTGTGTGAAGGGTTCGAGGGGATCGCGCGGAATGTGCGGGCGGTTCGCAGGGACCTTCCCCCACTGCGTGGGGGACACCGGGGACCCCGGGACCTTCCCCCACTGCGTGGGGGACACCTGGGATCTACAGGTTGACGACCGGGCAGGTGAGGGTGCGCGTGATGCCGGAGATGGCTTGGATCTTCGCCACGACGAGTTTGCCGAGCTGGTCGACGTCGCCGGCGGACGCCTTCACGATGACGTCGTAGGGGCCGGTCACGTCGTCGGCCGAGTCGACACCGGGAATCAAACGAACTTCTTCGGCGACAACGGCAGCCTTGCCGACTTCGGTCTGGATCAACACGTATGCCTGGACCACGATGAGACTCCTTGAGACGGACTCCTTCGGACTCTACCCATTGGGCAGGGCGTGAGGGCGTCAGTATCCGCTCTGCCCGACCTTGATCGAGGTCACGTAGCGCTGTTCGTCCTCGGTCTCGAGGTCGAAGAGGATCCGCTGGCCCTGCCTGAGCATGCGGAAGATGGATCCTTTGAGGGATCCGGGTCGAAGGTAGACCTCCGACTGGTCTTCATCGAGAACGACGACACCGACGCCCGTGACGGGGTCGTAGGTCTTGACGACGCCCTGGGTGGCCAACGATCAGGCCTTCTCGATCTTGTTTGCGCGGATGCACGAGGTGCAGACGCGGGCTTTGCGGGTGTTGGACCCGTGCTTGACCCGGACCTGCTGGATGTTCGGCAGCCAGCGGCGGTTGTTTCGCTTGTGGGAGAACGTCACGGTCTTGCCGTAACTCGGCTCCTTGCCACAGACTTCGCAGCGATATGACATCAGAAAAAGATCTCCTGGGGGAACGGCGGGAATCGTAACACCGAGCGTGCAAGGAATGCGAAACGACAGTCTCAGCGCATCGGAGGGCCAGTCGGCATCGGTATCATCGTCGGACTGAACATGGTCCTCACTTCACACGACATCAAGTCCGCCTTCGTCAGGTTCGACGAGCTGATCACCATCTATCGGACCGCGCTCAACGGCCTGAACGTCTACCCGGTGCCCGATGGCGACACCGGGTCGAACATGTCGGGGACGATCAAACGGGTGATGGCTGAATTGGATGGCACCGAATCGATGGAGGAGGTGACCAACGCCATCGCCCACGGTTCGCTGATGGGGGCCAAGGGCAACTCGGGGATCCTTCTGTCGGTCATTCTGAGCGGGCTCGCCGAGACGTTTGCCGATCACCACGCGGTCGATGTCGCTCAATTCACGGCGGGTCTGGCGCGCGCGTCGGCCTCCGCGTATCGGGCGGTTGCGACTCCGGTCGAAGGCACGATTCTGTCCGTGATTCGAGAGACGTCCGAGGAGGCCGAAACGAACGGTTATTCGGATCTCACCGAGCTGGCGGCTGCGGTGTTCCGGCGGTCGGTGGACGCGCTCGCACGCACCCCGGATGCGTTGCCGATCCTCAAGCAGGCCCAGGTCGTCGACGCCGGTGGCGCCGGGCTGGTGCTGTTGTTCGCGGCGTTTGCCGAGGCTGCATCGGTCGATCCGGTCGAGCTTCCCCACGAGCTGCTGACCGCCGAGGCGCAACTCGATCAGATCGACTCTGCGCCCGCCGTGTCGGAGCTCCGCTACGAGGTGATGTTCTTCCTCGATTCGACAGACGAGGCGATGGAGACGTTTCGTGCCCGTTGGGCCGAACTGGGAGATTCGATCGCCGTCACCGGCGGCAAGGGCACGTGGAACTGTCACATCCACACCGACGAGATCGGCCCGTCGATCGAGGCGGGCATCGCGGCGGGTACGCCATCCGACATCCGAGTCACCGACCTCACCGAGAGCCCCGGGGTGTTGGAGGCCGAGGACGTGTTCTTGCCTCGTGACGAGGTGGCAGTGGCGCCGGTGGGCGTGGTCGCGGTGGTCAACGGCCCCGGATTGGTGGAGGTGTTCAGGGATCTCGGAGTCCAAGGCGTCATTCGGGGCGGGCAGAGCATGAACCCGTCGACCGAGGAGCTGCTGGCAGCGGTCGAGAGCGTTCCTGCCAAAGACGTGATCCTGTTGCCGAACAACAAGAACATCGTTCCCGTGGCCGAGCAGATCGATCAGATTTCGCCGAAGAACGTCCGCGTTGTGCCGACCCGGAGCGTCCCACAGGGAATCACCGCGATGCTCGGGTACACCACTGCCTCCGACGACATCGAGGAGACGGCCGAGACGATGGCTGCGGCTGCGTCCTCGGTGATGGTGGGCGAGGTGACGTCAGCGGTCCGTGACGCCAGAGTGGGTGACCTCGTGATCTCGAAGGGCGATTGGATCGGACTCGCGGACGGGGCGATCGTGGTCAACGGGCGCGACGTCGAGTCCGTGCTGCGTGGCCTGGTCGCCGAGCTGATGCCGCCGGCCAATCCCGAGATCGTCACCCTGTACACCGGGGTCGACGCCTCGCTGCCCGCCACGAAGAGCCTCGAGGCCTACCTGTCGGAACTGCATCCCGAGGTGGAGCTGGTGGTCATCCCCGGCGGTCAGCCGACATATCCGTATCTGATCTCCGTCGAGTAGCCGCGTACCGGTGCCTTCACTGAAGTATCTCGACGAAGTCCCGATCCAGCGCGTCTCGGGCCTGTCCGGTGCTCGTGGCAAGGCCCTGGCCGATGCACGGATCCGCACCGTGCGGGACCTGTTGTTCCACTTCCCCCGCCGGTACATCGACCGGTCGAGGATCGAACCGGTCGCCCAGCTCCCGGTGGGCCAGGAGGTCACCGTGATCGCCGAGGTGTTGTCGGTGTCGACCCGGCGTCCACGGGCACGACTGACGATGACCGAGGCTCGGCTCACCGACGGCACCGGCACGATCAAGGCGGTCTGGTTCAATCAGGCGTTCCGGGAGCGACAGCTCAGCGTCGGTGCGGAGGTTGCGCTGTCCGGCAAGGTCGAACGGTTCCGGGGAACGACCCAGATGAAGTCACCGGACGTCGACGTCCTCTCGTCGGCGTCCACCGAGGGTTTGAAGACCGGCCGGGTGGTTCCGATCCATCCGAACGCCGCCAAGGTGGGCTCGGGCTGGATCCGGCGTGGAATCTGGAATGCGCTCAAGCGCGCCCGCCCGATCGAGGACCCGGTCCCAGCCGAGATCGTTGCCCGCCGCAGGCTGGCATCCCGCAACGATGCGTTCGGTTCGATCCACTTCCCCGATTCGATGAGGGACGTCGCGATCGCCAGGAGGCGGCTGATCTTCGACGAGTTCTTCCGGCTCGAGACTGCGCTCGCGCTCAACAAGCGGCTCCGGGAGGAGAACCAAGTCGGAATCGTCCACGGCCCGTCGCGGGAGCTGTCGGAGCGTTTCATCTCCGGGCTCCCGTATCTGCTGACCGACGCCCAGCGCCGGGCGATCGAGGACGTCGTCGGAGACATGGCGACCTCGTACCCCATGCAGCGCCTGATCCAGGGCGAGGTCGGCTCGGGCAAGACGGTGGTGGCGGTGGCTGCTCTCCTCTATGCGGTGGAGGGCGGGTATCAGACGGCGGTGATGGCGCCGACCGAAGTGCTCGCCGTTCAGCACTTCCTCGGAATCAGTGACCTGTTCGACCAGTCGAACATGACCCCCCCGGACATGGGCCCGGACGCCTCGCTGGGGATGGACTCGCTGTTCTCCGAGGCACCTGAGGAACAGACCGTCCGTATGGCGCTGTTGACCGGCAGCCAGGCGATGACCAACTTCGATTCGAGTGCCGGCCGGCCAGAGATCCTCACGATGCTGGCGAATGGCGACATCGACATCATCGTGGGCACGCATGCCCTCATCCAGGAGACCGTCGAGTTCGCCTCACTCGGGATGGCCGTCATCGACGAGCAACATCGCTTCGGCGCCGAGCAGCGCAACGTGCTGCGGCAGAAGGGCGAAGGCGAGACATCGCCGGATCTGCTGATCATGACCGCCACGCCGATCCCGAGGACGCTGTCGATGACGCTGTACGGCGACCTGGAGGAGACGATCATCGACGAGCTCCCGCCCGGTCGGAGCCCGATCCAGACCCGGGCGGTGGGCCGTGACCAGGAAACCCGGGTCTGGCAGCTCGTGTCCGAAGCGGTCGAAAAGGGTCGGCAGGCGTTCGTGGTGTGCCCGCTGGTCGAGGACTCCGAGAAGATCGAGGCCGCCAGCGCCGAATCGGAGTTTCGGCGCCTCAGCGAGTTGCTGCCCGAGTTGCGGTTCGGGCTCATCCACGGGCAGATGCCGCCACGGGACAAGGACGAGGTCATGCACGCCTTCCGTCGGGGGGAGATCGACGTGCTGGTTGCGACGACGGTCATCGAGGTCGGTATCGACATCCCCAATGCGACCGTGATGGTCATCGAGGACGCCGACCGGTTCGGGTTGAGCCAGCTGCACCAGTTGCGGGGCCGGGTCGGGCGCGGCGAGCACTCCGGTGTCTGCATCCTGTTGGCGGATCCGACGACGCCCGACGGCGAGCGCCGGATCGAGGCGATGGTCCGGACCAACGACGGGTTCGAGCTCGCCCGCGAGGATCTGGAGATCCGCGGCCAGGGGACCGTGTTCGCTGCCAGCCAGTCGGGACGGAGCGACCTCAGGCTGGCGAACATCGTGTCGGACCGTGAGAGCCTGATCGCTGCGCGGGACGACGCCTTCGCCCTGGTCGACGCCGACCCCGGCCTCGCAGGGCACCCCGATCTGCTCGAGGAGATCATCATGTTCTTCGGAGACGACGAAGAAGGGAAGACCGAGTGGCTGTTCATCTCGTGAGAACATCGTGCGGGTGATCGCAGGGGAGTTCAGGGGGCGGAGGCTCGTCGGGCCCGACACCGACGACACCCGCCCGATCATGGATCGCGCCAAGGAGTCGATCTTCAACTCGATCGCACTTCGAGATCCCCGATGCCCGGATCGTCGACCTGTTCGCCGGTGCGGGCAGCTTCGGAATCGAGGCGCTGTCGCGGGGGGCTGCGTCGGCGGTGTTCGTGGAGTCCGGACGCAAAGCCCTGCAGGCGCTCCAGACGAATCTCGACACGCTGGGTATCGAAGCAGTCGTGAGAAGCCGTCGATGTGCTCACCTGGGATGCCTCGATCGACGGACCGTTCGACGTCGTGTTCTGCGACCCGCCCTGGCCGATGCAGGCACCGGTGGTGGCCGGGGTGCTCGAGCGGCTGGCGCCTGATCTGATCGGGGACGCCCTGGTGGTCGTCACGCGGCGGTCCACCGATCCGACGCCCGAGCCCGATGGATATCGGATTGACGACGAACGGCGGCTCGGAGGGACCAGAATCATCAGGTATCGAAAGGAGACGTCGTGACGACCGCCATGTGCCCGGGGAGCTTCGACCCGCCGACGAACGGTCATATCGACATCATCAGACGATGCGCCATCATCTACGACCGGGTGGTCGTCGCCGTCGTGTCGAACCCGTCGAAGAACTCGATGTTCACGCTGGGGGAGCGGATCGAGCTGTTGGGGGCCTCGCTCGACGATCTCGACAACATCGACCTGGTGTCGTTCGACGGCCTCTTGGTCGACTTCGCCTCCGAGCAGGAGGTCGACGTCGTCGTGAAGGGCCTGCGGGCCGGCTCCGACTTCGACTACGAGCTGCAGATGTCGCAGATGAACTCCCACCTGCGTGGCATGGAGACGGTGTTCATGCCGACCTCGCCGGACTGGAGCTTCGTTTCTTCGTCGCTCGTGCGGGAAGTGGCCCGGCTGGGCGGTAGCGTTGGAGATCTGGTGCCCCCGCCGGTCGCGGCGGCGCTCGAGGAGAAACTGGCATGAGTGATTTCGGACACGAAGAGCACAACCCGCCTCCACCTCCGCCGGTGCAGCCCCCTCAGGCGCGGACGAACGTCGGCGAGCTCCAGGATTTCATCGACGAGATGCTCGCACATCTCGCGGAGGCGAAGTCGATGCCGCTGTCGAACAGCGTGCTGGTCGACCGTGACGAGTTCGCCGGGATGCTCGAGCGGCTCCGGGCGGAGCTGCCGGACGAGCTCAGGGCGGCACGTTGGATGGTCCGTGAGCGTGAGGCGTTCATCGCCCGCACCAACGAGCGGGCCCACGAGATCCTCGAACGGGCCAAGGCCGAGTCCAAGCGGCTCGTCTCGGATTCCTATGTGCTAGCAGAGGCGGTCGAGGAGGCCAACATCCTCGTCAGGCGAGCCGAGGGCGAGGCCCGCAGGCTCCGCCTCGAAGCCGAGGACGAGATCGAGCTCCAACTCGAGGAGATCGAGGCGCTCATGGCCGAGCTGCTCACCCGCACCCACGCCGCCCGAGAAGAGCTCCACAAGTCCCGCCCCGCCCCACCCGACGTCCCGCTGTAGATGTCCCCCACGCGTGGGGGACAGGCTCACCCTCCTCTTCTCAACCGTTGCCTCAGAACGAGCAAAGCCGCCGGCGGGGCCGGCGGCTTTGCTGCGTCTAGAGCGCTGAAAGGTTCAGAGCGGGCGGACGTTCTTTGCTTCGTCGCCCTTACGGCCGGGGCCTACTTCGAACTCGACCTGCTGTCCGTCGGACAGCGAGCGATGTCCATCGCCCACGATGTTCGAGAAGTGCACGAAAATGTCGTCGCCGTCTTCACGGGAGATGAAACCAAATCCCTTGTCGTTGTTGAAGAACTTGACGGTACCAATTGCCATTGCAGATGTCTTTCTACTTCTCCGGACTGCCCTTCTGGCATTCCGAACGAGACCAGTGTACGTGGTTTTCGACCAATGACATAGCTCTGTCTCGTCAGCCGAGCGCCAGATCGACGAGATCCTTGGCGGCTTGCTGGACCTCGGCGAGGTGGTCGGGGCCCTTGAAGCTCTCGGCGTAGATCTTGTAGACGTCCTCGGTCCCCGAAGGTCGAGCGGCGAACCAGGCGTGCTCGGTGGTCACCTTGAGTCCGCCGATGGCAGCGCCGTTTCCCGGGGCGTTGGTGAGGACTGCGGTGATCGGGTCGCCGGCGAGTTCCGATGCCTTGACGTCGTCGGGGGAGAGCGCGGCGAGTTGCTGCTTCTGCGCCCGGGTGGCCGGCGCATCGATCCGTTCGTAGGCGGGCTCACCGTGACGTTCGGTCATCGCTCGGTAGCGGTCGCTGGGGGAGTCGCCGGTGACGGCGAGGATCTCCGACGCCAATAGACACAACAGGATGCCGTCCTTGTCGGTGGTCCACACCGAACCGTCCCTTCGCAGGAACGACGCCCCGGCGGACTCCTCGCCACCGAAGCCGATCGAACCGTCGATGAGCCCCGGCACGAACCACTTGAACCCGACCGGAACCTCGAGGAGTTGTCGGCCCAGGTCTGCCACCACCCGATCGATCATCGACGACGACACCAGGGTCTTGCCGACGGCGGTAGAGGTGGGCCAGACATCTCGGTGGCTGAAGAGGTACTCGATCGCAACGGCGAGGAAATGGTTGGGGTTCATGAGTCCGGCGTCGGGGGTGACGATGCCGTGACGGTCGGCGTCGGCGTCGTTGCCTGTGGCGATCTGGAAGCGGTCCTTCTGGTCGATGAGCGAAGCCATGGCGTATGGCGACGAGCAGTCCATGCGGATCTTGCCGTCCCAGTCGAGGGTCATGAACCGCCAGGTGGGGTCGACGAGCGGGTTGACGACCGTGAGATCGAGGTCCCAGCGGTCGGCGATCCGGGTCCAGTAGTCGACGGCCGCCCCGCCGAGCGGGTCAGCGCCGATGGTGACCCCGACCGAGCTGATCGTGTCCATTGCGAGCACCGAGTCGAGATCCTCGACGTAGGTGCCGAGGTAGTCGTAGCGGTTGGTCGTACCGGCCCCGAGCGCGTCGGCGAGCGTCGTGCGTTTGATCGCGTTCGGTGTGGACATCAATTGGTTCGCCCGGTTGGCGATCCAGGCGGTCGCCTCGCTGCCTGCCGGCCCGCCGTGCGGCGGGTTGTACTTGAAACCTCCATCGGAAGGCGGATTGTGCGACGGGGTCACGACGATCCCGTCCGCCCGCCGAGGATCGCCGGCGGCCCGGCCCTCGTTGTGACGCAGGATGGCGTGCGAGATCGCCGGCGTGGGGGTGTACCGGTCGTGGGCGTCGATCATCACCGTCACGCCCTCGGCGGCGAGCACCTCCAAAGCTGTCACCCAGGCGGGCTCGGACAGGGCGTGGGTGTCTCGCCCGATGAACAAGGGCCCGCCGATCCGGTTGATCTGGCGGTAGTCGACGATCGCCCGGGTGGTTGCGGCGATGTGGAGTTCGTTGAAGGCGGTGTCGAGGCTGGATCCTCGATGTCCCGAAGTCCCGAACGCCACCCGTTGTGTCAACTCACCCGGGTCGGGCCGCCCCGAGTAGTAGGACGTGACGAGGTGCGCGACATCGATCAGGTCTTCATTGGTGGCCGGCAGCCCGGCGCGATCATGCATTGCTCGGATCATAGAGATCGTGGCGGGAGCTACGCGGTGTGGGGGATGTGCCTCGCCGTTCGCATACTCTCGGGCGATCGGTTCCAGACTCGCACCAGGTTGGCACGCCGACGATTTCTGTCTGGAGGGCCCTGGCACGGTGGCCTCACCATGTTGAGGAGTAACGTGCATGACATGCCCGCCACCGAAGTCGGCCAGCGAATCCCGATGTCGTGGGACCAATACGAGGCCCGCGGCGAAGACGTTCGCGGCGAATACATCGATGGAGCGCTCGTCGTGAGCCCGTCACCGACCGGACGCCACCAAGACATCGAACTCAACCTCGCGCTCGTCCTCAAGGAGTCACTGCCCGACGGATACCGGGTCAGAACGGGATGGGCGTGGAAACCCGGGCCGGACGAATTCATCCCTGACCTCATGGTCTTCGATGAGACCGATGACGAGCAGCGATTCACTGCGACACCTCATCTCGTTGTCGAGATCCTGTCCACTGAGCCGGCCCGAGACACCATCCGCAAGTTCGCGAAATACGCCGAGGCGGGACTGCCGAGATACTGGATCATCGACCCCGACGGGCCAGAGATCGTGGTCTACGAACTCGATGAAGGCGTGCTCGTCGAAGTCGGCCGACACAGCGAGACAGCGCTGCTCGACGTCGGGCCGGTTGCCGTGCAGATCGACCCGGCTCGCCTGCTCGACTGAGCGCACGAGCGATCTGGTCTCGACGCCGAATTGGTCGGCGTCAGTGTGATCGGTTGCGGCCCGGGAACCAGCGTGGCGCATCGAACGGCACCCAGGTCTCGGCTTTCTGGCTGAGGCGGTCGGCGATCAGATAGTGGACGGCGGGGTTGAAACCGAGGCCGATGTGGCTGGCGAACACCTCGACGTTCTCCGACTGGTGGTCGGCCTCCAATACACACGCCTCCCACGGAACGATCCCGTCGGCCTTCGTGAACACCGACGTCGCCGGGATCCCCAGCGGTCCGCCGCCGTCCACGCCCGGGACGTCCGGATGATGTCGATCCGACAGCCTCTGATAGAGCCCGTGCGCGTTGGAGTCTCCGTTGTCCCTCAGGGCGAAGGGACTGGCGAGCGTGATCACCTTCGACACGAGCTCGGGGTGACGGATCGCGAGGTTCCTGGCATACAGGCCACCGAGGCTCCAGCCGACGATCGCGACCGGCTGGTGATGTCGACGGGACAGAGTGGCAACCGAATGGCTGATCCCGTACAAGACGTCGGGCGTCGGGCCGATGTTGCGGCCCATCCGCCAGCGGTAGGCCGTCCAATCGTGTGATCGGAGGAACGCGCGCAACGGCCGGGTCGAACCGTCACCGGCCATGAAGCCGGGCAGGATCAACACCGGCTCACCATTCCCGTGTTGCGCCGCGGCGGCCACCGGCCTCGACACCGACAGGGCGGCGACGTCGATCGCTGCCCTGGCCGGCTCGGTGAGAGCCAGGAGCATCGATGGCCGCTTGTGTCGAGGTTGGGGCATTGCTGCTGTCATGTCAGATCGAGGGCCTTCTCGAGTACATCGACCTCATCGGTCACGAACTGCATCAATTCCCACGTGTCCGACACGATGTCGCGGTCGGTCACGATCCCGAAGCACAGGTTGCCGAGATACGAATGCAGCGTGATGTTGACCGCCATGCCCTCGACGATCGCAGACACCGGATAGTGGCCCTCGAGCTTGGCGCCTGCGAGATAGAGCGGGAAGTTCGGTCCGGGGATGTTCGAGATCACCATGTTGAACGGCGTCATCCGGCCCGCCCTCCCGTTTCTGAACACCAGTCGAGCGGCTCGGGCGGCGACCGCCGGCGGAGCGAACTGGGCAAAATCCTGCAACAGGGTCGCCGGAGTGGCGTTGTGGGCGTGTTTCGCCACCTCCATCGACTCGTGGGCGTGTGCCAGTCGTTCGAGCGGGTCGTCGAGATGGGTTCCGATCGAGGCGATCATCACCGACACCTCGTTCCCGATCACCCCCGCCGTCTCCTCGGTCCTGATCGAAATGGGCACCATCGCTTGGAGCGACCGGGCGGGAACCTCGTGATAGGTGTCCAGCCAGCGGCGCATCGCTCCGGCGCACAACGCAATCACCACATCGTTCACCGTGACGCCGGCGGCATTCTTGATCGCCTTGACCCGAGTCAGTTCGACGTCGGCGAACGCGAACCGACGGTGCGCGGTGATCGGATCGTTCAGACGAGTGTGCGGTGCCACCAGACCCGGCCGGGAAAGGACATCCGAGCGGCGTCGCGGCACAAGCGCACCGAGCGCCGGGACGCTCCTCGCGACGTTGCGCGCCAGCTTCAGCGCCTTCACCGGGCGGAACGCGTACTGGAATCCGGTGCGTGCCAACAGCTCCATCTGTCCCGGAACCCGGTCGGGGCGCCAGCGGTCATCGGATGACACCTCGCGGCCGCTCGGGTCGGCGTCCAACAGGATCGTGAGGATCTCTGCACCCGACACGCCGTCGATGGCGGCGTGGTGAAGCTTCGTCAGCGTTGCAACCCTGCCGTCCTCGAGGCCCTCGATGAGATACAGCTCCCACAGAGGCCGCGCCCGATCCAGGGGGCGTGCATGGATCCGCGCCACCAACTCGGCCAGCTGTCGACGATCGCCCGGAGGCGGCACGGCGATGTGGCGGACATGGAAGTCGAGATCGAACTCGGGGTCCTCGATCCAATACGGGTGATCCAGCCCGAGCGGTACCTGGACGAGCTTGCGTCGGAATGGTGGGAGGAGATGGATTCGACTGGCGATCAGATCCCGCAACGTCTCGAAGTCGAAACCGTCAGGGGCGGTGGACGGATCGAGGATGACCACGCCGGCGACGTGGCCGTGCTGGGTCGACGTCTCCAGATTCAGGAAGCTGGCGTCGAGTCCGGTGAGCTGCTGCACGGCTCACGACGATAGGGCCGCCCGAAGGAGAGGCGCGCCAGAACCGACCCCGCCATTGGTCAGCCGCCCGGACGGAGCCTGCCGGGGTCGAGGGTGGGGGAGGCCGTCCGCCTGGTCGGCGTGGGATCGGGATCCGGTGCAGTCGTGCGGCGGCGGGAAGGAGAGCGTTGAAGCTGCTCGGTGGCTGCGATGAACCATTCGGGCACGGGAGTCGGACGGTGGGTTCGATGGTCGACCATCACCTGGATCAGTCGGCCCTCTGCGACGGTCCGCTCCGTCTCTTTGTCCCATGTCCGCATCTCGAAGATCACCGACGTCCGGCCGATCTCCACGACTCTGGCCCCGGTGACCATCGTGTCCCCGATCTGACCGGCTGCCCGGAAGTCGACCTCGGCTCGACCCAACACCATGTCGATACCCCGCTCGGTCATCCCGTCCCATCCGATGCCGGTCGCTTCGAGATAGTCGGTGATCGTGTCGTCGAAGTACGTCAGGTAGTTGGCGTTGAAGACGATCCCCTGGGCGTCGCTGTCGGAGAACCTCACCTTGCGCTCGTACGTCACCGGAAAGTCCATGCCCCGGAAGGTAGTGCAGCTGTCCCCCACGCAGTGGGGGAAGGTCCCTGCGGACCGCCCAGCAGTGGGTCGAGATTCGGCCGAAACCGAGGCCGGCGCCCGCACCACGGGCGGTTCGGAGGTAGGGGGCAACTCCAACGCTCCGGTCGGACGCGACCCACAGATGCGCCGGAGTTGGCCCCTTGCCTCCCGGCAACTCCCCGCCGGCAGGGACCTTTCCCCGCAAGCGGGGAACATCTGTGTGGGACCTTTCCCCGCGGCGTGGGAACAGATGCGGAGGCGTCGTACGATGGTGACATGGCCCATCGGATTCTCGCTTCTGATCTGCTGTCCAAGCCCGGCTCGTCTCGGAAGGAGAGCGGCTCGGTTCGTCTCGACATCGACCTCTCGAACGCCAGTGTGCACGGCGACGCCAGCTTCGAGGCGATACTGCGGTCGCTCACCGACGGGATCGTCGCCCGGGGAGACGCCGCTGTCGACGTCGAACTCGCCTGCAACCGCTGCCTCGAGGTGAACACCGAACGTCTCGACGTCCCGTTCGAGCAGGTCTTTCGCTTCGAGCCGGAGGACGAAGACGACGAGATGCGGATCGAGAACGGCATGTGGATCGACCTCGAGCCTGCGATCCACGACGAGGTCACTCTGTCGCTGCCGCTGGTCCCGGTCTGCAAGCCCGACTGCCTCGGCCTGTGCCCCACCTGCGGCGCAAACCTCAACACCGAGCCCTGCGACGGGCACGAAGACGACACCGATTCGCCATTCGCGGCACTCAAGGACCTCTTCGAGAGCTGACCCGCTTTGCCAGCGGGAGTTCGATCGGCTTGAATGTCACCTGGCCCAACGCCCTTTCCCCGCGTCCGACCGCGTCTGACGCGAAACCAGCGTTCACTACACCGAGGAGCAAGCACCATGGCGGTGCCGAAGAAGAAGATGTCGCGTAGCCGGACCCGGCAGCGCAAAGCACAGTGGAAGATCTCCAAGCCCACCCTCTCGACATGCCCGCAGTGCAAGAGCGCCAAGCTCCCGCACCGTGCATGCCCCGAGTGTGGAACCTACAACGGCCGAGAAGTCGTCACGACCGACTGACCGATGGCTCGAATCGCACTCGACGCCATGGGCGGCGACCATGCGCCTGGCGAGATCGTCGCCGGAGCTGCAGTGGCTGCGGCCCATGGCGTCGGAGTCGTCCTGGTAGGTGACTCGAACCGGTTGCGCCCGCTCTCCGAAGAGCACGGGTTCGGTGGCGAGATCGTCGAAGCCGCCGAAGTCGTCGAGATGGGCGACGATCCCGGACGTGCCATCCGTGAGAAGCCAGACAGTTCGGTCGCCGTCGCTGCGCGCCTGGTGCGTGAAGGCAAGGTCGACGGCTTCGTCTCCGCCGGTTCGACCGGCGCCGCCATGGCGTCCGCTGCGATCATCGTCGGGAGAATCGAAGGCGTCCTCCGGCCGAGCATCGCATCGATCTTTCCGACGCCGGCCAATCCCACCGTCATGCTGGATTCCGGCGCAAACCCCGAGGTGAAACCCGAGCACCTGCTCCAATTCGCCGAGATGGGTGCTGCCATGGCAGAGATCTACTTCGACGCCGACCGAGCACGCGTCGGGCTGTTGAACATCGGTGAGGAGAAGACCAAGGGGCGGCCGCTCGACCGGGCCACCTACGAGTTGCTTGAACGCAGCTCGCTCAACTTCATCGGGAACGTCGAGGGTCGCGACATCGCCACCGGTGTCGCCGATGTGATCGTCACCGACGGATTCACCGGCAACGTGTTCCTCAAGACCGTCGAAGGTGCAGCAGCCCTCATCAATCAGCTGATCCTTCAGGAGATCGGTGAGCTCGCGCCGGAACTGCAACAAGCGTTGATGCCGGCACTGACGGCGATCAAGGACCGGCTCGACTACGAGTCGGTCGGGGGCGCCCACCTGATCGGCGCCAAGGGCGTCGTCGTCATCGCTCATGGCAGCTCGAGGCGTCGGGCGATCGCCAACGCCATCCAGATGGCGGCCGACGGAGCCGAACGCGGCCTGGTTCAGCGGGTGCGAGAGCTGATCACCGCCTGATGGAGGAGTTCTCTGCGAAACTCGGATACGAGTTCGACGACACATCACTCCTCGAGAAGGCGCTGACGCACCGATCGTGGACCTCGGAGAACCCCAACGGCGAGCACAACGAACGGATGGAGTTCCTCGGCGACGCCGTACTGCAGCTCTCCGTCACCCAGTACCTCTACGAGAACTTCCCGGGGATGTCCGAAGGTCAGATGGCGAAGGTCCGGGCGTCGTGTGTCAGCGGTGCTCAGCTCGCCGAAGTCGCCAACGAACTCGGTCTCGGGCGGCTCGTCCGGATGGGCACCGGCGAAGCCGCCTCCGGCGGCCGGAAGAAGCACTCGATCCTCGCCGACGCCATGGAGGCCGTGCTTGCCGCGGTGTATCTCGATTCGGACATCCAGCAGGCTCGATCGGTCGTGTTGGTGCACTGGGCGAAGATCGTCGACGCCAAGGCCAAGGACCCCGGGAAACGCGACTACAAGACGCGCTACCAGGAGGTGCTCGCCGCTCGCGGCCTACGGCCGGACTACGAGGTGACGGGCTCGGGGCCCGACCATCAGAAGCATTTCGTGGCGACGCTCAAGGTCGAAGGTGCCGTGGTCGGCGTCGGAGAAGGACGCTCGAAAAAGGAGGCGCAGCAGGCTGCCGCTCGGGCCGCGCTCGGTGAGTGACGGTCGTCACTTCAGCTTCTGGGCAAGGACCCGCAGGAGGAAATCGGTGTCGCTCATCTCGTCGACATCGTGGCCGATCACCTTCGGCCTGATCTTGTCGGCCAGGCCGGCAGCGATCTGTTCGGTCCGATCCGCCGGAATCGACCGACGCCTCACCGCGAACCGGCGCAGCACGTCGACGTCATCGGTGGTGACCCGCGCGACATCCCACCGGTCACCGTCGTGTTCGATGTGCTCGAGCTCTGCTCGTTCGACGTGGGGGAGGCGCTCTCGGATCACGATCGTGTTGGCGGTGATGTCCCCGATGCGCTGATTCGTCTTGGTGAACAGGATCGATGCCGCACCGACGATGAACACCGCGGGCAGGAAGTCGATCACCCGCAACAGGTTCCGCAGGAACGCTGCCAGAAACCCGATCGAGTCACCTTCGGTGGTGACGACCCTGATCCCCACGGCGCGCTTGCCCGGCGTCCGCCCCTCGTTGAGCGCCTCGAAGCCGACCAGATAGCCGAGCACGACCAGGGTGACGAGGATCGTCACGGCTGCCTGGACGACGATGCCGTTCCCAACGCCGTCCAGCGCCAGCTGGCTCACCCCGAACAACAACAGGAAGACGAGGAGCCCGATCAAGACGGCGTCGACGACGGCCGCAATCATCCTGGAACCCAGTCCAGCTAGCGTGAGGTCGAGATCGAGGCCCTCGGGGGTCTGGATCGTTTTTCTGTCGTCGAGATCCATGGTTGGGTTGTGAAGCTAACCGAGTTCATCGAGCAGCGGAAGTCTTCGTGGGACGACCTCGATGCGCTGATCGCCAAGGCCGGCCGGCGCACCGAGCGACTCGACCCCGCCGAGATCCTCACCCTCGCCTCGCTGTACCGCAGTGTGTCCGCCGATCTCGGCTACGTCCGGTCACGGTTTCCCACCGACCCGGTCCGTGACCGGCTGGAACGGCTCGTCGTCGATGCCAGGGCGAGGGTCAATCAGGGTGGTGGCGTTCGCCAAGGCGTCGGAACGTTCTTCAAGAGCGGCTACTGGGAGCTCATCTGGCAGCGCCGGGCCCCCGTGGCGCTCGCCGCTCTGGCGCTCGTTCTCCCGGCCCTCTTCGGAGCGCTCTGGGCGCTCGGCGACGACACGCTGGTCGAACAGCTCCCACCTGAGTTCCTCTGGGTCACCCAGGCCCAGAGCACCGACCAGGGGATGAACAGCGTCGAACTCGTCGGGTTCTCCGCCTACGTGCTCAACAACAACATCAGGGTCACGTTGCTGGCGTTCGTGCTCGGTGTGACCTGGGGTGTGGGCACCGGCTACGTCGTGGCGAACAACGGGCTCATCCTGGGGGCGCTGGCAGGGCTTGCCGTCGCCAACGACAACTGGGAGGTCTTTCTGGCCGCCGTCATGGCCCATGGCGTGCTCGAGCTGTCGTGCATCGTCGTCGGGGGAGGGGCCGGCCTGAGTCTCGGCCGGGCGATCCTGCGGCCGGGTCCGCTCACCAGACGCGAATCGATGGCCCAGGAAGCCCGCGCTTCGGTACAGATCGCGCTCGGAACCTCGGCTTGGCTCGTGCTGGCCGGGTTCATAGAAGGCTTCGGCTCACGCACCGGCATCGGATGGGTCCCGACCACCGTCTTTGGACTGATCGTCGGCGCCCTCTTCTGGGGCCTGGTGGCCTGGCGCGGCAGGCGTCTCGAGCCGGTTGGCTGAGTGGCGGGTTCGAGCGGATGCGCCTCCGCTCCGGCGCTAGTGTCCGCGTGGTGGCTATGTGCATCGAGGCGAAGGTGGGATGATGGCTGAGAATCGCGGGCTCCTCGATCTGACCGCGCTCGAGCAGGCGGTCTTCGACGACTCGATCGACACCGTGATCGTCGCCTTCACCGACCACTACGGGCGTCTCCACGGCAAGCGCTTCGATGCCGGCTTCTTCCTCGAACACACCGTGGCCTCGGGGACGCACGGCTGCGACTACCTGCTGACCGTCGACATGGAGATGAACCCCGTCGACGGATACCGGTTCGCCAACTGGGAGCTCGGGTACGGGGATGTCCATCTCGTCCCGGACCTGGCAACGCTGCGAGTGGCCACTTGGCTGCCGGCAACGGCGCTGGTGCTGTGTGACGTGCACGCGGAATCCGACGACACCCTCGTTCCCGTCGCCCCCCGGTCGATGCTGCGCCATCAGATCGCCCGACTCGGGGCGCTCGGGTTCACGGCGAAGGCCGCATCCGAGCTCGAGTACTACATCTACGAGGAGTCGTACCGCCAGGCCGCCGAGAACGGGTTCCGCGACCTCGCCTCGGTCGCGTGGTACAGCGAGGACTACCACCTCCTCCAGGGGGGCCGGGAAGAGTTCTACAACCAGGCGGTGCGCCGCCATCTCCGTGACTCGGGTATCCCGGTGGAGAGCTCGAAGGGCGAGTTCGGGCGAGGTCAGCACGAGCTGAACATCCAGTATGCGGACGTGCTCGAGATGGCGGACCGCCACACGATCATGAAGCTGGCCATGAAGGACATCGCCGACCAACTCGGCATCTCGGTGACCTTCATGGCGAAACCCGAGACCGACCAGGCCGGCTCCAGCTGCCACGTCCACCTCAGCCTCTGGAACGGCTCCGAACCGGCGTTCCCCGGAGAGATCGAGATCGGCCGCATCCGGTGCTCGGACACGTTCCGCCACTTCCTCGCCGGCTGGATCGGCCATGTTCAGGACGTCATGCCGTTCTACGGTCCCACCGTCAACTCCTACAAGCGATATCAGGTGGCGTCGTGGGCGCCCACGAACATCGCGTGGAGCTACGACAACCGCACGGCCGGCTTCCGTGTCGTCGGATCGGGCCCGAGTCTTCGCATCGAGTGCCGGATTCCCGGCGCGGACGTCAACCCGTACCTGGCCTATGCCGCGGCCCTCGCGTCCGGAATCGACGGGATCGAGCGCGAGCAGCAACCACCCGAGATCTTCACGGGGGACGGCTACGCCGCACGGGACATCGATCACGTGCCGACGTCACTGACCCGGGCGATCTCATCCTTCTCCGAGAGCGGCTTCGGACGCGAAGCCTTCGGCGACGACGTGTTCGAGCACTACGCACACTTCTATTCGTGCGAGGTCGCAGACTTCGAACGAGCGGTCACCGACTGGGAGCAGGTCAGGTACTTCGACCGGATTTGACGGCGATGAGAGGGAGGCAGCAATGGGTCGTCTCGATGGACGGGTCGCACTGATCACGGGTGCCGGGAGCGGCATCGGGCGGGAGTCGGCGTTGCTGTTCGCCTCCGAGGGGGCCCGGCTCGTCTGTGTCGACATCGACGAGGCGTCGTGTCGGGACACCACTGAAGAGATCCAGGCGTCGGGCGGCGAGGCAGTCGCCGTGCGGGCCGATGTCTCGGCGGACGCCGATGTCTCGGCGATGATCGGCACCGCCGAGGAGGCATTCGGCGCCCTCCATGTGCTCTTCAACAACGCAGGAATCATGCACAGTGCGGACGGCGACGCCCAGGAGACCACCGAAGAGATCTGGGATCTCACCATGGGTATCAACGCAAAGGGCGTGTTCCTCGGATGCAAGCATGGGATCCCGGCCATCGAGCGGTCGGGTGGGGGATCGATCATCAACACGGCCTCGTTCGTTGCACTCATCGGTGCCGCCACCCCTCAGGTCGCCTACACCGCATCGAAAGGTGCGGTGCTCGCCATGACGAGGGAGCTCGCAGTCGTGCACGCCAGGTCGGGTGTTCGCATCAATGCCCTATGTCCCGGGCCGCTCCACACGGAGCTCTTGATGAAGTTCCTCGACACCGAAGAGAAGAGGCAGCGGCGGCTGGTGCACATCCCGATGGGCCGCTTCGGCCTCGCCGAGGAGATGGCGAAAGCAGCGTTGTTCCTCGCCTCCGACGACTCGTCGTACGTCACCGGGAGTGAGTTCGTGGTGGACGGCGGGATCACGGCTGCATATGTGACACCAAACTGACGATTCGGGACCTCTGGCCCTCGGCTGGAGGCGTAGGATCGATCGCAAGGCGGTCACATGACCGCGACGTTGATCCTCGTCTTCACGGGCGAGGAAGAACGAGGGAGAGACATGAAACGAAGACTGCTGGTAATCCTGACGATCCTGGCCCTGGTGGCCGCAGCATGTGGTGACGACTCCACGACGGAGACGACGGCGCCCGCTGGTGATGATGTCACGACGACCCAAGCCCCTGACACCACCGAGCCGCCAACCGAGACGACCGCAGGTGGGGGCGGCGATGTGATCGACATCGACTTCTGGGTGGCGTTCTCGGACGAGGCCCGACTCGGGTTCTCCGAGGAGAAGGCGGCGGCGTTCAACGCCAAGCACCCCGAGTACAACGTCATCGTCACGTCGTTCGCGTCATACAACGACGCGTTCGATGCCGCGGTGCTCGCCGTCGACAGTGGCGAGCCGCCCGAGATCATCCACTTCTTCGAAGCAGCCACCCGCCAGGCACTCGACGCAGTCGACGCCTCGGGCAACCCGATCTTCAAGTCGGTGACCGATGCGATCGCTGGGCGTAGCGACATCCTGGGTGAGCCGGTGGTCCTCGACGACGTCGTCGATGCTGCTCGGAACTACTACACCGTGGATGGCTCGTTCTACTCGATGCCGTGGAACACGTCGACGACCGTGATGTTCAACAACATGGACATCCTCAATGCGGCAGGGATCACAGAGCCTCCGGCAACGTGGGGCGAAGTGGAAGCTGCCTGCGAGGCGATCGCAGCGTTGGCGGATGGGCCTGATGCATGTATCACGTGGCCGAACCATTCCTGGTTCGTGGAGCAGAGCCTCGGCCAGCAGGGTGAGTTGCTCGGCAACAACGACAATGGCCGCAGTGATCGTGCGACCGAGGTCTACTTGACCTCCGACGGCATGTTGAACTACGTCAACTGGTGGAAGGGCCTGAGCGACGCCGGGTACTACACGTACACCGGACTGCAGCGTGACTGGGACGGTACGTCGAACGCGTATCTGGCCGGAGAAGTCGCCATGCTCGTCTATTCGAGCTCGGACACGACGTTCTTCGACACGAACGCCAGCTTCACGAATCAGGCCAGCTTCATGCCGTACAACGAGGACGTCGACTACGTCGGCAACCTGATCGGTGGCGCAACGCTGTGGATGCTCGACGGGATGGAAGCTGCGCAAGAAGATGGCGCGTTGGCGTTCTTGAACTTCTTCTCGAACCCCGAGAACGCCGCCGAGTGGCACCAGATCACCGGCTATATCCCGATCACGAAGGCCGCGGAAGCGCTGCTCGTGGACGAGGGCTGGTATGACGAGAGCCCGAACTCGAAGGTCGCATCGGATCAGCTGGCGGCGGCCGAAAACACCCCGGCATCGCTGGGTGCGTTGCTCGGCAACTTCGTCGGGATCCGTGACATCATCACCGGCGCGATCGAGGACATCCTCGTGAACGACGTCGATGTGGCGGAGCGACTGCAGCAAGCGAACGAAGAGGCCAACCGGTCCCTGACCGAATACGAACTGCTGTACGGAGAAGGATGATCGGAATGCGGGTGGGTGAAGCAGTCGCTTCACCCACCCGCACGGACCTTCCAACGGAGTAGCTCTTGCTGATCATCGGTCTCGTCGTCGCCGCCCTCGCCGGGCTCGCATACGTCCGCTTCCTCCTGGGGCGGCGCGATCCCATGCGCTACGCGGTCAGCTCGGTCGTGGCTGTCGCCGGGGCGGCCGTCACGCCGATCGCGATGGGGCAGTGCGGTTTCGCCCCGGAAACGTCGGGGGTCGACCACCTCCTGGCGTACGGCCTGATGGGGTCGGGAGCCGCAGTCGCCCTGACCGTGTTGCGCTCGTTCTTCGATCGTCAGGACGGTGTCTCCAACGACTCGGAGGCGTTCGCCGGCGAGATCCGAAGTGGCGGGTATCGGATGGGCTGGTGGGTTCCGTGGGTGCTACTCGCACCAACCCTCGCGATCCTCGTCGTCTTCCTGTACACGCCCGCCGTCCAGACCTTCACCCTGTCCACGAGACTGACCCGACTGGGCGCACCGCGTTCGGTCGATGTGTGCTTCGGCAATTTCAGCGAACTCCTGATCGCCAGTCCCTTCCGGCTGGTGGCCTACCCCCTCGTCGCCATCGGCCTCGTCTACGGCGCACGCTTCTGGCGCAACCAGACCTCTTTCGGAACCTGGTCGAGACGAGCCGCCGACCTGGCAACGATCGTTGCCATGGTGTCGGTCTTCATCGCCCTGTACGCCATGTTCTCGCCGGGAGGCGGTGGAAATGTCGACTTCCGCTCCGTCTACCGGACCACCGTCGTCATCTCGGTCGGGATCGTCGTCGTCGGGATGAGTCTCGGCCTGGCGATCGCCTACCTCGCCTACCGCAGCATCAGAGGCGGAAGCGTCTATCGCACACTGCTCATCTGGCCGTACGCCATCTCCCCGGCCGTGGCCGGCGTCCTGTTCTTCATGATCTTCGATCCGACGGCAGGGATCTTCACACACACGATGGAGACGTGGTTCGGCATCGACGTGCCCAACTACCGGGAGAGCACGTTCCTGGCCCAGACCGCCATCATCCTGGCGAGCTCATGGAAGATCCTCGGGTACAACATCTTGTTCTATCTCGCCGGCTTCCAGGCCGTGTCGCTGGATCAGGTCGAAGCCGCCGTGATCGACGGCGCCTCACCGTGGCAGCGCTTCGTCAAGGTCGTGTGGCCCGGCCTGTCACCGATCACGTTCTTCCTGCTCGTCACCAACCTGACCTACGCCTTCTTTGAGATCTACGCGACGATCGACTTCATGACCAGAGGTGCCCCGGCGGGTGACACCTCTGTTGCGATCTACGAGATCATCAGGGTCGGCGTCAACAACGGTGACCTCGGCCGAGGGGCGGCACAGTCGGTGCTGTTGTTCATCGCCGTGATCGGGGTCACGCTCTGGCAATTCCGCACCAGCGGTCGGCGAGTCACGTACGGGGGTGCCTGATGATGGGCTTCAACCCGGGTGTCAAGCGGCAGACCTGGTGGCGCGGCCGCAACTGGCCCTATCACGTCGCGCTGATCATCACTGCGCTCGGGATCGCCTTCCCGCTTCTGTACGCCACGCTCATCGCCACGCAGAACAACACGGAGATCTTCTCGTTCAAGATGACGCCAGGGAGCGCGCTTGCCTCCAACTTCGAATCGGTGTGGGTGCGGCGTGATTTCGCGGGTGCGATGTGGAACTCGACCCAGCAGGCGCTGTACGTGACGACCGGGAAGACCATTCTCTCGCTGATGGCAGGGCTGGCGTTCGTCTACTTCAAGTTCCGCGGCAAATGGCTCGTGTTCTTCCTCGTACTCGTGACGCTGATGATGCCCACCGAGGTCATGATCCTCGCCATGTTCCGACTCGTGTCAGGATTCGGCTGGCAGGACACGATGGCGTCGATCGTCGTCCCGTTCCTGGCGTCGGCGACCGGGGCGTTCCTGTTCAGACAACACTTCTCGAACATGCCGGTCGAGCTGTTGGAGGCGTCGCAGATCGATGGGGCGACCCCGGTGAAGTTCCTCATGCGGGTCCTGATTCCACTCTCGTGGAACGTGATCGCCGCCCTGTTCGTCATCCAGTTCGTCTACACCTGGAACATGTTTCTCTGGCCGAGCCTGATCATCAGGGACGAATCGGCGCAGGTCACCCAGGTCGCTCTGCAGACCCTGACCAACATCGACGGCGCCTTGACGTATGGGCCGTTGATGCTCGCCGCGATCATCGCTTCGATCCCGCCTGCAGTGGTGTTCCTGTTGATGCAGAAGCCGTTCATGAGCGGCTTCGCCCTCGGCCAGGACAAGTGACTCAGGTACGGGCCCGGCGCTTGGCACGGAGGTAGGCGGCCACCGTCCGAGCCGAGAGTCGGTGCACGTCGCCCTCGACAACCTCGATCCCGCGGTGCGTGAGTCGGGTGACCAGCAATGACCGGGGTTCGAGGATGTCGACCGCCACCGCCGTCTGCGTCGCCTCGTCGATCGACGTTGCAGGTCTCGAGATGAGTCGCTCGATGTCGGGGTCGGTGAGGCTGGCGACGATCACCGAGTGCTTGCGTGACAGAATGGGCAGCGATCTCACCAGCGGCTCGCCTGCCGTGTCGTCCAGCAGGTCGGTCAACACGATCACGAGGCTCCGTTTCATCCCGATCACCTGCTGAAACGCCCGCTCATAGTCCGCGTCGACGCCGACCGGTTCGAGATCGTGAATGGCTTCCAACACGACGTCCTCGGAGTCACGGCGTGGGCTCACGAACCTGATGATCTGGTCGGTGAACGCCAGGACACCGACCTGGTCTCCGACCTCCTTGGCGACCGCCGTCACCGCGGCGACCACGTCCACGGCGACATCGAGGCGGGTGATGGTGCTCACGTCGTCGTTGGCAGTGACCGGCGCCGCCATCAGGCGCCCGCAGTCGACGAGACACATGATCTGGCGGTCCTGTTCCACCCGGAAGGTGTTGCTCATGGGGCTGCCCATCCGGGCCGTCGCCTTCCAGTTGACCTGGCGGATGTCGTCGTCCGGCTGGTAGTCCCGAATCGACTCGAGGTCGGTGCCGAGACCGAGCTGACCTCGAGCACGACGGGCATCGTCACGGAACCGTCCGAGCCGGACATCGAGCGCAAGGCGCCGGGCGGCAGGCAGATCGGGGTAGACCGTGACGGTGTGATCGTCGCCTACCCGGTGATACCAGCGTCCGAGGCCGAGGGGGCCCGTCGAGATCGTGGCGAGCGGAGGCAGCAGGTGAGCGCCGCGGCGTCTCGCCAGCACCGCCGACTCGAGGCCTCGGACGCCGACCTGTTCGCCGATCGACAGGTCGGCGTCGCCGACGGGCTGTTTCACCAGCATCCGGAGGCTGCCCGTCTCAACGGAGCAGGTCAGCCCCGCCGGCACCCCCCGACTCATGATCTGCGGAGCCGAGCGCACGATCGTCGGAGGCGTTCGCACCTGAAGGGCGTCTGCCGCCGCGGCGACCAGGATCACCAGCATCACCAGAGCGGCGATCTGCCATGGAACGATCAGCGCCGAGAACGCTGCGGCGATGACCAGAACGACCGTGCGCCGGGTGAAGCTCATTCAGCGCGGCACGGTCACCGAGCGCAGGCTGGCGGTGATCGCGTCCGCCGGCGTGTACCGCTCGATCTCTGCTTCCGGGCGGATCAGGATCCGGTGGTTGAGCACCGGCCTCGCCATCCGGCTGACATCGTCGGGTGTCACATAGTCACGACCCGCCATGGCTGCGATCGCCCGCGAGGCTGCGAGCAGATGGACGGCCGCTCGCGGGCTGGCGCCCAGCTCGACCGACGGCTGGCTGCGGGTCGCCGCGACGACCTTGGCGAGATAGTCGAGCACCTCGTCCTCGATGCGGAGCGAGCTGACCTGGTCGCGCATCGACAGCAGCTCGTCGGCCCCGGTCACCGCCACCACGTAGTCGATCGCAGTGGGTCTCACGCCGTCGCGAGACATGCGCAGCATCTCGAGCTCGAATTCGGCCTCGGGATAGCCGACCTCGATCTTCATGAGGAACCGGTCGAGCTGAGCCTCGGGCAGGGGATACGTTCCCTCGTACTCGACGGGGTTCTGCGTCGCCACGACCATGAACGGGGAGGGGAGCTCGTGGGTGGTTCCGTCGACAGACACCTGGTTCTCGGCCATCGCCTCGAGTAGAGCCGACTGCGTCTTCGGCGGCGTCCGGTTGATCTCGTCGGCGAGCAGCACGTTCGAGAACACCGGTCCGGGACGGAACACGAGATCGCCGCCGCGCAGCGTCATCGTCCCGGTGAGATCCGACGGCAGCATGTCGGGGGTGAATTGCGCCCGAGAGAAATCGAGCCCGACGGCTCGGGCGAAGGCGTTCGCCAGGAGGGTCTTCGCGGTCCCGGGAACACCCTCGAGGAGGACGTGACCACCCACCGCCACCGCCGCAAGCAGCGCATCGAGCGCCGGCGTCTGGCCCATCACGACCTTCGAGACCTCCTGATGGACTCGGCTCCGCAACTCTCTCATCGGGCTTCCTTCTGTCGTCATCTGATGTCTCCGCTCACCGATCGCAATCTGGCGAGCGCCCGGTCTGCGACCATCACGCTATCGGGGGTGGGGGAGAAGATCGCGTCGACCTCCTCGGGCGCCAGGAAGTCGGTGGCGGCGGACCGGAGCTCGGTGTCGGTGGCGTCGGGGCCGAGCATGGCCTTGCGCATGATCTCGCGTTTGGCGAGAGCGCGTACCGGCTCGGTCGCTGCGACCGGTGAGCCGGTTCGCCGAAGGGTTGCCGCAACCGAGTCGATCAACTGGCGCCGGGACGGGACGAACCTTCGTCCCTGGGGCTCCGGCGGTCCGAACCGCCGGCCGTAGGCGACGAGCGCGATCACCAGGGCCACGCCCAGGAGGCGAAGCGTGTTCGACCAACTCGACGGGGCCGCATCGAGCAATCCGGTCGAGCCCTGCTCGGTGAAACCGTGGCGGAACTCGTCGAACGCCACCGTGCCTGTGCCGGTCTGACCGACGACCACCTCGGCGTTGTCGAACAAGCCGAGACCCTCGTTCCCGATCGAGGCCGTGTCCGAGAACATGACGACCTTCCCGTCTCCGACCGCGATCACCACCGCCAGATGACGATCGCCGGCCACGATGAGTGGTAGCCCTGCACCGGGCTCGAACACCCCGAACCGAGGAGCGGTGAACGTGCCGGTGCCGATGGTGAGTCGCCCTTCCTGCGGGGTGCTCGGGATCCACTCCGGCGCGACACCGGTCACGGTGTCGAGCAACTCGACGTTGGGCGAGCCACTGGTGACGAGCGTGAGGCCCGACTCGACCGCGTTGCGGATGGCTGCCCGCTCGAACGGGTCGTAGAACATCCCTCCGACCTCGAGCGCCATCAACGTGTCGACGCCTGCGAGGGTGTCGCCACTGATCGGCTGACGGCTCCGGATCACCTCTGCCCCGAGTTCATCGAGCGTCTCGTACAGCGCGGCAGTTCCGAGCGAGGTGGTCACGAACGACGAACCTGCCGGCCCGTCGACCGCCTCGTCCGAACCGAACACCGACACGATCACCAGAGCGACCATGATCGCCAGGATCGAGGCGACGCCCGTCACGATGTTGGAGCGGATCCTCCTGCCCTCGGCAGTGATCGTCGTCACGAGTGGACTCGCTCGGTCGAAAGCAGCTCGGACCATGAATCGGCGGACGCCCGGTATGCCGCCTCATCGGTGTGGCGGCCCCCGTAGGCCACGTCGTTGAAAGCATCGACGAGGTGGTCGAACCGCCCGTCGGCCAGAGTGGCGGCGATCTCACCAGTCGTGAGCCCGGGCCGGAAGCTGATCCTCCCCGATAGGTCGAGTCGGAGCAGCCCCGCCATGAACCGAAACCGCAGCGCTTCGTCCCATGCCCCCCGGGCGGCGGCGGCGTCCGCGGATCGCTCGAACTCGGCGGGGTCGCCGCCCTCGGCGATCAGCCGGTCCAGGCTGAATTCCTCTTCGAGCGTCGCCGACCTTCGCCGTGCGAGAAACGTGAACGCTGCAAGGCCCGCCAGGACAACCACCCCGATGACCACGAGCGCCGTGTTGGTTGGGCCACCGAGCGCCGAGGACAGCCAAGCGAGAAACCTGTCGAACCAGGCGAGGATCAGGGCACCGAGCCGGTCGAGGAATCCTTCGCCGCCGATCTCGTATTTCGATTGCTCCAGAACGCGCCGAGCAGTCTCGATCGCCGCGTCGGCGTCTGGCGTTCCGGGCCGTGCCAGGAGATCGGTGAGCGTCTCGAGGCGCCGGTCCAGGTCGCTGCCGGTGGCATCGAGGATCGAACCCATGTCGATCGCCACTCCGTCGACATCGGTGATCGGACGAAGCGCCTCGAGGTTCTCGCCGTCGATCAGCTCGATGACCTCTTCGGCCGGAGTGAGGCCGAGGATCACTCGGGGGCGTCCAACCCGAACGGGTCCGAGCCTGAGTCCGGTGTGCTGTCGGTGCCGGTCGATTGTTCGAGTTCCCTGGACAGCAGCTCGAGATCGAATCCCTCCAGCCGCACCCGCAGATCGAAGTAGACGGCGAGCCCGACGGCGGCCAGGAACGGCGTCTGGAAGATGCTCACGAGTGCGCTCGACACGGCCGACGACGCAAACACCAGCCCTCCGGACAGTTCGCCGGTATCGGTAGCCGAGAAGATCGCAGGGCCGGTGACGCTCAGCTGGATGATGCTGCTGACGATCGCACTGATGATCCCGATGATGATCGCAGCGAGGAAGCCGGTCCAGAAGGTCGCCCAGAAGCGGTGCCGCACCATCGAGATCGAACGACCGATCGCCTGAACGGGGCCGAGGTTCTCGACGATCAGCGCCGGGACGGCGACGTAGGCCAGTGTGAAGACGGAGATCAGCAGACCGATGAAGGAGAAGAACCCGACGATTGCTGCGAGGATCTCGGAAACCTGGGCGACGATGACGATCACGATCACGAGTGCGATTGCGGCGCTGATGGCGATCAATCCGATGAGGATGCCCGTGAGTAGCACGGGGAAGGCCCTCCGCAGCCCGATCGACAGACCCTCCCGCCAGGAGGTCTGCTTCCCCTGGTACGAGTCGCCGATGACGCTCACGGCCCCGGCCTGAACCACCAGAGAGCCGAGCGCTCCGATGATCCCCGTCAGGATCGTGAGGCCGATGAAGGCGGCGAACTCGTCTGCGAAGTCGAAGGTCTCCGGATCGCTGATCAGATCGAAGTAGTTGAAGTTGCCTGCTGCCGTGCTGATCACCGCGTTGAGCACCGCCACCGGCACCAGAATGACCGCGGCGAGCGTCACGAGCTGCTTGAAGTTGGATGTGAACAGCTTGAATCCGGCATCGAGGTTCTCGCCGATCGACCGCGGTCGCAGATCAGGTCGTGAGGTCATGGAAGCGCATTTCCTTCGTCGGGCCCCACAAAACTAGCCGCTGCCCCCTGACTGTCGATAGAGCGGACCATCAGACTTCTCCAACCATCGACAGGTCAGACGTGGGACGTGAGACGTCGACGGAGGACTCCGGCGATTTGTCGTAGTCGGCTCCAAGTGAAATCCTGCCGATGTGCCCGAACTGCCCGAGGTCGAGACGACGAGACGATTCATCGAGCCGGTGCTGGCCGGTCGACGGATCGAGCACGCCGAGGTCAGGCGGCCCCGTACGGCGCGACGGAACGTCAGGCCCGAGGACGTCGCAGCTCGACTCCGCGGCCGTCGAGTTCAACGAGTCGGCCGACGGGGGAAGTTCATCCTGACCGATGTCGAAGGCGATTTCACATGGGTGATCCATCTGGGCATGTCGGGGCGCATGCAGATCGCCGAGCCCGACGAGCCCGAGGTGCCCCACACGAACGCCGTGTTCACAACCGACGAGGGAACCGAGTTGCGGTTCGTCGACCCCCGGACGTTCGGATTCGTTGCGGTGTTCACGCCGGAGGAGATCGAGCAGTCGGGGCTCGGCCGAGTCGGACGGGATGCCTTGAACGATCTGCCTTCCCCCGAGCAGTTCGCCGAAGCGTTCGCCAGTCGCATCCCGACCGTCAAGTCGGCGCTGCTCGACCAACGGTTCATCGCCGGGCTCGGCAACATCTATGCCGACGAGGTGCTCCATCGGGCCAGGATCCATCCCGCCCGACCGATCGGATCACTCGATGCGGACGAGATCCGACGCCTCCACGATGCGATCGCCCCGGTGCTGGAAGCCGGTGTCGCCCACGGTGGCACGTCACTGAACGATCTGGCGTATCTGCTCCCCGATGGCCGAGCCGGTGAGTACCTCGAACGACTCGGCGCCTACGGCAGGGAGGGTGAGCCGTGTCGGCGATGCGGGCAACCGATCGAGCGGCTGGTCATCGCCCAGCGCTCCTCGCATTTCTGTCCACGATGTCAACCGCTGGCAGACTGAGACCATGAAAGCCGCACATGCAACCGTCTCCGGCCGAGTCCAAGGCGTCACGTTCCGTCAGACCACCCGTCGTGAAGCGCGACAGCGACACCTCCACGGATGGGTCCGGAACCTGCGAACCGGGGAGGTCGAGGTCTTCGTCCAGGGAGACGAAGACGCCGTCAACTCGTTCATCGACTGGCTCTGGACCGGCCCGTCTGCCGCGCTGGTGACCGGAGTCGAATCGGACACCGTCGAGCCGGACTCGAACCTCCAGGATTTCCTGATAACCAACTGAAGATGACAGACGACAGACTTCAGATGACAGAAGGGCGCCGCACTCGACGGCGGAGGGGCTGACATCGGTTTGCCGCCTTCCGGAGATCCCAGCGGCAGGTCATCTCGAGGGCGATCTGTCATCTGTCATCTGTCATCTGTCATGCAGCGATCCCGCTTCCACGAACCACCAAGCTGCGAACAGGGCTGATACGCTGCATCGAACCACATTGATGTAAGTCGGGTCCATGTTTCTCAAGTCGCTCAAACTGACCGGGTTCAAGTCCTTCGCCGATCGCACGCGCCTCGACCTGCGCCCCGGCGTGACGGTGATCGTCGGTCCGAACGGGTCGGGCAAATCGAACATCGTCGACGCCCTCTCCTGGGTGATGGGCACCCAGTCCACGAAGGCGCTGCGGACGTCGAAGATGGACGACGTCATCTTCGCCGGCACCGCAACCCGCCCCGGGCTGGCGAGGGCCGAAGTCACCCTCGTGTTCGACAACGGTTCGGGCATGCTGCCACTCGACCTGCCCGAGGTGAGCGTCACGCGACGGCTGTATCGAGACGGATCCTCCGACTACGAGATCAACGGGGTGGGGTGCCGACTTCTCGACATCCAGGAACTGCTCTCCGACTCGGGTGTCGGCCGACATCAGCACGTCATCATCGGCCAGGGACAGATCACTTCGGTGCTCAATGCCACCCCCGAAGACCACCGAGCCGTGATCGAAGAGGCCGCCGGAATCCTCAAGCACCGCGTTCGGAGGGACAAGGCCGACCGAAGACTGGAACGGACCGACGGCGACGTCACTCGGCTGCACGATCTCCTCGGGGAACTCAGCCGGCAGATGCGTCCGCTCAAGCGCCAGGCCGCCGCCGCCGAGCGGTACGACGACGTCGCAGCCGAGGCGCAGGCCCTCAGGCTCTACCTCGGCGGTGAGGAACTCCGCTCCATCACGAACCGCCAGGCCGAGGTGCGTCAGATCCAGGAGACCGCCCACGAGGTCGTCGCCTCGCGGACCGACCTGCTTGCAGACCTGGGATCCGAGCTCGACGCGGTGCGTGCCGAGGCCGGCATGTTCGGGCAGGCACTCGAGCGAGACACGTCGGCGGCAGCACGCCTCGAAACCCTGAGCGAACGACTCCGGCGGATCGCCCAGGTCGCCGCCGAACGTGCCAGGACCTCACGGGAGCGGCTCGAAGGCGCCGAGGACCGCCGCTACGGGCTCGAAGCCGAACGGAGTGAGCTCGTCTCCGAACTCGCATCCACCGACGAGGACCAGCGCCGCCTGGCGGTCGCCGCCGAAGCGGCGGAACGGATCTTTCGTTCGCTCGAGGACGAAGAGCGCAGCCTGGCCGACCAGGAGTCGATGTCGACCGAAGGGGCGATCGCAGTCGTGCGTGGCGACCTCAGATCGCTCGAGGCCTCCGACGAACGGGACGAGCGCGAAGCGCGATCCGTCACCGAGCGGATCGAGGGTCTGGAGCGTCGCATCGCCGAGCACGCCGAGGAAACGGCCGGGCTCAACACCGAGATCCGTGATCTCGACGCAATCGTCGTCGAGGCTCAAGACCGATTCCATCGCGTCCAGGCGGAGCGGAAGCAGCTGCAGGAGGGGTGGGAGCGCTCCGAGGCCATGTACAACGAGGCGCGTGTCGTGGTGGCCGCCGCAGCCGCACGCCTGGCCGCGGTCGAAGAGGCGGCAGAAGGACTGGCAGACCCAGAGTCCCGATCGGTCGTCGAGGCCATCGAGGGCTACTCCGGGACGATCGCCTCGCTGCTCGACGTGCCCGAGGAGTGCGCCGCCGCAGTCGACGCCGTGCTCGGACATCTGGCCGACGCGCTCGTGCTCGACGCTGCGGTATCCGTCGAGGACACGATCGCCGAGCTCAAGTCGAAGGGGCTCGGGGGAGTGTCGGTGGTCCAACTCGGTCGGGGCACGCACGACGGCGCTCCGACGGCACTCCCGGCGGGGGTCACTTGGCTACCGGACGTGCTGGGCCCCGCGGCCGATCGCAACCTCGCAATCTCACTGCTCGGCGCGGCCCACCTCTCGGAGAGCTGGAAACACGGCTGGCAGCAGTCACAGACGAATCCCGCATGGGTGTTCGTGACGCTCGAAGGCGACATCTTCCACGGCGGCACCGTGCGAGTGGCCCACCCGGACGGCGCAACACCGGCGATGCTCGAGAACGCCCAAGTCGAGGTCGAGCGCGCCGAGACCGAACTCGCCCGCGCGCAGAGCCTCCTCACCCAGTCCAAGCGGGCATTCGACGGTGCACGCGAGGCCGAGCGCGACACACTGGAGACACTCGAGTCACTCGAGGCGCGTCTGTCCGGAGCGACCGACTCACTCGGACGCTCCGAACGGATCGTTGTCGAGTCCGAGACCGAGCTGTCCCGCCTCACCGACAGGCACGCTTCGCTCCGCCAGGCCATCGACGAGCGCGCCCACCAGCGGGCCGTCCTCACCGAACGCCTCGCCAATCTCGAAGGTGAAGAAGCGGAACGTCAGCGGGCATGGGAAGAGCTCACAGCTCGCAGGAACGAGGTCGCCCGCCGCCGTGAGGCCGCCCGAGCCGACTGGCAGACGCTCGAGTCGGACGTCACCTCCATGACGGGCCGCCGTTCGATGATGGAGAACCGGATTGCGGTGATCGGCGAGCTCCTCGAGCAAGAAGCCAGCAGCGACGAGAGCCCAGAACGGATCGAACGGCTGCAGCGCGTCGAGGCGTTGGCCCGGCGGGCACTCGAAATCCTGGGCATCCACCTCGAAGATCTGCGTCGACGGCAGGCAGAGCTGCGCGAACAGGCGGGCGAGGCCGGCCGGAAGTTGGACGAGCTCACGAGGACCGAGCGTGCCTACCGGACCGAATTGGACGACGCCGAGCGCCGGCTGTCGCGGGTGGCGGTGGAGGAAGCGGAACTGCGCGTCCGATTCGAATCGGTCGCCGAACGGCTCCGGCGGGACGCGGACGCCACCGAGGCCGAGGCCATGGCCGCCCCGAGACCGGACATCGATTCCGACGATCTCGGGGGAGTCCTGCGGTCGCGAGAGGCCGAGTTGAAGCGAATGGGGCCGATCAACCCGCTCGCCGCCGAGGAATATGTCGAGCTCTCAGAACGCCACGCCTTTCTCGCCGCCCAACTGGATGATCTCGAAGCGAGTCGATCCGAGCTCCGCCGTATCATCGAGGCGCTCGACATCGAGATCCACAACCAGTTTCTCGAGGCCTACACCGAGATCGCTGCCGCCTACGAGGAGAACTTCGCCGTCCTGTTCCCGGGCGGCCGGGGCAAGCTCACTCTCACCGAACCGGACGACCCCATGACCTCGGGCGTGGAGATCGGAGCGCAGCCGGTGGGGAAGCGGGTCGCCAAGATGAGCTTGCTGTCGGGTGGAGAGCGCTCGCTCGCCGCCCTGGCGTTCCTCTTCGCAGTGTTCAAGGCCCGCCCGAGCCCCTTCTACATCCTCGACGAGGTCGAGGCTGCGCTCGACGACGCCAACCTCAGGCGCTTCCTACGGCTGCTGGCGTCGTTCCGCGACAACGCCCAGCTGATGATCGTGACCCACCAGCAGCAGACCATGGAGAGCGGAGACGTCCTCTACGGCGTCACGATGGAACCCGGTGGCTCGTCGAAGGTCATCGCCAAGGCCATGTCCGAGGTCGAACAGACGGTCTGATGTTTCTCGTCCTCCCGGTTGGGTAGGCACGTCTCATCGAGCGCAGCTGCGCACGATCGACCGACAGGGGTAGAACATGGACACCAATACGCAGGTCACCACCTGGACCGATCTCGGCCGCGACATGTGGTCGTACCTGACCGGCAAAGAAGCCGCCATCGACTATCAGTTCGTCGACATGGTCGTCGACGTTCCCCGCGACACGGGAGCAGACGCCCCCACCGCGACGTGGCGTCTCAACGGCACCCTCCGCATCTCCACCACCGACGTCGACCAGCGGTCCTGAACATGACCCGTTCGGCGATCATCGCCGACGCCGATCTGACGGTCCGAGCCGGAACCGGTGAGGGGCACCTCAGCGGTTCCGGTTCTCATTTGGCCTTCGAGACGCCACATCTGGCGGCCTTCCTCGCAACGATGCCGGGCGAATCAGCCCGGGGCATCCGGTCTGTTGCGAGGGGTCTCGCCTCCATGGGCCTTTCGGTCGGTGTGATCGAAGACGGGGTCGCGGTGCTCGACATGGGAGACGGCCACACATCCCTTCTTGCGAGAGCATTCGGTTTCCAGCACGTCCGGATCCGACGCCCATTGCGGTTGCTGGCGCGGTATCTCTGGCGCTGATTCGCGGGCCGGCAAGGCTCACTAGCCTTCCGACCGCATCCAACAGGGAGCGGCGTGGAACCCGTCATCTATCTCATCATCGGCATCGTGATCATCCTGGCCGTGGCCGGGTACGTCGTGACGACACGCCGTCGTCCCGGCTCGGTCGCCCGAGAGATCGCCGAGGCCCGCCTCGCGGGCGAGGACCTCACCGATCGCCTCTCGAAGACCCGACAGTCTCTCGGTGGTGCGCTCAGAAACGTCTTCTCCCGGTCCCAGTTGGATCAGCAGTTCTGGGATGGACTGGAAGAGGCGCTCATCGGCGCCGACGTCGGCGTCAAGGCCTCTACCGAGATCGTTCAGCGGGTCAGAGACGCCGATCCCGCATCGGCCGTCGAGGCGCGGGACCTGCTCGGTCTCGAGGTCAGGCACGCCTTGGCTGCAGAACACCGGGAACTGGTGATCGAGGGCGCCCCGGCGGTCGTCATGGTCGTCGGTGTGAACGGCACCGGAAAGACGACCTCCATCGCCAAGCTCGCCGCTCAGCTGAAGGCACGGGGAATCGAGCCGCTCCTCGGAGCCGCAGACACGTTCCGTGCGGCGGCGGACACCCAGCTGCGCACCTGGGCCGAGCGGGTGGGGGTCGACATCGTCGCCGGCCAGGAAGGCTCGGATCCGGCCGCCGTGGCGTTCGACGCATTCCAGGCGGCGCGCGCCCGTGGCAAGGACGTCGTGATCATCGACACCGCCGGCCGGCTCCAGTCGAAGAAGAACCTGATGGGTGAGCTCGGCAAGATCAAGCGGGTCGTCGAACGTGAGGCCGGGCCGATCAAGGAGGTGCTGCTGGTGCTCGATGCGACCGCAGGCCAGAACGGCATGTCCCAGGCTCAGCACTTCCTCGAGACGGCCGGTGTCACCGGCATCGTGCTGACGAAGCTCGATGGCACCGCACGGGGCGGGATCGTCGTCGCCATCGAGGCCGAGCTGGGGCTCCCGGTGAAGTTCATCGGGGTCGGTGAGGGGATCGACGATCTCATCCCCTTCGAGCCCGACGCCTTCGTCGATGCGCTCCTGGCGGATGCATGAGGAGCGACACCGAACTTGTCGAAGCCGCCCGCAAGGCTGCGCTGAAGGCGTACGCCCCGTATTCGAACTTCCGGGTGGGGGCATCCGTGCTCACGTCGGACGGTGCGATGTTCTCGAGCGCAAATGTCGAGAACGCCGCCTACCCGGTGTCACAGTGCGCGGAGGCCAACGCCATCAACTTCGCCGTGAGCCAGGGCATGACGACGATCCCGGTCGTGGCTGTGGCGTGCATCGATGCGAACGACGTCGGCGGTGCGTACCCGTGTGGACGGTGCCGTCAGATCATGTCCGAGTTCGGTGTCGAACGGATCCTCGTCACGACGGGTGACGGCGAAGTCAGAGAGCACACGTTCGACGAGCTCCTCCCACACCATTTCGAGCTCTGATCCCGTTCTTGTGACGGAAACAGCTGGATATATCGACGTTTCCGTCACAAGAACGGTCACACCACCGAGCGTTCTCGATCGATTGAGGGTTGACGGTCGGTGCCGTGCCCGACCCGCCGATACGAGTAGGCAGTGGCCGCGAGACACACGAAGTATGTCACCAGGACCACGGCGCCTCCTGGTTCGGAGGCCCGGAACGCCGCACCGACGACAGCCCACTGGGCGAGATAGAACGACATCAGGTACGGCCACAGCCATCGAGAGCTGCGCACGTCGAAGTCGGCCACGACGTCGACACCGATCTCGATCGCTGCGAAGGCGACGAACACCAGTGGAAGGGCGATGTCCCACGTGTCCATTCCCTCGGACCACGCAATGAGGCTGGCGGCGGCCAGCGGGAGGGCCATCGCAGTACCGAAGAAGCCGAGCGGGCGCGCGCGTTCAGGGGCCTTGACCCTGGCGACGAACATCGCCGCGATCGCCAGATTGGCCAGCGAGCCGGCCACGACGACCAGCGCGGCGTGGAGTGCGTTCATTTCCCGCGGCGGGTCTCCGCAATCGAGATTCCGGTCACGAGCCCGATTGCGAGAAAGACAGGTAGGAACACGAAGGTCTCGGTTGCCATCCAGAGCGCAAATCCTGTCAGGCCGCCGATCGCCCCTCCGAGTGTCATCACCAGCAACGGGTCGAAGTGACGCGGGGTGTCCGTCATCTGCTCCTCCTCTCGACGGTCCTCATGGTCTCGCCACGCGCCGCGCGCCGTGAGGGGCGGATGTCACTTCGGCTGTTTATCCGTTCTTGTGACGAAAACGTCGATATATCCACTGTTCCCGTCACAAGAACGGGATCAGCGGAGCTCTTTGCGGATGACGAACTTCAGGCCGGACCAGGTGTCGTCGATGGCGCAGACCTTGACGTCGACCAGACCAGTCGGGAGGAACATCTCCCTGAGGCGGTCTTCGGTGATGTCGGTGGGCACCTTCGAGGCCTTCTTCGGCCACGCCGTCCAGATCACGCCGTTCGGAGGGATCACAGATCGGGCGGTGGCGACATCGGCCTCGAGCTTGCTCGCAGATGTCTCGAAGCACATCACGAGATCGACGCCGGCGCGCTTCCTCCTCGAAAGCGACACGTCATCGGGGAGCCCCTCGAGCCTGTCTTCGAACCCCTGCGGGGCGTTGCGCAGCCACACCCGCGTCCCGGATTCGATCCCCAGCTTTTTCACAAGCGGCGTCCCGCTGTACCCGGCCATCCTGCGATGGTACGACATCGCTGGTGGTCACGGTCACCGACGCAGTCGAATGCTGTCAGCGATCAGCCATCGGCGACTTCGTTCGATTGCTGACAGCTGACGGCCGACAGCACAGAAGCCGGCGAAGCCGCTCATATCCCCGCTCAGGCCTGTGCACGGGTCGGCACCTCTTCAAAGGAGCGTGACGACCCATGCGGAGACCGCTATACGCGCTTTTGGAGTTCCTCGGCCAGTTTGGGGAGCACGTTGTTGACGTCACCGACGATGCCGAGATCAGCGACGTCGAAGATCGGGGCATCGGGATCCTTGTTGATCGCGATGATCGTCTTCGAGTCCTTCATGCCGACCAGATGCTGCATCGCACCTGAGACTCCCGCTGCGATGTAGACGTCGGGTTTCACCGTCTTGCCGGTCTGCCCGACCTGCTTGGCATACGGCACCCAGCCGGCGTCGACGATCGCACGGGTCGCTCCGGTCGCAGCCTTGAGCGGCTTGGCCACGTTCTCGATCATCTCGTACTTCTCGGCGCTGCCGAGGCCGCGTCCGCCTGAGACGATCACTGCGGCCTCTTCGAGTTGCGGGCCTTCTTTCTGCTCGACGTGGCTCTCGGCCACGGTTGCAGACGAGCGGCCGGCGTCGACCAGGTCCAGCTTCGTCACGCTCGGGGCTCCGCCACCGGACGGCTCCGCCGGGAAGCTCTTGGGACGTGCCAGCACGATGAACGGCGCCGAGCCCGTGAGCTGGGCCGTCACGATCTGACTGCCACCGAAGATCTCGTGCTGCGCCTCGGCCTGCCCGTTGAGTGAGACGTCGACGGCGTTCGAGAGCACCGATTTCCCGAGCTTGGCGGCGAGGCGGCCGGCGACGTCACGGTCGTCGTACGCCTGTCCGAACAAGATGAGATCGGGCGCGGAGTCGGCCACCGCGGCGGCGAGCGTCGCAGCAACCGTTCCGGAGACCAGCTGTGACCCCGGATCGATGTGGAGGACGTTGGCTGCGCCGTACTCGCCGACCGTCGCAAACGCCGTATCGGAACCGGCACCGACATAGACGGCGGTGACGTCACCGAGCGTGCGTGCCTTGGTCAGGAGCTCGAGGCTCAACGAGCTCGGCTCGCCGTTCATCTCCTGGGTGAAGACCCAAACGTTCGCCATCTCAAATCACCTTCGCTTCTTCGAGCTTCTCGACGATGCGGAGATATGCCTCGCCTTCGTCTTCGATCTTCTCACCCGCCGTCCGTTCCGGGGCCGCGGTGATCCCGGCGACCATCTGCTCGATCGTCGTGTCGACGCCGAGATCGCCGATGCTGAGCGTCTCGACCGGCTTCTTCTTGGCTTCCATGATCCCCTTGAATGTGGGGTAGCGGGGCTCGACGACACCCGCGGTGACGGACACCAGGGCCGGGAGTGATGCATTCACCACGTCGTACCCGAGGTCGGTCTGGCGATGGATCGAGACCGAATCCGAGGTGAGATCGACGCTGGTTGCGTACGTCAGTGCGGGCACATCGAGCAGCTCGGCGATCATCTGGGGAACCACGCCCGAGTAGCCGTCGGTCGACTCGGTGCCGGCGATGACGAGGTCGAAACCCTCGTTCTCGATCGCCTTGGCGAGGATCTTGGCCGTGGTCAGCGCATCGGAGCCGCGCAGCGTCGAATCGTCGACCACGATCGCCTTGTCCGCTCCCATGGCGAGAGCCTGTCGGATTCCCTGCATGTTGCCTGCGGGGCCCATGCTCACCAGTGTGACCGAGCCTTCGTTGGCCTGGGCCAACTGGAGGCCCATTTCGACACCGTATCGGTCACCGTCGTCCAGGACCTGCTCGCTGGGTCGGACCAGCCAGTGGCTGTCCGCTTCCAGGGTGTAGGGGCTGGCCGGATCGGGGATCTGCTTGACACAGACGACCACCTTCATCGGCTGTTCTCCTTGCTCGTGTGTGGTGTCTCCAAGGTTACCGACCAAACGGTCGGTAAAAGAATCGCGGACTCGCTTCGCTCGCGGCTCTCTGGCCATCGGCTATGGCCTCCGCAGATCGCTCCTGCGAGACTCGTGAGTTCGAGTGCGTCGTCTGCGATGCTGCGGGCGTTCCGATGCGATGGAGCCTCGTCGTAGAGTCCTTGATCATGTGGAGACTGGTAGTCGTTGCCGTGCTGTTGACTGGGTGTACCGGCGTCGGGGTGGAACCGGAGGCTCCCTGCAACCTCTGCCGATGCACCCGTGCTGAATCGGGATGCAGAACTCAGGGCAAGAGCGGTTCTGTCGGGCGGCGGCCGATGTCGGCTGGTCCGGCGCGCCGCTGCTCTTGCCGATCGACACCCCTGCGGACCTTCGGGACGCGATCGACGAGGCATTCACAGACGAGGTCCTGTTCGTATCCAGTGCCGATCTGCGCGCGCTCTCCACTCGAGGACGAGTTCCGGTTCGACAATGGCGGTGTCTTCTTCGACGCGTCACGCGCTGAGCCGACCGAACGGGCGGGTGTCGTCGCGATCGATGTGACCATCCAGCGCGGCCTCCGGGACTTCTATGCGAAGACCTATCTGTTCCGCTGGATCGGGATCGGCCTACGAGGATGCAACCCGGGAGAACACCGGCATCACCGTCACAACGTCCGTGTCCTGACTCCCGACAGGAACAGACCACTGGCGTCTTCGGGATTGGTCGAGCGCGATCGGACGCATTCGAAAAGGGGAATCGACCTCCAAGCCTCGTGCATCGATCGCTGCGTGGAGCCAATGGCCAAGAGCCAGGAGCCAATGGCTGCGAGCGAAGCGAGCTCGCTACTCGATCAGATCGAGGATCAGCGGGGTCGGCTGCGGGGGCTCTTCGGTGATCGTCCAGGAGTCCTCGAGGATCCGCAACGCTTCGTCGAGACGGGCCTGGTGGCGGTATTCCAGTACGGCGAGGGGAGTGCCGACCTCCACTTCGTCGCCGGGCTTGGCGAGGATCGTGATCCCGACGGCGGGATCGATCGTGTCCTCCTTGCGGGCACGGCCCGCGCCGAGCCGCATGCCGGCGACGCCGACCGAACGGGCGTCACACACCGACACGTAGCCGGCCTGCTTCGCCTCGATCGTCCAGTGTTTGCCGGTCGACGGCAGCAGATCGGGGTTCTCGATCGCAGCGGGATCCCCACCCTGGGCCTCGACGACCTCGATGAACTTCTCGAGCGCCGATCCGTCGTCGATGCAGCGCTGCAGGTCGGCCCGGGCGGCGTCGGCATCGGATGCGACACCTGTCTGCAACAGCATCTGCACTCCGAGTTCCATCGTCACCTCGGTGAGGTCGTCTGGACCCTCGCCTCGCAGCACCTCGATCGATTCGACGATCTCGTTGGCATTCCCGACCTGACGGCCGAGCGGGGTGTTCATGTCGGTCAACAGCGCAACCGTGTCCACGCCGTGGCTCTTGCCGATGCCGACCATCGTCTCGGCGAGCTCACGGGCCCGTTCGATGTCGATCATGAAGGCACCGGAACCGAACTTCACGTCCAGCACGAGGGCGTCGAGCCCTTCGGCGAGCTTCTTCGACATGATGGAGCTCGAAATGAGCGGGATCGAAGCCACCGTCCCGCTCGCATCCCGCAGCGCATACAGCTTGCGATCCGCAGGCACGAGGGTCTCGGACTGCCCGGCGAGCACGAGACCGGTCTCGTCGAGCACCTTGCGGAACGTTGCCGGGTCGAGACCCGTGGTGAAGCCCGGAATCGACTCGAGCTTGTCGAGCGTGCCACCGGTGTGTCCGAGTCCTCGCCCGGACATCATCGGGATGGCGACGCCGCAGACCGCGACCATCGGCCCGAGCGGGATCGACACCTTGTCACCCACCCCACCGGTCGAGTGTTTGTCGGCCTTCGGCGCATCGATGTCGCTGAAGTCGAGGACGTCCCCGGAGTGGAGCATCGCCTCGGTCCAGTTGGCGAGCTCCTCTGTGTTGAGGCCGTTGAGGAAGATCGCCATCGCCATCGCCGACATCTGGTAGTCGGCGACCGAGTCGTTCGTGTAGGAGGTGATGAGCCAGTTGATCTCTTCGGCGGTCAGCACACCGCCGTCGCGCTTGCGTTCGATCAGTTCGACGGCGTTCACGACCCGGTCACCTCGCCGAGGAACGACTCGCCTTGGAAGGGCATCGGCAGGTCGAGTCCTTCCGCGATGGTGGCGGCGATGTCGCAGTACTGCGCACGGATGCCGAGATCGACGCCGGCCGCGTTCATGCCCCCGACCAGCAGCGGCGTGTACTCGCGGGTGTGGTCGGTGTCGCCGTCGGTCGGGTCGTTCCCGTGGTCGGCGGTGATGAACAGCAGGTCACGCTCGTCGAGCGCGTCCAACAGGTCAGGCAGGAACGAATCGATCAGCTTCAGCCCTTCCGCGTAGCCCTCCGGGTTCTCGCGATGGCCGTAGGTCATGTCGAGATCGACCAGGTTCGTGAAGATGATCCCCCGTTCGGTGCGGTTCCGAATGGCGTCGAGCGTCCTCTCGAGGCCGTCTCGGTCTCCCTCGGTGTGCACCGCATCGGTCAACCCCTGTCCGGCAAAGAGGTCCTTGATCTTGCCGATCCCGTAGACGGACAGACCGGCCGACTTGGCGTTGTCGAGCACCGTGAGCGAATGCGGAGGCATGGCGAAGTCCTGGCGGTCGTAGGTGCGCTTGAACGCCCCCGGCTCGCCGACGAACGGGCGTGCGATCACCCGACCGATGTTGAAGTCGTTGCAGTGCTTCCTGGCGATTCGGCAGATCTCGTAGAGGCGTTCGAGTGGGATCACGTCGGTGTGCGCGGCGATCTGGAAGACCGAGTCTGCCGACGTGTAGAGGATCGGGTTGCCGGTTTCGAGGTGCTCGGGCCCCAGTTCGTCGATGATGACGGTGCCCGACGCTGCGTAGTTGCCGATGAAGGTGACCCCGGCCTCCATCTCGATCGTCTCGACGAGCTTCGCCGGGAAGCCGGTGTCGGTGAACGTCGCCTGCGGCTCGGTCGTGACGATCCCGGCGATCTCCCAATGCCCCGTCGTGGAGTCCTTGCCCTCCGAGACCTCCCGATTGCGGCCGAACGCCATGGTGGGGTGCTCTGCCGGTGGGACGCCAAGAATGTCGCCGTGGAGATTTCCCAGTCCCGCCGCCTGGAAGTTGGGCAGGTCCAGCCCACCTACCACCTGTGCGGTGTGGCCGAGGGTGTCGGATCCCTCATCGCCGTACTCGGCGGCGTCGGGAGCCTCACCGGCCCCGACGGAATCCATGACGAGAATGACTGCACGGTTGAGAACGCTCATCTGGCCAGTATGGGGGAACAGATGACGGATGACAGATGACAGACGACAGTTTTCTGTGGCTGTTCGCCTACGTCTGCAACCGATTCGTGGTCGGATCGATGCGCCAGCCCTCCATTCGCAGGAGGTCGGCCTGGCGGTCTGGGGGGTCGGTGGAGATGCGCAACGACGAGTTCACCACACGCCACCACGGCAGCCCATCTGAGGCTCGCATGACCGCTCCCACGCCTCTGGCGGCTCCGGGGTGGCCGGCCTCGGCTGCGACCTCGGCGTAGGTCATCACGTCGCCCTCGGGGATCGCTGCCACCACGTCGTGCACGGCCCGGGCGAACGGTGAGAGGTCGTTCACACCGTCCCAAACAGGCGGTCGCCCATGTCGCCGAGCCCGGGGCGGATGTAGAAGTTGTGGTCGAGGTCACGGTCGAGTGCGGCGGTGACGACCCGGACGTCGGGGTGCTCCAGGTCCATCCGTTCGACACCGACCGGTGCGGCGACGACGCAGACGGCGGTGATGTCGGTGGCGCCGTGCTCCTTGACCTTGTTGACGGCCCAGGACAGCGACCCGCCGGTCGCCAGCATCGGCTCGAGGATCAGCACCCGGGTTCCATCCATCGGAGGGAATTTGGTGTAGTACTCCATCGGCTCGGCGGTCTCCTCGTTGCGTTGGACGCCGGCGTATCCGATCTTGACGTTCGGGAGCAGTTCGACGGCGGCGTCGATGAGGCCGAGTCCCGCTCGAAACACCGCGACGGCCACCGTCGGCTTGGCCAGCATCGGTGCATCCATGCTCTCGAGCGGCGTCTCGATCTCGACCAACTCGGTTTCGAGATCGGATGTCGCCTCTGCGACGAGCAGGAAGGCGAGCTTCTTGGCGGCCTCCCGGAACGTCGGTGTCGGCGTCGTGCGCTGCCGGAGAACGGTCAAGTAGTGCTGTGCGAGCGGGTGTTCGACGACGGTGAGTGGCATGGTTGCGAGCGTACCTTCCGCGGCGGTCGGTGTCCCGGCGGTCAGCTGCTTGGATCGATCTCGATCACGCGAACCCGGTGTTGAGTATGGAGATCGATCAGCTCCGTGTCTCCTAGCGGCTCGCCGAGTCGGATCTGAGTGGATCGAGGCAGTCGTCACCGCCGAAGAACAGAGAGTCCCACGAGGTCACGACCTGGACCTCGTCGACTTGCGCCACGGACTTCGCGCCTGCGGGTGGCCGTGTGCCATGTTGTGATGCGTTGCGGGCGGAGCAAGCTCCGCCCCTACGCGTCAGCCGCCGTCTGGCAGCCAGAGCTCGGTGTCTGGGTGGAATTGGCTCCAGGCGAACCAGAACGATTGATGGGAGGCGATCGGCTCTCCGTCCTCGAACGCGATGAGGCCGGAACCGTCGAGCTCGAGCGTGATTGCGCCGAGTTCGACCTGCTCACCCCTCTGCAGTTGTCGGCGAGCACCGTCGGCAGGGAACGCAACTGGCATCCCGTCGGCTGCGATGACACCGACCACCTGGGCCTGCACCGGCAGCCGGAGATCCCGGTCTCCGATCGGGAAGATCGGGCCCTGATCGTCGCGTCCACCCAACGGGTCGAGGCTGTAGGTCCGTCCGATCCCGCCGTCCTGCGCCACGATCGTCGTGTCCGGATGGTCCTTCTTCCAGTCACCCCAGGTCGACACGATCACCGACCCCTGGGGGAGGGTCACGTCGGCCTCGAAAAGGGGTCCACTGATGGCCCGCCCGGTGAAGGTGTCGAACACCGACTCGGTCACGAGGTCGTACATGACCTTGTTCGACCGCGACAAGAGGCCTGAGGTGCGCAGGATCGGTCGGTCGAATCCATCGACGTCGTCGGTGAAGAACAGCTGGGCCGATCCGCACAGGGTGCAATAGGGGAGACCGAAGTCACGGCCTCCGAGGGTGTCGTTGACCATCTCGTGGACTTCCATGATGTTCTTCGGATAGGCGCGCGCCTCGCCGCCGATCTCCACGCCGAACACGATGCGGTCGTCGGGGTACCAGTCACCCTCGCTCGCCGGCGTCACGGCGGGCTCGTCGAGTGCCGGGATACAGCCGAGCGGGCACGGCTCGTCGTCTCGGAACGGCCGATCGTCCGGTGGGACCCCTCCCCACGACAACAGCCGGTAATCGATGTCGTTCGGTTCGACGAACAGGAAGTCCCACCGCGGATCGATGTGGGTGAACAGCCGTTCCTTGTAGGCCTCGTAGCCGGGGAACGTCGGCAGGTCCCAGGCGATGAGGTAGTCGCTGATCCCGACCCACGCCACAGGTGCGGAGAAGTCGACGCCGGTCAATGTAGAAGCCGCCTCGACCGCAGCCTCGTTGACGGACGGGGCCGTCGAGAACCTGAGCAGATCGGCGAGCACCCAAACGAGGCGGGCGTCTCCGGTGTCGGCGAACGCCGCGAACTGGGACGCGACGATCGGCCGGTCGAGCCGATCGAAGATCGCATCGAGCGCAGCCGTCGCCTCTCCCGAGAGGGGCCCCTCCGGTGTATCAGGCGGTTCCCCGAACAACGCAGCTAGCGACAAGGGATTCGTCGTGGTCGTCGTTTCGGATCCGGTCGGCTGGGTCGTGTCGCCGGTGGGCGCCACCGTGGACGGCGAACTGTCGGCGCCGGCCGAGCACGCGCCAACGACCAGCCCGAGGCACACCATCAACCCGACTCGTCTCATGAGTGACAGCCAACCACGCCCCCTTGCCTACCAGGCTCATCCGCTGCGAAACAATCCGTGAACACAGTGCCGATGCGAGCTCTGGCCAGCGCAGCGTCCATCGCGCCGACGTTCCCCTCTCCGCCTGGACGACCTGCCCTCCTCGAGACCGACAAGATCCCGGACGGCATGCATTTCGACATGCCCGAACCTCGAGATCGCAGAACACGGCGGCGATCCAGTGACATCGCTCGACCTCCAACTGGCCTGCGAGGCGACCCCGTGGAGCCGATAGCCGATAGCTGATAGCCGACGGCCGCCGGCCGACCGGCGGGAGGCCGCCAGCCCGACCCTATCCCGTGTTGCGCATGCCAGCGGCGATGCCGTTGACCGTGAGGAGGAGGGCCCGGCCGGTCTCGGCGTCGTCGTGGTCGCTGCGGCTGCGTTCCAGCAGGGCGATCTGGAGGAAGTTCAGCGGATTGAGGTAGTTGTCCCTGACGGACAGCGTCCGCTTCAGCACCGGCAGGCGCGCCATCAGCCCGCCACCGGTGAGCCACGAGATCTGGCCGACCGTCCGGTCGTACTCGTCGCGGATGACGTCGAACAAGTGTCGATGCTCGGCGGGGACGAGTTGCTCGACGTACCGCTGGGCGATGCCCATGTCGGTCTTGGTGAGCGTCATCTCGACGTTCGAGACGAACGTCTGCAGGAAGAGCCACTTGTCCATCATCTCCCGGAGCACGTCGTCTCCGTGCTCGGCACGGAAGGTCTCGATCCCGGTGCCGACACCGAACCAGCCGGGCACGATCTGGCGGGATTGTGTCCAGCCGAACACCCACGGGATGGCACGCAGATCTTCGAGCCCGGCCCCGCCGCCGCCGGGACGGCGCGACGGGCGCGAGCCGATGTTCATCTGCCCGAGCTCTTCGACGGGCGTCGCAGACAGGAAATAGTCGACCAGCCCTGGCGACTCCACGAGCGAACGGTACTTGGCGAACGCTGCGTCCGACACGGCCTCCATCGTCGACGTCCAGACGTCGAGGACGTCCTTCGGCTGACGTGACACCCGGTGCAGCAGCGAGGCTTCGAGCACCGACGAGAGGGCCAGTTCGAGGTTGCGGGCCGCGATGGGCGGGAGCCCGTACTTGTCGGAGATGACCTCGCCCTGTTCGGTCACCTTGATCGGGCCGTCGATCGTCCCGAACGGTTGAGCGAGGATGGCCTGATGCGTGGGGCCGCCGCCGCGGCCGATCGTCCCGCCCCGACCGTGGAAGAGTCGCAGTGTGATGCCGTGCTTCTGGGCGGCGTTGCGGAGCAGTCGCTGTGCCTTGTAGATCTCCCATTGCGAGGTCGTGATGCCGCCGAACTTGTTCGAGTCCGAGTATCCGAGCATGACCTCCTGGACGTCACCCCGCAGCGCCACGATCTTCCGATACGGCTCACAGGAGAGGAGGCTGTCGAGCAGGTCACCGGCGCGCCGCAGCTCCTCGATCGTCTCGAACAGGGGAACGAACCCGACTCGAGCGATGCCGCCATGGAGATCGATCAATCCCGTCTCACGTCCGAGTACTGCTGCTGCGAGCACGTCGTCGATGCCCCGCGTCATCGAGATGATGTAGCTCTCGATCACGGTGTCGCCGTAGCGGTCCAGCGCTTCGGTGATCGCCCGGAACGAGTCGAAGGTCACCTGGGCGCGTCCCTCGAGGACGGTCGCCGGTGACGAGAGTGGCCGCCGGCTCGCCAGTTCCTCCTTGAGCAGCTCGGTCCGATCGCCGCGCTCCAGTCCCGAATATGCGATGTGTACTCGATGGAAGAGCTGCTCGAGCACCTCGTGATGCCGCTCGGCGTGCTCGCGGATGTCCATCGTCGCCAGGTGGAATCCAAACGTCGAAGCCGTTGCGGTGACGCGGCGCAGCACACCTCCGGCGATCAGCTCGCCGTCGTCGGCGTCGAGCGACCGGTGCATGATCTCGAGCTCGTCGATGAGATCCTGGGGGATCCGGTAGTCCTGCCCCGGAACGTGCTTGGCGCCGTCGGAGATCCGGCGGCGGGTGTTGAGCAGGCGCTGATGGATGTATGCGCACTTGAGCCGGTATGGCTCCTCGGCGTTGAGGGTTCTGAATCGCTCCCAGACTGCGGGCAGGTGGGTGCGATCGGCTTCGAGGCTCTCGGCCAGCTCCTCGGTGATCGTTCGGATGGCAGAGGACGTCGACAGCTCCTCGGCGGCCTTCTCGATCATCTCGATCAGGTTGCGGAGGCCGTGGTCGTGTTGGATCTCGAGCACCCCGAGCGTGGTTTCGCCGGTGACCGACGGATTTCCGTCGCGGTCGCCGCCGACCCACGTCCCGAATCGGACCGGCACGCCGAACTTCGAGCGTGGCCGCCCGAGGCGCTCGAGTTGGATGCTGATGTCCTCGCCGAGACCGGGGAGCACGTCGGTCTCGAGTTGGTCGAAATAGAAGATCGCGGATCTCGCCTCGTCGATCGGATTCGGCCGGGCCGAACGCAGCTCGTCGGTCTGCCATATCTGATCGATGATCTCGGCGATGCGGCGATCGATCCGATCGAGCTCGGCTTCGGTCCTGCGGGGGCTGAGGCGATCGTCGAGCAGCTCGGCGATCGTCCCGAGCTTCGTCAGAAGGGTCCGTCGGGCGGCCTCGGTCGGGTGAGCCGTGAAGACCGGCCGCAACTCCAGCCGGTCGAGGACTCCCGAGATCAGCTCCGGATCGAGATCGGCCTCGATGATCCGGTCGACGGTTGCCGCCAGGGTGCGATCGGAGTCGAGCATGGTGAGATCCCCGACGCGATGGGTCTGTTCGGCCACGTTTGCCAGATAGAAGTAGGCGGAGAAGGCGCGTACCAGGTTGATGACCTGGTCGATGTCCAATGATCGGAGCAGTTCGTCGAGCTCGTCGAGCCCGGCACCGCCCGAGCGGCCCTCCTTCGTGAGCGACCTCACCCGTTCGACCAGCTCGAGCAGCTCCGGGCCGTGCTGGCGGATGAGCGCGTCGCCGAGTTGGCTGCCGAGGCGCCGGATGTCGGCTCTCAACAGTGCGTCGGTGTCTTGTGCGCTCATCCCCGGCCTTTCGAACGTTCCGCCGAGGGTACCGAGAACGGGCGTCGCCGAGAAAGGTCGCGCATGCAGTGTCGTTGATGGTGTTTGTGTTCTTGTGACGTCGTTTCGTGGGCGTTGTTCGAACGGCTCTGGTGCTGTCGGGTTGCGGTCGCCGTCACAAGAACGGTCCTCCAAGCAGGCTGGGTTGGAGTAGCTGCCGCCGCGTACCCGACGGGTTGCCCTCTGTTCTTGTGTCGTCACCAACCCGGAGCGTCTGGATGGCCCCGCCTCGTCGTGTGGCCGTGCCGACTCAAGAACATCGGTAGGAGTGGCGGCCCGGATTGATCGGTTGCGCTTGTAGTTCTGCGGGTGGTGATTGTGTTCTTGTGACGTCGTGTGGGCGCTGTCGGGGTCGGGTCGACCGTGCGTCGTCTGCGGTCTCCGTCACAAGAACGGTCCTCCACTCGGTCACTGTTGGAGTCGCTGCCGCCGGGTACCCGGCGGGTTGCCTTCTGTTCTTGGGTCGTCACCGTTTTCATGGCCGTCTGGATGCCCACGTTCCGTCGTGTGGGCGTGCCGACCCAAGAACATCGGTAGGAGTGGCGGCCCGGATTGATCGGTTGCGCTTGTAGTTCTGCGGGTGGTGATTGTGTTCTTGTGACGTCGTGTGGGCGCTGTCGGGGTCGGGTCGACCTGGCGTCGTCTGCGGTCTCCGTCACAAGAACGGTCCTCCACTCACGCTGGGTTGGAGTCGCTGCCGCCGCGTTCGTACCGGGGTGCCCTCTGTTCTTGCGTCGTCACCAAGGCTGGGCCCTCGGGGATGTTCCGTTGGTCTCGTGTGGCCGTGCCGACTCAAGAACATCGGCAGGAACGGCGACCCGACTCCAACGGCCGCGTCCGACGTGGAACGGGGACGTGGAACGTGGAACTTGGATCGCAAAGCGAGATCGCGGACAGCGCTCACACCACCGCTACCGTTTCCACGAGATGTTCGACACCCTCACCGATCGATTCGATGGCGTCTTCACGCGGCTGCGCAGCAAGGGCAAGCTGTCGGAGGCGGACATCGACGCCGCGCTGCGCGAAGTCCGCCTCGCCCTGCTCGAAGCCGACGTCAACGTTGGCGTCGCCCGCAACATGTTGGGCCGGATCAAGGAACGCGCGCTGGAAGCCGACGTCCAGAAGAGTCTCACCCCGGGTCAACAGGTCATCAAGATCGTCCACGAGGAGCTGATCAGGACCCTGGGAGAGGGCACCGCCGAACTCAACAAGGGCCCGAAACCACTCACGATCCTCATGGTCGGACTGCAGGGCTCCGGCAAGACGACGTCGTCGGGCAAGCTCGCGAAACGCCTCAAGTCCGAGGGAAAGAAGCCACTGCTGGTCGCCGCCGACCTCCAGCGTCCGGCCGCCATCGACCAGCTCGAGCGGCTCGGCGAGCGCATCGGGGTCCCCGTGTACACCGAGCGCACGTCGCGGCCGCGCAGGCTCGTCAAGAACGCAATGAAGGAGGCGGTCCGTCAGGGCCACGACGTGGTCGTGATCGACACCGCAGGCCGACTCCAGATCGATACCGACCTGATGAAAGAGCTCGCCGACATCGAAAAGGAAGTCACCCCCGACGAGGTGCTCTTGGTCGTCGACGCCATGACCGGTCAGGATGCCGTCAACGTCGCCACCGGCTTCTCCCAACAGACCCAGGTGACCGGAGTCGTGCTCTCCAAGCTCGACGGCGACGCCAGGGGAGGGGCGGCGATCTCGGTCAGGGAGGTCACCGGAGTGCCCATCAAGTTCGCCGGTGTCGGCGAGGGCCTCGACGACTTCGAACCCTTCCATCCCGAGCGGATGGCCGGGCGGATTCTCGGCATGGGGGATGTGCTCTCGCTCATCGAGAAGGCCGAGAACCACATCGACGAGGAGGACGCCGAACGGTCCGTCAGAAAGATGGCGAAAGGCGAATTCACGCTCGACGACTTCCTCAACCAGTTCCAGATGATCAAGCGGATGGGGCCACTCAAGGACATCCTTGCTATGCTCCCGGGCGCAAGTTCCGCGCTCAAAGATGTCGATATCGATGATCGGGATCTCGCCAGGGTCGAAGCGATCATCCGCTCGATGACCCCCGAGGAGCGGGCAAAACCAAAGATCATCGGTGGAAGCCGAAAGCGTCGCATCGCGGACGGATCGGGCACCAAACCCCAGGACGTCAACCGGCTGCTGAAGCAGTTCGTCGATGCGCAGAAGATGATGAAGCAGATGGCCGGAGGGAAGGGCCTCCCCGGGATTCCCGGACTCGCCCCCGGTCGACGAGGCAAGAGGTGAACAGATGGCCGTGAAGATGCGCCTGACGCGCATGGGGAAGAAGAAGTCCCCGTACTACAGAATCGTCGTGATCGACGGACGCAGACAGCGTGACGGTCGGTACATCGACCTCATCGGACGCTACGACCCCCGCGAGGAGCCGTCGCTGATCGAGGTCGACGAGGAGAAGGCCGTCGAGTGGCTCAAGAAGGGCGTCCAGCCCACCGAGGCCGTCGCCAAGCTGCTCGACATCTCCGGAGTGACGTCGAAGTTCAAGGTGTCTGCGGGCAAGATCCACACCGTCGGCGCCAAGCCGGCCCCCGCACCGGCAGCCGAAGAGGCTCCTGCGGAGCCGAGCGAAGAAGAAGCCGCCGCCGACGCCTCCGAGGAGGAATGACGGTGAGTGAGAGCGGCAAGATCGTCGAAGACGTGGTCGGCTACATCGTCAAGCAGATCGTCTCGAATCCCGACGAGGTCTCGGTCACGATGATCGAGCAGGGCCCCGACGAGGTGCTCGCCGAGGTTCGCACTGCCAAGGGCGATCTCGGCCGGGTGATCGGTCGCCGGGGTCGGGTCGCACGGGCGATCCGCACCGTGGCGCAGGCCGCGGCCGAAGAAGAGGGAGTCACGGCGGGCGTTGAGTTCGTCGACTGAACGAATCCTGGTCGGCCTGATCGGCAAGCCCTTCGGTCTCGAGGGTCACGTCACGGTACGGGTGGAGACCGACGACCCCGACCGATTCGTCCCCGGTGCCGAGTTTCCCGGCCCCCGAGGGGAGACGCTCGTCGTCGAGGACGTCCGGACGGCCGAGAAGGGCATCCATCTGAGGTTCGCGGGATACCACACCCGTGCGGATGCCGAGAATCTGCGCGGCCACGAGTTGACCATCGACTCCGCCGATCGCAGACAGCTCGAGGACGACGAGTTCTGGCCCGATGAACTGGTCGGCCTCAGTGTCGTCTCCACCGATGGCGCACGGCTCGGGACGGTCGTCGGATTCATCGAAGGCCACGCCCAGGATCGGCTGGAGGTCGCGACCGAAGATGGCCGGCGCTTCGAGGTGCCGTTCGTCTACGACCTGGTCCCGTCGGTCGATCTGGACTCGAGGACCGTCACCGTCAATGCGATCCCAGGGCTCACTGACTGACGAACTCGATGGGCGCGGTGTCTCCTACGCGGATCGATACCGGGCCTGGCTGGAAGTCACGCACCACCCACTCGAAGGTCGTCCACAGTGTGGGGGAGGGATCGAGGAACAGCGTGTCCTCGATCACACGAGTGCTCGACACGAACGTGGCGCTGATCTCGATCCCGGCTCGCCCATATCCCTGAACCACCACCGGCGGCATCGACGTGGCCGGAGCGAGCAAGACCACCGCCTCACCGATGGTGGCCGCACCTTCGACGGGGATGCCGTCGGCTTCGATCTCGACGATGATCCGGGCGGGTGAGGAAGCCGGACGAACCCGGACCTCGGCTCCCGCTCCGAGATGGACGTCCACGACGAGCCCTCCGGCCGCAGAGTCGAACGCCACATAGGCCTTCTCGAGCAGATCGGTGTCGAGTGCCTGATCGGAAACCGCCGACGCGCCGACCTCCGGGCCGAGTTCGAGCCGAACGACGGCCGTGTGCCGCAGATACTCGGCGCGGAATGCCGGGGGGTCCACGGCGGGCGCGCCGGACTCCGCCCGGAACCCCAACGTGACCGCAGCGCACTCGCCCGTCTCGCTCCAGTTGAATCCGGTGATCGTCTGCGAGTCGCTGTCCTCACTCTCGAATCGGCCCAGGAATCCGTCGGAGGCCATCGGTGGGTCTTCGCCGAAGCACCCGGCGTCCCCGGGGGTCGCACTGCTCGACGACGTGGTCGACGGTTCGACCGGGGGAGCGGGCGTGGTCGTGATCGTCGGGATCGCAACCGTCGTCTCGACGACGATGGGCTGCTGTTGGCAGGCGATCACGGACAAGAGCACCACGAGTAGCCCGATCAAGCGAGACATCTGTCAAGAGGCTACCGGCGCATCTCGCCGCGGTACCGGTCGGTCGGCGGTGCCCCGAATCTCGAGCGGCGGCTCGTATCGTTGCGTCATGGAACCATTCCGCTCGACGTTCGACGGCGGCATCGACGCGACGTTCGCGCGTATCGCCGCCGGCCTGCGGATCGTGGCGGCCGTGTGGATGGCGATTCTCGGTGCCGTGACGTTGGCGAGAGACACCGACGTCCGCCCGACCTATGTGATTGGGGTCATCGCGATCGGATTCCTCTGGGCACTCGGTGCGACTGTTGTCGCCTATCCCGAGCGTGCCCTGTCCCGCCAGATGCTCGTGGTCGATCTGGCCGTTGGGGTGCTCAGCCTGCTGGCGCCGGGCCTGGCGGGCACGACCGTCTCGTTCTATGGCGGATTGCCCCTGATCGTGGTCGCCATCGCGGCGCTGCGCGGACGCGCCGAGGGTCTCGTCACGGCCGTGGTTCTCATCGTGACGGTGCTCGGCACCATCGTGTCCGACATCTTCTCGTTCCGGGAGATCATCGGGGAGACGACGCTCATCTTCGCGTATCTCGGTGTCGGTGTGCTCGTCGCGTGGATCGGGGACGTCCTCCGGCAGGCAGAAGGGCAGCTGGTTGCGGCGAATGACGCCGTCGCCGAGGCTCGAGCGGCGGCGGCCCGGGAGTCCGAGCGCGCCGACATCGGTCGTCACCTTCACGACTCCGTCCTGCAGACCCTTGCGCTCATCCAGCGTGACGCCGACGATCCCCAGAAGGTCACGATCTCTGCCCGTCGGCAGGAACGCGAGCTGAGGGATTGGCTGTTCGGTTCGGCACCGTCGAAGGCTCCGGGGTTCGACGAAGGGCTTCGGCGGGTGGCGGCTTCGGTCGAGGAGCGGTTCGAGGTCTCTGTCGATGTGGTGGTCGTGGGTGACGCGGATCCGTCGGATGCCGTGTCGGGGTTGATCGCTGCTGCAGGAGAGGCCATGACCAACGCCGCCCGACACGCCGGTGTCAGCGAGATCGACGTCTACGGCGAATCGACCGGCGGGTCGCTGGCGGTCTATGTTCGGGATCGGGGCACCGGGTTCGACCCGACGGCGGTGCCGGCCGACCGGCGGGGGGTGAGAAGCTCGATCCTCGGCAGAGTCGAAGGTCTCGGTGGTGAGGCAACGGTGAAATCGTCCTCCGGGACGGGAACGGAGTGGAGAATGACGGTCCCAGCAGAAAGGTCGCAAGACGATGCCCGATGATGTGATCAGAGTGTTCATCGTCGACGATCACGATCTGTTCCGAGCAGGGGTGCGCGGTGCGCTGCCCGATGACCTCGAGGTGATCGGAGAGGCGTCGGACACGCAGGCGGCCATCGAACTGATCGGGGAGCGTCAGCCCGATGTGGTGCTGCTCGACGTTCACCTTCCGGGAGGCGGCGGGCGGGAGGTCGCGGCCGCCTACAAGGACACAGACATCAAGTTCCTGGCCCTGAGCGCATCGGATGCGTCCGACGACGTGGTCGCCGTGGTTCGCTCCGGTGCGCGCGGGTACGTGACGAAGTCGATATCCGCCGAGGAGCTCGGAGATGCCATCCGACGCGTGGCTGCGGGCGATGTGGTGTTCTCGCCCCGGCTCGCCGGCTTCGTGCTCGACGCGTTCTCGTCCATCCCCATCGGCGACATCGATCCGGAACTCGACCAACTCACCGACAGGGAGCGAGAGGTCCTGCGGTTGATCGCCCGCGGATACACCTACCGGGAGGCGGGCGAGGAGCTGTTCATCTCGATCAAGACGATCGAGTCTCACGTCTCTTCGGTCCTGCGGAAACTCCAGCTGTCCAACCGCAACGAGCTCACGCGTTGGGCGGCCGAACGGAAGCTGATCTGAGCGTCGCGGTGCAACCACGTCACGCCGCGAGGTCGCTCGCACTCCTGAGTCTCGCCGCATCCCTTCTGCTTTCGGGGTGCGCACCGACCGAGGAGGCGGTGCAGGGCGCGGTGACGACCACCACCACGAGCCGACCGAGCGAGTCATCGACGACCACCGAGCCGGTGGCGACGACGGCCGGATCGGTGACCACCACACCGGTGGAGACGACGACCACCACGCTCCCACCCCTCGAGGGGCTCGCACTCGAGGTCGTCGCCGACGGCTTCTCAGAACCGGTCGAACTCGCCGTGAAGCCGGGCGACGATCGGATCTTCGTCATCGAACGTGGCGGAGAGGTGTACGCCGTGCCGCCGGATGGGATCGTCCCCGATGAGCCGTTCGCGGATCTCTCCGACGTCGCGCACCGGGGATCGATCGAACAGGGACTTCTCGGCTTCGCATTCCACCCGAGCGACCCGGACCGGGTGTTCGTCTTCCATTCCCGACCGGACAACGACAACCAGCTGGTCGAGTATCGGGTCGTCGACGATCGCCTCGACCCGTCGTCGGGGTCGGTGCTGCTCGTGATCGACCGGGAGGCCGACAAGATCCGCCACAACGCCGGGCACATCGAGTTCGGTCCCGACGGCCTGTTGTATCTCTCGGTCGGAGACGGGGCACGGGCGAGCGTGAACGGCCAGGATCCCAACACGCTCCTCGGAACGCTCGTGCGCATCGACGTCGACGGTGGCGATCCGTACGGCATCCCGCCGGACAACCCATTCGTCAATGGCGGTGGAGCGCCCGAGGTGTTCGTGTGGGGCTTGCGCAACCCGTGGCGGTTCTCGATCGATTCGGAGACTGAAACCGTGTGGATCGCCGATGTCGGCCAGGACGATTTCGAGGAGATCAACGCGGCACCCATCTCCAATCCGGGGCGCAACTTCGGCTGGCCGATCCGTGAGGGACCGGTCGCCTTCTACGGAGGAACGGCCGACACCGAACTGGTCGAACCGTCACTGGCGCTGAACCACGCCGACACACCCGCCTGCTCGATCACCGGCGGGCCGGTCTATCGCGGCGCGACGATCCCCGAACTCGTTGGCCGCCTCTTCTTCGCCGACTGGTGCTTCGGCTGGGTCAAGTCCGCCGAGGTGTCCGGCGAGGGGCTCGGCGACGTGGTCGACCACTCAGAGGAGCTTTCGCTGGCCATGGTCTCCACCTTCGGTCGCGATCCCGACGGCGAGGTCCTCATCGCCGATTTCGCCACCGGCACCATCCACCGCATCGTCCCCGTCCGGTAGCAGGTGTCCCCCAGGAAGTTGAGAAAGCCTCTGCCGCGTAGGTGTTCCCCACGCAGTGGGGAAAGGTCCCTGCGGTCCGAGGAACGAGGACCGGAGGTAAGGGGCCGACTCCCTCGGGTCGTAGGTCGCGTCAATAGGAGCGTTGGAGTTGTCCCCCTACCTCCGAACCGCCGTGTGCTTGGGTGTCTGTCTCGGCTTCACCGGGTTCGCAATTCGCTCGGAGGCGGTTCGCAGGGACCTTCCCCCAGCGAGCTGGGGGACAAGAGGCTTGACAAAGTGATGTCAATATGACATCATGACGATGTCAGCTTGATGCAAACGGCGTCGGGCGGGAAGGACATGATGATGGACCGGAGTATGCAGGCGATGACGCATCTGCCCAACCATTGGATTCGAGTCAACCGGGCGCTGGCCGGCGGCGAGGAAGAGCTACGTTCTGACGAGCGGCGCATCCTGCGGCGGAGGAGATGACGATGCACCTGGAAGGACTATTGGCCGAGCTCGAGGGATCGGTGCGCTCACAGATCGCTCTGGCCGGCGGAGACCCGGGCGTCGAAGCCGCCGCCAACGCGCTCATGGGAGCGCTCCGCCCCGCCCTCCAGCAGGCGGCCTTCTCGCTCGCCGAACAGGCAGCGCTGGAAGTCAACGCCCAGCTGACCGACCAGCGGGTGGATGTCGTGCTCGCCGACGGTGAGCCGGTGCTGAAGGTCACCGAGGACACCAGCGCGCCGAGCGCATCCGGCGACCAGGATCTGTCGGCCCGGATCACCGTGCGGATCCCCGAGTCGATCAAGGCGCTCATCGAAGACGCCGCCGACGGCAGCGGCGCATCGGTGAACCAGTTCGTCGTCGATGCGCTCAGCCGAAAGGTCAGCCAGAAACCGAGCGGGCGACGCACACAGCGGGGGACGATCGATCTATGAGCGACCGATACCAATTCGACATCGACGGGCACGCCCGTCTGGTGATCTCGCTGCAGTCGGGTGACATCGAGGTGTACCCGTCGCCACACGGCGGGATCGAGGCGTCGTTGTCCGGAAAGACCACCGGTGTGAACGTCGAGCAGGCGGGCAACACCGTTTCGATCACGAGCGAGAAGAAGTCTTCGTTCTTCACGGCGCCGAGTGTTCGTGTCACGGTCGGGGTCCCGCCCGGATGCGATCTCGAAGTGTCCGGTGCTTCGCTGGACCTCGTGTCCCGGCAGAAGCTCGGTGCGGTCAAGGCGCGTACCGCGTCGGGAGACATCCGTCTGGCCGACGTCGACGAGCTGATCGTCAAGACCGCGTCGGGCGAGGTTCGGTTCGACACGGTCCACGGTCACTGTGAAGTGGCCGCCGCCTCCGGTGACCTGATCGGCGATGCCATCGGCGGTGACCTCAAGGCCAGCCTGGCGTCGGGAGACGTGAGGGTCGGACGGGTGGACGGTGATGTCTCGGTGAAGAGTGCGTCCGGCGATGCCCAGATCGACCGTGCCGAAGGCGACGACATCGCCGTGCGATCCATGTCTGGAGATATCACGATCGGTCTGCCGTCCGGCATCAAGCTCGACTTCGACCTCGACGCGCTGAGCGGCGACATCAATCTTCCACCACCGACGGACCCGGCTCCGAGGTCAGAAGCCGATTCGGCGTCTGCGGATCAGGCGGTGCCCGATCGTCGGCGCAGGCTCGTCCGCGTGTACGCCAAGACGGTGTCGGGCGACATCAACATCGAACGGGCAGTGTGATCACACCTGTCTGACGTCGAGTGCGGTCCCGTACGCGACCACGACGACGTCGTTCAATCGGGTCGCCGCTGTCAGGCGAATACCGACCACGGCCGTTGCGCCGCTCGTCGAGGCATCGGAAGAGAGTCGATCGAGCGCAGCGGCCTTGGCCATCGCAAGGGCGCCGGCGAAGGTGACGTCGTCGGTGACGGTCGCCGAGCCCTCGGCGCTCACCAGCCCGATCACGTTCCTCACTCGATACCCGGAGGGAAGCTGGGTGGTCGTGCGGATCAGCTCGGGTGTGACATCGAGAAACAGATCGACGGGCTCGACTGCGTCGTCGAGGTCGGTGTCCGGCGGCGGGGGAGGGGGCGCGCCCTCCGTGCCCCAGTCGGGGAGGTCGAATGGTTCGGAGTCGTGTTCCTGCACGGTCCGACAATACGCTGAACACAGATGCAGATCTCGATCATCACCATTTTCCCCGAGTACTTCGACTCCCCGCTTCGGCTGGGAATCACGGGACGGGCCATCGAGCGCGGCCTCGTCGACGTGGATGCGATCGACCTCCGAACCTGGGGCAAGGGCGTGCATCGCCAGGTGGATGACAGCCCGTTCGGCGGGGGGCCCGGGATGGTCCTCATGCCGGAGCCCCTGGCGGAGGCGCTCGACACCGTGGAAGGGGCGCACCGCGTGCTGCTCACTCCCGGCGGGGCCCCGCTCAGCCAGGATCACCTCGATCGGTGGGCTCGACTCGACCATGTGGCGCTCGTGTGTGGGCGGTACGAGGGCGTCGACGAGCGGATCGCAGAGCACATGATCGACGAAGAGGTCTCCCTCGGCGACTACGTGATCGCCGGAGGTGAAGCGGCTGCACTGGTGATCATCGAGGGGGTCGTGCGGTTGATTCCCGATGTGGTCGGCAATGCCGAGTCGATCGAAACCGAGTCGTTCCGCGAGGGCACCATCGAGGAGCCGCATTTCACGCGTCCGGCGGTGTTCAGGGGATGGGAGGTGCCCGAGGTGCTTCGCTCCGGCGACCACGGGCGCATCGAGGCATGGCGCCAGGAGCAGCGCGAGCAGCGGACCGCGGCCAGGCGTCCCGACCTGGGCGGCTGACCGCGCTCACTCCCGGAGCAGCAAGCACGAATCGCCGAACTCGTGGGATCGGTATCCCAGTGCCTCAGCGGCTCGATAGGCCTCGGACACGGCTTCCGGCCCGGCGACCGCCCCGATCAGATCGAGATGCGACGCCTCCGGGGGATGCCAACCTGTGACGATTCCGTCCACCATCACCGTGCGGCACTCGGGTGTGAGGACCAGGTCGGTCCATCCGCGAGCCGGCACGATCGACTCGGCTCGGACGGCGGACTCGATGGCTCGGACCGAGGTCGTCCCGACCGCAACGATCCTCCTGCCGTCGGAGCGAGCCCGGTTGACGATCGCGGCGGTCGACGTGTTCACCTCGAACCGTTCGGCCATCGGGGGCTCGTGGGTCTCCAGCGACGAGACGCCGGTGTGGAGCGTGACGGTTGCGATCTCGACCCCCCGGCTTCGCAGGGCTCGGAGGACGCGTGGTGTGAACGGCCGGGCTGCGCTCGGCATTTCGGCACTCGAGAACTGGGGTCGGTCGACCTCGAAGATGGTTCGATACGCTTCGAGCGGCCATCGCCCTGGGACGTAGGAGTACCGGATCGGGGTGCCGTGCCTCCGCAGCGTCCGCACGAGGCCGCTCCGACCTCGCCATTCGGCGCGCCACAGGCGTGCTCGGGCCCTCGTCGGTTCGTGCGATTCGACCAGCGTGAGTGAACCGTACCCGAGGTCGATTCGGTCACACGGTTCTGCCGAGAGCATCGGTCCCGAGCGATCGGGCAGTCGGAGTTCGACGATCCAAGCGCCGTCGGGTGCCGGGCCGGACACGTGGACGTCCACCGGGCTCCCGTCGTGCCGGCCGGTGAGCGCTGCGGGTTCGGTCGAGGAGTCGTTGACGACCAGGACGTCACCAGCCGTGAGATGGTCACCGATTCTGTGAAACCGGGTGTCGATCGTCCGCGCCTCTGACGCGACCAGCAGTGCCACATCATGACGCTCACGTCCTGTCGACTCGATCGGTGCGACGGCCGGCGCCAGCTTCGGTTGCAGCGCCGAGGTCATCGCAGGGCCGCTTCGCTCGCGAAGTCACTGGCCGTGTAGCGACCAGACGGAGGCTGCTCTCCCAGTAGCCTCATCAGGCTCGGAACCACCTGCTCCGGAGAGGGCCGGTCCGAGATGTCCTCGCCGGGAAACGCCGCCTGATGCATGTCGGTTCGCATGTCTCCTGGATCGAACGCGTAGATCGCCAGGTCCGGATGCTCGACGGCGAGCACCTTCGTCACCTGGTCGAGTGCGGCCTTGGAAGCCCCGTAGCCTCCCCATCCTGCGTACGCCGCCTTGGACGCATCCGAGGTGATGTTGATCATCGTTCCGTTCGCCTCTCGTAGGTGCTCGGCGAAGGCCTGGAACACCGCGAGTGGTGTGATCGTGTTCGTGTCGAGAAGGATTGCCAGGTCGTCGATCTCGAGATCGATCAGCCGGGGGAGTGGAGTGGTCCCGAGTGAGCCGGCATTGTTGACGAGGAGGTCCAGGTCGCGATCGCCGAGTGATTCGACCAGGTCGCTTCGGTGTCTGGCGTCCGAGACATCGCCCGAGATCCCGATGGCGATCCCCCTGCGTCCGTCCTGCAGGCCGGCAACGGCCGCTTCGACGTCTGCGGATCGTCGTGCGTCGAACACGACGGTCCAGCCTTGCTCGGTGAGATGGTCGACGAGGGCTCGGCCCAGGCCGCGGGTTCCGCCCGTGATGAGTGCAGTTGGCATGACGTTGGCGCTCCTTGGTGGTTCAACTCCACTAACGTACAAGTTGAAGTCAACTTCAAGTCAAGGGAGGCTGTCGAATGTCTTCGATCAGGCTTCATCCCGGGAGGGAGCCGGCATGGCAGACGAGCTCCTGACGGTGAGCCAGACCGCCCGACGCAGCGGGTTCTCCGACTCGGCGCTGCGCTACTACGAACGAGAGGGGCTGATCTCGGCGGAGCGCACCAGTGGAGGTCAGCGTCGTTTCCGTCGGGCAGAGTTGCGGCGGTTGGCGTTCATCGCTGCCGCCCGTCACGTCGGTCTGAGTCTCGATGAGATCCGAGCCGCACTGTCCACACTGCCGACGCGACGATCGCCGACCAACGCGGACTGGGAGCGAATCTCCAATGCGTGGAGGGAGCGACTGAACCGCGAGATCGCGGCGCTGGAAGAGCTCCGAGACGGTCTCGATGGATGCATCGGCTGCGGCTGCCTGAGCCTCGAGAGCTGTAGGCTCTCGAATCCGAACGATCGTGTCGCCCGGCGAGGGCCAGGAGCGCGGCACCTGTCCGATGTGCTCCGGCCCGGTGAAGCCGGAGACGATTCGTGATCGGTTTGGACGACACTTCCCGGCTGGTGTTATCATTCCGGACTCCGGGCGGCCGCCCGATCCTCTGAGGAGTTTCTGATGAACAATCTCGACATGCTCGAAAGTGCCCATCTGCGCGACGACATCCCCGATTTTCGGACCGGCGACACCGTCAAGGTCCATGTGCGCGTCGTCGAAGGCGGCAGAGAACGCGTCCAGATCTTCGAAGGCGTCGTCATCGCCCGGAATGGTGAGGGAACGCGCGCCTCGTTCACCGTTCGCAAGGTCAGCTTCGGCGTGGGTGTCGAGCGGGTGTTCCCGGTCCACGCCCCGATCGTGCAGAAGATCGAGGTCGTCCGACGCGGCGACGTGCGTCGCTCGAAGCTGTACTACCTCCGTGAGCGGTCCGGGAAGTCGGCCCGTATCAAGGAAAAGCGCGACTGAGCGTCCGTGGATCGACTCTCGGACACCAACGCCGAAACTGGAGACGACCCGCAAGAGGAGCCGAAGAACGACTCCGGCGGGTCGTTCCTATATGAGCTACCAGGCCTGCTGCTCGCTGCGCTCGTCGTGGCCGTGGTCATCAAGACGTTCGTCATCCAGCCCTTCTACATCCCGTCCGGATCGATGATCCCAACCCTCGAAGTCGACGATCGGGTGATGGTCTCGAAGGTCAATGACTGGTTCGGGGAGATCGAGCGTGGCGAAATCCTCGTGTTCGAGAATCCGTATCGGGTCGAAGAGGAAGAATCGATCCCCGAGGCCGTGGTGCGATCGGTGCTCGAGGCGCTCGGGATCCGCACATCGCCCTACGACGACCTCGTCAAACGCGTGGTCGCACTCGGGGGCGAGGAAATCGAGATCCGCGACAACCAGGTGTACGTCGACGGCTTCGCCATCGACGAGCCATATCTCCAACCCGGTTCGTCCATGCCCGACTTCGGTCCTCAGACCATTCCCGACGGTCACCTGTTCATGATGGGCGACAACCGCAACAGCTCGTCCGACGGTCGTGTGTTCGGCCCGATCCCGGTCGAAGACGTCATCGGGGAAGCGGTGATTCGGATCTGGCCTCTGGATCGCTTCGGGGGGATCTGAGGCTTCGCCGCCCTGCGCTATGCGGTATGCGCCCCGTTCGGGGTGACGTTGCCGCTTGCGCCGAACGGACGCATCGTCAACACAGCCGCGCGCATTGGCAAGCGCAAAGCGCATACCGCACTGCGCATACCCAACCGGTTCTGTCCACGCCGACTGATATCTCTGCGTTGTGGGTGATTCACGCATGGACATCGGGGCTGCGGGTGAGCGGGTTGCCGCCTGGTTTCTGGAGCGGCACGGTGTCGTCGTCGAGCGACGCAACGTCAGCGTGGGGCGTGGTGAGGTCGACCTCATCGGCTCACACGGGCGCACCCGGTTCCTGGTCGAGGTGAGATCGCGGATATCGGATCGCGCCCCGATCGAATCGTTCGACCACGCCAAGCGCGAACAGCTGTGGCACTTGTCCAGGGAGATCGGCATCGACCGGGTCGATCTGGTGGCCATCGGGTTCGGGAGGCCCTTCGTAGCAGTCCATTGGATTCCGAGCGCACTCTGACTTCCGGCCGCAACCGTTTACCGTTGAACCGATGGGATTCAATCCGTTCCGCCCTCAGACCAAGACGGCCTTCGACATCGCCATGGTCGTCGTCGCGCTCCTCGCAACCGCAGCGGTGGTCATCTGGGCGATCGTCGCCTGAGGATCGACTCATGATGGACGAGGTGACGGTTTCTCCGATCCAGCCGTACGCGGCGAGGAAGACCTACCTCTGCCCTGGATGTGACGGGACGATCCCGCCGGGAACCTTCCACCTGGTCGTGGTCCCGGATCTCGCTCCCGACCTGCGACGACACTGGCACCATGGATGTTGGAACAAAGACCTGCGGCGTCGGTTCGGTGCCGGCGCGTCGACCGTCTGATCAGCCTGCGAAGAACCCCCATGACGGGTTCTCGATCTCGATGTCTCCGAGCGTGTGGGTCTCACCGTCTCCGACATCGATCACCAGCTCGGTGGCCCGCACCGTCAAGACACCGCCTTCGAAGGGCTGCGGTGGGTCGCCGATGATCTCCAGCGTTCCCGACACGACGGGCAACACCCGCACCCGCTGGGGCTCGGGCTCGCCGGGCTCGATCACGTCGTCGCACCAGTTGGCGTACAGGTCGCGTCCGTCGATGAGCTCTGCGGTCCATGCCGGGTTCGGCAGCGACACCTGCGCGGCCGGTGGGCCATCACCCTGGTAGCCGATCCTGAGTGCGGTCGTCTGGTCGGGGTTGCCCACCCAGAAGCCGGTTCCACATCCGTAGGTCTCGGTCAGTGAATCGATGTCGGCGATGTCGCCGACGCCGGACGTCGTGCCGCATGCGGCGACGAGAAGTGCGAGGATCGCGATTCGTTTCATACGAGTGGGACGTCGACCCCTGACACACGGTTCCCTTCAGCGGCCCAGGAATTCGGGTGAGCGCTTCTCGAGGAACGCGTTGATACCTTCGGAGACGTCGTCGGTCGAGAAACAGATCGCCTGGCTCTGGCCTTCGAGATCGAGCGCCTCGGCAAGCGACATGTCCCATGCATGATTCAGGGCCTGTTTGGCGAACATCTGGGCGACGGGTGCCTGGTCGATGAACGATGCCGCCAGCTCGAGCGCCCGGGGAATCAGGTCTTCGGGGGTGGTCAGATCGAGGCACAGCCCGAGATCTCTGGCCTCGTGCGCCTCGACGATTCGACCGCTCAGCGCCAGCTCCTTGGCGCGTTGGATGCCCACGACCCTCGGGAGGAGCCAGCTGCCTCCGAAGTCCAAGGTGAGCCCACGCCGCACGAAGATCTCCGAGAATCGCGCCCGGGACGATGCAAGCACCACGTCGCATCCAAGTGCCAGGTTCATCGCCGCCCCGACGGCGACCCCATCGACCGCGGCGATCGTCGGCTTCGTCAGGCGGTGGAGCCTGAGGGCGGCGCCGCCGACCGTCTTCATTCGGCGCTGTCGCTGCGCCACCCCGGCATCGAGCGGGAGATCCGGGTCGAGGTCGGCGCCGGCGCTGAATTCGCCGTTCGCGCCGGTCACGATCAGGACGCGTTGGTCCGACGCCTCGAACTTCTCGAACTCCCGTGCCAGATCGGCGAACCCGTCTGCAGGGATGGCGTTCTTCCGGTCGGGGCGATCCATGGTCAGGATCCGAACCTGCTCGCGGTCTTCGATGGTCAGCCAGCTCATGGTGTCGAAGGTAGCGACAGACGTCTCACGTCTCACGTCTCGCACGGGTACCGTTTGGCGACACGACTTGGGAGTCGAGCTGTGGAACCTGCGATCCCGGAGCCGTTCTGATCGGGATCGGGATTGCGATCGTCGTCGCCACCAGGAAACGACCTGGACGGCGCGACCACTCGAAGGCTCCTAGATCCGGCGAGGCGATGCGCGACGATTGGGGTTGTCGGTAGCGCCAGCGAAGCCTTCTGTCGGAGCGGCTTGATGGTTTCTGTCCTGGCGACTTCGTACGTTCGCCACATGATCTCGAAAGTCAGTTCTGCGGTTCTCGTCGGGGTCGAGCCGAGGGAGGTCTCGGTGGAGGCTCGCGCATTCGGCTCGAAGGACGGATTCAGCCTCGCCGGCCTGCCCGATGCCTCGGTTCGCGAAGCCAAGCACCGAGTCAAGTCGGCGCTCGCGCAGGCGAACACATACATCTCGCACACGATCGTCGTCCATCTCGGGCCGGCGGCGCTCCCCAAGCGTGGGTCGTCGTTCGATCTGGCGATCGCCCTGGCGGTGTTGGGCGCGCTCGAGCGGGATGCTGCGGTTCCGCCGGTCGTGGCTGCGGGTGAACTCGGAATGGATGGTGCAGTCCTCCCCACCAACGGGGCGCTTGCCGCGGCGCTCGTCGCTCGGGATCTCGGGGTGCCGTGTCTGATGCACCCTGAGATGGCTGCGCAGGCAGCGTGCGTGTCCGGAGTGGAGTTGCGTCCGGTGCGGACATTGGTCGAGGCACACGGTGTCGCTCTGGGGAAAGCGGTGCCTCCGCCCGTGCCGGACTCGATGACCGTGAACCACGAGTTGGTCGACATGAGTGACGTTCGGGGTCAGGCCTATGCGAGACGGGCGCTCGAGATCGCCGCCGCAGGTGGCCATCACCTGTTGCTGAGTGGCCCGCCGGGGTGTGGAAAGACGATGCTCGCCCGCCGGCTCCCCGGGCTGTTGCCACCTCTGTCGGAATCCGAAGCCCTCGACGTGGCGTGCGTGTGGTCGGCGGCGGATCGCTGGCGTCCTCCCGGATCGCCGCCGCCGTTCCGGGCACCCCACCACTCGGCTTCGGTCGCCGCAGTGCTGGGCGGAGGCAGCGGGATTCCCGTGCCAGGAGAGCTCTCACTCGCGCACGGAGGGGTGCTATTTCTCGACGAACTCGGGGAGTACCCCTCGAACCTCCTGGACTCGTTCCGCCAACCCATCGAACAGGGCAGCATCACGATCGCCCGCAAGGGCGCGACCGTGACGTATCCGGCGAGCTGCCAGGTCGTTGCCGCCACGAATCCATGCCCATGCGGGTTTCTCGGTGACCGGATCAAGCAATGCCGGTGCGGGGAGGCGGGCGTCGCCAAGTATCGCCAGCGGCTCTCGGGACCGCTGCTGGATCGATTCGACCTCCGGATCACGGTCTCGCGCCCCGACCGCCTGGACGGTCCGCCGGGGGAGTCATCGGAGGGCATCCGCCAACGCGTCATGGCTGCGCGTGACCTCCAGCGTCTGCGTGGCCGGCTCAACCGTGACCTGCCGGGCGCCGGACTCGACGAGCTCGCCGTCTCGGCCGAGGCACGACAGATGCTCAGCCGGGCAGTCGACCGCGGCATCGTCACCGGACGCGGATACGACCGCGCTCGGCGGGTGGCGAGAACCATCGCCGATCTCGCCGGAGCGGACACGGTCGGGGCTGATCACGTGGCGGAGGCGATGTCGCTCAGAGGTGAAGCGGCGTGAATCCCGACCTCGTCCGCCTGGCCCACACCGGCGCGAACCCGGACACGATCCGGCGGCTCGTGGCCGAATCGGGATTGTCGGGCGCCGTCCGCAGGCTGCGCTCGTCGTCGAAGACGTCGTCTGCGATCAAGGCGTCGCTCGATGTTGCGATCGAAACCAGGCTCGAGCGGCTGTCTGCGATCGGCGTCGAGTTGGTCGCAGAGGGGGACCACGGATACCCGGCGTGCCTCGTCGAACTACCCGACCACCCACTCTGGTTGTTCTGCAAGGGTGAACCTGATGTCAGAGCCGGAGTGGCCGTTGTGGGTTCGCGTCGTGCCACCCGCTACGGCATCGAGATCGCGCGGACGATCGGCGCCCGCGTGGCCCGGGCGGGGTGGACCGTGGTCAGCGGTCTCGCTGCAGGCGTGGACACGGCTGCCCACACCGGAGCCGTCGGAGCCGCCGGCCGGACCACCGCCGTGCTCGGATCCGGGATCGACGTGTGGTATCCGCGTCGCAATCGGGCCCTCGGAGAGCAGATGATCGCCGGAGGGGGAGCGGTGGTGTCCGAGTTCCCGCCGGGCACCGCACCCGAACCCTGGAGGTTCCCGGCCCGGAATCGGATCATCTCCGGGCTCGCGGACGTGGTGATCGTCGTAGAGGCGGCCGTTCGGAGTGGTGCACTGATCACGGCGCGTCTCGCGCTCGAACATGGACGGACCGTGATGGCGATCCCCGGAGACCTCTCCCGCGAGACGTCTGCAGGCACCAACCTCCTCATCAGGGATGGTGCCCACCCGGTGACCGAGCTCGACGCTCTGATCGAGGAGCTGGAGCTGGTGTTGGGGGCGGCTCCGGCAGCATCGACTCCCTCGGGCGACCAGCGTGAAGGACTGCTCGCTCACCTCGGGCCGGTCTCCGTGCCCATCGACGATCTGGCGGCGTCTGCCGGACTGCGAGTCGACCAGCTCATGATCCAACTCACCCATCTGGAGCTGGCGGGGAAGGTGTCTGTCGAGGGCGGCTCGGTGCGGGCGACGTAGCCGCTCGATCCGACGGTCACGGCCCCACCGGCTCGGGCCTCGTAGCATCGGGGTGTGGCAAGCATCCCAGCCGCCCCGAGTTGGGGACATGAACAACTGGATCTGTTTCTCGGTCAGCACCTCCGTGTCCGTGGCTTGTCCGAGCACACGTTCGACGCGTACCGGCGCGACATCTCGGCATTCCTCGACTTCTGCGATCGACTCGGACTGGAAGCGCTCGACGCCATCGACCGCCGGGTCGTGCGCCGGTGGGTCGCGAACCTCGATACGAGGGGCTACGCCAGGACGTCCATCGCCAGGAAGGTGTCAACGGTCCGTAGCTTCTTCGACTTCTGTGTGAAGCGGGGGATCGCTGGCGCCAACCCGGCTGTCGGGGTCAACACCGCCAGACCTGCGCGACCGCTTCCGCACGCGCTGCCATCGAGGACGGTTGGTGCCGCCCTCGAATCGATCGACGGAGACGATCCCGTTTCGCTGCGTGACCGGGCGCTTCTCGAGCTCTTGTACTCCACCGGCATGCGCGTATCGGAGGTGGCATCGCTCACGAAGGCAGACATCACCGGAGACCTCATCACGATCACCGGGAAAGGTGATCGGCAGCGGGTGGTTCCGTTGGGGCGGCCAGCCCGCCGCGCACTGGACCGGTGGCTCGGCGAGGGCCGCCCGGAGCTCGCTCGCGTGCATGCCGGAGGCGCGTTGTTCGTCGGTGTGCGAGGGGGTGCACTCGATCCGCGTGGTATCCGACGTATTCTCGATCAACGCATGGCCAGCTTTCCACACGCCCTCCGACACTCGTTCGCGACCCACCTCCTCGAAGGAGGCGCCGACCTGCGTACCGTGCAGGAGCTGCTGGGTCACGTTGATCTGGCCACGACCCAGATTTACACTTCCGTGACCCGAGACCATCTTCGAGCAACCTACGAGCGGAGCCATCCTCGTGCCTGACAACACTGTCGACGACGTCGCTCCACTGTGGACCGAGTACAAGGCGAAGGGCGGACAGAGCCTGCGCGATCGGCTGATCGTCCACTACTCGCCGCTCGTCAAGTTCGTTGCAGGGCGCGTCGGGGCCGGGCTGCCTCGCAGCGTCGACCAGTCGGATCTGGTGTCCTACGGCATCTTCGGGTTGATCGATGCCATCGAGAAGTTCGAGCCAGAGCGTGGTTTCAAGTTCGAGACCTACGCCATCAACCGGATCAAGGGTGCGATCCTCGACGAGTTGCGCGCACTGGACTGGGTGCCACGTTCGGTCCGCTCTCGAGCCCGAGAGATCGAGCGATCGCTGGCAGAACTCGAACACCGCGAGCAACGCTCCGTCTCCGACGACGAGCTCGCCAAGCACATGGGCAAGGATCTCGACAATCTGCGAGGAGACCTCGCCGAGATCTCGACGCTCGGCCTGGTCGCGCTCGACGAGGTCCTCGGGCCGGAATCGAGCAGCTCGCTGAGCGACATGATCTCAGATCGCAGTGGAATGAGCCCCGAAGCGGCCTTCCAGAAGGAGGAGACGCGGCGTCTCCTGGCCGACGCCATCAACCGGCTCCCCGAACGGGAACGTCTCGTGCTCACGCTCTACTACTTCGAGGGGCTCACACTCGCCGAGATCGGCGATGTCCTCTCTGTCACCGAATCCCGGGTGTGTCAGATCCACGCCAAGTCCGTGATGTCGCTCCGCAACCGCCTGAGCGGCCCGGTCTACTGAGCCTCCTTCGTCGGCTCTTCGGGATCGCCGATTGGCGGTCGACCCGTCGGCTCACGTAAACTCGCGCCCATCACGCACGCCTCGTGCATTCCGTCTGGTCGGGTGACGTAACCCGAGAACAGGAATGACTCGCACGCGAGACGACCGGAGCACCGGTCCAGGGGCGGAGGAACCAACCAGAGAAAGGACTTCACGTGGCAGTCACGATGAAGCAACTGCTGGAGGCCGGTGTCCACTTCGGGCATCAGACCCGGCGGTGGAACCCCAAGATGGATCCGTTCATCTACGGCGAGCGCAACGGCATCCACATCATCGACCTTCGACAAACGCTCGATCAGGTCAACAGCGCCGCCGAATACGTCAAGCAGCTGGCGGCGAACGGCGGCACGATCCTGTTCGTCGGAACGAAGAAGCAGGCGCAGCAGCCCGTGGAACAAGCCGCTGGGCGCGCCGGCATGCCCTTCGTGAACTACCGCTGGCTCGGCGGGATGCTCACCAACTGGTCCACCATGCAGAAGCGGGTCTACTACATGAAGGAGCTCGAGCGCATGGAGGAGTCGGGGGAGATGAACCTCCGGCCCAAGAAGGAGCGCCTCAGGCTGCGTCGCGAGCTCGAGAAGCTTCAGCGCAACCTCGGCGGTCTCCGGGACCTCAAGAAGACCCCCGACGCCATGTTCATCGTCGACGTCAACACCGAGCACACCGCCGTCAAAGAAGCCACGCGGCTCGGGATCAAGCTCATCGCGCTCGTCGATTCGAACTGTGACCCCGACGACGTCGACGTGGTGATCCCAGGCAACGATGACGCCATCCGGTCCGCCGAGGTGATCGCCATGGCGCTCGCCGAGGCAGCGCGCGAGGGCAAGGAGCTCGCAGGGGCGAAGAAGGTCGACAAGGACGAGACGGAGAAGGCCTGAGATGGCGGATTTCAGTGCAAAGGACGTACAGCGACTCCGGCAATCGGCCGGGGTGGGGATGATGGACGCCAAGAAGGCGCTGACGGACTCCGGTGGCGACTTCGAGAAAGCCGTCGAGCTGCTCCGAGAGCGAGGTCTCGCCAAGCTCGCCAAGCGGGCCGATCGGGAGGCCAACGAGGGAACCGTCGGTTCCTACCTCCATGTCCAGAACGATCACGTCGTCATGGGCGTGCTGGTCGAGCTCGTGTGCGAGACCGACTTCGTCGCCAAGAGCCCGGAGTTCAACGACGTGGCGGCCGACATCGCCATGCACGTGTCCTGGTCGAACCCGCTCGCGGTGACCCGGGACGAGCTCGACGAGGCCGTGGTGGCCAAGGAGAAGGAGCTCTTCGAGCGTGAGGCCAAGGCCTCCGGCAAGCCCGAGGCGGCCATCTCGAAGATCGTCGAGGGGCGGCTCGAGAAGTTCATAACCGAGCAGGTGCTCACCGAGCAGCAGTTCGTCAACACGCAGAAGTTCGAAGGCACGGTCGGCGACATGGTGAGCGCACTGGCCACGAAGATGGGCGAGAACATCTCCATCGGTCGTGTCAGCCGAATCGCCGTCGGCGAGTGACGGCCCGCCATTTGACAAGTCCCGGGCAGGCGGGGAGCGGACGATGACCGCTCCCCGCCGAGTGCTCCTCAAGCTCTCCGGAGAGGCATTCGCCGATCCGGACAAGGGCTACGGGATCGATCCGGTGACCGTCGAACGTGTCGCAAAGGAGATCGCCGATGCGCACGCGACCGGCGTGCAGCTGGCCATCGTCGTCGGCGGCGGGAACATCTTCCGTGGCGTGTCACAGGCCGCCAAGGGAATGGACCCGGCGTCCGCCGACTACATGGGCATGCTCGCCACGGTCATCAACGCCCTGGCGGTGCGCGACGCCCTCGAGAAGGCCGGTGTGCCGACCCGAGTCCAGTCGGCGATCACCATGCAACAGCTCGCCGAGCCGTACATCCGCCTGCGGGCGATCCGTCACCTCGAGAAGGGACGGATCGTGATCTTCGCTGCGGGAACGGGCAATCCGTTCTTCACCACCGACACCACTGCGGCGTTGCGGGCCGTCGAGATCGGCGCCGAGATCCTTCTCAAGGCCTCCAAGGTCGACGGGGTGTACGACTCCGACCCCAAGATCAACCCGGCGGCCACCCGTTTCGACGAGCTCGACTACATGGATTTCCTCTCGCTGGGTCTCCGGGTCATGGACTCCACGGCCATTACGATGTGCCGAGAGCACGGCGTTCCGATCGGTGTCTTCGACATGACCGAACCGGGGAACATCCTCAAGGCGGTCAGTGAAGGTCGAGTCGGGACGATCGTCCACTGAGCTGGATGACGGGCTCCCGCCACCGGCAGTGAGGAGCGACATGATTGAAGAACTACTCGACGATGCCAGCCATCGCATGGACCAGGCCGTCGACAAGGCGGCGTCGGACTTCACCACCGTTCGGACCGGCCGCGCCAACCCCCAGATCCTCAATCGAGTGGTCGTCGAGTACTACGGAACGCCGACACCGCTCCAGCAGCTCGCGACCATGTCGGTGCCCGAGCCGCGCCTGTTGGTCGTGCACCCGTACGACAAGACCACGATCAACGACGTCGAGAACGCCATCAGGAACTCCGACCTCGGGCTGAACCCGTCGAACGACGGCAACCTGGTCCGGATCTCGTTCCCCACCCTCACCGAGGAGCGGCGCAGGGATCTCACCAAGCTCGTTCACTCGATGGCCGAGGACGGCAAGATCGCCATCCGCAACATCCGCCGGTCGACCAAGTCCGATCTCGAAGGCCTCCATGGAGAGATCTCCGACGACGACATCCGCCGTGCCGAGAAGGAACTCCAGGAGATCACCGATCTCCACACCGCCCGCATCGATGAACTGCTCGAGGCCAAGGAAGCCGAATTGATGGAGGTGTGAGGTGAGCGACGAACCGGGCAAGCCCGTCGCACGCCCCTGGGAATCGTCCGACGACGAGCCTCAGGTAGAGCTCCCGAGCGAGGAAGACGTCGACCAGAGCCTCTCGGCGCTCGAGTCTGGGCCGACCAGCCTCGACGACTTCACCGACGAGGACTACCTCAGCGCCACCACCCAGGAATATCGTGGGCTCGCCGAGTCTGTCGCCGCAGCCGATACCCAGGAGTTCCCCAAACAGGCCGTCGCTGCGGCCCTGCCCGGTGTCGGCACCGGTTTGATCGGATTCGAGGACGTCACCGGCGAACGTGGGATCTCCGAAGAGGACGTCGAGACGGTCGAGCAACGTCGCACCACCGACCTGACCATTCGCGTGGTCTCGGCGGTGATCCTGGCCGGTGTGTTCATCGCCACGCTCGTGATGGGGGGAGCCTGGTTCACCGGCTTCGTGCTGGTCGCGATGGTCGTGGCGCTCGGTGAGTTCTACGCCTCGGTGCGCACCGTCGGCTACAACCCTCTGGCGCTCTTCGGACTCGTCGGCGTGATCGGTGGGGCGATCGCCGCCGATGCCTACGGCATCACCGGCCTCTACGGCTGGGTCATCGTCACGGTCGGCGCGACGGCGTTCTTCTTCAGCCTCGCCCAACGGAGGAATCCCCTCGACGACGCCGGCGTGACCGTCATGGGCCTGGTCTGGATCTCTCTGCTCGGGTTCGCCGTGGTCATCGGGCGGAGCGAGTTCGCGGTGCCGGTCATCCTCCTCACCGTGCTCGGAACCGCCGGATTCGACATCGGCGCGTACTTCATCGGGAAGACGTTCGGCAAGCGGCAGCTCGCCCCGTCGGTCTCACCCAACAAGACGTGGGAGGGGCTCATCGGTGGCGTTGTGACGACCACGGCGCTCCTCACCGTGCTGTCCACGTTCCCGTACTTCGATCCACTCACCGGTGCCCACGCCGCATTCTTCGCGGCCGGGATCTGTGTGCTCGCACCCCTCGGGGACGCCGCCGAGTCGGTGGTGAAGCGGTCGATCGGAGTCAAGGACATGGGGTCGATCATGCCCGGTCACGGCGGGATCCTCGACCGGATCGATGCGCTGCTCTTCGTCGCCCCGTTCGCCTACTACCTGTTCGAGTTGCTGGACTACCTATGAGGAGCGACCGGCTGGTCGTGCTCGGCGCCACCGGCTCGATCGGCCGCCAGACGCTCGAGATCGCAGAGCAGCGGGATCTGCACGTTGTCGGTCTGGCCGCCCGGTCAGCGTCCGACGAACTCGCCGGCGTCGCCAGACGCTGGCCCGAGGCCTCGGTGGTCGTCACCGGGGCGACAAGCGACGAGCAACGCCGGTTCGCTGCGGCGGTGGGGGCGGAGCGGTGCGCGTTCGGCTCTGAGGCCATGGCCGAGCTCGCACGCGTCTCCGCAACGGTCGTGAACGGCGTCGTCGGCGTCGCCGGTCTCAGGTCGTCGGTCGCCGCATTGGAGGCAGGCAACCGACTGGCGCTCGCCAACAAGGAGAGTCTCGTCGCCGGCGGCCGAGTGCTGCTCGCCGCACTCGCCGAGGGGACCGGCGAGTTGATCCCGGTCGATTCCGAGCACTCTGCCATCACCCAGTTGGTCTCCGGCACGCCCCGCAACCAGATCGAACGGATCGTACTGACCGCCAGCGGTGGCCCGTTCCGGGGAGCGTCGCGTCAGGACCTCGAGGACGTGACGCCCGAGCAGGCGCTGAAGCATCCGACCTGGCAGATGGGTCCACGGATCAGCATCGACTCGGCAACGCTGGCGAACAAGGGGCTCGAAGTGATCGAGGCCGCACTTCTGTTCGACATCGACGTCGACGACGTCGAGGTCATCGTGCACCCACAGTCGACCGTCCACTCGATGATCCGGCTCAGCGACGGTGCGCTGCTCGCCCATCTCGGGGAGACGACGATGAGGCATCCGATCGAATATGCGCTCACGTATCCCGAACGCGCCGATCACACCGACGCCACCTTCGATCTCAGCGGCCTCTCGCTGACGTTCGAACGACCCGACACCGACACGTTCCGAGCGCTCGCCCTCGCCTACGAAGCCGGCAGGGCGGGCGGTTCCGCCCCGGCCGTGTACAACGCCGCCGACGAGATCGCCGTTGCCGCATTCCTGCAGGAACGGCTGGGATTCTTGGAGATCCCGACCGTCATCGAGCGGTGCCTCGAGCAGATCCCCGCGGTGAAGCCTGCGTCCGTGGACGAGGTGATCGAGCTCGATCGACGCGCCCGTGAACTCGCCGCCTCGCTGGTCGCCGGCGCGTGTTGAAGTCGAATAACCCGCAATGAGGGCTACCTTGATCACCGACAGCCCTCCATCTTCGGGAGAACTCTGACCATGGCCGGCGGATTCGTCGTCTTCATCGCACTCGTGCTCTTCATCGTCGCCCATGAGGCCGGCCATTACTTCGCGGCCAAGGCGACCGGGATGAAGGTCACCGAGTTCTTCCTCGGATTCGGACCCCGGATCTGGTCGTTCAAACGCGGTGAGACCGAGTACGGCATCAAGCCGATCCCGTTCGGCGCGTATGTGAAGGTGATCGGGATGAGCTCGATCGACGAAGTCGATCCCGAGGACGAGGACCGGACATACCGATCCAAGCCCTTCTGGGCCAAGTCCCTCGTCGTCTCTGTCCGGCGTGGCAGCCAACTTCCTCATCGCCTACCTCATCTTCTTCGGTCTCGCCCTGACCCAGGGTCAGCCCGTCGTCGTCGACGGCGAACTCGTCGAGACCACCACCATCGGCTCCGTCGTCATCGAAGACGAGAATGGTGTCGCGACCACGGCGGCCGAGCTCGGCCTCCTGCCCGACGACACCATCGTTGCTATCGACGGAAACGCCACCCCCGAATGGGAGGATCTGGTCGCTGCGCTCGAATCGCGGGCCGGAGAGGTCATCGATGTCACCGTCCAGCGCGGTGACGACGAGCTCGTGCTCAGCGGTGAGCTCGGTACCCGGGTCGTCGACGGTGAGACACGCGGCTTCCTGGGCATCTCGCCTGCGCCGCTCACCGAACAGCTCGGAGTCGGCGAGGCGGTCGTCGATGCGGGCTCCCAGTTCGTCGAGGGTGTTCGGTTCACCTTCGTCTCGTTCGGGAGACTGCTCCAATTCGACTCGCTCGGCCAATTGTTCGGCGGGATCTTCGGGGGAGAGGTCGATGACGACGTTCGTCCCGTCAGTCTGGTGGGAGTCGTTCAGATCGGTGCGCAGGCCGACGAGGTCGGGTTCGCCACGATCGCATTGATCTTGGCGATCATCAACGTCGTGCTCGGGATCATCAACGGTCTGCCGTTGTTCCCCCTCGATGGCGGCCACTTCGCCGTCGCTCTCTACGAGAAGCTCAGTGGCCGAACCGCCGACGTGCGAAAGCTCATCCCGGTGGCGGTCGTCGTGATCGCCTTCATCTCGATCTTCGGTCTCGCCGCGATCATCTTGGACCTGGTCCAACCGATCGATCTCTAGCTCGCTTCGCTCGCCCGGCCTCCTTCGTCGGCCGGATGACGGTCGACAGATGACAGATGACAGTCCTAGGCGGCGAATAGCCGGTTGAGATGGGCGGACAATGCCTCGCGGCTACTCGCCGCTCGGGTTCACTTCACCGAGAACTGTGATGCGATGTGGTCGTTGCCACCGTCCGCGCCCTGCTCAGTCCCTGGCGAACCGACGTCATCTGTCATCTGTCATCTGTCATCTGTCATCTGTCCCAGCGCGACTCACGGTTCGCGCGTTGGGGTACCTACCATCGCGGGTGTGATCGAACGCAGACAGACCAGACAGATCAATGTGGGCTCGGTGCCGGTTGGTGGGGGAGCGCCGATCTCGGTGCAGTCGATGACGACCACCAAGACCGCCGACGTCGACGGGACACTCGCTCAGGTGTACGAGCTCGCCGGAGCCGGTGCGGACATCGTGCGCATCACCTGCAACGACGTCGACGCCGCCAAGGGGCTCGCCGAGATCGTCCCTCGCAGCCCCGTCCCGATCATTGCCGACATCCACTTCCAGTACAAGCTCGCCCTCGCTGCGATGGAGGCGGGCGTGCAGGGGCTGCGTCTCAACCCCGGCAACATCCGCAAGGAAGACCAGATCAAGACGGTCGCCCGCGAGGCACGCGACCGCGGGCTCCCGATCAGGGTCGGCGTCAACGCCGGTTCGCTGGACCGTGACATCGAGGAGAAGTACGGCAACGCCGTCCCCGAAGCCCTGGTCGAATCCGCTCTCAAGGAGATTCGGTATCTCCAGGATGTCGACTTCGACGACATCAAGATCTCAGTGAAGCATTCCAACGTGCCGCTGATGGTCGAATCGTATCGACTGCTCGCCGACACGGTCGACTATCCGCTGCATCTCGGGGTCACCGAGGCCGGCCCGCCGCCCGGGGGGCTGATCAAGTCCGTCGCCGGCATCGGGACGCTGCTGATGGAGGGGATCGGAGACACGATCCGGTTCTCGCTCACCGCCGATCCGGTCGAAGAGGCCAAGGCCGGTCGCCAACTGTTGGAGTATCTCGGGCTGCGGGAGCGCAAGGGTCTGGATCTGATCGCCTGTCCCTCGTGCGGTCGGGCCGAGGTGGATGTCATCAAGGTCGCCAACGACGCCCAGGCCGCCCTCGAGGCCGAGAATCTGCCGATTCAGGTGGCCGTGATGGGCTGCGTCGTCAACGGCCCCGGCGAGGCCAGCTCGGCGGACATCGGGATCGCCGCCGGTCGGGGGCGCGGTCACCTGTTCATCAAGGGTCAGGTCGTCCGGGTGGTGCCAGAAGACGAGATGGTCGACGCACTTCTCGAAGAGGCGCGTGCGCTCGTGGAGGAGGGCATCGATGCTCGCCTCGCCAAAGCCGACGCCTCGGCCGCGGCAGAGGCCGAGAAGGAGCGGATCCAACTCGTCGAGATCCGCGGCGATGCCAACAACGCCGCAGAACGCAAGGCGCGAGTGGAAGAAATCACCTCGTAGCGAGATGACAGATGACAGACGACAGATACGAACCACGGAGTGTGCCGATCCAATGGTGAGGGCTGCGGAGGCGAAGCCGACACACAACAGACTGTCATCTGTCATCTCTGGTCTGTCATCTGCGAGCGCAGCGAGCTAGCTGAGGGATTCGATCTGGGGCCAGAGGCGGTCGACGCGGTGTTCGATGTCTTCGAGAGTGCCGTCTGTGCAGATCACCCAGCCACCCCGCTCGACCCACCCGTCGCGATTCGGCTGAGCCGCCATCCGCCGGTTGATGTCCTCGAGCTCCATCCCCTTGTCGATCAGTCGCTTCTTCCGGGTCGCCATGTCGACATCGGCAACGATCGTCCTCGTGGGGCCTACGCCGAGAAAGTCGCGAGGTACCGACATCTCGACGATGATGACTTCGGCATCGGAGTCCTTGACCCATTGCTTCAACGTCGCGCTGATCGCCGGATGAGAGATCGCCTCGAGCGCGTGGAGTTCCGACGCGTCGTTGAACACGATGTCGGCGAGGCGTTTGCGGTCGATGATCCCGTCGAACACGACCTCGGGCCAGCGGGCGGCCACGTCATCGTGTGCCAGACCTCCAGGCTCGAGAACCTGGTGACCGACCTGGTCGGCGTCGATGGTCAGCGCACCCCGCTTCGAAAGCATCGAGCGGACCGTGCTCTTGCCGCTGCCGATTCCCCCGGTCAACAGCCAGACGTTTCGTCGTTTACCCATGTCGATCCGTCAGGCTACTGCAGCTGCGCACGGTGTCGGACCTTGGCCAGGCCCCAAGAGGTGCTCTACGGCCAGACAGCGCGCAGCGTAGGGTGCGGGGCTCGCCCGCCGCGGCGCATCGCCGGGATCCAACCGATCACCTACGGGCGCGAAGCCCGTGACCCCGCGCCTGGTGCGGGTCGAGGGGATTCCGCCGGCCCGAGCCGCGGGCGAGGCAAGCCTCGCCCCTACACCCAGGCGTGTTGCGGTCGGGTAATCGGAATTGGACCGAAGCGCCTCCACGGCTACCGTGACGCGGTCATGCGCTGGTCACAGGCCTACATCCCCACATTGAGAGACGATCCCGCCAACGCCGAAGCGGCGAGCCACCGGTTGCTGGTGCGAGCCGGCTACATCCGACAGCTGTCGGCGGGTCACTATTCGATGCTCCCGCTCGGCCAGCGGGTGCGCCAGAAGATCGATCGCATCATTCGCGAGGAGATCGACGGGATCGGCGGCCAGCAGTTCCATCTACCTGCCATGCACCCTGCCGAGCTGTGGAAGAGGTCCGGCCGCTGGGAGATCATGGGCGACGAGATGTTCCGGTTGGTCGACCGCAAGGGGTCGGACAACGCCCTCGGGATGACCCACGAAGAGGTCTTCGCCGAGCTTGCTTCGGAGATTTCCAGCTACAAGCAGCTCCCGCAGCTGTGGTATCAGATCCAGACGAAGTTCCGTGACGAGCCTCGTCCCAAGTCGGGCGTGCTCCGAGTCCGCGAGTTCACGATGAAGGACTCCTATTCGCTCGACCTCACCTTGGAGGGGCTCGACGAGCAGTTCGATCGGCACCACGCCGCCTACCTGCGGATCTTCGGGCGATTCGGCCTCGACGCCGTCGACGTGGAAGCCTCTTCCGGAGCGATGGGCGGCTCGGGCTCCATCGAGTTCATGGTGCGCTCGGATGCAGGAGAGGATTGGATCGTCACGTGTTCCACCTGTGACTATCGAGCGAACCTGGAGCGGGCGACTTCACAAGTCCCCGAGGTCTCCGACCCTGCGTCGGTGCCCGAACCGGAGCGCTTCGCCACGCCCGAGATCCGAACGATCGCCGCGCTCGCAGGCGCGTTCCCGGATGTCGCCGCACCCGATCGTCAGATCAAGACGCTCGTCTACGTGATCGACGGGGTTTTCACTCTGGTGTTGATGCGAGGCGACCACGCACTCCAGGAGCAGAAGCTCCAGGACGTCACGGGCGGGATCGACGTTCGCCCCGCCCAACCCGACGAGATCAAAGAACAGCTCGGTGCGCTCCCGGGCTCGCTCGGTGCAGTCGGCGTGTCCGGACATCCGATCATCGCCGACGCGGCGCTCGAGGATCGGCGCGGGCTCGTCACCGGCGCAAACGAAGACGACTGGCACCTCTCGAACGTCGACGTGGCGCGAGACATCGCGGTGGGCAAGTGGGCCGACCTGCGTGAGGTCGTGGAGGGGGAGCGATGCATCGTCGACGGGGGCACGCTCGATCTCTGGAAGGGCATCGAAGTCGGCCACATCTTCAAGCTCGGGACCAAATACTCCGAGGCGATGGGTGCCATCGTCCAGGACGAGCACGGTGAGTCGAAGCCCATCATCATGGGCTCGTATGGCATCGGTCTGGAGCGCTCGATGGCGGCAGTCGTCGAATCGAGCCACGACGACGCCGGAATCGTCTGGCCCTGGGAGGTCACGCCCTACCACGTCGTCGTCACCCTGCTCCGCCAGCAGGACGAGGCTGTCGTGGCCGCCGGTGACCGCCTGTACCGTGAGCTGACCGCTGCCGGCTACGAGGTCCTCTTGGATGATCGAGCCGAGCGACCCGGCGTCAAGTTCGCCGACGCCGAGCTGATCGGCATCCCGTACCGCGTCACGATCGGTCCTCGCGGTCTCGAGTCTGGCGTGGCCGAGTTCACGACCCGTTCGACGATGGAAACCGTGGAGATCCCCCTCGACGCAGTCGTCGACCACCTGCCGTAGGCCTCGCTCGCCTGGCGGCTCACATCGGTGTCATCGTTCTCAGTTCCCAGTTCTCGGTTCTTGGTCATTACCGACGACCGAGAACTGATGGCCGACTACTAAGTAGCCGAGGCGACAGCCGAGCCACGACCCGGCGTCAGTTCGACCGGATGCGTTGCTCACCCGAGTAGACGACCATGCGGTCGGTGCGGACGAAGCCGATCAGGGTCATGCCGACGTCTCGGGCCAGGTCGACAGCCAGCGATGAAGCAGCCGACACACCGGCCACGATCGGGATACCGGCGACTGCGGCTTTCTGGGTGATCTCGAAGCTGGTCCTGCCCGAAACGACCAGCAACGCTTCGCCGATCGGCCATCGGGACCGTGCCGCCAGGCCGATTGCCTTGTCGACGGCGTTGTGTCTGCCGATGTCCTCTGCGACGCCGAGCATCTCTCCGTCGGAGAGCTGGACGGCGGCTCCGTGCAACCCGCCGGTCAGATCGAATGCGGGTTGGACGGTGCGAAGCGCCGCGATCGCCCGAGACACGGTGCTCGGAGTGACCAGGGGGCCCACAGGGAGGGGACGTGAGGCGATCAGGACCGCATCGATCGACGCCTTGCCACAGACGCCGCACGACGAGGTCGTGTAGGTGTTCCGTCTGAACTGCTCGGGGTCCACGTTGACCCCCTCGGCCAGTCGGATCCGAAACCGACCTGCGTCCAGCTGATCGAGGCCGTCGAACTCGTCGGGGGAGAGCAGGATCCCCTCGGTCAGACAGAAGCCCAACGCGAGGGCGATCTCGTCTCCTGGCGTCCGCATCAGCACCGCGATCGGCGTGTCGCCGATGCGGAATTCGACCGGCTCCTCGGCGGCGAGATGGTCGTCGACCGTCCTCGGCTCGCCGTCGGTGAACACCGTCACCGACGTGGTTGTGTCTCTCACGATCGCCAGGCTACGTTGCCGAGCATCCAGCGGAAGGGTCGGTGATGAGAGCTCACAACTTCGGGGCGGGGCCATGTGCCCTCCCGCTCGACGTCCTGGAAGAGGTCGCGGGTGAACTCACCGATTTCCGTGGCACCGGCATGTCAGTGATCGAGCTGTCCCACCGTTCGAAGGAGTACGAAGCCGTCCACATGGGAACGCTGGAGACCCTTCGGAGAGTCGCTGCGGTCCCTGACGACTTCGACATCCTCTTCATCCAGGGCGGAGCGACCATGCAGTTCGCCATGGTGCCGATCAACCTCCTCGCCCCGTCACAGCGTGCGGGTGTGGTCGTCTCCGGCTCGTGGGGGAAGAAGGCGCTCGGCGACGGGTCGAAACACGGTGATCTCGTGGCGGCGTGGGATGGAGTCGCCAGTGGCTACACCACCATGCCTGGAGCGAACGAGGTCGATGTCGATCCGGATTGGCGATACCTGCACGTGACCACCAACGAGACGATCGGTGGGATCCGCATGGTCGAGTTTCCCGACACCGACGTCCCGCTGGTCGCCGACATGTCCTCGGACTACCTCGCCCGGCCGATCGAATGGGACCGCTACGACCTCGTCTACGGCGGAGTCCAGAAGAACCTCGCCCCGGCGGGCATGGCTGTCGTCTTCGTACGGAGATCCGTTGCGGCGGATCCGGCGAACGACGTGGCCAACTACCTCCGGTACGACTTCCACGCCGACTCGTCGAGCCTGGGCAACACCCCACCGATGTTCACGATCTATGTGATGGGCAAGGTGTTGGAACGCCTCGACGAGCGCGGGGGAATTCCGGCACTCGAGGAACGCTCTGCGGCCAAGGCCGGAGCGGTGTACGACGTGATCGACGGCTCGGACGGCTTCTACCGCAGTCCGGTCGACCCGGCGGTTCGCAGTCACATGAACGTGGTGTTCCGCCTGCCCAGCGAGGAACTCGAGGCCGAGTTCGTCGCCGCCGCCGCCGACAACGACCTCATCGGCCTGAAGGGCCACCGATCCGTCGGTGGCTGCCGGGCCTCGCTGTACGCCGCCCTCGAGATGGAGTCCGTCGAGGCACTCGTCTCGTTCATGAGAGGCTTTCGCGCCACGCATTGAGTCGAGCTCTCCGCTCGGGACCACCGAGTCTCGCGCTGGCGTGCCTCCGTCGAATCGTCTCGACCGTGATCACAGCAGCAGGTCGCGGTTGTGCGTGCGACGCCGAAGGGCCGTCAGGTCTCGAGTTCGGCGTGCAGTTGAAGGCGTTGGATGCGGCGATGTTCGACGACCAGTACCGCGAACATCACGACCACGACCAGCGTGAGCATGTTGAGCCCATCGAGCGATGCTCCAACGAAGACGACGCCGGCGATTGCCGTGAAGTCCTCAGTGAGCGGCGGAAGTTCGATGCCCTTCATGGGCCGGGAGTGTAGGTAGGCGTTGATCCGGCTGGCCGGCCCGGGTCACGATCCCCTACGGACCGAACGATAATGACACTGTGAACAGTGTTTGCGTATACTCCGATCGAGCGAACACTGTTCACAAAGAGAAGGGAGATCGCTCAAGGCGACACGACACTCATCCACCGGCGAGCGCCTGGACAGAACCGGTTGATCCTCGGCGCGGTCGGCCTCATCGCATCCGGGGTCTTCATCCTCGGCGACCCCGACGACCTCATCGGCGCATGGCTGCAGATCGGGATCGGAATCGGCCTCATGGGGGCCTCGCTCCGTACCGACAGCCTCACCGGCGGCTTGTGGCCGAGTCTCGCCACTTCGATCGGGCTCTTGGTTGGGCACGTCGCCGTCGTCGCGAACGACGGCGAGTGCACGATCGGACCCGGAATCATCATCGCCCTGGCCGTACTGGTCGTTCTCAACGGAGCGGCGCTGGTCGGTAGGGTGCGGTCCGAGTTGCCGGGGCAACACGCCGCGTGACCAGTGTCGGCACGCCGGACGGAGTCTCGACGACGTGGTTGCATCGGCGCGTGATGCATCCTGATCAGAGCCCTGGGTGGAGGAGTGTCCCCTATTGAATCCCGTCATCGACGTCCAGCATCTCGCCAAGAGCTACGGCTCGTTGCGTGCGGTCGTCGATGTCTCGTTTGAGGTCTTCGAGGGTGAGATCTTCGGACTGTTGGGGCCCAACGGTGCCGGCAAGACAACCAGCGTCGAGTGCGTCCAGGGTCTGCGCTCCCCCGATTCGGGCTCGATTCGGGTGCTCGGTCTCGACCCGACGTCCGATGCCGATCGACTTCGGACGCTGGTCGGCTCCCAACTCCAGGAGTCATCGCTGCCGCATCGGATGAAGGTGTGGGAGGCGCTCGATCTGTTCTCGTCTTTTCAGTCCGACGGCCCCTCATGGCGATCGGTCATGGAGGAGTGGGGCCTCGACGACAAGGCAGGGGCATCGTTCGGGAGCCTGTCGGGCGGGCAGCGCCAGCGGTTGTTGGTGGCGCTCGCCCTGGTGAACGCTCCGAAGGTGGTGTTTCTCGACGAGATGACCACCGGCCTCGACCCCGCCGCCCGCCGGGCCACTTGGGATCTGATCGAGCGCATCCGCCAGGCGGGCACGACGGTTGTGCTGGTCACACACTTCATGGACGAAGCCGAACGCCTCTGTGATCGGCTGGCGGTGGTGAACCATGGCAGCGTGATCGCCTCCGGTTCGCCGGCGGAGCTGGTTGCTTCCCGTCAGGAGACCGTGGGCGTCCGCTTCACGGCCGATGTCGCCGTCGACTTCCTCCGACGGGTTCCGGGAGTGCGGAGCATCGAGAGCCATGGTGGTGTGACGTACATCCGGGGTGAGCCGACCATCGTCCCGCTCATCGGCAAGGCGCTCGTCGAGCACGGGATCGTGCCCCCCGACATGGACGTCATCCGACCCAGCCTGGAAGACGTCTACCTCGATCTCGTCGACGGACAGGGCGAGTGATGCGAGCACTTCGCAAGCTCATCGAGACCGAGCTGAAGTTGTTCCTGCGGGAGCCGGTGACGGTGATCTTCACCCTCGCCCTGCCGTTGATGGTGCTCTACATCCTCGGAGGCGTCTTCGGCAACGAGTCGGCGACCGGTGACGGAGCGTTCATCGTCTATCGGGGGTTCGGCGCCACCGACTGGTACACCCCGGCGTACGTGGCGCTGGCCGTTGCCGGATTCGCCCTGATCGCCGTCCCCTCCCACATGGTCGAGTACCGGGAGACAGGCGTGCTGCGGAGATTACGAGCCTCGGGGGTCCCCCGGACGTCCCTCCTCACCTCCCAGCTGGTGATCGGCCTGCTCGTGTCGTCGGTGGGTGCTGGGCTGTTGTTGTTGGCGGCGTTCCTGTTCACCGATGTCGGCTCGCCCACCGATCTGGTCGGCTTCGGAGCGGCGTATGTGCTCGGGGCACTGGCGATCGTCGTCTTCGGCGTGATGCTCGGCACGATTCTCCCCACCGCCAGGGCGGCGCAATCGGTCGGTCTACTGCTGTGGTTCGTCCTGCTGTTCCTGTCCGGGTCCGGGCCACCGCCTGAGGTGCTGCCTTCGTCGCTGGCCACGCTGGGTGACTGGCTTCCGCTCACACCGATCATCGAGTTGCTCCAAGAGCCGTGGCTGACCGGCGATTGGGCGTTGCAGCAGTCGCTGGTCGCTACGGGATTGATCGTGGTGTCGGGCACGATCGCCTGGTGGGCGTACCGGTGGGAGTGATCGATCGCTTGCCGAACCGACATCGGCGCAGCACCTTCCAACGTGGGTCCATGTGATGGTCACGGTGGAGACGGGCGGCGGCCGGTGTCGAGGGCCGACCGGCCCGCGCCGCGTGGCGAACGTGTGGGTCGGCAGCGTCGGTACGGTCCCGTCTGGAGCGCCTCGGGCCCGAAGTGGCGGATTGGATCTGGACAGGCATATAATCACCATTCCAACTGAACGCTCTGCTTGAGGTGGGCGCATGCCCGCCTCTTTTGTTGAAAGGACGCCGACGATCGCACAGTCGACCGACGACATCACAGCCCTCGTCGAGCCGTGGCTCGCTGCCGAACGGCTCGAGCTCGACGACGTCGAAATGGTGGGCTCCGGCAATGGCCGGACGCTGCGGATCCTGGTCGATAGCCCCGAAGGCGTCGATCTCGATCGACTTTCCGATGTCAGCAACGGCATCAGCCGGTTGCTGGACGACCTGCCCAGCCTCCAATCTCCGTACCAGCTGGAGGTGTCGTCGCCCGGGCTCGAGCGGAAACTTCGCAAACCATCACACTATGCCAAGTCGATCGGCCGAGAAGTGAAGGTCAAGGCTCGCGTCGACGACGCGACCAAGACCGCATCCGGCGAACTCACCTCGGCCGACGACGACGGCTTCGTGGTCTCGACCGACAGTGGCGATGAGCACTTCACGTACGACACGGTCACCTCGGCGCGCACCGTCTTCAAGTGGCAGGCTCAGCCCAAACCAGGAACGAAACGAGGTAAGGCATCATGAAGATCGACTTTCAGGTCATGGAAGCGCTCGAATTGCTCGAGCGTGAGCGTGGTGTCCCGGTCGAGATGATTCTCGATGCCCTCGCGAACGCGCTGGTCTCCGCGTACAAGCGCAGCCCGGGCGCCGCAGAAGAGGCACGCGTCACCATCGACCCCGACGAAGGGGACATCCGCGTGTACGCCCAGGAGTTGGACGAGGACGGCAACGTCGTTCGCGAATGGGAAGACACGCCCGACGACTTCGGGCGCATCGCCGCTCAGACGGCGAAGCAGGTCATCGCGCAGCGCCTGAACGAGGCCAAACGCGGTCAGGTGTACGACATCTACCAAGGCCGTGAAGGTGATCTGGTCACAGGGATCATCCAGCAGGTCGACCATCGCTACGTGATCCTCGACCTCGGCGATGCCGAGGCGTTGATGCCCGGGTCCGAGCGGATCCCATACGAACGGCTCGAACGCGGCAACCGGGTCAAGGCCCTGGTTCTCGAGGTTCGCAACGAGGCCAAGGGACCGCAGATCGTGGTGTCCCGCAGCCATCCGGACCTGGTGCGTGAGCTTCTGAAGCTGGAAGTCCCCGAGATCGTCGACGGCACCGTCGAGATCACCGCCATCGCTCGTGAACCGGGCCATCGCACCAAGATCGCCGTGCTCAGCCACGACTCGAACGTCGACCCGAAGGGCGCCTGTGTCGGCGCCCGCGGAAGCCGGGTACGTCAGGTCGTGAACGAGCTCAGGGGTGAGAAGGTCGACGTCGTGCAGCACCGCGACGACATCCGCCAGTTCATCGCCGAGGCGCTCGGCCCGGCACGTGTTCAGGAAGTCGTGATCGACGAAGCAGAGCGGACCGCGGTCGTGATCGTCAGCAACAACCAGCTTTCGCTGGCGATCGGAAAAGAGGGTCAGAACGCCCGCCTCGCCGCCAGACTCTCCGGCTACCGGATCGACATCCGTTCCGACGAACCCGAGGTGCCGGAAGTCGAAGAGGAAGTTCCGCCGGTCCCCGCTCCAGAGGCGGCGGCAACCGAGCCATCCGCTCCGGTGGAGGCCTCGGCCGAGACCGGCCCGGTCGCCGAGGGGTCGGATGAACCGGTCACGCCGACCGACGACGCCGAAACGCCCACCACCGAGGCAGCAACGCAGACAGACGACTCCGAAGAGGAATAGTGGCAAAGACCAGGATCTACGAGCTCGCTCGCGAGCTCGACATCGAATCGAAAGACGTGCTCGAGGCCGCACAGGGCCTGGGGTTCGAAGTGAAGACGGCATCCTCGGGTCTCGATGAGGACCAGATCGCCGCCGTGAGGTCGGCATTGAGCGGGTCCGCGTCCGAAGCCGTGGTCGAAGAGGAGCCAGTACCGGCTGTGAAGCCCGAGCCTGAGCCGGTTACGGAGCCCGAGCCCGAGCCAGAACCTGAGCCCGAGCCGGCTGCGAAGCCCGAGCCAGAACCTGAGCCCGAGCCGGTCGTCGTGACGCCACCGGCACCGCAGGTCACCGCCGAGGAGACCACGGAGGTCGGGATCGCCGAGGTGCACGACGGCATGACCGTTGCCGAGTTCGCCGACGCCATCGGACAGTCGACGCCGGAAATCGTGAAAGCACTGCTCACCAGGGGAACTGCGGCCGGAGCGGGCCACCCGATGCCCCTCGATCTCATGGAGGAAGTCGCCGAGAGCTTCGATGTGATCGTCGACGTGCTCGACGAGGCGCCGCCCGAGCCCGTCGCAGCCACCGAGGACCTGCCGGAATTCGAAGACAGGCCTGAGGATCTCGTCGCGCGTCCGCCGGTCGTCACGGTGATGGGTCACGTCGATCACGGCAAGACCACGCTGCTCGACACGATTCGAAAGGCGAAAGTGGTCGAGGGCGAGGCCGGTGGCATCACCCAGCACATCGGTGCCTATCAGGTGGACCTCGGCGGCAGGCGCATCACCTTCATCGATACGCCCGGACACGAGGCATTCACCACCATGCGCGCTCGAGGTGCAGACGTCACCGACATCGTGGTGCTCGTCGTTGCAGCCGACGACGGTGTGATGCCACAGACCATCGAGGCGATCAACCACGCCAAGGCCGCCGGTGTCGAACTCGTCGTCGCCGTCAACAAGATGGACGTCGAAGGCGCCGACCCGCTGCGCGTGCGAACCGAGCTGACCCAGCACGGCGTGATCGTCGAAGAACTCGGCGGTGACGTCCCCTCCGTGGAGGTCTCAGCCCTGCGCGGAGATGGCGTAGACAACCTGCTCGAGGTCATCGACCTCATCGCCCAGCTGCAGGAGTACAAGGCCAACCCGAAGCCGAAGGCGATGGGCGTCGTGGTCGAATCCCAGCTCGAACAGGGAATGGGCCCGACGGCGACGGTCATCATCAAGCGAGGCACGCTGAAACAGTCGGATTCCTTCGTGGCCGGGCCGGTCAGCGGCCGAGCCCGAGCGATGATGAACGAGCGGGGCGAGCGGCTCAAGTCCGCCGGTCCATCCGATCCGGTGCTGATCATGGGCTGGTCGGAGGTTCCCACCGCCGGGTCCGTCTTCGAGGTCGTCGAGAACGACAAGGTCGCCCGCAACCTCGCTGCAGAGCGCGAGCAGGCGATCAAGGACGAGGAACAGGCGCTGCCATCGGCACGTGAACGCCTCCAGGGCCTGCTCGAACAGCTCCGCGCCGAGGAGACCGAGCTGCGCATCGTGCTGAAGGCGGACGCCCACGGCTCGCTCGAGGCGCTTCGCGAATCGATCGCCAAGATCAAGCGGGAAGACGGCAGGATCGACGTGGTTCATGGCGCTGTCGGCGGCATCAACGAGAACGACGTGACGCTCGCCGAGGTGACCGGAGCGGTCATCGTCGGGTTCAACGTCCGCCCCGAGGGCAAGGCCCGCCGGGCCGCCGAAGAAGCCGGGATCCAGATCCTCACCTACAGCATCATCTACGAGCTCCTCGACGAGATCGAGCAGATGCTCGTCGGCAAGCTCGAGCCTGAGAAGCAAGAGGTCGTGCTCGGCGAGGCCGAGGTCAGGGCGCTCTTCAAGGTGCCGCGAGCCGGAACGATCGCCGGGTCGTACGTGACCGAAGGTGTCGTCCAGCGCGGCGCCAAGGCGCGCCTCGTCCGGAACGGAGTCGTGATCTTCGACGGCGTCATCGGCTCGCTGCGGCGATTCAAGGACGACGCCAGGGAAGTGGCAGCCGGCTTCGAATGCGGTATCAGCCTCGAGGGCTACAACGACGTCAAGGAAGGCGACGTGATCGAGGCGTACGAGATTCGTGAGGTCGCCCGCACCTAGACATGAAGGTCGCGGCCATTCGTATCGAACTGCATATCGGTGCGGCGCAGTCACTGAAAGAGAAACGATCGGTTCTCCGCCCGGTGATCGAGGGCCTGAGGCGCAGCGTCTCCCTCTCGGTCGCCGAGGTGGACCATCAGAACACCTGGCAGCGGTCCACCATCGGGGTTGCCGCAGTCGCTCGCGACATGGCGGAGTTGGATCGCATGATCGACCACACCCGGCGACACTTTGACTCGCAGCTGCAATGTGAGATGGTTGAGTTCACGGTCAGTCACATGGAGGATCCCGGTGAGTAGCTATTCACGAATGCGTCGAGTGAACTCGATCGTGCTGCACGTGCTCGCCGAGGAGGTCGAGCGCCTCAAGGATCCGCGCCTCGAGATGGTGTCCATCACCGGCGTCGACACGGCCCCGAACCTTCGCAAGGCCGTCGTCTTCTTCTCGACCCTCGATCTCGACCGCGCCGACGAGACGAAGACCGCGCTCGAGTCGGCCGCGCCCCGTCTGCGAAAGCTGCTGGGCGACGAGGTGAGGATGAAGTACACGCCCGCGCTGGAGTTCGAGTTGGATCAGGGGGTCGCCGGGGGCGCCCGGATCGACCAGATCCTTGCGTCAATCGCCCGACCAGAGAAGGACGAAGAGGAATGATCCCCGATCTCGAGAAGGCCGTCGATGCGATCGCCGGCGCATCACGCCTCGCCATGGCCTGTCACATCGGGCCCGACGGCGACGCCATCGGTTCCATGCTCGGTCTCGCCGTCGCGGCGGTCGAGCACGGCAAGGAGGTGTTCCCTTCGTTCGGGCATCCCTTCACGCTCCCCGGGACGTTCGACTTCCTCCCGACCGACATGCTGGTCGCCCCCGACAAGGTCCCTGCCGAGCCCGAGGTCATGATCACGTTCGACGCGGGATCCGCAGATCGCTTGGGCGATCTCCGAGGGCCCGCCGAGCGCGCCAACACCCTGGTCGTCATCGACCACCACAAGACGAACGACGGCTTCGGGACCCTCAACCTGATCGTTCCCGACGCGGCTGCGACGGCCGAGATCGTGATCGAGCTGCTCGACGCCCTGGAGTGGGAGATCACCCCGGTGTCGGCGACCGCGCTCCATGTCGGTCTCGTGACCGACACCGGCCGATTCCAGTACTCGAACACGACTCCCAAGACGCTCCGCGCCGCCGCCCGCATGGTCGAGGCAGGAGCTCGGCCGGAGGTGATCGGCCAACACGTCTACGAAGAGACCCCGTTCGGATATCTCCACGTGGCGGGCGCCGTACTCGCCCGCGCAGTGCTCGAGCCGGAGCGGAGGCTCGTCTGGTCGGTTCTCACCGTGAAGGACCTCAACAACTCCAAGATCGGACTGGACGACACGGACCCGCTGATCGATGCGCTGAGACTTGCCCAGGAGTCGGACGTGGCCGTGCTGTTGAAGGATCTCGGCGGCGGGCGCATCAAGGGCTCGATGCGGTCGCGTGGTCGGGTCGACGTCGGGGCGATCGCCGAGTCGCTGGGCGGCGGAGGCCACCACAACGCGGCGGGCTTCACGGCGACGAGCTCGGTCGATCTGGTGATGGCCGCCATCCGTGAGCGGCTCCAACCCGTCGATGACTGACGGTTTCCTCGTCCTCGACAAACCTCCGGGTCGAACATCACACGATCTCGTCTCTGATGTCAGGCGGGCAACCGGGATCAAGAAGGTCGGCCATGCCGGGACCCTCGACCCGATGGCGACGGGGATCGTCGTGATCGCCATCAACCGATGTACCCGACTCATCAGATTCATCCAGGACCAGCCGAAGGAGTATCTCGCCACGGCGGTCTTCGGGGTTGCCACCGACTCGCTCGACGCCGACGGGACCGAGACCGACCGCACCGAGATGCAGGTCGACATCGACGAGGTCCGCCGGGTCGCTGCAGAGCGGTTCACCGGTGAGATCATGCAGGTGCCGCCCATGGTGTCTGCACTCAAGAAGGACGGTCGCCGCCTCTATGACCTGGCACGGCAGGGGATCGAGGTCGAGCGTGAGGCACGTCCGGTGACCATCCACGAATTGGAGATCCTCTCGGTTGGCGCCGGACCCCACCCCGAGGTCCGCTTCCGGGTCGTGTGCGGCAAGGGAACGTACGTCCGTTCGCTGGCTGACGATCTCGCCAGAGCCGTGGGCGGCTTCGCTCACCTTTCATCGCTGCGACGAACGACGACCGGGGGAGCGACCCTCGACGCCGCAATCACCCCCGACCGACTCGACCGATGGGAAGACCATCTGCGTGACGTCAACACGGTGCTCTCGGATCGCCCGGCCCATTCGGTCGACGAGGAAACCGCCTCCCGCCTCCGAAACGGCATCCGCTTTCGTGCCGATGGTCTCCCGGAGGTTCCGTTCAGGGTGCTCGGCCCAGGCGACGAATTCGTTGCGATGTGCGAACGCAAAGGCGATCAAGCCGTCCCCCTCGTGGTGTTCAATTGAAAGATGACGGTCGACAGATGACAGACGACAGTCTCAGGCGGCGACTTGCCAAGTGATCTCGGCGGTCGATCGATTCTTCGATCGTTCCGAGCGTGTTCACCCGGATCATGTGCCGTGAACCACGAACTGTGATCTGTGACCTGTCATCTGTCATCTGTCATCTCCGAGCCCTGCCACAATGGCGGCGTGACGATCGAGGTACTGACCGGTGACCCCTTCGCATGGGAGGTGCGCGGTGTTCGATCTGCCGTGGCGATCGGCGTGTTCGACGGAGTGCATCTGGGACACCAGCAGGTCCTCCGCACGCTCACGAGGCGAGCCGGTGAAGTCGACGGCGTGGCCGTTGCTCTGACGTTCGATCCGCATCCACTCGAGTTCGTCGACCCAGCCCGAGCCCCGAAGCTCCTCACGTCGATCGACGAGCGGGCAGCTGTGATGGAATCGTGCGGCGTCGGAATCATGGGTGTGCTGCCGTTCGTCCAGATTCGTGACCTCGAGCCCCATCTGTTCGTCGCCGAGATCCTCTCGTATCGCCTGAACGCAGCCTGGGTGGCCGTCGGAGACAACTTCCGTTTCGGTCACAACCGTTCCGGCGATCCGGATCTCCTGAGACGTGCCGGTGTCGAGTTCGGCTTCGATGTCGACGTCCTGTCCATGATCGGAGACGACGAACACGACACCGTTTCCTCGACCCGGATCCGCGGAGAACTCGCTCACGGGAGAGTTTCCGAGGCCGCCCGCCTGCTGGGCAGGCGCTTCAGCCTGACCGGCCCGGTCGTCCATGGCGATGCTCGGGGGCGCTCGATCGGGTTTCCAACCGCCAATCTCCACATCCCTGATCGGATGGCCGTGCCGGCAGACGGCGTGTATGCCGTCTTCTGCCATCTCGGCGAACAACGGTTCCCGGCAGTGGTCAATATCGGAGTGCGGCCGACGTTCGGAGTGAACGCCAGGGCGGTCGAGGTCCATATCCTCGACTTCGGAGAGGACATCTATGGTGACGAGGTCACCATCGAGTTCGTTGAGCGAATCCGAGGAGAGCAGCGATTCGAGTCCCTCGACGAACTCGTCGCCCAGATCGCCGAAGATGTCGATGAGGCACGCACCATCCTCAGTGAACGGAATGGTCGGTATGACTGACCGGGTCTTCTCGGCGTCGCCCTACGAGCGTCTGTACGGGTTCTGCCGGGCGGTACGCATCGGCGACCGGATCGAAGTGTCGGGCACCGCGCCGATTCCCCAGGACGGCTCGGCTGCGCCGGCGAGTGCATTCGACCAGATGGTGTTGTGCGGTGATATCGCCGTCGCGGCGCTCACCCAGCTCGGTGCGTCTGTCACAGATGTCGTTCGGACCCGGATGTTCATCACCTCTGCGGAAGATCAGGAGGAGATCGGGAGAGCTCACGAGCAGGTGTTCGGCGAGGCATCTCCGGCAGCGACGATGCTGGTGGTTGCAGGACTGCTCGATCCGAGCTGGAAGGTCGAGATCGAGGTCGAGGCGCAAGTCGCGAAACAAACACCTCGATAGTCATACGTGATGCGTATGATCGCCCAGTGACTTCTCAACAGAACAGCGAGCCCCTCGTCGTCGCCGACGGTGTGGAGCGGCTCGTACTGCAACCAGTCGGTGAACTCGACTACTTCAGCGCCCGCGGCCTGCTCGACGCGCTCGAGGGGCACCTCGCTGCGTCTCACACTCAGATCGTCCTCGACCTGACATCACTCAGCTTCTGTGACTCGAGCGGTGTGTCGCTCGCCTCCAGCATCGGATCGCTCGCAGCGGACCGCGGCATCGGCTTCGAGTTGCGTCGTTCGGACAACCACGTGGGCCGGGTCTTCGAGCTCCTTTCGACCTGAACGCCCCCCGATTGGTTCAGTATCCGGGCACGTGGTAACGTTGCGTCGTCCACAGCGACAACCCCCTCAACGAAGATCTAGGTTTCTCGCGTATGAAGACAACTCAAGAAATCATCTCCGAGTACGGAGCCCATGACTCGGACACCGGCTCGCCGGAAGTCCAGGTGGCACTGCTCTCCGAGCGAATCAACCACCTCACAGAGCATCTCCGGACCCACAAGCACGATCACCACAGCCGCCGTGGGCTGCTGATGATGGTCGGTCGCCGCCGGCGACTGCTGAACTACCTCAGACGAACCGACGTCGAGCGTTACCGCAAGCTGATTGCGTCGCTCGGCCTCCGGCGCTGAATCAACCTGTTGGAGGAGCGGGAGTACCGCTCCTCCATCTCGTTGCACCAACTCGTGCAGCGACGAGGTCCAGCCTCCGTGCTGGGATCACCGGTCCAAACGACCGCAGAAACCCGGAGCGAAATCGGTTGCTAGTCGCCACGTTTCGACGCTCGAAGCGTGACCACTGGTAACGGGTTCGCTCCACCCGACAACACAAGGAGAAACCGTGTCAGAAACCACGGTCACCGGCCAGATCGGCGGCAAGACGCTGTCGTTCTCGACCGGCAAACTCGCCGGGCTCGCCGACGGATCCGTCGTCGCCCGGCTGGGTGACAGCATCGAAATGCTGGTCACCGCCACCGCAAACAAGAAGATGCGGGAAGGAATCGACTTCTTCCCACTCACCGTCGACTTCGAAGAGCGCATGTACGCCGCCGGGAAGATCCCCGGCTCGTTCTTCCGCCGTGAGGGTCGTCCATCCGAGGACTCCATCCTGGCGTGCCGCCTGATCGACCGGCCGCTTCGGCCCTCGTTCGCAGACGGATTCCGCTGCGAGACCCAGGTCGTCATCACGTCCCTGTCGGTCGACGAGGACAACCCGTTCGACGTTCTGTCGCTGAACGGTGCATCAGCCGCTCTCTCCATCAGCCCGATCCCGTTCCAGGGCCCGATCGGCGGAATCCGACTCGCGCTCAAGGACGGCGACTGGATCCCATTCCCCACGTTCGAGGACCTCGACGACTCCGTGTTCGACCTGGTCGTCGCAGGCCGTCGCAACCCCGACACCGGGGAGATCGACATCATGATGGTCGAGGCGGGCTCCACGCCGCAGGGTGTCGAGCTCATCGGCGAAGGCGCTCCCGCCTCTGACGAGGAGACCGTCGCCCGAGGCCTCGAGGAGTCCAAGCAGTACATCGCTCAGCTCATCGACCTCCAGAACGAGCTCGTCTCGCAACTGGACATCCCGGAAGTGGAGTGGCCGCTGGCCATCGACTACACCGACGAGATCCGTGAGCGGGTCGCACAGGTGGCCGGTCCGAAGCTGCACGACGTGATCCGCATCGCCGACAAGACCGAGCGTGGCAACGCCGAGTCCACGGCGCGTGACGAGACGCTCGCCGAGCTCGGATTCGCCGACGACGACACCGAGTCGATCGACCAGGCCAAGCGGGCGTTCAAGTCCGTGATGAAGGAGATGATGCGGGCTCGCGTCGTCAATGAGGGCATCCGGATGGACGGGCGTGGCCCCGCCGACCTTCGCCCGCTCAGTGCCGAGGTCGGTGTGGTCGCAAGGACCCACGGATCCGGTCTTTTCCAGCGTGGCGAGACCCAGGTGCTCAACATCACGACGCTCGGCATGCTCCGCATGGAGCAGCAGCTCGACACGCTCGGCATCATCGAATCCAAGCGCTACATGCATCACTACAACTTCCCACCGTTCTCGGTTGGTGAGGCCGGGTTCATGCGGGGTCCCAAGCGTCGAGAGATCGGTCATGGTGCACTTGCGGAGAAGGCCGTCCTTCCGGTTGTGCCGGACGCCGACGAGTTCCCGTACGCGCTGCGCCTCGTTTCGGAGGTGCTCAGCTCCAACGGCTCCACGTCGATGGCGTCTGTGTGTGCTTCGACGCTCTCCCTGATGGATGCCGGCGTTCCGATCATCGAGCCGGTGGCGGGCATCGCCATGGGGCTGATCTCGGTTGACGGCAAGTATGCGACGCTCACCGACATCATCGGTGCCGAGGACGCCCTTGGCGACATGGACTTCAAGGTGGCCGGCACGGCAAACGTGATCACGGCGCTGCAGCTCGACACCAAGCTCGCCGGACTCCCGTCCGACGTGCTTGCTGGAGCCCTGTCGCAGGCGAAGGACGCCCGTCTCAAGATCCTCGAGGTCATGACACAGGCGATCTCGGCGCCTCGCGCTGAGCTCAATAGATATGCGCCCCGTATCGAGTCCATCGAGATCCCCAAGGACAAGATCGGTGAGGTCATCGGCCCCAAGGGCAAGGTGATCCGCGAGATCGAGGAAGAGACCGGTGCCACACTCGAGATCGTCGAGGAGGGCAACATCGGCATCGTCCGGATCGCCTCCAACGACCAGGAGGTCCTGGAGGAGGCCAAGATGCGCGTCATGATGATCGCGAATCCGCCTGAGCCCGACCTCGGCGAGGACTACGAGGGAACCGTCGTGAACATCACGAAGTTCGGTGCCTTCATCAACATCATCCCCGGACGTGACGGTCTCTTGCACATCTCGAAGATCGATCGTGAGCGGCGTGTCGACCAGGTCGAGGACTATCTCGAACTGGGTCAGAAGGTCAAGGTGAAGCTCACCGAGATCGACGATCGCGGAAAGCTTTCGCTCGAACTCGCCGAAGGCGAGAAGCTCGAACCGTCCGAGGCTGCCAAGGCCCGGGGTGGTTCGGGCGGCTCCGGCGGATCGGGTGGCGGCGGACGCGAGCGGGATGGACGCGACCGCGGTGACCGCGGGGGACGTGATCGTGGCGACCGTGGCGGACGCGACGGTGGTCAGCGCAGTGGCGACCGAGACGGCGGTAGCCGGGGACGCGATCGTGGCGGCCGAACAGACCGCGATGGGCGCGGACAGGTTTCGGACGCCGGCGACTCCAAGAGTGGCGGCGATGCCAAGCGTCGCCCGGCACCCTCGTTCGACGACGCCATCGACAACCTGATCGAGAAGATCGACAAGAACTGAGTTCCTGTCGATCGTGAATCACCAAAGGGGTCGGCCCGATCGGGCCGACCCCTTCGTGCATCCCGTGGGGTGGGCTGCGGAGCTTCCGCATACTCGGGCACCGCTCTACGGTGATCGCATGATCGTGTTGCCCGGACGCCGGTTCGGGGTGTCGTCGCCAACCCAGCTTCCTCGGCTCGTGCGTGCGCTCATGGCCGTCTTCTCGGACGACGTCGACGACATGATCGATGCGGCTCGTGATCACGACTGGGATCGTCACCGGCGGTTCGGGCGCAGGTGGGCCGAAGGCGTCCTCGATGTCACAGAGACGAGATTGGACATCGTGGGACTCGACCACATCGATCCACACGAGACGTACGTGGTTGCTTCGCTGCACGAAGGCTTCGCCGATGCGCTCGCCCTCATGCACCTCCCACTGCCTCTCGCCTGGGTGGCTCGAGACGAGCTTGCCGAGTGGCCGCGCCTCGACGCCTTCCTCGACACGGCGGCGGCGTTCACAGTCAGCCCCGAGAAACCCGTCACGGCGATGCGGACACTGCTGCGCGAGGCGCCAATGGTGTTCGAGCGCGGACGGTCGCTCGTCGTGTTCCCGCAGGGCACGCTGCTCGGCATCGAGGCGGCGTTCACGCCTGGAGCGTTTCGGATCGCCGACCGCTTCAGCAGGCCGCTCCTTCCGGTCGTCGTCACCGGCAGTCACCGCGTGTACGACTATCCGTTCAGCCCGATGGTCCGTTTCGGTCAGACGATCAGGATGGAAGTGCTCGCCCCGGTACCGCCCGGAGCCGCAATGGACTCCATGGCTCGCATCGAGCGAGACATGCAGGACGCTGCTCTGGCGGCTGAGCCCGGTCCCCGCCGCTACCTACCCGAACGTGACGGGTTCTGGGACGGCTACGCCTTCGAGATCGCCGAGCGGTTCGATCAGGTGGCGGCGATGGTGAGCGCTCATCGGCGCGCCGCAACATCGAACGCCAGCGCGAAGGCGGCGAACCCGCGCAGATAACGCCTCGTCATGAAGCGTTGGATGAAGCGTCCGAGCGGGCCGATCACGCGAGTGACGAATCCAGCCGGCTTGGAGAACGCCGCAACTCGGAACGTGACGGTCCCATCGCCGTTGTCCTGGACGGCAAACAGCTCCTCGCCCTCCTCGGGGTGATGGGGAAGTGTGCCGTAGCTGAACCCGAACTCGGTCTCCGATTCGATGACTTCGACGATCCGGCATGCCCCGGTCGCCCAGATCCCGAACACCCGCACACCGAAGGCCATGGTGGTGTCGAGTTCGAGAGGAGGAACGCAAGGAGCGAGCACGGCACCCGTCGACCGGTGGCCGGCCCACTGACGGATCGCCTCCCGGGATGCGTCCCAGCCGGCCTCGACCGTGAGCTCCGAGCTGTGTTCGTGGTAGCCGGCGGGGTACTCGCCGGTCACGGTTCCGCCCCGGCCGTCGTAGGTGAGCGGGTTCGACTCGGCGCGCAGTTTCAGCAGCTCGAGAGCGGCGCTGGAGGGGCGTAGCGGGGAGTATCGGGCTGGCACGGATGCGACGCTACCCACCTGTCGGGCAACCGGAAATCGCATCTCGGCAGGGAGCTCGGTCAGTCCCGGACGAGCGGTTTGTACTTGAGCCGGTGAGGGTTGGTGGCGTCTTCACCGAACTCGCGGTGCATGTAGTCCTCGTATTCGGTGTAGTTGCCATTGAAGAACCGGACCTGAGAGTTGCCTTCGAAGGCGAGGATGTGGGTCGCGATCCGATCGAGGAACCAGCGGTCGTGGCTGATGATCACGGCGCAACCGGGGAACTGCTCGATCGCCGACTCCAGGGCTCGCAGCGTGTCGACGTCGAGGTCGTTCGATGGCTCGTCCAGCAGGAGGACGTTGCCACCGCGACGGAGCATCTTGCCGAGGTGGACCCTGTTTCGCTCGCCACCCGAGAGGTCTCCGACCTTCTTCTGTTGGTCGGAGCCCTTGAAGTTGAGCGACGCCACGTATGCCCGGGAGTTGACCTCGCGGTTGCCGATGCGGATGACATCGCTGCCGCCTGTGATCTCTTCGAAGATCGTGTTGGACGGGTCGAGGTCGTCGCGGCTCTGGTCGACGTAGGCGAGGTCGACGGTCGAGCCGATCTCGATCCGTCCGGAATCGGGTTGATCAGCTCCGGTGATCATTCGGAAGAGCGTCGTCTTGCCGGCGCCGTTGGCGCCGATCACTCCGACGATGCCGGCCGGCGGGATCGTGAATGACAGGTCTTCGATCAGCAGCCGATCGTCGAACCCTTTCGAGATGCCGTCGAAGGAGATGACCTGGTCTCCCAGCCGCTGGGTGAAGGGGATCGACAGTTCGAGCGCACCCGCCCGTTGCTGGACCTGTGATGCCTCGGCGACGAGCTGTTCGTAGGCGTTGAGGCGAGCCTTGCCTTTCGACTGGCGGGCTTTCGGGGACATCCGAACCCATTCGAGCTCCTGTTCGATGGTCCGGCGGCGGGCCGACTGTTCGCGCTCCTCTTGGGCGAGCCGTTCCTGCTTCTGCTCGAGCCAGCCCGAGTAGTTGCCCTCGAACGGATAGCCCCGGCCCTGATCGAGTTCGAGGATCCACCCGGCGACATTGTCGAGGAAGTAGCGGTCATGAGTGACAGCCATGACCGTTCCCGAGTAGTCGGCGAGGAAACGCTCCAGCCAGGCCACCGACTCGGCATCGAGATGGTTGGTGGGCTCGTCCAGCAACAGCAGATCAGGGGACGACAGGAGAAGTCGGCAGAGTGCGACACGTCGCCGCTCACCGCCCGAGAGCCGTGAGACGTCGGCGTCTCCGGGAGGCACGCGCAGGGCGTCCATGGCGATGGCGACCTTGCGATCGAGATCCCAGGCGCCGACCGCCTCGATCTTCTTCTCGAGCGTGGCCTGGCGTTCGCCGAGGGCGTCGTAGTCGGCTTCCGGATCCGCCCAGGCGGCGAGGACCTCGTTGTAGTCGTCGATCAGCTTCTGGGTCGCGGCGACGCCGTCCATGATGTTGCCCAGGACGTCCTTGGCGGGATCGAGGTGCGGCTCCTGTTCCAGCAGTCCGACCGTGAAGCCGTCTCCGAGTCGGGCCTCGCCGGTGTAGTTCTCGTCCTGGCCGGCCATGATCCGCAGCAGCGTCGACTTGCCGGCGCCGTTGTGGCCAAGGACGCCGATCTTGACCCCGTAGAAGAACGACAGGCTGATGTCCTTGAGCACATCCCGGTTCGGCGGGACGTGCTTGGAGACCTTGTACATCTGGTAGATGAAATCTGGCACCAGCGGAAGGCTAGTGAGCCCCGCCGGCGGGGCTTCATCGGAGAGTCTCGAGTTATGTTTCATCCGTTTGGCGCTCGGGTACGTAGACCCTCCAACAGCCCTTTAGGAGGCATATCCGATGAGAAAGCTCATCTCGCTGCTCACCGCAGCATTGCTCATGGCAGTACTCGCTGTCCCCGCTTCGGCCCAGGAAGAGGCCCGCATCCATCTGATCCATGGGATCCCCGACACTCCTGTCGACGTGGTCGCCGGTGGCGATGTCGTCTTCGGCGACTTCCAGTTCGGTGACACCCAGGATCTGTCTGCTCTCGCAGGTGAGACGCTCGTCGGTCTCCAGGTCCGCCTGGCAGGCACTGAGACCGTCGCGATCGATGCCGGTGACACTGCACTTCCCGCATCCGGCAACTACACGATCATCGCTCATCTCGACGAGGCCGGCACACCGACCCTCGCCGTGTTCGAGAACGACACCTCCGCGATCGATGCCGGTGAAGGCCGTCTCATCGTGCGCCACACCGCTCAGGCTCCCGCCGTCGACGTGAAGGCCGACGGGGCGGTTGCCTTCGCCGGTCTCACCAACCCGAACAGCGTTCAGGCCGACCTTCCGGTCGGGACCATCTCTGCCGAGGTCGTTCCTGCCGGTGCAGACGAGCCCGTGGTCATCGGCCCGGTCGATCTGCCGATCGAAGACGGCTCCGCCCTCATCGTGTACGCCGTCGGCTCGCTCGATGCCGGCTCAGTGACGGCTCTCACCGAATCGATCACCGGTCTGGGCACCGCACCGACGGCCGTGAACACCGGCAACTCGCCGGTGGGTTCGAACCTGCCCGTCTGGGCTGCCGGCCTGGGAGCACTCCTGCTGGTCGCCGTTGTGGCAGGTCGCCGTTCGGTGATCGAAGTCCGCAGCTGATCGAGGTCTGTGCGGGAGAGGGTCGCGCACCCCTCTCCCGCACACCACGTGTCTTCCGATGACCCGCCGACTCCTTCCAGCACTTCTCCTGGTCCTCGCCGCTTGCGGTGGGACCGCGCTGGAGGGGGCGGCGGTTTCGGCCGTCGACGACGGGCCGAATTCAACCGCAACGATCTCGACCACGCAGGTCGTGGCGGACGACTCCCCGCTGGAGGGCCTGGAGGACGCCCACGCCGACGATCAGGACTCGAACCTCACCGCCCGCACCCAGCCTTTGGGCTCGGCGCTCCTGTCTCCGGTCACCGAGTCCGGCCCGATGCCGATCGGGCTGACAGTGGAATCACTCGACATCACCTCGGCCCCGATCGTGGACGTCGGGGTCGAATCCAACGGTGAGATGGAGATCCCCGGTGCAAGAGAGATCGGTTGGTATCGCTTCGGCCCGGTCCCGGGCGAATCGGGCTCTGCGGTGCTAGCCGCTCACATCGCGTTCAATGGCAGGGATGGCGTCTTCCGTGACCTCGACGATCTCGAGGTCGGGGCGGTCGTCGAGGTCCTCTACGACGATGGATCGGCGAAGCGATTCCGGGTGACCGAGACCGCCCAATACGCCAAGGACGAGCTCCCGGTGGACCGTGTCTTCGCAAAGGACGGCGAACCCGAGCTGACCCTCATCACCTGTGGAGGCGACTTCAATCGTTCGCTTCGCAGCTACTCCGACAACGTCGTCGCCTACGCAGTGCCGATCGACAACTGAATCCGTTCTTGTGACGGAAACGTCGCCATTTCATCGATTTCCGTCACAAGAACGGAGTCACAGCTCGGTGGGGTCGATGATCCAGACGTTCTCCTCGCCGATCTCCGACTCGAGGCCCTTCACCATTCGGGCGATCGGGCCGTCCGATCGGTTCCACACCACGATCGCCTGATCGGCGTGCTTTCGTAGCCAGCCATCTCGTCGGCCGTGGGCGGCGCCCGCCTTCTGCTTGTTCTCGGGTGGTCGTTTCTGGAGAATCACCGTGGTCTCAGCGCCTTCGAGGAGCTTGTTGAACCGGGTGCGGGCAGGGGCGGGCCACGGAGCCTCGAAGTCCGGATACGCCAGCACGGCCACGTAGGGAACGGCGTTGAGATGAGCCGCCTCCGCAGCCATGGTCTCGGCTCCGAGCCCCATTCCCGTGAGGACGACCAGATCGGGATGCAGCGATCGATGGGCGGCGATGATGTCGACCAGGCGATTCTTCACCGCATCGGCCAGGGGGTTGTCCTCGTAGCCGCCAAGCTCGGGCGGCCGATGTCCGGTCACCACGATCCGGTGGCCATCTGGTACCTCGTCTGATGATGAGCGGGCGATCTTCGGCTTGTCCGGTTCGCCGATCGTGTCTGGGGTGGAGTCTCCCCGACGGGGCTGTTGGGTCGAACCCGCCTCGACGGCCAACCGGTCGGCGTAGTCGTTCCAGGTGTCGTTGCTGTGGCCCTTCACCCACGTCCAACGGATGTCGTTCCCGGTGTCCTTGCGGGCGAGGAACTCCTCGATCAGCGGCTGCCAGAGGTCCTGGTTGGCGACGGGCTTGTTCTGGCTGTTCTTCCAGCCCCGCTTGAGCCAGCCCCGATACCAGCCGTCCTTGAAGCAGTTGACGACATAGGACGAGTCGCTGACGATCTCGAGCGGGCCTGAGAACGACTGAACGGCGTCGAGCGCTGCGGTGAGCTCCATCCGCTGGTTCGTGGTCATCGGCTCGCCGTCGGCCGCAAACGGCCCGTCCGGGACGATCCAGGCCCAGCCTCCGGGGCCGGGGTTGCCGGAGCAGGCGCCGTCGGTGTACACGGTGGTTCGGGACGACATGGGAGACATCTTTGCAGGAGGCTCTCACCGAGCGCGCATTCGGCCGCGCGGAGGAGTTGTCATCCCACCGTCCGTTGATCGTGGTACCCGCGGTTCGAGCAGTTCCGGCCGCTTCGTCGTGCGCGTTCGACCGAGACCGTCGGCGGGCCTGTCAGAATGTCGCCGTGTTCGGTCCAGTTCGCTCTCTGTACTCCGTCGGGCGCCAGGCATCTACCGCCGTCCTGCTCGCGATGGTGGCTTCGACGCTCATGTTCACCGCCACACCCTTCCTCCTGAGCCCGGTGTCGGAAGAGTTCGGCGTCGGTCGGGGGTTGGCGGGTGGGATCTCGGTCGTGCAGGTCGGGGTCTTCGCAGTCGTGAATCTGGTGGTACCCCGGTTCCTCTCACCGAGCCAGCGCCTCTATCGCATCGCCCTCGGTGCCATGGTCGCCTCGGGACTCCTCAGCGCATGGACAGGATCGTTCTGGCTGCTGTTGGTGTTCAGAGCCTTCGCCGGTGCGGGGGCGGGCGTGCTCACGTGGCTTGCCTGGGCCGATGCAATGCGACATGAGCGTTCCATGGCCGCTGTGTCGGCCATCGGCCCAATCACCGCGCTCGTGGGCGCTCCGCTGTTCGCGTTCGTGGCGGAGTCGGGGGTCGACGCCATCTACTCGGTCCTCGCGTTGGTGGCGATGCCCGGTCTCTTCACGAAGCTCCAGCTCGTCGGGGTCACGCGTCCCAGCCGAGCGCGAAGTGGTTCGCGTTCCAATCGCGTGCTCCTGTTCGCCCTGGCGCTGTCCACGTTCTCCGGCGCCAGCCTCTTCGTGTTCGAATCGGTCGCTGCCACAGAGGTGCTCGGCATGTCGCCGACTGCGACCTCCTTCGCGTTCAGCCTCAACGCCGCGGCCGGGCTGGTCGGTGCCCGATTCTCTCGGAGGCACGTCGTGCCTGGTCGGTGGATGGCCAGCATCGGGGCGGGGGCGTTCCTCACCATCTGGGGTGGATCGCCGCTGTGGTTCTACGTCGGGATGATCTGGTGGGGATTCGCCTTCTGGATGTCGATCCCTGGTGTGCTCCTGATGCTGGCCGAACGGAGCCTGGCACGCGACGAGCGCGCCGGAGACGCCCAGGCACTGATGGCGTTCGGGCGGGCCGGCGGCCCGCTCATGGGCGGAGCGTTCGTCGACGCCGGTTCGTTCCAGGGTCTGGCGGTCGCGGCATCGATCGGGCTCGCAGCGTCCGGGGCGATCGTGATGGGCGTCCAGGAGGGTCGCGACCGGTTGCCCGTCACCGATGTTCGAGCGATCAGTCAGTGACGAGCCGAAGAACGTCGCTCCGAGCTGCAGCCTGCTCGACTAGCGGACGGTTCCGGATTCTCCCGGCGAATCGCTGAGACGCTCTGGCAAGACGTGCCGTGATCTAAGGTTCGATCGTGCCCGAGTTGCCCGATATCGTCGTCTACATCGAGGCGTTGGAGAAGCGCCTGCTCGGTGAGGAGATCACCGGGTTCCGGGTCGCATCTCCGGCGGTGCTGCGCACCTATGACCCCATGTACACCGCAGTTGTCGGGGAGAGGGTGACTGGTTTCGACCGGATCGGCAAGCGAATCGTGTTCGAGTTGAGCAACGATCTCTGGATGGTGATCCATTTGATGATCTCCGGGCGCTTCCGGTGGCTCGATCAGCCGAAGAAGCCGATTCCGAAGAAGGTGGGCCTCGCTGCGCTCGATTTCACCAACGGCACCCTGATCCTCACCGAGCAAGGGACGAAGAAGCGGGCCGGGATCTGGGTGTTCGGAGATCGAGAATCGGTCGATGCTGAGAACCGTGGGGGAGTGGAGCCGCTCGACGTCGATCTCGCAGGTTTCTCCGAGGCGATCACGGCCGAGAACCGCACGCTCAAACGGGCGCTGACCGACCCGCGCATCTTCTCGGGGATAGGCAACGCCTTCTCCGATGAGATTCTCTGGGAAGCCCGGTTGTCCCCGGTGAAGCGGACCAAGCAACTCGACGACGACGAGATCTCCCGGCTCCACGAGGCGGTTCAGACGTCGCTGCTCCACTGGACGCAGCTGTTGCGTGAGCAGACCGGTGACGGCTTCCCGTCCAAGGTGACGGCATTCCGGCCCGAGATGGCCACCCACGGCAAGTTCAAGGAACCCTGTCCCCGGTGTGGCACGGCGATCCAGCGGATCGTCTACTCGTCGAACGAGACCAACTACTGCCCGAACTGTCAGACCGGCGGCAAGATCCTCGCCGACCGATCCCTCTCCCGCCTCCTCAAAGACGACTGGCCCTCCACCGTCGACGAGTTGGAATGAATCGTGTGCCGGCTACGCCGGTTTTGGGAGTTGGCTCGAGCCATTGGCTCTTGGTCCGCGGGATCGACGAAGTCGAGCTGGCCCTCGTCACTGTGTTCGGTTGATGCGGTGTTGCTTCGGGTGATGTCGTCGGTGGGCGGCGACATCTTGGCCGTGCCGGACCTTCGCCTCTTCCTCTGTCCGCCCTCCCGGCCGATGATGACGAGTGGCCAGCCAGTTGGGAGGCGTCATGCGAAGGAACGTCGGTTTGTTGATCGTGTTGGGGTTCGTCATCTCGATGACCGCATGTTCGGGTGGGCCGACATCCGTGCAGCTGCGGATACCTCAGGAGCACGGGGCGGTGCCCTTCACGGCCACTGGGGTCGCAGTTGATGAGGCGGTGGTGTGTGGCTCGGGAACCACGACCATCGACCACCTGGAATCGATCGAGGGCGGAACCATCACCGACGACGACTGGGCAGGGATGTTCGATGCGGCGATGGCGGATGGAGGAGTCGCAGAGATGTACGTGATCCAGGACTTCGAGTGCGGAGATGGTTCTGGTGCATTCACGATGAGATTCCACAACACGTTCGACTTCTCGACCTTCGAATTCGAAGGGCAACAGGATGTCGGGAGTTGGGAGCTGACTGAAGGCACCGGTGACTTCGTGGACATCTCCGGTTCGGGTGAGACGACCCTCGATTGGGATGCCGGCGAGGCCATCTTCGACGGAGAACTCGAGACCGGCTGAAGTCTCGCACGGGTGTCGATCGGTGAGACCGCCGAACCAGCGCCGGGTTGTTGGGTTTCCCACGAGATGAGTGACCTTGATCGACCTGTCGTTGCGCGGCGGCGGCTCAGGCCGACCGGCGTCCGTTCTGGATTCGTGGTTCTCTTTGGGCCTCCGATTCATCTGTCCAGAAGTCGGCCAGCAAAGGTATTGTAAATCGAACATGTGTTCGATAGGATGACCGCCCGGACCGCGCTGGCTCCGGGGATGAACGACCGGGACGACCGGGACACACGAGGGGTGGAGCCCAAAGCGTGGTTGCTGAAGCGATCCGTGGATCGATGGACCGATGGGATCTCTCGACCCGCGTCCAGGAGCGAACCGGCGACCTGCTGAGCGTCCAGCCTGGGCGACCGGTCGAACTGTCGGGGCCACCGGGGTACGGGCTCACCAGGCTGGGATTCCGCATGTTGACCGCCGAATCACAGATCGCCCCGGTGGTAGGGGTCGACGTGCGGGGGTGGATGTCGCCGCAGGCGGCCTGGGAGGCGGGAGTGGTCCGTGAGCATCTGGTACTCGTCCGTTGTTCCGATCCAAAGCTGTGGCCACGAGTGACTGCAGCGCTGATCGAGGGGGTCAGGGCGGTCTATGCAGAGGTGCCCGTCGGGGTCAGGCCGGCCGATCTCCGTCGACTGACCGCCCTCGCCAGGGCACGACAGATGCGGTTGGTGTTGCGGCCGATCTCAGAAGGCCTCCCGTCGGGGGTGGCGCATCTGCGACTACGGGCGATGGGCGTCGCCTGGGAGGGGCCGGACCGCGGACACGGCCGGCTCGGGACCCGGAAGCTCGTGTTGGAGGCGTCGGGAAAGGGGGCATCGGGGATGGTGCAGAGGATCGAGGTGGAGGATGCGGGCGAGGACGCTCTGCGTGTGGTGTCCGGACTGGCCGCTCGGCCGTCCAGACGCGCCGTCGGGTGACACGGTTCTGGTGATCGGCGCCCCCGATCGGGGGGCGTCGCGGGTGGTCGCCGCGTCACCAGATGCATACGGCGCCGGGGTGAGCCTGGGGATGGCCAGGAGGGAGGCAGAGGGGCTCTGCCCCGGCGCCACCGTGCTCGACCGAGACCTGGGGGAGGAGACCAGACGCTTCGACCCGGTCGTTGAGATGTTGAGCGAGATCATCCCCAGGGTGGAGGTCTCCGAGCCCGGTCTCGTGTTCATCCCCGTCGCCGGTGCCGTCCGCTACTACGGGGGCGAGGAGGCGATCGTCGAACTGCTCGCAGGCAAGCTGGCGGCTGCGAGCATCCCTCATCGTCTCGGGCTGGCGGACGGCCCGTTTGCGGCGTTCTGGGCGGCCCGCACGGCAGACGAGCCGCAGATCGTCACCGACACGACGGCGTTCCTCTCCCAGCTCGACGTCTCGACATTGGGTCATGACGATCTGATCGCGACGTTCCGCTGGCTGGGGGTCGACACGCTCGGATCGCTCGCCAACCTCCCGAGGGACGCGATCGCCTCACGGTTCGGGCCGGTCGGTCTCCAGGCGCACCGTCTCGCCCATGGCGAGGACCGGATGATCGATCCACGTGAGATCCCGCCCGAGGCGGCGGTCGAATCCAAGTACGAGGATCCGCTGTATTCGATCGACCAGCTGGCGTTCTCGGCGAAACAGCTCGCCGCCAAGCTCATCGCAGAACTGCGGGCCAGGGGAGCCGCCCCGTATCGGATCACCGTGATCATGGAGGGCACCGACGGCGTGGTCAGAGAGCGGGTGTGGCGATCCGCCGACCCGTTCACCGAAGCTGCACTGGCCGACCGGGTCTGGTGGCAGCTGAGGGCGTGGACCGAGTCCGATCGGGGCTCGCAACGGGGCATCATCAGGCTGAAACTCGACCCCTCCGACCTGTCCGACGACGGCCGTCAGTTGAGCTTCTTCGTCGACGAGACTTCCAGAATCGAAGCCGAACGGGCGTTGGCGAGGATCCAGACGCTGGTCGGGCCCGATGCTGTGCTCCAGGCGGTTCCTCAGGGAGGACGCATGCCCGCCGAGCAGGTGGCGTGGCACCGCTGGGGCGAGGAGCCGACCGTGACGCGGCCGGTCGGCGCCCCGTGGCCGGGCGCCACCCCGTCGCCGACACCCGCGCTGGTCCCGCCAGAGCCGCCACGGCTCGAAGTGGAATGGGACGAGGGCACCCCGGTCAGGGTTCGGCTGCGGGCGAGATGGGAGCCGGTCCTCACCTGGAGCGGGCCATGGCGGATGACGGGCAACTGGTGGAAGGGTGAGGGCTCGGTGGATCGCTATCAGATCGTCACGTCCGCCGGCGCCTTCCTCTGCACCGTCGACGCCTCGGGCATCACCCACCTCGCCGGCGTCTACGACTGAAGGCTCGGCCCTGCGCCGGGGGCTCTGCGCAGACTCTGGGCCCCGATCGCGCCGACCGACGAACACCGATCCGAGAGCTGGCGGAATGCGGATCGGAGGACCAGAATCGAGGATGTGCCACGACCGAGCAACAAGACCGAGCTGCTCGAAGTCATCGACCGCGAGTATGCAGCACTTCAGACGGAGGTCGCCGAGATCGATCCTGCCGACCTGGTGAAGCCCGGAGCGTGCGAGGACTGGTCTGTCAAGGACATCCTGGCCCATCTCGACGCCTGGCACGCGCTCTTTCTCGAATGGGAGCGAGCGGGTGCGGCCGGCGAATCCGTCGACATGCCCGCTCCGGGCTTCACATGGAAGGAGACGCCCGAACTCAACGATGAGATCTATCGACGTCACCAGCACGACGACTACGCAACGGTGATCGAACGCCTCACCGCATCCAACGCACGCGTTCGGTCGGTCATCGACTCGTACAGCAACGAGGATCTCTTCACCAAGAAGCGGTTCGAGTGGACCGGATCGACATCGGTCGGCAGCTACGCCGTGTCTGCCACCTCCAGCCACTACGACTGGGCGCGCAAACTCATCCGCAAGTTCAAGAAGAACCTCGCGGCGAGCTGATGGGTCGGCGGCTCGAGCTCCCATCGATCGGACCGTCGATCGAGTTTCTCCGTGCACTCGACGACCCGATCGTCGAACTCCAACTCGCCGATACCTTCGGGGATGGGCCGACCGGACCGCAACGAGAACGACTGGAATCGGCGCCGGTGATCGAGCAGGCGTTCGAGACGCAACGACCGGACGGGAGTTGGGGTGACGAGCGTCCGCCACTGAAGCGGCTTCTGCCCACGCTCTGGATGGCGAAGGCGCTCGGGGAGCTGGGGCTCGGAGCGCATCATGAGCGATGGATGCGTGCCGTCGACTTCGTGGCTGCCACAGGCAACTCGCCCGAGGGCGTGTTCTCGCTGAGTGGGAAGCGAGATGGCGTGCTCAGTTGTTACGTCGGGACCGCCGGCCTGCTGTACCGGGCTGCGGCGAGAGCTGATCTGGTTGACTCCCAGATCGAGTGGATCACCATGCACCAGGAGGTGGCCGATCGGGGTGTTTCCCTGCGAGCCGACGGCGCGGGCGAGTGGGCGCCACACCTGAAGGCACGTTACGGCGGCTGCATGTCGAACACGACCTGCCTTATCGGTCTGCTTCGGGTCGGACGGGCGCTCCAGGCGTCGCTCGAAGACGATCCGCACCGACCGACCCGGGATCTGGTGGCGTCGATCCGGGAGGCGTTCCTTCGGCGGCGGGTCATGTTCCGAACCGACGGATCGGTCCTGGCACTGGGCGTCCTCCCGAAGAACGCGGATTCCTGGCTCCAGCCGACGTTCCCGACCGACTGGCGAGTGGACCTGATCGAGGCGATCGACTTCCTCGGGCGTTCCGGTTCTCCTGATGCTCGAATGCAGGAAGCGGTCGATTGCATCGTCGCGCTCCGGCTTCCCGACGGGTCGTGGCCGCTCCACAGGTCGTTCTGGCCGCGGGACCTCCCTCGGATCGAGCGGCGTTCAACCCGGACGGGCAGTCCACTCGTCACGCTGCGGGTGGTGAAGGCATTTCATGCGCTCGGAGCCGCGATTTAGCCGTCTGCCTGCGCGATCCGGATCGCTACGCCAGGAGCATCTCGGCGACGGCGGCGTGGGTTTCGTCTCGCAGGTCGGTGACGGGGCGGCCGGCGGTGCCGGTGATGGGAGTGCCGATGCGGACGGTGACCGTCTGGTGGCGCTTGATCTTGATCGTGCCGGGGGGAACGATGTCGCGGCTGCCGATGATGCCGACCGGAACGATCGGCATGCCGCTGCCGGATGCGATGGCGAACGCCCCCTTCTTGAATGCTTTGAGCTCACCGTCGCGACTGCGAGTCCCCTCCGCATAGATCAGGAGAGAATGGTTGCGTGAACGCACCAACTCCGCCTGGCGGTTGATGGTCTCGACGGCATGATTTCGAGCGGCACGGTCGACCTCGACACAACCGATGGCCCGCATGGCGTGTGACAGGAGCGGATAGTTGAACAACTCCTTCTTGGCGAGGAACCGGATCGGAACCGGAATGGCCAGGAAGCAGATCATGATGTCGTAGTTCGACAGGTGGTTGGGTACGACGACGTAGCTCGTCGAAGGATCGAGATCCTCGCCACCCTCCACCTGCAATTCGATCCTGGTCAGCCGCATCCACATTCTCGACCAGGATTGGAGGGCCGCTTCGACGCGCGGTGACCCGGGATCGTTGCGTCCCAGGAATGCCACCAGCGCCGCGTAGAACCCCGTTCCGATGAGTCCCAGGGGAACCACCAGCCAGGACCAGACGAATTCGGTGAACCGTGACATAGCCTCGGGAATCTACCAATACGATCGGACCGATGGCCGACAAGCAGACGCTCCGAAGACTTGCGAAGTTGCTGTCTCCGTCGGTTCCCGAGGAGGGACAACGCGTGGTGCGCCGCCTTGCCGGACTCCTGGGAGACGCATCCACGGGATGTGTGTACCTTCCGATGCCGGGCGAACTCGACGTCACCGGCATCGTTCGACACCGAGCCGACCTCGCCTGGTTCACGACCCGGACGGTCGATCGCACCACGCTGACGGTGCACCCCTTCGAGTCGGAGTACGAGACGCACCCGTTCGGCTATCCCCAGCCGATCGCCGGCTCCCCCCAGATCGACCCAGCCGAGATCGACGTCTGGCTCGTGCCCGGTGTGGCGTTCGACGTTGCAGGTCACCGACTCGGGCACGGTGTGGGCTACTACGACCGGCTGCTCGCATTTGCTGGACCCGGGGCCCAGCTGATCGGAGTGACGACCGAGCGGCGCATCTTCCCGGGCATCCCCAATGACCGCTTCGACATTCCGATGGGTCTCGTCGTGACCGAAGAGCGTGTGATCAGGCCCTGAAACGGTCCAGGTGCGGGTGGATGGCGTTGGTTGCGACGTCTGCCCATGCACGATGGCCGACTGCGCCCGGATGAAACAGGTCGGGAGTGAAGATCGACGGATCGGCGAACACGCCCGGGGCCGAAGACCACTGGTCGGCCTTCACCACACCGAGCCGACCCGCCACTCGCTCGTGGGCGGCGTCGAAGCGCTTGGCTCGGGCCCGAAGCAGATCGCGCAACGGCGGGAGCAGACGGGGGATCGTTCCCATGTCTCCGACTCCGCTCAGCACCACCAGATCGGCGCGCTCGGAGATCAGTCGAGCGAGTCGCTCGAGGTCGCTCTCGAACGTCCTGAGGATGGTGCCTTTCAGCACGTCGTTCCCGCCGATCGAGATGAGCGCCACGTCGTAGCGCTCGCGTTCGATGCGGGACAGCTGATCCTCGAGCAGGTCGCTCACCGTTGCCCCGCCGACAGCGGTCGAGTCGACGTCGACCAGGAAGCCGAGCGCAGCGACATCGGCGGCGGTCTGCCTGACCCAGATTTCGTCGGGGTCTGCCAGACCCGGGCCGGTGCAGCTGCTGTCTCCCATCACCAGGATCGACATCGGGACGCCATCCGGGGGCCCGATGACCGCGGAAGCGTCGAACTCTGCCAGTTCGGGTGACGGACGCAGGATCGCGTAGGCCGCTTCGGTGGCGACGATGCCCGCCGCCGCCACTCCGATCCGGCCAAATGTTCTGATCAGCGCGGATGTGTCTGTAGCCATGACTGCAAGTATGTTCGCTTCACTCGCACATTCGGAGGAAAAGCGACAGTGAATCTCGACATCAATGTGGGCTACTTCGCACTGATGGCTGCGCGTCAGCCAGAGTTGCTGCACCAGGCCGAGGCGATGGGGTATCGATGCATCTGGACCGCCGAGGCGTATGGCGCCGACGCCGCCACCCCGCTGGCGGCGATCGCCGCACAGACCACGAAGCTCGAGATCGGTTCGGGGATCTTCCAGATGCCCGCCAGGACGCCGGCGATGACCGCGATGACAGCGGCGACTCTCGACGATCTGTCGGGAGGCAGGTTCCGGCTCGGACTCGGCCTCAGCGGGCCCCAGGTGGTGGAGGGATGGCATGGGGTGCCCTATGGCAAGCCGTTGGCCCGCACCCGTGAATACGTGTCGATCGTCCGCAAGATCCTTGCCCGTGATGAGCCTGTGACGCACGACGGCGTCGAGTATCAGATCCCCTACCAGGGCGAGGGAGCCACCGGCCTCGGCAAGCCGTTGAAGCTGATCGGTTCCGCACATCCCGACATCCCCATCTATCTGGCCGCGATCGGTCCGAAGAACGTGGCGCTCACGGCCGAGATCGCCGACGGCTGGCTCCCGATCTTCTGGTCACCCGAACGTGCTCCGGCCGCCTACATGGAGCCGCTCCAGACGGGATTCGCCGCCTCGGGCGAGGACGGCAAGGCCGATCGCTTCGACATCGTCCCGACCGTCACCGTGATCGTGACCGACGACCTCGAAGTCGCCAGGGCGCAGATCAGGCCCCAACTGGCGCTGTACATCGGTGGCATGGGAGCGAAGGGAAAGAACTTCTACAACGACCTCACGGTCCGGTATGGCTTCGAGGAAGCAGCCGAGACCATCCAGGACCGGTACTTGTCCGGTGACAGAGACGGCGCAGCAGCGGCGGTCCCCGACGAGTTGATCGACGAGGTCGCGCTCATCGGGCCGAAGCAGCGAATCGCCGAGCGTCTCGAGCGGTGGACCAACTCGACGGTCTCGACGATCGCCGTCGCCGCCATGGACCCCCAGGCGTATCAGGTGATGGCGGAACTGGTGCTCTAGCGTTCCACGTTCCATGTTTCACGTCACACGTTTCGAAAGCGGCGTCCGGAGCAGGTCATCGAGATGGTGAACGTGGAACGTGAAACGGGCCGTCAGGCGCTCTCCACGCGCAGTGCGTAGGCGCCCGGGCCGAACTGGGTCTCGTCGAACACGCCGATGATGTGGGTTCCCGAAGAGGCGGCCGTGTACCGCAGCTCCGCATCCGCACCGATCACGCCGGCGCCGCTGTCGGAGTCCGAACGGGCGTCATCCCCGCTGAGGTCGAGAAGCGGCCCGACGTAGAGCCCCATGTCCGCGTTCGGTGAAGATGCGGTGATCAGCAGTTCGTCGCCCTCGACGAGTTCGATGGCGAACCAGTCCAGATCGCCGGGGTAGTCGATGTTGCCGAATTGGCGATCGCCGACTGCGATCGACACGCCGTGATCCGGATCGTCGAGCAGCGTGAGGTCGACATCGGTCACCAGATCGATGCGAGTGTCGAATCCCCCGTCGGGCACGACGGCGACGAAGTGCGGTCCGTCGAGCTCGGCGATGAAGGCGAGGACGCCGCCCTCCAGTGTCGTCTCGAGAAAGCCGTCCGGGCCGATGATGCTCCCAGACAGCGGTGCCTGTGCCTTGACCTCGATGATCACCTCGTCGCCTGCCGACGCGTCGAAGCGCCACACGATCTCGTCGAGAAAGTGCTCCGCGGGCCGTGTTGGATCCTCGAGGGCGAGGTCATCGAGCCAACGATCGCCGACATTGGACGGGTCGCCACCCTCGAGCATCGCGTCGATTCGTGAGGCGACGTCGGAGGCATCGAGCGCCAGCGCGAAGCCCTCACCGATCTCGAGGCTGGTGATGCCGATGACGGCGCCCGTCGCATCCACCAATGCGCCGCCCGACTGCCCGCCACTGATCAGGGCATCACTCTGGATGAACGTCAACTCACCATCGACCCACGCCCTCGTCCGGGAGATGATCCCAGTCGTGATCGCCGGCTCGGGAGCATTCGGGTCTTCTGCGGGAAAGCCGATCAGATAGATTCGGTCACCGGATGAGTAGTCGGTCTCGGCGAGCAAGGTAGGCGCGGGCAGGTCGGTGATCGACGAGACATCGATCAATGCGAGGTCGGCGCTCCAGTCGACGTCGACCACTTCGAGGTCCCGCCCACCGCCTCCTTCGAAGAACGACACCGTGACGCTGCGATATGGCCACACGACGTGCGCATTCGTGACCAGCAGGCCGTCCCCGATGAAGATGCCCGAGCCCGTCGACAGTGGCGTCTCGACGAAGCCGAGAGAGGGAGCGACCATCCGATAGACGTCCGACGCGGTTGGCGGGGCAGCGGTCGTCGTCTGGGCGGAGGTCGTCGATGGCGCCGTGGACAGCCTCGGTGCGGTCGACGAAGACGTCGACAGGTCGTCGCCCGATCTACACCCGACGGTTGCGAGCGCAATCGACAGAATCAGCAAGCCACGACGCACCCGAGAAGCCTAGGTCTGCTCGGCGGTCTGCCTCCTATGCTCATCCCTTGAATCCTGTATCGATTGGCCGACCGGGGAGGCACGACCAAATGCGCAGCGATGAAAGGGATGAGATGACGACTGCAACGGCGGGGGACGTGGCGGAGTCCAAACCGACGACGGGCTCTGCCGGCGCGCAGATCCTGCGTCGGTTCGGCCACTCGTTGCGGTCACCCCTGAACGAGATCGCCGGCACGGCGCGTCTGATGCTCGCAGAAGCCCTGGAGTCCGAGGATCGGCGCAATCTCGCCCGCATCGAAGACGCCGCAGACCAGATCCTCGACGTGCTCAATGACCTGCTCGACGTCGCCGAGCTCGAGGGCGGAGATCTGCCCATCCAGCGGGTTCCCTTCCGGCTTCCCGACGTGATCCGCGAGGCGGTCCGGTCGCAGCGTGCGCTGGCATCCGAACGCGACATCGAGTTGTCGGTTCACGGTCTGGGAGCGCTTCCCACGGACCTCGTCGGCGATGCCGGGCGGGTCCGACAGGTCTTGGGGCACATCGTCGCCGATTCGATCCGCGCATCTTCGATCGGTCGCGTACAGGTGGCCGCCCAACTGGTGGATCAGACGCCCGATCGTGCCCGAGTACGGTTCGGCGTGCGGCGTCCGACGCCGCTCACGCCTGAACAATTCGACGACATCCTTCGCCCGCTCGCCGCCGAGGAGGTCGCCGGCTCTCGGACCGATGGTCTCGGGCTCGTGATCGCCTCGAAGGTGATCGACGCGCTCGGTGGAACACTGGCCGTGAATCCGGGTACCGGCGATCGGCTGTTGGAGTTCACGCTCGACTTCGACCGGGCGGAGCTCGTCGAGGAGTCGGATGAATCCGCGCACGAGAACGATTGGGTCCTCGTGGTCGCCGACAACGCCGCGCACGGTGAGGACATCGTCGCGGGACTTCGGGTCGGCGGGTTCGAACCGACGCTGTACGAGTCGGTGGCGCTCGCTTCGACCGCGATCGCGCTGTCCGACGACAGCTCGGTGGTTCCGGCCGTCATCGTGCTGGCGCCGACCGACGATCCGTTCGAGGCTGCGGCACGTGCCGTTGCATCGCCGGTGCTGAGTCGCTCTCGGCTGGTGTTGGTCGTGTCACACGGCGAGCGGGGCGACAGCGACGAGTGCATCCGGCTCGGCGTCGAGGGGTACTTCCCCCAGCCCGTCACGTCCGTGGATCTCATCGAGGGTGTGCGGATGCTCTCGAAGCGCAAGGCCGATGGACCGCTCGTCACCCGCCACTCGCTGCGGGAACGCCGCAAGCAACTCCATGTGCTGGTCGCCGACGATTCCCCGACCGGACGCGCGGTCGTGATGCGTTCGCTGGAACAGCTCGGTCATACCACCTCGGGTGTGTCCACCGGGCGCGCGGCGCTCGACCTGGTTCGAACCCAGAACTTCGACGCCATCCTGATGGACATGGAGATGCCTGAGATGAACGGAGTCGAGGCGACGTCGGCCATCCGAGCGCTACCGACGATCGCAGCGCGCACTCCGATCATCGGGCTCTCCGCACATGCGTTCTCCGCCGATCGCAAGGCTTGTCTCGATGCGGGCATGAACGAGCACTTCACGAAGCCGTTCCGGATCGAAGAGCTGCAGATGGCCATGGAGCGGATGACCCGATCCTGACAGCGGGTTGGTGGGGCGGATCCGTGGTGTGCTGGTCCTGACACGGAGTCAGGTTGGCTGGGCGGATCCGTGGTGCACTGATCCTGACACGGAGTCAGGTTGGCCGGGCGGATCCGTGGTGTGCTGATCCTGACACCGTGTCGAGAACGCCTCTATCCTGGCGCCGATGGCTCCGACGGATGCAGGCATGCGGGCATGGCGCGCCTTTCTGGAGGCTCACGCTGCCATCTCGAAGACGATGGAACGTGAGCTGCGGGAAGAGTGCGACTTTCCACTCTCGTGGTACGACGCCCTGGTCCAACTGAACGAGGCCGGCGGATCACTGAGAATGCACGAGCTGGCCGATCACCTGCTCCTCAGTCGAAGCGCCACCACCCGGTTCGCCGATCGACTCGAGCGGGCGGGTCTGATCGAGCGCCGATCGGCGACGTCAGACCGACGCGGCACCATCGTGTTGCTGACCGCCGAGGGCAAGGCGGAGCTCAAACGGACGGCTCCCGTCCATATGAGGGGCATCGCCGAGCACTTCGTCGACCAGTTCGACGATGTGGAGTTGGCGGCGATCGAGAAGCTGTTCAACCGGCTGGCGTCGGAACGCAGCTGAACATCACTCGCGTTCTGCGGCGGCCTGAGAAGCCGCGAGCTCCTCTTTCGCCCTTCGCACACGCTCGCCGAGACCGAAGCGTGAGGCAGGCCGCAAGTCGACGACGACCTGGACTGACTGCGCGAAACCGGCTGGATCGTCTGGGGCGAAGGTGTTCTTGGCGCCGTCGAGGGTGACGTTGAACCGGAACACCGTCACTCGTTCGACGAGGATGTCTTCGAGTGCCCAGGCTCCCACCCGTCGGTTGCCCTGCATCAGACGCAGCCAGTGCCCGTCGATGTGGAATGTTGCGGAGATGGTTTCGCCGCCGTCGTGAGGGGACAGTCTCCCCGTGAAACTCTTCATCGTCTCGCCCTTTGATCGCCCTTACGACCGGATCCCTCCGGCCAGCCCAGACTCATTCTTGCAGCGTGAGAACCGAATACAAGGGGCGACCGGCTCGGCCTCGACCGCCCCGTTCGAGCGGCCCCTCGCGGTCGACCTGCTGGAACCGTTGAGCGGTCGTCTCGCATCATGCGTGTTCGAGTCGTGGGGCGCCCCGACAACTGGGAAGCCGTAGGATCATGGGATGGACGCGCTCAGATTCGTCACGGCAACCTCGCTGTTCGACGGGCACGATGCCTCGATCAACATCTTTCGCCGCTTGCTGCAATCGCGAGGTGTCGAAGTCATCCACCTCGGGCACAACCGCTCCGTCGACGAGATCGTCGATGCCGCCGTGGCCGAGGATGCGCACGCCGTCGCCGTGACCAGCTATCAGGGCGGCCATCTCGAGTTCTTCCGCTATCTCAAAGAGCGCCTCAATGCCGCCGGGGCCGAATCCGTGGCGGTTTTCGGCGGAGGCGGTGGCACCATCTTGCCTGCAGAGATCGAGACGATGCGAAGCGAGGGTGTCGCGTACCTCTACTCGCCGGACGACGGCCGGACGATGGGTCTCGAGGGCATGGTGGACGACATGATCGCCCGATCGAGCCGTCACGAACGAGAGCTGACATCACGAACGGCCGCCGAACTCCAGACCGGCGACCGCCGCGCGCTGGCCGTGGCGATCACCGGGGTCGAGAACCACGCCGAGAAGTATTCGGATCTCATCGACGCGATGATCCGTGACGCTGCCAACAGCGACACGCCGGTCATCGGGATCACAGGTACCGGAGGGGCGGGCAAGTCGTCGCTCACCGATGAGCTGATCCGACGACTCCTCTTGGGCGATCACCAGCGGACGATCGCAGTGCTGTCGGTGGATCCGACCCGGAGACGCAGCGGTGGAGCGCTGTTGGGGGATCGGATCAGGATGAACGTCCTCCCGCACCCGCGCGTCTACATGCGCTCGATGGCGACCCGGGCAGCGAATGTGGCCGTGTCCGGAGCGCTCGAAGCCTCGATCGCGATGTGCAAGCTCGCCGGGTTCGATCTCGTCATCGTCGAGACATCCGGCATCGGCCAGTCGGGCTCGGAGATCGTCGATCTCGCCGATCGTTCGATCTATGTGATGACGCCCGAATACGGCGCGGCGAGCCAACTCGAGAAGATCGACATGATCGACCTCGCGGATGCGGTCGTCATCAACAAGGCCGACCGGCAGGGCGCCGACGATGCGCTTCGCGACGTCAGGAAGCAGTTCCGGCGAAATCACAATCAGTTCGGTGTCGACGACACCGAACTGCCGGTCTTCAAGACCGTCGCGGCGCAGTTCAACGACCCCGGAACAACCGAGCTCTATCGCCACGTCGTCGCCGAGTTCCTCGGCGCCCGGGACCATGCCGACCTCGGCGACGCGGCCCCGACCCGGGAGGTGGTCCCCACCGCCCGGAGGCGATATCTCTCCGACATCGTCGTGGCGCTGACCGAAGAGCGGGCCCGGATCGACACCAACGCCGAGGCGGCCAGCAGATGGCAACGCCATCTCGAGGTCGGTCGGGACGGCCTCGTCGACGACGAGACGGCTACGGCGGTCCGCCGGGCCGCCCAATCCGTCGAAACGGAGATCCCCGAAGATGTGAGGCACGCGCTGGCCGGCTGGGATGCTGCGATCGAACGGTACCGGGCCGACACGCTGGAGTTCGAGGTGAGGGACCGGACCAGGTCGCTACCGCTCGTCACCCACACGCTCTCGGGATCGCGCATGCCCAAAGTGGCGGTACCCTCATTCGGGGACTGGGGTGATCGGGTTCGCTGGCTCGGGAACGAGAACTTCCCCGGCTCCTTCCCGTTCACTGCCGGCATCTACCCGTTGAAGCGCCTCGACGAGGATCCGACCAGGATGTTCGCAGGCGAGGGAACCGCAGAACAGACCAACCGGCGGTTCCACTACCTGTCCTCAGACATGCCGGCAAAGCGCCTGTCGACCGCGTTCGACTCCGTCACGCTCTATGGCGAAGACCCTGCCAAGCGCCTCGACATCTACGGAAAGGTCGGGAACAGCGGAGTCTCGATCGCCTCGCTCGACGACATCAAGCGGCTCTATTCAGGGTTCGATCTCCTCGATCCCTCCACCTCGGTTTCGATGACCATCAACGGTCCGGCGCCGATGATCCTCGCGTTCTTCATGCGAGCCGCCATCGACCAGCGATGCGAGCGATACATCTCCGAGAAAGGGTTGGAGCGTCTCGTCGAGGAAGCACTCGACGAGCGTTACTCCGACGGGGACCGACCGGTGTACCGGGATCCCCTCCCTCCGGGCCACAACGGGCTCGGGCTCATGCTGCTCGGCATCACCGGCGAGGACGTCCTGGATTCCGACACCTATGCAGAACTCGCCTCGGAGGCTGTCAGCACGGTGCGCGGGACCGTGCAGGCCGACATCCTCAAGGAGGACCAGGCGCAGAACACCTGCATCTTCTCGACCGAGTTCGCCCTGGGTCTCATGACCGACATCCAGCAGTGGTTCGTCGACCACGATGTGCGGAATTTCTACTCGGTGTCGATCTCGGGCTATCACATGGCCGAGGCCGGTGCCAACCCCATCACGCAGCTGGCGTTCACCCTCGCCAACGGGTTCACGTTCGTTGAGTCGTACCTCGCTGCCGGTATGGACGTCGACGACTTCGCCCCGAACCTGTCGTTCTTCTTCTCGAACGGGCTGGACCCCGAGTACGCAGTGATCGGACGGGTGGCGCGCCGGATCTGGGCAAGAGCCATGAAGCTCCGGTATGGCGCCAACGAGCGGTCCCAGAAGCTCAAGTACCACATCCAGACCTCCGGTCGATCGCTGCACGCCCAGGAGATCTCGTTCAACGACATCAGGACGACGTTGCAAGCGCTGTATGCGGTGTACGACAATTGCAACAGCCTCCACACCAACGCCTACGACGAGGCCGTGACGACGCCGACCGAGGAGTCGGTCCGGCGTGCCGTTGCGATCCAGCTCATCATCAACCGCGAGCTGGGGATGACGAAGAACGAGAACCCGCTGCAGGGCTCGTTCATCGTCGACGAACTCACCGACCTCGTGGAGGAAGCCGTGCTCGCCGAGTTCATGCGGCTGGACGATCGCGGGGGAGTACTCGGCGCGATGGAACGCCAGTACCAGCGGTCGAAGATCCAGGAAGAGTCGATGCTGTACGAACAGCGCAAGCAGTCGGGTGAGCTGCCGATCGTCGGCGTCAACACCTTCCTGTCGCCCGAAGGCTCGCCGTTCGTCGTGCCAGACGCCCTCGTCCGTTCCGACGATGCCGACAAGGACCGGGTCATCGAGGAGATCGAGCGCTTCCGGGCTATGCGCCCCGATGAGACGGCAGAGGCACTGCGGAGGCTGCAGCTCGCTGCTGTCGAAGGGTCGAACGTGTTCACGGCGCTCCTCGGGGCCGCACCGGTGGCATCGCTCGGCCAGATGTCGGCGGCCCTGTACGAGATCGGCGGCCGCTACCGCAGGAACATGTGATTCCGGTTGTCGGTCATCGGTTGTCAGTTCACAGTTCACAGTTCACAGTTGCCCTCTGCCGGGTGTGTGGCAGCGCCGGTCGCTCGACAACAGGCCCGGGGTGTTGGCTGCGGGCCGTGCAACACGATGTTGACCGGGCCATCAGGGGGTTCGAGGGGGATCGTCCCCCTGAGTCGACTCTTCAAGCGGCGGCGACGACCTCGCGGATGCGCAGGATGACCTCTTTCGGGGTCACTGGCTTGTCGACGTAGAGGCTCGCTCCCGCCTGGAGGCCTCGCTCGACATCATCGGGGCGAGCGAGGGCGCTCACCATGAGGATCGGCACATGAGGGTCTCCGGCTCGAATGTGCCTGCACACCTCGAGGCCATCGACCTCGGGCATCATCACATCGAGGATCACGATGTCGAACCCGGACGACTCGAACGCAGAGATGGCTTGAAGGCCATTGTCGGCAGTCGTCACTTCGTAGCCCTCCCGGCGCAGCCAGGCGGTGTAGAGGAATTGAATGTCCTTCTCGTCTTCGGCGACCAGCACTCGTGGCACGATGAGGCTCCCTGCTTCCACATGTATCGTCGGCCTGATTGCTGGCTGCTTTAGCAAACTCGGGGCGTCCCTCCCCTCCGAAATTCGGGTGCCCGACCGGCAGGAGGCGCATATCGTGATGAGGTTCGACGAATCCGAGCTTCCATGACCGCGCCCGACTACCGATCCACATTGGAATACCTCAGGCCCTTCCGCACCAGGGTCTCGCTGCTCGCTGCCGTTCTCGTCCTCGGCATCGGATTCGAGCTCGGTGCACCGTTGATCCTTCGCCGCTTCATCGACGCCGCGCTCGGGTCGATCGTGGTCGACTCGCTTGCGACCCTCGGCGTGCTCTATCTGGGACTCGCGATCGGCAAGCAACTGCTGTCGGCGCTGGCCACGTATCTGGGTGCGGATGTCGGCTGGAGGGCGACCAACGAGCTCCGGGCCGACATGGCCGAGCATCTCATCGGCCTCGACATGGCCTATCACACGACGACCACACCAGGAGAGCTGATCGAGCGGGTCGACGGGGACGTGACGGCGGTCTCCCAGTTCATCGCTCGCTTCATGGTCAAGCTGCTCGGCTCGGGGCTTCTGTTGGTGGGCGTGCTCGCCGTGTCGTGGGTCACGGACTGGCGGATGGGTCTCGGCATCAGCATCTACGTCGCTGCGGTGCTGGTGTTGCTCCTGCGAATGCGGTCGATGGCGGTGTCGGCTGCCGAGGAGGAGCGAGAGACCTCTGCTCAGCTCTACGGCTTCATCGAGGAGCGGCTGGCAGGCATCGAGGACATCAGGGCAAACGGCGGCGGCGCCGCTTCGATGGCTTCGTTCGTCCCTGTCGCAACGGATTTCTTCACCCGGACACGGACGGCGTGGCGCAAACGCGCCCAGTTCTGGGTCGGATCGAACACGGCGTTCTGGTCAGGAGACATCATTGCGCTCGTCCTCGGTGTGCTGCTCGTGTCGTCGGATGCGATCACGGTCGGCACCGCCTTTCTGCTTCTCCAGTACACCCAGCTGGTCCGCGTCCCGATCGAACAGGTCTCACAGGAGTTCCAGGAGCTTCAGAAGGCGGCAGGTGGCATCCTCCGGATCGACTCGATCCGGCGACTCCGCTCGACGCTCGGAATCGGCGACGCAGTCCTGCCTGACGGAGCGCTGTCCGTTCGGTTCGACCGGGTGTTGTTCGCCTACGACGACAAGCCGGTGCTGTCGGAGGTCGATTTCCAACTGTCGGCCGGTACCACGCTGGGAATCGTGGGCCGAACCGGTGGCGGGAAGACGACGATCACGCGCCTGATCTCGCGCCTCTATCAGCCCGGATCTGGCGTCATCAGACTGGGAGGAGTGCCTCTCGACACCGTCTCCGAGGAGTCGCTGCGACGTCATGTCGGCGTCGTCACACAGGACGTGCAGCTCTTCGCAGCCACGGTGCGGGACAATCTCACCTTTTTTGGCCGGTCCCGATCCGACGACGACATCCGTGAGACGCTCGGTGCGGCCGGGCTGGGTGGATGGATCGACGAGCTCGGTCTCGACACGCTGATCGGAAGCGACGGTGCGGGGCTCAGCGCCGGCGAGAGCCAGCTTCTGGCGTTCGCTCGCGTCTTCCTCCAGTCGCCGGGCCTCGTCCTCCTCGACGAGCCCTCGTCACGGCTCGACCCCGCGACCGAGGCGCTGCTGGCGGATGCCACCGAGCGGCTGTTCTCCGGCCGAACCGTGATCATCATCGCCCACCGGCTGGACACCCTCCGAACCGTGGATGAGATCATGGTGGTGGCGAACGGCTCGATTCTCGAACACGGACCTCGAGTCGATCTGGCGTCCGATCCGAACTCCGCCTTCAGCGCGATGCTCCTCGCCGGGGATGCGTTGACATGAGCGCGTTCCGGATCGTCTTCGAACTCATGCGATATCGCCCGAGACGTTTCGCACTCTCGGCGTTGCTGTGGTCGATCATGCACGGGTCTCCCGTCGTGTTCGGATACCTCATCGGGCGGATCTTCGACGACCTGACAGGTGATGCGACCGTCGCATCGAACCCTTGGGTCCCCGTAGGGATCTTTGCCGCCGTTGCACTGGGGCGAAACGTCGTTCTGTGGGCCGGCGAAGTCGTGTGGATCGACCACTGGCTCGAGCAGAGCATTCAGCTCCGTCGCAACATGCTGCGCTGGCTGCTCGAGGCGCCCGGGTCGAGAGTGATCGAACAGTCGACGGGTCGCGCGATCTCGACCTTCCGAGACGATGTCGACGATGTCATGGAGTATCTCGAGAGCTACGTGGACGGCGGTGGATTCGTCATCTTCGGGCTCGGGGCTCTGGGAGTGATGGCGTCGATCGACGTTGGGCTGACCTTGGTGCTGCTGGTCCCGCTGCTGTTGACGCTCGCGCTCACCCAGGCTCTCGTGCCCGAGATCCGCAGGAGGCGGCGGGAGATGCGCAGCGCTACCGAAGCGGTCACCGGGTACGTCGGCGAGCTCTTCGGCGGGGTGCAGTCGGTCAAACTCGCCGGCGCCGGCGAGACCATGCTCGCCCATTTCCGCGATCTGAACGAGCATCGGCGACATCGGGCATTGCGGGACGTGTTCCTGACCGAAGCGTTGCGATCGATCAACCAGAACATGGCATCGATCGCAGTCGCGGTCACGCTGATCGCCGTGGCGGCGCGTGTGGGCTCCCCTGAGTTCACCATCGGCGACCTCACGGTCTTCTTGACCTACCTCCCTCGACTTGCGGGGAACATGGCCTGGATCGGCAACATCTTCGCCCAGCATCGCCGCGCCGGCGTGGCATTCGAGCGAATCGAGAAGACGACGGTGGACGCCCCCCCGGACGCGATCCTCGACAAGACCCTGGTCCGCTTCTCGGAGTCGTCTCCACACGTCGAGCCGTCGGTGATCGACGACCGTTTCGAGTGCCTCCAGATCCGAGGTCTGGCGTACGTCCACCCAGACGGGGTGCACGGTCTCGGTGGTGTCGATCTGGAGGTCGAACGTGGAGAGTTCGTGGTTCTGACGGGCAAGATCGGGTCGGGGAAGTCGCTGGTGCTTCGCGGGTTGCTCGGCCTGGTCCCGACCACCGGAGAGATCCGTTGGAACGGGCGGCTCGTCGAGGACCCTGCCAGCTTCTTCATTCCGCCGCGCACTGCCTACACACCGCAGGTCCCTCGGCTGTTCTCGGACACGCTCGCCAACAACATCTCGTTCGGGCGTCGTGTCACCGGCCATGACCTGATGCGTGCTGCCCGACTGGCCGTGCTCGAAGACGACATCGATCGCCTCGAGCGCGGGTACGACACGATGGTGGGGGCACGCGGCGTCAAGCTCTCAGGCGGGCAGATGCAGCGATCGGCTGCGGCGAGGATGTTCGCCACCGGAGCCGACCTCCTGGTGTTCGATGATCTCTCCTCCGCACTCGACGTCGAGACCGAAGCAAGGCTCTGGAACCGCATCTTCGAGTCGGGATCTGCCGCAGCGGCGCTGGTCGTGTCGCATCGCCGACCGGCGTTGCGGCGGGCGGACCGCATCTACCTCATGGATGGGGGAGCGGTCGCTGCGGTGGGCACGCTGGACGAGGTGCTCGAGGCGTCGGCCCTGATGCGTGAGCTGTGGACGGCCGGGCAGCCGGAGGAGATGCGATAGTCTTCGGCGATGCTGATCGATGGTCGTCCGCTCTGGCTCGCCCAGACCAACACCTGGGTGGTTGCGCCCGAATCGGGGGGCATGGCCTTGGTCATCGATGCGCCACCGGATGTCTCCGGCGTGCTCGACCTGCTTGCACGACACGATCTCACACCCGTGGCCCTGCTGCTGACGCATGGTCACGTCGACCATGCCGGTGGCGCGGGAGAGTTGTTGCGCACGGTGTCGGCGACGGCGTTCGTCCATCCCGACGACGACTTCCTGACCCTCGATCCGAACAGCCAACTCCGCATGCTCTTCGGGATGGTCCCGCCGGGGGAGTACGAGCCTCCGGACACCTTCACCGCCTTGGCAGACGGCGATCGGCTCCGGCTTGCGGGGTTGGACCTCGACGTCATCCACACGCCGGGGCACACGCCGGGCCACTGTTGCTTCTCGATCGCAGACGAAGGCGTGCTGTTCTCCGGAGATCAGCTGTTCGCCGGTTCGATCGGGCGAACCGACCTTCCCGGTGGTGACACCGATCAGCTCATGGCCTCGATGCGGTCGAAGATCATGCCACTCGATGACGACGTGAGGGTGCTCCCGGGCCACGGGCCCGAGACGACCATCGGTTCGGAGCGGTTGACCAATCCGTTCCGCTCGTACTGGCAGTGATCTCAGAGAGGCGAGTGCTCGATGGCGGTGGCTTCACCTCGTTCGAGGCACTGAGCCCCGGGCGAGCCGATGCCGCTCACCGAGCCGGAGCGGAACACGACGCCCCCGCATTCGGGAAGACCCCAGCGGGGGATGTCCTCGGGCAGATCCAGGTTCCACCAGTTCGAGCCATCGAAGTGCGGGATGGCAACGCCGGGAACCAGGCTCAGGCCGTCGCTGACGCCGGCACCTGGGAGGGCGGTGTAGGCGCACAGCACCATCGCCCCGGCGCTGGCGCCCGAGACCGTGCCGCCTCCGCTCAGCACGCCGATCATCGCGTCGAGCACGTCTCCGACCAGAACGTCGAGGAGTCGTCTGGGTGATCCGCCGGGGAGCACGATCAATGCCGCCGATCGGGCCGCCTCGACGAATGCTGCAGGGTCGGTTCGGGGGTCCTGGACTGCGGTCACGCGACGATCGGTGAGGCGCGAGTAGTACTGCACCGCGTTGGTGCCGGCGATCCGATACTCACGCCCCGGAGCGGCCGCCCCTGCCAGTACGACAACGTCGCCGGCTGGGGAGTGATCGAGCACCTCGGAGTCCATGTCCACACAGCGGCGCCCGAACTCGGCTCCGCCCTGGAGGCAGATCATCCCGCTCACGAAATGGGCCGCCGATAGAACCACAGATCCCCCTCCGGGAAACTCGTCACCTGGTTGCGAGTGCGGAGGTGCTCCAGATGCGAGACGGTCTCACGGAGGGCGAGTCGCTGCTCGATGCTGTTGAGGTGCGGTCGATACGATTCCAGCATCACCTCCCACGCGGTATGAGGCGCCAGTGACACGACTTCGAGCATTCCCGACAAGCGTCGATCGTGATGGAGGGAGATCTGTTCGGCGCGGCGGGCGCCGTGTTCGACGACGCCTCCGTGTGCCGGATACGTCAAGCCCACCTCCAGCTCGATGAGCCGCTGCAGCGAGGCGAGGTATTCGCCCAGGACGTCGGTTCCTTCCTCGTCGGTCATGATGACCGGCGTGATGCGGGGTAACACGTGGTCCCCGGAGAACAGGATGCCGGTCAGTGAGTCGCGGAGGCAGATGTGACTGGCCTCGTGCCCCGGAGTGTGAAGCACGTCGAGCCACCGTGAATCGGTGAGCGGGATACGATCGCCGTCGGCGACGACGTGGTCGGGATTTCGCATCAGCGGCATGAACGGTGCCCGGGTCGTCACATCGACGAATCCGGGTTTCATCGTGTCCGGGACGCCGTGACGGCGTGCCAGCTCCCGGATCGACTCGGCGAACGCCGCCGTGTCGTTGTAGCGGGGGATCCGTTCGACGGCTCGTTCGTGCATCACGATCTCGCAGTGCCACCGCTCGGAGAGTCGCGGCGCCATGCCCACGTGATCAGGGTGGAGGTGCGTCACGATCAGCCGGTCGATCGACTCGGGTCGGAAGCCGACCTGCCGGAGTCCACCCTCGAGCGCTTCGAGGCCTTCCTTCCAATCGACGCCGCAGTCCAGCAGTGTCAGTTCCGCACCTTCGATCAGATAGCAGTTGACCCACGCCGGACTCCGGAACGGAAGCGGGACGGACACGGCGTGGAAGCCGTGCCCGAGCGATCGAGGTTCGGGGATGCCCACGTCAGCCGTGGACAGATTCTTTGACGACGAAGGTGATGTCGAGCACGACTTCGAACTCGGTTGGGACGCCGGAGGTGTCGACCGTGCCGCCCGTGCGAACCAGGTCGAATCTGACGATCTCGTCGATCGTCACGGCGGCACGGGCCAGAACGGTTCTCACTGCGTCCTCGATCGAGTCCGCCGAGGAACCCGACAACCTGACCGTCTTGGTGATCTGAGACATCGTCCCAGCGTATCGGATGATCTCGAGACGGCCGTGAGATCGAGGGGGCCGTGACACGAGGGAGGACCCGCCTCGAACCCCACGCCCGTCGACCTGAACCTGGAACCTGGAACGAAGCGCAAGGCGCAGACCGCATGGCGCATGGCGCAACACATCGAACACCTGTTCGATTACACTCGCGTCATGGCGGGTGCGGTCAGGTATGCGGAGCTCCACTGTCACACGAACTCGTCGTTTCTCGATGGGGGGTCACACCCTCACCAGCTCGTCGAGCGTGCCCACGAACTGGGGTATCGAGCGCTCGGCGTGACCGACCACGATGGGTTCCACGGGGCCGTCAAGGTGATGGAAGCGGCCCGCTCGGTGGGGATGCCGGTGGTGTACGGCACCGAGGTCGGGCTGGCGGTCGACGGCGGAGAGCATGACGATTCGATCGCCGCCGCCGAGCGGTGGGACCGCGACCGCAAACAGCGATCCGACCTCACCGGAGAGCGGATCAGGCGAGGGCGCACGACCCGATCGCACGGAACCAAGCCGATCGACCGGAAACGATCCGATCACCTGGTCCTCCTGGCCGGTTCTCCCGCCGCCTACGCCGCGCTGTCGGAGTTCGTCACACGAAGCCAGTTCGCCGGGGAGAAGGACCGGGCGGTCTATCGCTGGGGTGACCTCGTCGAACTCTCCGGACATCCCGATGTCGTGGCGCTCACCGGATGTTGGCAGGGGGCAGTGCCTCGCGCCGCGGCCGCCGGTGACCTCGCAGGGACGATCCGCAGCCTCGCCCGGTTGAAGGAGCTGTTCGGTCGTCGGCTGTATGTGGAGCTGTGGCACCACGGGCTGCCCGAGGACGATCCCCGCAACGAGCTGTTGTTCGAAGCAGGCCGACGGCTGGGGGTTGCCGCGGTTGCGACCAACCAGGTCCACCATGCGGTGCGGTCCGACCACGACCTCGCCGACGTCCTGGCAGCCATCGCCGGCCGCCGCGATCTCATCGAGAGTGACGGATATCGGCCGGCCACCGACGAACGTTTCCTCAAGTCCCCGCTGGAGATGGCCGAGCGGTTCTCGCGGTATCCGGGGGTGGTGGATCGGGCAGCCGAGGTCGGTGAGCGGCTGGCGTTCGACCTTCGACTGGTCGCCCCGCGACTTCCCGATTTCCCGATGCCGGGGCATTTCACCTCAGAGATGCAGTATCTCCGGCACCTCACCTTCGAGGGGGCACGGGACGTCTATCCCGGAATCGGCGAAGGTGGGGTCGACCCCAGGGCGCGTGAACGTCTCGAACACGAACTCACGATCATCGAACGCCTCGGCTTCCCCGGATACTTCCTGGTCGTCAAGGATCTCGTCGACTTCGCCCGATCCCAGGACATCTACTGCCAGATCCGCGGGTCGGGCGCAGACTCGGCGGTGTGCCGGTGTCTCGGGCTCACCCGGGTCGATCCGATCCGACTCCATCTGCCGTTCGAACGGTTCCTGTCGGAGGAGCGGGGGCGTCCACCCGACATCGATCTCGACCTCGAGGCCGATCGGCGTGAGGAGGTGATCCAGTACTGCTATCGCAGATACGGGCGGGAACGAGCAGCGATGGTCGCCAACGTGGTGACCTATCGGGCGCGCTCCGTTCTCCGTGACGTCGGCAAGGTGTTCGGGATGACCCAGGCGCAGGTCGACGGTCTCTCGAAGTACGTGGACAGCCGGAACACAGCCAATCTGCGTCTCGAGGCGCCACTCCCGGAGGGGTTGACGGCAGACATGATCTACGACATCTGCTGGCGGCTCGACGGCTTCCCGCGTCATCTCGGGATCCACTCGGGAGGCATGGTGATCGCCGATCGGCCGCTCCATCAGGTCGTCCCGCTCGAGTGGGGCCGGATGGAAGGGCGGACGGTCCTCCAATGGGACAAGGACGATTGCGCAGCCATCGGGATCGTCAAGTTCGATCTGTTGGGGCTCGGCATGCTCAACGCCCTCCACCTCGCCCACGACATGATCCTCGACGCCCATGGGGTCGACGTCGATCTGGCGATGATCCCGCAGGAACCTGCCATCTATCGATCCCTGACCGCCGCCGACACCGTCGGTCTCTTCCAGGTGGAATCGCGGGCTCAGATGGCGACGCTGCCCAGGATGAAGCCCAAGACGTTCTACGACCTGGCGGTCGAGGTCGCACTGATTCGGCCGGGCCCGATCCAGGGCCAGTCGGTGCATCCCTATCTCCGGCGACGCAACGGGGACGAGCCGGTCCGTTACCCGCATCCATCGACCGAGCCGATCCTCGCCAAGACCCTCGGGGTGCCGATCTTCCAGGAGCAGCTCATGGAGCTCGCCCGGATCTGCGCCGGCTTCGACGGCGGTCAGTCCGATCGGCTTCGAGCGGCGATGACCCACAAGCGGGGCGACGAGGAGATGGCGAAGCTCGCAGACGAGGTGTATGTCGGGATGGCGAAGAACGGCATCGTCGGGGCGGCAGCCGACGAGATCTGGGAGAAGCTCCAGGGCTTCTCGAGTTTCGGCTTTCCCGAGAGTCACTCGGTGAGCTTCGCCTACATCGTCTACATGTCGGCCTGGTTGAAGTTCCACTATCCGGCCGAGTTCCTGGCGGCGTTGCTCAATGCCCAGCCGATGGGGTTCTACAGCCCGAACAGCCTCGTCCAGGACGCCCAGCGTCACGGGGTGGTGGTCCACGGCCCGGACATCAACCAGTCGTGGCACGACTGCACCATCGAGCACCACCACTCCGATCCAGACGACATCGTGTCCTACCTGGGCGGCTCGTGGCGCCTGGGGAGAGGCCACGTCGACGACCCCGTCAGACCGGCCGTCGCCGTGCGGATGGGCCTTCGCTACGTCCGAAACCTCGGAGACTCGGAGATCACGAGAATCGAGACCGCCCGGCTCATCGACGGTGAGTTCAGGTCGCCTGCCGACCTGGCGCTCCGCACCGGGCTGAGCGTCAAGGCACTCGAAGGGCTCGCAGCCTCAGGAGCGCTCGAGTCGATCGGGCTCGGGCGACGCGAGGGCCTGTGGGCCGCCGGGGCGCTGGCAGAGGTCGGACCCGGGCGCTTGCCCCTGTCGCCGGGAGCCGATCCGCCGACGTTGCCTGGGATGAGCGAACAACAGGAGCATCTGGCCGATCTGTGGGCGGTGAGCGCCTCGACGTCCCATCCGATCCAGTTCGTTCGCGGGCGGCTCTCTGAAGCGGGGTGCATCACGGCGGCTGAGCTGTTGTCGCTCCAGCGGACGAAGAAGGGGGTCAGGGTCGGGGGCGTGGTGACCCATCGACAGCGACCCGGAACCGCGAACGGGGTGCGGTTCTTCAACCTCGAAGACGAGACGGGTCTGGTCAATGTCGTCATCCTGCCGCCCGTTTGGGAGGCCAACTACGAGGTGGCCAGGAAGGCTCCCGCCATGGTCATCGAGGGGTTGGTCGAGTTCCGGGACGGTGTGACCAATCTGGTCGCGCATCGGTTCGAGCCGCTTCCGGTCGAGTCGGTGCGATCCAGAGACTTCCGGTGACCGTCAGGCGTCCGTGCCCTGGACGATCCGGTCCTCGAGGGCGATCAGCGAGGAGCCCGGCTCCAGACCGATCTCCGCCAGCAGAGACCTGAGCTCGCTGCAGGCCTCGAGAGCCTCTCTTCGGCGCCCGTTGCGTGAGAGTGCTTCGATGAGCATCAGCCACAGGTGCTCGCGATAAGGACTCTCCCGGACGGCTGCTTCGAGGGTGCCGATCACCAGTTCCGGGTGGTTCATCTCGAGTTCGGATTCCAGCAGCGTCTCCATTGCCAACATGCGAAGTTCGTCCAGCCGCATCGCTTCGAGTCGGAATGGATCGACGTCGGCCAGTTCGCCGAAGGGGATCCCTCTCCACAACTGGAGAGCCTCGTGGCAGAGAGACCGAGACTCTCGGGGCGTGCATTCATCGGCGGTCGCCGCACGGATCAACTGTTCGAACCTGAGGGCATCGACCTGGTCGACATCTGCGTTCAACAGATAGCCGTGGTCGGCCAGTTCGATCGCCTCGTGTCCGAGGAGGTGACGAAGACGTGACACGTATGACTGGAGTGTGTTGAGCGCCGAGGTGGGAGCATCCTCTCCCCACATGACGTCGATGAGGTGATCGGCGGACACGATTCGGCCCGCTGCGATTGCCAGCGTCGCAATCAGCATCTGAGGAAGTCGTCCGCCGAATGATCTCACTCCGTCGGGCGTGACCAGGTCGACCGGTCCCAGCACCCTGATCGTCCAGCCAGCTCGCGGTTCTGCCACAGCGCTCTCTCCCGTGCCCATCATCAGGCGCGTCTGTCGGATCTGCCAGTGGCGAAGGTCATCGCCGCAATCGGTTTGCAATCGGCGCGCAGGGCCGTGTCAAGGAGCCGGGGGGAGGATGGAGCGAAAGGAAGGAGGATCTCATGACGAAGATCTTGGAGCGAGAGCCGACTGGTAGCACGTTGGAGCGACCGGTCGAGATCGAGCGGAGGCCCGTTGAGATCCCGCCGCGGCCGCAGCTGCCGCCAACCCGTCAGCCCTATGTCCGCTGGTTGGGATGGATGCTCGTGGTTGCCGTGATCGCCGTTGCCGGCATCCTGGTTGCGATCCAGAGTGACGATGTCGTTCTCGATGACGGCTCGTTCGAGGCGAATGAGTTGGCTCGGATGTTGGCGTTGGCGCCGTCGGTTGATACGTCGTTTGAGGCGAATGAGTTGGCTCGGATGTTGGCGTTGGCGCCGTCGGTTGATACGTCGTTTGAGGCGAATGAGTTGGCTCGGATGTTGGCGTTGGCGCCGTCGGTTGATACGTCGTTTGAGGCGAATGAGTTGGCTCGGATGTTGGCGTTGGCGCCGTCGGTTGATACGTCGTTTGAGGCGAATGAGTTGGCTCGGATGTTGGCGTTGGCGCCGTCGGTTGATACGTCGTTCGAGGCGAATGAGTTGGCACGGATGCTTGCACTGGCACCCGAAGTCTCTGATGGTTCGTACGAGGCAAACGAGTTGGCGCGGATGTCGACCTTGGCGCCGAAGATCTCGGATGGTTCGTACGAGGCAAACGAGTTGGCACGGATGCTGCGTCTCGCACCCCAGACCGACACCTCGTTCGATGCCAACGAACTGGCACGGATGCTGGAACTGGAACCGCGAGGATGAACCGACGTCACGCAAGTTGAGGGGCCTGGAGTGGAGTATCCGGGCCCCTTCGTCATGTCTCGGCCTCGAGTCGATTTCGAAGCTGTTCCATGATCTGATCCGGGAACACGGCTTCGCCTTCGATCGCGCGGGCGATCTGCTCCCGCTGGGTCTCTACGAAGCCGACGCCCACGATGTCGCCATGGCCCGGCACGATCGTCTCAGGAGACCGGGCGATGAGCCGTGCGAGCGTCTCGAGCCACTCCGCAGGAAAGGCGTCACCGAATTGGGGTGGAGCGCCCTCTTCTACCAGATCGCCGGCGAAGAGAACGTCGTCGACCTCGATGATGATGTCGTTGTCGGTGTGGCCTCGGCCCAGGTGGGTCAGGGTGACCGGTCGTTCCCCCAGCGCCAACACCAGACTCGTCTCGAACGTGACCTCCGGGGGTGTGATGACGACCTCTGCGAAGTGCGGTTTCGCCTCGGGAGGCACCCACCCGGCGTCCAGCAGCTTCTGACGCATCGTCTCACCGTGTTCGATCAGCGTCGATCGGCACCGCTCGTGGCCCACGATCTGACAGGAGAACACGGCGTTCCCGAACGTGTGATCCCAGTGATGGTGCGTGTTCACGAGGTGGGTCACCTGCAGTGGTGTCAGCGACCGAATGTCGTCGTGCAGTTCTTCGGCCTGACCGTGTGTCGCCCTGCTGTCGATCACGAGAGCCGATTCGTCGCTCAGGATCAAGCCGACGTTCAGATCCAGCGACTCGTACCGCTGTCTGAAGATCCCGTCGCCCAGCTCCTGCCATGCCATCGGGGCCGGAGCCTATCGAACCGACGCCGCAAACGGCCGGCATCGGTCGGGTTCGGAGCGATACCGTCGCATGATGGATTTTGATCAGATCGAGGCTCGGCTTGCGTCCGTGTATGGCGGGACGCCCTGGATCGTGGTCGCAGATGCCGCAGCCGGTGCGACTCCAAACGTGGCCCGATTGCGAGACTGGGGTGTCGAGCGAATCCTCGTGCTCTCCGCGGCTGAAGGGGTGGGACCTCAGCCGGATGCCGAGGTTCATCTCACCGGTTCGCACGCAGCAACGATCATGGAGGGCTTTCGGGCCTTCTCACGGTCGCTTTCGTCGAACGCGGTGGCCAGGGTCATCGATGCGTTCGACCCGAAAGGCGAGGCTCGGATCCTCGCACCACCCTTCGGTGCCGAATCCGCGTTCGGAGAGCGAAAGCCGTACGGAGAGCGCAGGGCGGAGTGGATGGCGCTCGAGGACAAGATGGCGATCGACGCCCACTTCGAGGCTGCCGGTATCACGACGGCGCCACATGCCATCGTGGCTGTCGAGGGCGCTCCGGCAGCCGCCCGGGTGCTGGCTTCTGAACATGGCACCGTGTGGGTTGCTGACAATCGTGAGGGATGGCACGGAGGCGGCGAGTATGTCAGGTGGGCTCGCCACGCCGAAGGGGAGCGAGCCGCTGTGGATTGGTTCCGGCGCCACGCCCGACAGGTTCGGGTCATGCCGTTCCTGGACGGACTTCCGTGTTCCATCCACGGCTACGTGACAGATGGGGGGACGGCGGCGCTTCGGCCGGTTGAGATGCTCATCGCCCGGCGCGTCGACGGATCCGGGTTCCGCTATCTCGGGATGTCGACCACCTGGGATCCGGATCCAGGGCAACGGGAGTCGATGCGCGATTCCGCCCGGCGAATGGGGGAGTATCTCGATGGCTTCGTCCGCTACCGAGGGCCCTTCAGCATCGACGGGGTGATGACTACGCGTGGCTTCCTCCCAACGGAGCTGAACCCGCGGATGAGCGCCGGGTTCGGCATCCAGGCAGCGATCGTCCCGGAACTGCACGCCGGCCTCTTGACGAGAGCACTGGTCGAAGGCGACATCGAGGTCGATCCGGTCGAACTGGAGGAAGTCGTCGTGCCGCCCGCAGATCGAAATCGCGCGTTGCGCATCGGGATCCCGTTCGCCGAGACCAGGGACAAGGGCTCGGTGCCGATCGCCATCACATCCAGTGCGATTCGGCGCGCGCCGGCGGAAGCGGCGCATGGGACTCTCGACATCGGTCCCGCCCCCGCAGGTAGCTACGCCCTGCTGCGCCCCGAACAGGAGCACGTCCCGATTGGAATCTCCGCGGCGCCACTGGCCGTCTCACTTGCGTATCTGGCCGCCGACGAATGGGATCTCTCCATCGAGGACCTCGAACCCGCCCGCGAGGTGTGAGTATTCCGAGTTCCTGTTTTTGAGTTCCACGTTCCAGCCCAGCGGGGCGTTCGTTGGGCGGTGGTACGCGTTTTGTGTGAGGCGTGGGCTGTTCTCTACCGAGCTGCGGACGTGAAACGTGAAACCTGAAACGTGAAACGTGGAACGTGGAACCTACGCCTGGCACTGCCAGTGGGACCAGCCGCCGGGGAGCTCATAGAGCATCCAGGCGGCCACCGCCACGTTGGCTTCGGGATTGAGGATGTCGGCGCCGGGATAGCCTGCCGCGCTGGACCGTGCAGCCCACGTATCAGGCGCATGTTGGAACAATCCTGATGCACCCGTGACGGGGTTGACGTTATCTGGATTGAACGAAGACTCGCACCACGCGATGCGGATCGCCCGGCTCACGTCCTCTGGTCGGAAGAACGTCTCGACGAGCGAGCGGATCTGTGACTCGTCGAAGAGCCTCGACCGATCAACGACTCCGTTCGACTCGGTCGTTGCGGGTGTCAGGCTCGTCGCGGTGGCATCCGGTTGATCGACGGTTTGGGCCGCATCCTCGAAGTCGGTGGCGGCGGCCGCCGAGGCGCCCTCTGCGAGGAGGGCGAAGGTCATGGCTGCGACTGCACCCGTGCTGCGGCCGATCTCGGCGGAGACGGTCACCGAGGGCGCTTCCGCGAACGGAGTCGGTTCGGAGTCTGCGGTGAAGGCGGCGAATCCGATCACGGCGAGGGAGGACACGACGAACCAGCCCACGAACAGGGCCATGCGGTGTGAACGCATCAGGACTCTCCTCCACCTACTGATGTCGTCCGTGGGCTCAGCGCGGCGCACGGATGGACTCGGTGAGCATATTGCCCCGGTTGGGGCTTCGGCAAACCGCTTCGGGGTTCATGTCGCAACGGACAGCGCAATCAGGACTTGCGCGGCGTAGTACATGGGAAGTCCCCACATGCGATTGCGAGCGTCGGAGGCGACGAATCGCTCTCTCGCAACCAACAGGTCGGAGAGGGCGAAGAGCGGAGCACCGATCCGGACAAAGGCCGCCTGATCCGCGCCGATCCCGACCGCGACCATCACCGAGATCACGACGATGTAGACCGCTACCGGGACTCGCATTGCCTTCTCGAGCCTTGGAATCAGCCAGATGGCTGCCACGATGCCGAGCGAAGCGCCGACCGCGGCCGATGCAAGCGTGATCTGCCCATTGGCGAGGAATCCGAAGATGTAGGCCACGTGGCCGGCGGCGAACAGCACGAGTCCGACCAGAAACCATCGGTCGAACATCAACGCCACATCACCGAGCGCACCCAGCACCAGTCCGGCGAGGATGATCCTGCCGTACGACGAATCGATTGCTCCCTCAGAGAGGGCTATGAGTACGAACCCCGCCGATGCAAGCGGTTTGGCGAGGAACGCGGCCGGCCGGTCGTGGACCCTGACGAGCCATGCGACCAGCGCAGCGGTCGGCAGGACGAAGATCACTGGGTTGCTTCGAGCGCCTCGACGATGCCGGTCCACATCGGATCTTCGGGCTCGAGGAACCGGAAGTGGTCTCCGCCTTCAGTGGAGAGCAGCCGGGCCGGGTTCGCTTCGACGTATCGCGCTGCGTGGGCGAACGGCACGCGGTCGTCGTCGGTGCCGTGGGCGATCACGACGGGGCCAGGCGGCGGGTGACGGGTCGGGCATGCGGCTTCGGGGCTTGCACCACCGAGATAGTCGAGCGCTGCATCCTCCCCGAGGTGCTCCTCGACTGCGAGGACCATGTCGTTGACTCCGCCCATCGATACGACGCTCGTGCCGCTGCCGAGTTCCGACGCCGCTTCCAGCGCGAGCTGGCCGCCGGCCGAATGTCCGATGAGAACGATCGACTCGGCGCCGGATCGCTCGGCTGCTGCTCGCGCACCGGCAACGACATCATCTTTCGAGATCGGCCAGCCACCTCCGTTGCCGACCCGCCGGTACTCGAGACTTGCAACCGACCACCCGCGCCGGGCGAGGTCGACGGCCGCGAGATCGAGCGTGTCGAACGACCACATGTGCCGCCAGAAGCCGCCATGGATCAGGACGGCCAATCGGGGTCCGCCCGATCTGAACTCGAAGAACTGTTGGGGATCCGGTCCGTAATCGAACCGTACGGCGGGAATCGCGGATCGAGCCACCAGATGCCTGAGTGCCCATCGATACCCGTCGATTCCGCGGCCGTAGATCCGGTGCACCGCCGCGGGCGCGATGACCGAACGCCGCCGCCAGTCCTCGCGTTCTTCGACGTTGGAGATGTGGACTTCGACGGTCGGAAGCTCGACGGCCTCGATCGCATCGTGGAGCGCATAGGAGGTGTGGGTGAACGCTCCAGGGTTGAACACGATCGCATCGACGTCGGCCCGGGCAGCATGAATCCGGTCGATCAGGGCGCCTTCGTGGTTCGATTGATAGGCGATGGTCGAGGCCCCGAACTCTTCGGCCCAGCTGCCGAACGCAGTCGCGAGGTCGTCGAGCGTCGCGGACCCGTAGATGTCGGGACTGCGGGTCCCGAGGAGGTTGAGGTTGGGGCCGTTCAACAACAGGATCCGCATCCCGGTCAGCGTATCGGCCGAGAGCTTCAGCCGGGGGAGATGTGGGACGGTGCCAGGTCGAGCCCCGACTGCACGATCGCTGCCGGCATCGGCGTCGCCACGAGTTCGAACCGCTCGGAGAAGGCTTCGACGACTGCCTTCCGGACGTCGTCGACCGTCACGTCCTGCACGAAGTCGTCGATGGCACCGGCAGTGGACGGGAGCCAGTCGAGGTCGAGCTCGCGATACACCGGTTCGAGCACGTCACGGATTCGCCACCCAGCCGAGACGCTGATGACGCCGCCCACATGAGCCGCTCCCCGCACCAGGCGTTGGCCGACTCCGACGAGTTTCACTCGGTGGCTTGCGTGGATGCTGTACGCCCCGGGGCAGTACTCCCCGGGGATCTCACCCACGTGGGCGTCGACGTCCAGCGACCGCAACGCCGTCGTGAGCAGCGTCGAGATCTCGGTGAATCGCGACGTGACACCGGTTCGCGGATCGTCTGTGGGGGTGGCCCAGGCAAAGGCGAGCGTCCCGGAGTGGAAGACCGCTGCTCGTCCTCCTGCCAGCCGCTCGATCGGTGTGAAGCCGTGAGCGAGCGCCGCAGCGACGGCGCCGGGGTAGCCGGCAGTGATGGTGTCGTGCTTTCCGAACGCCACGATGTCGCCGGTGTGATGGAGCCGGAGTGCCTCGGGTTGGCGGCCGGCGCCGACCTCCTTCACGAACGCATGGGAAATACCCGTGTCATGTCCGGCGACAGTTGCGTAGTGTTCCGTGAATAGCTGGATTCGGCGCACGGAACGAGAGCGTAGGGAGTGACGTCGGGTTAGCAGACGGCCGGGAAGGGGTCGCGGCCGCAGATCTGGGGATCCGGATGCGCAGACTGACACTCGTAGTGCTGGTGGTTGTACTCGCCGGCTGTGGCGACTCGCCGTTGGCAGGGATCGGTGAGCACAGCTCTGTATGGCTCGGCACCGATGAACACGAGCCTCCGGCCAGCGGAGTCGTGGCGTCGACGCCGGATGTGGATCTGGTCCCTGCCGCCGACGTCCGGTGGTGGAACGACGGTCTCTCGCGTCCATCGGAGCCGTCGCGGGCGTCGCTCGAGGTCATCTCCTCCCGACGGAACCCGGGGGATCGCTTCGCTCAGGCCAGCCGATCAGAAGTCGCAGCCTTCTTCCCTGATCTGGAGTTTCCCTCCCGAATCCCCGCAGCGGTGCGGTCGGTGACCAGTCAACTGGTGCTGGCGGCCTCGGAGGCGGCATTCGCGGGCGACCACATCGCCTCGTTCGGGCTGTGGACGGCAGATCCCTACACCCAATCGCGCTCCGTCGGTCAGCTTGCGACGATCACGGTCTTCTCCGGCGTGACTGACGATCCCTGCACCGTTGCCGGTGCGGGCTGCACCACGGAACAGGTGGGGGCGAGGACCGTCGGTCTGGTCGACCGACCCTCCGGCGAGACGGTCGTCTGGTCGGACACGGAGCGCACTTACGAGATGTTCGTCCGGGATCCTGCCGTTTCGGCGGTTCCGGCGATGCTCGAGAGTATCGCTCCGATATCCGAGCTGGTCGAGGCGTCCGATGCGGCCGTCGAGCCGACCGAGCAGGCCGGCGCTTCCCCCGGTCCAGCTACCGTTCCCTGATCGGCGGGAATAGAGCGGCCGCCGCGCCGGTTTCAGAGCATGTTGTAATCATGTAATCATCCTACGAATCAGGAGAACATCATCTTCCACAGTGGCGGCTGGTACAGCTACCTCAAGTACGACGAAGACCAGGATCGGCCATCGGTCGACCGCAACCTGCTGAGGCGGGTGTGGTCCTACGGAGCCGCCTATCGCGGTCAGTTGCTCGGGGTCCTACTGACCGTACTGATCATCTCGGGTCTCGGCGTCGTGCCTCCGATCGTGATCGGGTTGATCGTCGACGAGGCGATCGGCGGCTCCGACATCGGGCTGTTGACCGTGCTGGGTGTCGTGATGATCGTCGTCCCGGTCGTGAACTCGCTGGTGGGTATCGCCCAACGATGGTGGTCGTCTCAGGCGGGCGAAGGCATCATCTACGACCTTCGGCGTGAGCTCTACGAGCACCTTCAGCGGATGTCGCTCGCCTTTTTCACCTCGACGAAGACCGGCGAGCTCATCTCGCGGCTCAACAACGATGTCGTGGGAGCCCAGCAGGCGATCACGGGGACGTTCGTTTCGATCATCTCGAACATCGTGTCGGTCGTCGTGATCCTCGCCGTGATGCTCCAGACATCTCTGCTACTGACGGTGCTGGCCGTGGCGGCGCTGCCGTTGTTCGTTCTGCCCGCACGCAGAGTCGGCAAGGTCCTCCGCAAGGTCACCGAGCGGCAGATGAATCACAACGCCTCGATGTCGGCGATCCTGCAGGAGACGTTCAACGTCAGCGGAGCGCTCCTCGTGAAGCTGTTCAATCGGACCGAGTCGGAATCCGAGAAGTTCAGCACCGAGGCGGCGGCCGTGCGCGACCTCGGCGTCCGGAGGGCGATGATCGGGCGCTGGTTCTTCGCCGTGCTCGGTCTGGTCAGCGCCGTCGGCACGGCGGCGGTGTACTGGGTCGGGGGATACCTCGTCATCACCTCGGATGCATTGTCGGTCGGCGACCTCGTCACCTTTGCCGCACTGCTGAGTCAGCTGTACGGACCGCTCTCGGCGATCTCCAACTCCCGGGTGGAGTTCGCCACGTCGCTGGTCAGTTTCGAGCGGGTGTTCGAGATCATGGACCTCGGAATCGACCTGCCGGAGAAGCCCGATGCCCGCGATCTGGAACATGTCGACGGTCGCATCGAGTTCGACGGCGTGTACTTCTCCTACGTCAGCGATGCACCCCAGGGACTCGAGGGCATCAAACGTTTCAACCCGTTCGGCCGCTCAGGCGGTGACGACGGTGAAGCGGTCGCCGCAATGACCTCGACCCGGGAATGGGCGCTCGAGGATGTGTCGTTCACCGCCGAGCCCGGCGAACTGGTCGCCCTCGTGGGACCGAGCGGGGCAGGAAAGACGACCATCAGTTACCTGCTGCCACGGTTGTACGACGTCAACAGGGGTTCGATCCGGATCGATGGTGTCGATGTTCGTGACGTCGCGCTCGGCAGTCTCGCCGACGCGATCGGAGTCGTCACACAGGAGACCTATCTGTTCCACGACACGATCGCAGCCAATCTCCGATACGCCCGACCCGACGCAACTCTCGAGGAGATGAAGGCCGCGTGTGAGGCCGCCAACATCTCCGAGTTCATCGAGTCTCTCGCCGACGGATACGACACGGTGGTCGGTGAACGCGGGTACCGACTGTCGGGCGGCGAGAAGCAACGGATGGCCATCGCTCGAGTCATCTTGAAGAACCCGGCGATCCTGGTGTTGGACGAGGCGACCTCGCACCTCGACACACGTTCGGAGGCACTCATCCAGGACGCGCTCGAGCACCTCATGCAGGGGCGGACATCCGTGGTGATCGCCCACCGCCTGTCCACGGTCAAGGCGGCAGACAAGATCCTGGTCATCGACGAAGGGCGTCTGGTCGAGAGCGGTACTCACGCCGAGTTGCTCGAGCGGGCCGGGCTGTATCGGACCCTGCACGACACTCAGTTCAGGGAGCGCCAGCTGTCGTGAGCGTCGGCCCTGTGGACGTCGGCCTCGCCCGCGAGCGGGTCCGAGAACGGGTACGGCTGACCCCCGTCATCGACGTCGTCGTCGATGGGCGGCGGCTGACCCTCAAACTGGAGTTGCTCCAGCACACCGGCTCGTTCAAGCCACGGGGCGCCTTCAACCGAGTGCTCGGTGCCGAAGCGATTCCCGATGCGGGCATCATCGCCGCCTCGGGAGGAAACCATGCATTGGCCGTCGCCCACGTGGCGCGAGAGCTCGGCATTCGGGCGGAGGTGTTCGTTCCCGAGGTGTCGCCCCGCGTGAAGGTCGACGCGATCGCAGCCCTCGGCGCCACCGTGCGAGTCGGCGGGGCGCTCTATCACGATGCGCTCGTCGCCTCACAGCGCCGGGCAAGCGAGACCGGTGCCCTTCAGATCCACGCCTACGACCACCCGCTCACCGTGGCGGGCCAGGGCACGATGGCCGCAGAGATCTCCGAACAGGTGCCGGGAGCGTCGGAGGTGCTGATCGCCGTCGGCGGAGGTGGCCTCATCTCGGGGGCGGTTGCGTGGTTCTCCGAGGGCGTCACGGTGCTGGCGATCGAACCGGAGGGGTCACCGGCCTACAACCGGGCGCTCGCTGCCGGCGAGCCGGTCGATGTCGAGATCGCAAGTATCGCCTCCGACAGCCTCGGCGCACGCTCGATCGGAGGTGTCCCCTGGTCCGTGCTCGAGAAGCGACCACCGAGGTCTTTGCTCGTTTCCGACGATGCGATCCGGGTAGCTCAACGGTGGCTCTGGCGTCACCTGAAGCTGGTCGTCGAACCCGGGGGAGCTGCCGCCTTCGCCGCCGTGCTCGACGGGGTCCACACCCCGTCGGTGGATGGATCGACGGTCGTGGTGGTGTGCGGCGCCAACACCGACCCGGCTTCGGTGAGCGGTTGACCGGTCAGCGGGTCAGGTTCTCCGCCATGATCGGGTCCGACGGCGACAACAGCAGGTGGCGACCGTCGTGTGTGAACCAGAGCCCTGGCATCGCCTCGAGCCACCGGTGCGCGGGAAAGGCCGTCATCCGGGCTTGGCCGTGCCGGCCTGGCGCGTAGACGAGCACGGCCGCCCCGGGTGCACCGATCCCATCGAGGCAACCGGTCAGGTCGAAGTCGCCGAAGAGGATGGCCATTGCCTGAGCGCCGTCGATCTCGTCGCCGTCCTCGGTCCAGCTGGTCGAGCCGTCTTCGCTGCAGACCGAGAGTTCGATGTTGCGCCACCGGTGGTGGACGTGTCGGCAGGTGCCGGGGAAGTCGATCACGTTGTCCATGCCCGCAACGTATCCAAGGGGTAGGACAGAACTTCGTTCCACGTTCCACGTTCCACGTGGTGCCATGAGCTTCACGATTGCTCATTGCTCATTGCTCACGGCCCATAGCTCCGTTCGCCTGCCAGGATTGGAGGCGTGAAACGGCTCGTTGGACTCGTGGCGATCGCCCTCGTGCTCGCAGCCTGCGGCTCGGCCGAGAGCGAGGACGCGACTGTCACCCCTGGGTCGGTGCCGGCGGGGAGCGCTGCCGAGGAGATCGCCGCACCCGATACCGCAACTCCGAGCGCCGACACTTCCGAGCCGACGGCAACGGTTGCTGCCACCGTCACGACTGCAACGCCGTCCGATGGCGGCGTCGGGGGATGTGCCGACGTGATCGCCGTCGAAGTGACCGGTGACGGGCCGTATACCTTCGCCGTGACCGTGTCCTCGCCCGACACCGGCTGGGACAAGTACGCAGACGAGTGGCGGATCGAATCGCAGAGCGGTGAGATCCTCGGGGTGCGGGAGCTCACCCACCCCCACGTCGACGAGCAGCCGTTCACGAGATCGCTGAGTGGTGTCGAGGCCGAAGCGGGCAGCACGGTGTTCGTGGCGGCCCAGGACTCCGTGGAGGGATACTGCGGCGAGCGGTTCGCTGCGACCGTCGGTGACTGACCGTTCCGGATCAGGCCTCGACCTCGGCGTGCTCTCCGGTGTCGTCGGAGCGCGCTCCCGGCACCAACACCAGTGGACAGTGCACCCGATCCATGACACGGGCCGAGACCGACGTCCACGCCTGTTCGGTGAACAGCCGACGGGTCGCGCCCATGATGATCATGTCGGCAGAGATGTCGAGCGCGGTTCGAATGATCGCGTCCACGGGGTCGGCGCCCTCGACGAAGGTGATACTCGGCTCCACTCCGATGGCGCGCATCGCAGCGACGATGGGCTCCACCGCTCGCAGGCCTCGCTCTTCGAGATACGTGAGCGCCTTCATCTCGGCGGTCTCGGTCTCCCAGTCGCCGGAATCGAGGAACGACCGCCGCTCGTTCTCGTCCATGGTCTCGAGGAACGTGTGCGGAATCTCTATCACCGTCATGACAGTCACCGATCCGTTCTCGTCGAGCAGTTTCTCGCAGAGATCCGACACCGGTACCGGACCCAGCACGCCGGTCGTGGCAATCAGGATGTTCACGGCGAGCAGGTTAGGCCCTTCACCGGTCTTACATCCGTCGGTGGATCATCGGCCCGGTGCGTGTTCGCAACGGGGTATCTCCGCGGCGGTCGGTACCGTGGGCGGCAGTCGATCCGGAGTGCCGATGCCAGCCGAACTGCAAGACGAAGTCGTCAACAAAGTCACGTGGATGATCCCCAACGCGCTCGCCCTGGTCGGATCCAGGTCGGGCGACGAGCGAAACGGGATGACCACGAGCTGGATCACTCAACTGTCGATGGAGCCGGTGCTCATCGGGATCGGCGTGGACAACAAGGCCTTGACGCATCGACTCATCACAGAGGGTGGGTCGTTCACCGTGAATCTCTGGTCGAGCGAGGACACCCGCCCGTTCGTGAAGTTCTCGAAACCGGCGACCTACGAGGACGGCGCGCTCAATGGCCGGCCCGTGACCGATGGCGTGACCGGCGCTCCGATCTTCGACGAGAGCATCGCCTGGATGGAATGCAGTGTGGTGCAGAGCCTCGACCTCGGAACGCACACGCTCTTCATCGGGGTCCTGGTCGCAGCAGACGTCCGAGATCCGGATCAGCGAGCCGCAGCGATGAGTGACACCCGCATGAAGTACGGCGGTGTGAAGCGGGGAGGCCACTGAACCATCGGCGTCACGCTCGCTGCATCGTTGTCCATCGGCGGGTTCCTCTGGGGATCGACGCTCTTTCTGGGCAGCCGGTTCTCCAGCAACCGAGCCTTTGCGATCTTCGTCGATCGTCACGGCAGCTGGGTAGCAGACGCCGTGTCTGCCTTGCTCGGTGACGAACGTGTGGCCCTCGACGCCGCACACCAGGGCCTGAAGGTCACAGGAGCTCGGTGGCCTCGCTACGCATCGCTGCCGGTACCCGAGGCCAGAGCCCTCGAACACGCCCTCGCCTTTGCCCGGCGCGCCGGTCATCTACCGAGGATCTCGATCGCGGCGTTCCTCGTGGACGTGTGCAAGATCCCACCCAAGGACGTCGCCCGCTCACTGATCTGGCCATCCTCCCGTGTGGGTTGGCGGACGGCTCGGAGACGACAGATGATCCACCAGGTCAGCCGATCCTGGTACGAAACCGGCCCGCGAACGTGGCCCGTCGACCCGATCGAGATCCAGGCGGGTCGAGGACGGCGCGCGGTCCTCTGGGAGACGCGACTGCTCGTGGCGATCGTCGTCGTGATCTACCTCGCATTGGAACTCGTGCAGCTGCTGCTGGGCGGTTCTCCGTAAGATCGCCGGAAACCACATGGGAGATCACCGATGGAAGTCAGCGTTGCAGAAAAGGTGGCCGTCGTCACGGGAGCCAGCAGGGGGATCGGCCTCGAAACCGCTCGCGTGCTGGCGAACAGTGGCGCCGCCGGGGTCGTCATCACGTCCCGCAAACCCGAGACCATCGAAGCGGCCGCCGATGACCTGATCGAGTCGGGAGTGCCCTCCGACCGGGTGCTGGCCGTTGCAGCGCGGGCGGACGTGGACGAGGCGGCGGACGAGACCATGGCCCAGGCGCTCGACCGGTTCGGCGCTGTCGACATCCTGGTGAACAACGCCGGGACCAACCCGTCTGGCGGTCCCATCATGTCGGTCGACATGGCCGCGATCGACAAGACCTGGGCGGTCAACCAGCGCGCCCCGTTGGTTTGGGCCCGGGCCGCTCACCGGCACTGGATGGAGGAGCACGGAGGCGTCATCGTCAACGTCGCCTCGGTCGGCGGCATCCGGCCCGCCCCGTTCCTCGGCGCCTACAACGTGTCCAAGGCGGCGCTGATCCATCTGACCCACCAACTGGCGTTCGAGCTCGCCCCGAACATCCGGGTCAATGCGGTCGCCCCGGGGGTGGTCAAGACGAAGCTGTCCGAGATGCTCTGGGCAGCAGACGAGCGGGCGGCCGCGTCCACCCATCCGCTCGAGATGCTCGGTGAGCCGATCGATGTCGCAGTCGCCATCACCTTCCTCTGCTCGGATCAGGCCAGGTGGCTCAGCGGTGTCATTCTCCCCGTCGACGGCGGCGTCATCGGGGCAGGCGGAACGCTGGGGTAGGGAACATGGGCGTCGGTAGAGGCGGTCCTGGCGAGTGCCAGCGGGCAGCCAGGAGGGTGCCGGGTACGACCGGATGTCGCCTACACGGATCGCGTACTGCGCTGCTGGCGCAAACCAGGTGAGTCGGGGGTACTGGCGTTCTTGTGGCGGGGCGGCGAACGACCCGGCGACGAGTAACCGAGCGGCCTGCACACACCCGCCACAAGAACCAATTCGTCGGGTTGCACCGTCGAGGAGTGCTGCCGCAGCGTCGAACGGCTCCGACCGGTGTTCTTATCAGTCGGCAGCGTCCCCGCCAGGAACAAGGCACGATGTGCCGAGCATGCAGCCCCTCCCAAAAAGAACACCTTCGGAAGGATGTCGTGCGATAGAAGGTCCTGCGCAGGCCGAGGTTGCGGGTAGCGTTGCGGGATGCATTCTGCGCCCGATCGTGAGCTTGCCATCGCCTATCTCGATGGCAAGGTCGATGCCGGTCCGTTGTTCGAGGAGGCCTCGAGGCTGCGTGACGAAGGCCACGGCCGAACCGTCACCTACAGCCGGAAGGTGTTCATCCCGCTCACGACGCTGTGCCGCGACACCTGCACCTACTGCACGTTCGCCAAGCCGCCAGGCGCAGGAGGGATGTACCTCGAGCCCGCAGAGGTTCTGGCGGTTGCGAGAGCCGGTGACACCCACCGATGCACCGAAGCCCTCTTCACGCTCGGCGACCGTCCGGAGGCCCGCTGGAGACAGGCGCGAGAGTTCCTCGCCGAGCACGGTCACACGACGACGATCGGCTACGTCCAAGAGATGTCCGAGTTGGTCGACACCGAGACCAGCCTCTTCCCCCACGCCAACCCGGGAGTCATGACCGAATCCGAGATGGCGGCGCTCCGCCCGTCGAATGTCTCCATGGGGATGATGCTCGAGAACATCTCACCCCGCCTGATGGAACCGGGCATGCCGCACCACAACTGCCCGGACAAGGACCCGGTGGTGAGGATGGAAGCCATCGAGACGGCCGGGCGGCTGCGGATCCCGTTCACCACGGGAATCCTCGTCGGCCTGGGGGAGACCAACGCCGAGATCGTCGACTCGATCCTCGCCATCGACGAGGTCCACCGCCGGCACGGTCACATCCAGGAGGTGATCGTCCAGAACTTCCGCGCCAAGGCCGACACGCGCATGCGAGGTCACGCCGAGCCCATCCCTGCCTGGTTCGCCCGGGTGGTCGCCGTTGCGCGCTGGCTGCTCGGCCCCACCATCAACCTGCAGGTGCCACCGAATCTCACCGAACGATTCGAGACGTATCTCGAGGCCGGGATCAACGACTGGGGAGGCGTTTCGCCGCTCACCATCGACTGGGTCAACCCGGAGGCTCCGTGGCCCCACCTCGACGAGCTCACCGCGCGGACCAAGCGCCGGGGATTCGAGCTGATGCCGCGCCTCCCCGTATACCCCGAGTACATCGACGACACCTGGATCGACCCAGGTCTGATGGGCAAGGTCGCATCGGCGACAGACGACAGCGGCTTCGCCCTCGCCCCACAGATGGAGACCTCGTCATGATCACGTTCATCAGACTTCGACCCGCCGACCGGATCACCGATGCGATCGTCGAGTCGCGGGTGAAGGAGTTCACCACCACGCTGGAAGTCGGACCGATCGAACCGGAAGAACTCGAACGAGCCACGGCTGCCGGCCTGCTCACGCTGGGATCCGATCCGACCACCCCGACGGCCGCATGGGTGCTCGACCCCCGAGGCGCCCTGGCATTGCGCGGTGTACCCGGGTGGCGGCTGACGATCGATCACTCCGAGAACGAAGACGAGACGATGGACGCGGTCGTGCGGACCCGAGCCGCTTTCCTCAGGACGACCCGGTCGGGGGTCGCCGCCGCGACGCATCGAATGGAACGTCCCGGTCTCGACGTGACGATTTCGGTGTTCGTCGACGACGTGCCACAGGCGCTCGCGGCAGTGGCCGCCGGCGCCGGCGACCTGGTGCTGCGTGACTGGGACTCCGAGCGGGTCGGCGAGCTGCGCGACGCACTGGGCGAGAAGCTGCTCGTCGAGAGGTCGGTCCTGCCCGTCTGGGTCGATCTCGACGACGTCCGCGCCCAGCTCGACCCCGCGACGTTCACGGCGTGGCTCGGCCAGGTCGACGGATCGGGCGCCGCTCGGCCGAGATATGCGTGGGCGCCCGGTGTGGACGAGCATCCGCCGGTCCCGCTGAGGCGCCTGTCTGCGGAATGGAGCGATCGTTCATGGGTCGACGGCGCCGGACCCGAACAGCTCGAGGGTGCCGGCAGCCTGCGCCCCGTCCTCGAGCGCTCGCTCGCCGGGGACCGTCCCGACCGTGACGAGCTCGAAGCGCTCTTCAGGGCTCGGGGCGATCAGATCGAGGCGATCGCCTGGACCGCAGACATGCTGCGCCGTCGCGTCAAGGGCGATGACGTCTCGTACGTGGTGAACCGCAACATCAATTACACGAACATGTGCTATTTCCGCTGCGGCTTCTGCGCGTTCTCGAAGGGGCCACGCAGCCTGAACCTGCGCGGCGATCCCTATCTCATGGGGATCGACGAGGTCGTCGACCGGGCCGAGGAGGCCTGGCAGCGAGGCGCCACCGAGGTCACGCTCCAGGGCGGGATCCATCCTGAGTTCACCGGCGAGTTCTACGTCGGTGTGGTCGAGGGGATCAAGCGTCGACTGCCCGACATGCACATCCACGGCTTCACGCCGCTGGAGGTGTGGCAAGGCGCCGAGACGCTGGGTGTTCCCGTCCGCGACTTCCTCGCCAGGTTGGCGGACGCCGGGCTGGGGACGCTGCCCGGCACGGCCGCCGAGATCCTCGACGACCGGGTCCGAGAGCACCTGTGCCCCGACAAGATCAGAACCGCGCAATGGGCGGACGTCATGATCACCGCTCACGAACTCGGGCTCCGGGCGACGGCCACCATCATGTTCGGCCACATCGACGGCCCGTCGTCTTGGGCGAATCACTACGAAGTCGTGCGACGGATTCAGGGACGCACCGGAGGCTTCACCGAGTTCGTGCCACTTCCGTTCGTGCACATGGGCTCGCCGATCTTCCTGCGCGGACGGTCGCGGCCCGGTCCGACCTGGGACGAGGTCGTGTTGATCCATTCGGTTGCACGGCTCGCCTTCGATGGTCTCATCGACAACATCCAGGCGAGCTGGGTCAAGCTGGGCCTCGACGGAGGGGCCAGGCTCCTCGATGCGGGCTGCAACGATCTCGGCGGGACGCTGATGGGCGAGATCATCACCCGGTCCGCCGGCGCCTCACACGGTCAGGAAGTCAGCCCGGCCGACTTCGAGCGTGTGATCACCGGCGTCGGAAGGGTCCCATACGAGCGGACCACGCTCTATGGACGTGCAGTGCCCACGCGAGCGGCCAAGCGCACCCTTCCGCTGATCACCGACTGAGTCACTCCGCCTCGAGGATCACGCCGTCGTTGGGATCCTTGTTGGCGAACGGCCGGGCGATCTCGGCATGCGGATCCTCGGTGATCTTGTAGCCGGGACGTCCCCGCTCGAGCCAGTCGTCGTATGCCGCTTCCGTGCCGACGTCGTATCCCAGGCCCTGCGACATCGTGTACCGGTGGTAGAGCAGGTCGCAGAACGTCTGAATCGGGTCCCGGACGTGGTCGAGCTTGCGTAGCCGCTCGAGCAGCGGCTCGAACTCCTCGACCCGCCAGCGGATGGCTGCGACGTTCTTACCTGCTGGTGTCGTGCTGCCGGTCTTGGTCTGGAAGTAGTAGAGATCCGAGAGGATCTGTCTCGCTTGTGCCTCGAGGGCGTCGACCCCGGTGAGGTCCTTGAGGCGACGTTGGTGGAAGGTGCGGCCCCCCACCTGGAGTTTCACTTTGAGTCGGGACCCAGTCTCGTCGACCGGGATCAGATCGACCTCTTGCACGTCGAAGCCGATCTCGTTGAGCGTCTCGATGCGCTCCCGAATCCGGTAGCGCTCATCGGGTCCGATCAGTTCGTCTCGATTCACCTCGTGCCACAGCCCGTGGTACCGCTCGGCGATGTCTTCGCCGAGCGCGAGATCGGCCTCTTCGAGATCGGCGCCGGTCGAGCTGGCGATGTCCGCCATGCCGCCGGCGACGTTCATGATCATGATCTCGATGTCTTCGGCGCGACGTCCGTCGGTGAGTTCGTCGTAGATGGTCGCGGTCTCGCCGTCGACCATGATCGTCTCGATCGCCTCGGCATCGAACCGGTACAGCACGTTCGACAGCGAGCAGTCACCCCAGAACACGCCGGCGAGGTGCAGTTCGACCAGCAGCATCGCGAAGGCGTCGAGCAGCTGGGTTCTGCGCCCACCGAATCCTGCGCCTGCGATGAGCTCCCGGTAGCTGAACGAGAATGGCTCGTAGGCGGTGATCAGGGCTGCGGAGCGCTCATCGTGTGGATCAGCCGATCGCCGGTCCACCAGCCCGACCGGCCGGACGGCCGGCGCGCCGAACGATTCCAGCTGTCGCAACACGCCGTAGTCCTGATGGGCGGGTCGGGTCGGGAGCTCCTTGATGGCGTAGAGGCCCTGGGGATATTGGAAGAAGCGCACCTCGTGGCGTGAGATGCCCTTGGGGAGCTCGACACGATTCTTGAGGTCCCACTCCTGGAGAGACTTGTCCCAGGGGAGGTCGAGGAAGTCGGGATGTCCCGCCCGAATCGTCAGCTCTGCAGGCATGGTTGGCAACGCTACCCGTTCCGCCGCACGGATCGGCGCCGTCTCCGATGCGATCTTCGCTGCCGGTCGCTCGAAAGGGCTGAGGCCGGAGCCGAGCCGTTCACCCGATGATCGCCTGACACTCGGGACACCAGTAGGTGATCCGGGGATGGGGGTCGCCGAGATGCTCGGAGGTGATGGGGGTGCGGCAGCGGCGACAGGGTTTGCCGGTGCGTTCGAACACCCACGACTCGAGCGACTCACCTCGCATCCCTGTCGTGACGCGTCCGGAGCGGTGGGCGTTGGGAATCATCAGGCTGCGGGACCGGTTCGCCAGCGCATCGATGCGTTCGGCGTCGAGCGATCCGAATGGCGTGAGGGGATGGATCCGTTCGAGGAACATGACTTCGTTCTTGTATTCGTTGCCGACGCCGGCGAGCACCCGCTGATCGAGGAGAACGTCGGTCACCGCCCGGTTCGGCTGGACCTTCGAGACTCGATCGTGGAACAGGTCCCAGTCGAACTCTTCGGCCAGCACATCGGGGCCCAGCCGGTCGATCAACCCGTCGATCACCCGGGTCCGTTCGACCTCCACCGTCGGCGCCGAGTAGCAGGTCGCCTCATGGCGTTCGGTCCCGAGGATCAGACGGGCCGCGCCGCGAGGGTCTCGGGCCCGGCGGCCGCGCCGCCGCTCGGATTCGACCGCGACGGTGCGGCCCGAGGAGTCACGGATCCGCCAACGGCCGGGCATGCCGAGCCAGACGTGGATGGTGACCCCGCTGTCGACATCGAACAGGAGGTGCTTGCCATGGGTGCGGATCGCCGTCACCGTGTGCCCCACCAGCTTCGGCGACCACTTCCTCACGGCGGGGACGCCGTCGACGTAGGTGAGCGGACGGTCGAGGAGCACCGGGCGGAGCCGGTCTGCCGCTCGGGTGTAGCTGTCGCCCTCGGGCATCAGGAGCGATACGAGAGGCCGCGTAGGGCCGGAGCGAATCCGGCCTCACCGAGTACGCGCCCCAACGCCGTCTGCGCCGGCGGTTCGCCGTCGATCGTCTCGATCCGGAGCTTGCGTGACCGCTCACCGAGCCGTGCGATCGCCGCCGCGATCATCGTGTGGCTGTCAGGGTCCAGGTCGAACGTCCGCAGCTTCCGCTTGTCGAGGTATCCGACCAGGTGGCCGTCCGCCAGGATGACGTACGTCCCGGCGATTCGTCCGATCCGGCCGTCGTCGATCGTCGGCCAGTCGAGTGCGGCGCCGTAGGGGTTGGCTGGATCCGTCGACGCCAGCACCGTGATCGATCGCTCGGGGACGCTCCGCACCCGATCGACGGCGCCCGGGAGGGCGAACTGTGCACCACCGAGCCGCTCGATGAAGTAGCCGCGCCGGGCCCGGCCGGTCTCTTCGAGATGCTGGAGCACCGGATAGACCGACGTGAAGCCTCCGGGCAGGCCCTCGGCGGCGACGCTCTGGCGGGTGACGATGCCGTGGCGGTCGAGCAGTTGGTGGGTCCACGCAGTGGCTTGCTGGGTGCCCGACGGCGGCTCGATCATCTCGTCGAGGAGGTCGGTCACCAGCGACCATCGTCCCGCGGCGTGCTTGGGGAAGGTCGCCGACACCGTGGGCCGCCCCGACGACCTGGATCGACGGGCCCGGCCGAACGCTCGCACGGGAGCGAACGTGTCGTTGGTGACCTCACCTGCCCACACCAGGTCCCACAGCGCGTCCAGGACCGCCTCGACCTCACCGCCTCCTGCCGCCAGATAGATGGCCTTGAAGAAGCTCGCCCCCCGAGCTTCGAGGTGGCTGCGAATGGCTCGATGGAGTTCTCCGTCGGGAGCGTCCGCGACGGGAGGGATCCAGAGGAGCGGGAGTTGATCCCGGAAGTACAGCGCCAGTTTGCCGTCACGCGTCCCGAGCGTCCCACGGCCGGCCCATACGAGCTCTCCTTCGATCATGAGTTGATCCAGCATCGCGTCGGCGTCGGCGTGGCGGCTCGGGAGGACGTCGTTCAACAGGACCGACGCAGGCAGATCGGCGCCCTGGAGTCGCCGGACCACTTCGAGGAGCGGACCCCGACCGGTCGGAGGATCGTCGGTCACTCCCTGCCAGACGGGGAGGAAGCGTCCCAGCGCGTCGCCGGTCACCGGTTCGATCTCCGACCGCAACGCTGCGAGCGATCGCCGCTTGAGGGTGCGGAGCACGTCGGAGTCGATCCACTCGAGGTCCGATCCTCCGGGGCGGAACGCACCCTGGACCACACGTCGCTGGTCGTCGAGACGCCGGAGCGCCGTCGTGACCACCCCGACCGGCAGACCGAGCGAGCCGGCGGCGGCTTCGGTGGTGAATGGGCCGTGGGTGCGGGCGAACCGGCCGATCACGTCGCCCAGCGGGTCGTCGACGGGTTCGAGGAACGCGTGGGCGACACCCCGGGGAGGTTGGACCCCGAGCGCGTCCCGAAGCCGTCCGGCATCCTCGGCGGCGGCGTACCTCGGCTCGCCCTTCATCGTCACTTCGATGACACGGCGGGTGGCGATCAGCTCGTCGAGCACCGCCATCACGTCTGTCTCGCGGGTGCGCAGCTCGATGTCGTCGGCGCCCAGCGGGCCCAGGAAGCGAAGCAGATCGGCGATTCCGTCCGCCCCCTTCGCCTGCCTCTCCTCGGTGAGCCGCTGCAGCTCGAGTTCGAGCGTTGCGAGCTGGTCGGCGTCGAGAAGGTCGCGGAGTTCGCCCTCCCCGAGCAGCTCGCGCAGCATCTCCCGGTCGAGCGTGAGCGCTGCCGCCCGCCGTTCGGCCAGCGGGGTATCGCCCTCGTACAGATAGGCGGCGACGAAGGCGAACAGCAGCGACGAGGCGAAAGGGGTCGGGCTCTCCGTGGAGATCTCGGCGATGCGGATCCGCCGTGCCCTGATGTCGGCGAGCACGTCGCGCAGGGACGGGACGTCGAAGTCGTCCTGGAGGATCTCTCGGTAGGTCTCCAGGATGATCGGGAAGGAACCGAACTGGCGTGCCACGCTCAAGAGGTCGGCCGCTCTCCTGCGTTGTAGCCACAGCGGCGTCCGCTGGCCGGGGCGACGGCGGGGGAGCAGGAGTGCCCGACCGGCCGCCTCGCGGAACCGGGCGGCGAACATGGCCGAGTCGGCGAGGTGTTCGGTGAGCAGGGGCTCGAGCTCTTCGGGGTCGGGGATGAGTTCCTCGGTCCCCGGGATGTCGTCGGTGTCGGGGAAGCGGAATGCGATCCCATCGTCGGACCAGATCACGTCGACGTCGGTCCCGTAGCGTTCTCGGAGTCGCTGGGTGGTGGCCATGGCCCAGGGGGCGTGCACCTTGGCCCCGAGCGGGGAGAGGATCACGACCCGCCAGTCGCCGATCTCGTCCCGGAAGCGTTGCACGACCAGCGTCTGGTCGGTCGGTAGCACTCCGGCTTCGTCGCGTTCCTCTTCCAGATACGCCACCAGGTTCTTGGCGGCGAGTGTGTCGAGGTGGTACTCCTCGACGAGGCGGCGTTCTGCCCGGTCCGGTGGTAGCGCCCCGATCTCCCTGACGAACGCACCCACCGCCTTTCCGGTGTCGAGCGAGCGCCCGAGCGCGTCACCGTGCCAGAACGGCATTGTGGCGGCCGGTGCCCCGGGCGCCGGGACGACCTGGACGATGTCAGGCCCGATGTCGGTGATCCGCCAGGTGGACGATCCCAGGATGAAGACGTCGCCGACCCTGGATTCGTAGACCATCTCTTCGTCGAGTTCGCCTACCCGACCGCCTTCGGGCAGCACGACCCGGTACAGACCGCGGTCGGGGATCGTCCCGGCATTGGCCACTGCGAGCTGACGGGCTCCGCGCCGGGCGCTGACCGATCCGTCGATCCGATCCCAGACGATCCGGGGTCGTAGCTCGGAGAACAGGTCGGAGGGGTAGCGGCCCGCCAGCATGTCCATGGTGGCATCGAAGACCGATCGGGTGAGTTCGCGGAACGGGGTGGCGCGCCTGATCATGTCGTAGAGCGAGTCGGCGGTGCGGTCCTCGATCACGACGGCGGCCACCAGCTGCTGGCTCAACACGTCGAGCGGATTGCGAGGGATCTTCGTCTGTTCGACCTGGCGCTCCAGCATGCGCTCGGTGAGCACGGTCGCCAACAGGAGGTCACCTCGATACTTCGGGAAGAGCTTGGCCCTGGACACCTCTCCGACGGAGTGTCCGGCTCGCCCGACCCGCTGCAGCCCGCTCGCCACCGAGATCGGCGCCTCGATCTGGATCACCAGGTCGACAGCCCCCATGTCGATGCCGAGCTCCAGTGAACTGGTCGCAACGACCGCCTTGAGCGAGCCGCGTTTGAGGGCCTCCTCGATCTCGATCCGCTGGTCACGCGCCACCGAGCCGTGATGGGCGCGGGCGATCTCCTCTCCGGCGAGCTGGTTGAGCTCGTTGCACACCCGCTCGGCGAGTCGCCTGGAGTTGGCGAAGACGATCGTGGAGTTGTGTTGTTCGATCAGGTCGAGGACCCGCGGGTACACGGCGGGCCAGATCGACTTCGTGCGAACCCGATCGGGATCCAGGGGGTCGGGCTCGTCGGGTTCGGCCATGTTCTCCACCGGAACCACCAGCTCGAGGTCGAGCTGACGTTCGCCGGGGGTGTCGACGATCGTGACCGGACGGGGAGTCCACGTGTCGTCCTCGATCGTGCCGCCACCGAGGAAGGTGGCGATGGTCTCGAGTGGCCGCTGTGTGGCCGACAGCCCGATTCGCTGGGGCGGCTGGTCGGTGAGCTCGTCGAGCCGCTCGAGGCTCAAGGCCAGGTGGGCGCCGCGTTTGCTCCCGGCGACGGCGTGCACCTCGTCACAGATGACGTAGCGGACCGAGCGGAGCGTCTCGCGTGCTTGCGACGTCAACAACAGATACAGCGATTCGGGGGTGGTGATCAGGATGTCGGACGGCTGCTTCTGCATCCGACGGCGGTCGACGGCAGGGGTGTCTCCGGTGCGAAGGAACGTGGTGATCTCGGGGAGGGGGTCGCCTCCGATTCGCTCCGAGGCGTGTCGGATGCCGAGCAGCGGCGCCTTGAGGTTGCGGTCGATGTCGTATGCGAGCGCCTTCATCGGCGAGATGTAGAGCACCCGGGTCCGCTCGAGATCGTCGGGCAACGGTTCGTGCAACAGCCGGTCGATCGTCCAGAGAAACGCGGCAAGCGTCTTTCCGGATCCGGTCGGTGCGTGGATCAGCGTGTGGTTGCCCGAGGAGATGGAGTCCCAGCCCTGCGATTGGGCATCGGTCGGGGCGGCGAACGACGCCTCGAACCATGCCTGTGTGGCGGGCATGAACTGCGGAGGGAGCATGGCGTCGAGCGTATCCGATCGCCAGGACAAGAAGAGCGGTCACCAGCTACCCGGACACGTGCGAAGGATTTCTGCTTCCAGTTTCGGAGTCGATGCGTATGGTGTTTGGCAAGGCGGTGCGGGGGGATGGAGAGCACATGCCAACACATCACTTCGAAGTGGCCATCCAGCCCGCAGACGAGCGGGTCAGGCCCATCGACGTGGGAATCAGGATCGATGGCGATTCTGTCGTCGTCGAACTCCCACACGAACTGGTCGGCGCCTACCTCATCGGTTGAATCTGTTCCCCACGAAGTGGGGGACGCTTGATCTTGAGAGTTCCTCGGCGTCTCGGGGCCTCGCGCTTGGTTGCCCTTCTCAACCTCCGAACCGCCGTCGAGTCACCGGTCGAGCACAGGTGTGAGACGTTCGCGTCTCAGGTGTTGGCGGGATACAACAACTTTCCCCACTGCGTGGGGGACACAGCGCTAATGGGAGCGGATCGCCTAGCTGGCTGCGAGGTCGAGGATGAGACGCTGGGTGGACTCGAACGCGCCGTCGGAGACGGAGTCGAGGAAGGCCTCGACGATCACCGGGTCGAACTGCGTACCCGAGAATGCGCGGATCTCCCGAAGCGCGAACTCCGAAGGGAGGGCCGGCTGATAGGCACGTTCGCTGGTGATGGCGTCATAGGCGTCGGCCACCGCCACGATGCGGGCGAGCAGCGGGATCTCGTCGCCCGCCCGACCGTGCGGGTAGCCGGAGCCGTCGAACCGCTCGTGATGGAAGAGGATCGCCTCGGAGACCTCACGCTCGAACAGGTCGGCGGTCATGGCGAAGCCGAAGAGCGAGTGGCGCTGCATGTGCTCGGTCTCCGGACCGTCGAGGCTGGCAGGCTTGCTGAGGAGCCTGGTGTCGACGTGGAGCTTGCCGACGTCGTGGAGGACACCGACGGTGGCGAGGCGGTCCAGATCGGCTGCGGACAACCCGAGGATCTCGCCGATGGAGATGGCGACGCCTGAGACGCGGTGGACATGGCCGTAGATGTCTTCGACCAGCCCTTCCATCGCTGCGATCAGCGAGTCCATGTTCCTCCAGCCTTCACAACCGTGCAGTACACCGTCGCCATGATGCGTTACAGGAGTTTTCGCGACTATGGGACAACCGGATCAATTACACACGTGTGATTCGACGGGCGGTTTCGAGGTGTCGCCCCGAGTCCGGGGGTGTGACGAGAGCAGCCGCGATCTCGAAGTGCAACTGTGCTGTGTGGAGGATCGCGTACGGATGTCAGAGCCCAACGCACGACGGGCCGATTCGGGTTCAATCGGCCGACCGCGCCCCCATTGCTTCGAGGAACGCCTTAACGGCCGTTCGGTGCTGCGGGTCCGCGTGAGCGATCGCCTGGTAGGCAGCCGTCAGGTCGAGGAACGCCGGCAGATCCATGTGCCGAGCGTGACGGAACAGTCGCTTGGTGAGTCGGATGGAATGCCGGGGCTTGTCGGCGATGGTCGCCGCGAGCTCCTGACAGCGATCCATCAGTTGATCCGGAGCGACCACTTCGAGCAGCACGTCCATTGCGGCTGCTTCCTCGGCGTCGATCATGCGGGCCGTGAACGCCAATTCGGCAGCCCGCTGCCATCCGACTACCCGAGGGAGGATCCATGCTCCGCCGTCACCCGGCAGGATGCCGAGGTCGGCGAACGTGTGAGCGAAGCGGGCGTTGGTCGACCCGATCCGCAGGTCGCATCCCAGCACCAGATCGAATCCGGCGCCGACGGCCGGCCCGTTGACTGCTGCGATCGTCACGAGATCGGTTTCGGCCATCGTCGAGGTCAGCCTCTGGATCGTTCTGCGGTAGGCCTCGGCGATGGTCCCCGTGTCACCGGCGAACAGCCCGGAGCCCGAGTCCATGTCCTTGACGTTCCCACCCGCCGAGAACGCCGGGCCTTCCCCAGTGATGATGAGGACGGCAGTGTCGTCGGCCGCGTCCTCCGCTTCGACCGTGCTGATGATCTCGTCGAGGACTCGTTGTCCGGTCAGCGCATTTCGGACCTCGGGTCGTGTCAATGTGAGGAGCGCGACGCCGTCGCGCTTGTCGAGACGGGTGTCGTGTCGTGCGTCCATGTTCCAGTCCTCGCTCAGGGGTGTCAGCCTATGGCTGGAGAATCACGCTGGGCCAATCGAGGTCGCGAAGAGATGGGGAGCCCGGTCGGGCTCCCCATCTGCATGAGCTTCGTTGTGGGCTCCTCTGGGGGTCAATCCCACCTGAGGCCGCTGGTGGAAGACCCCCAGTGGGCGCTGGACCAAGACAGGCCCGACCACGAAGTTCCCGACCAGCTCGTTCCCGACCAGCTCGTTCCCGACCAGCTCGTTCCTGACCACGTCTTGTCGGACCAGCTGGTGCCTGACCAGCTCGTTCCCGACCACGAGGTGCCCGACCACGAGGTGCCCGACCAGCTCGTTCCCGACCACGAGGTGCCCGACCACGAGGTGCCCGACCAGCTCGTGCCGTTCCAGGTTCCACCTGACCAAGAGGTGCCCTGTGCCGCCGCCGTCGACCAGCTCGTGCCGTTCCATGGAACTCCGAAGATGTCCTTCTCTCCGGTGAGCGCCACGTTGTCGACCTCGACGTGGTCTGAGCCGCGAGAGGCCTCGAGGCTGCCTCGCCCGGTCGAAGGGGTGTGACTCTGGGTCGCGGACGGCGTTGGGGTGCTGAAGATCTCGCGAAGATCCAGCATCGCCTTGCGCGGACATCCGGCGTCCGTCCGCCGCCCGAGATAGTCGGTGGTCGAGGTGATCAACGCCTTGACCTGATCAGGCGAGAGGTCGGGGCGCTGTTCGAGCATCAGGGCGACGGCTCCGGAGACCACCGCTGCCGATTGACTGGTGCCACTTCCCCGGAAGAGCCGCTGATCGATGACCGCACCAGGGTTCGCTGCGTCGGCGTACGACCCGGGGTTGCGGAGGCTGAGAATCGACCGTCCCGGCGCAACCACGTCGTAGGTGCGACCGCTCGTCCCACAGTTCGTGAACGCGGTGAGGAAGTCGTCGCCGGTGATGTTCGTACCGTTCGTGTCGTACGCTCCCACCGCGATCACGTTGGGGTTCGAGGCGGGCATGCGAAGTGGGACGATGCCCCCGTCGTTTCCTGCAGCGACGACGACCACGATTCCGGCTTTCCACGCCTGCTCAACCGCGTGGGAGAGTGGATCAAGCGTGGTTGCTTGGACGGAGTCGGTGCCGAAGGAGAGATTGAGCACACGGATGTTCAGGCCGTTGCTGTTCTTGTGTTGCACGACCCAGTCGATGCCTGCGATCACCTGAGAGACGTCGACTGCGCCGTCGTGGCCGGCGACCTTGACGTTGACGACTCGCGCCCCCGGGGCGATTCCCACGAACTTGGTCTTTGCGTCGTTCCATAGGTTGGTCACGCCGGGGTCGCGTCCTGCGATGATCCCGGCCATGTGGGTCCCGTGACCGAACGTATCGAGGTAGCGGAAGTCGGAGTTCTGCGACTCGAACGACAGGTCGGGTCCGTTGACGATCTTGCCTGGAAGGTCGAGGCCCTTCACCGGAGCGACTCCGGAGTCGATGAGCGCGACGTCGACTCCTTGGCCGGTGTAGCCCGCGTCCCAGAAGGTACGGGCCAGCACGAACTTGGCGGTCTTGAACATCGAGCCCGAGTCCCGGTAGGTCACGCTGTCGTTCGCCCAGTCGGCTGTCGATTGGAGTTGGACTGCTTCGTCGAAGGTCGACGCCTCGATCGCCGGATCGGCTGCGAGCAACTCGAGCATGTCTGCAGGAACTGTGGCCGTGAACCCGCCGATGATCGCGAGTTGCTCTCCGATGGAGCCGCCGAGGCGTTCGACGAGGTTCTCAGCTTCGGTCGTGGCTGGATTCGTCTCACGGACGATGATGTCGATGGTGCCCGAGGCGGCGGCAGGGGCCGAGCCGCTCGTTGCCAATATGAGCGATGCGACGAGAGCGACGATCGCCCCCACCGTCGTCACCCGCCCGGTCTTGTGGTCCCAGCTGAGACCTCTCGCAGCGTCCATTTCGGTGTCCTGACCCTTCCTTGGTCGATTGCACTCATCGATGCCATCGACATTCGAGTCGTCGTATCTGAATGTCCATCCCAGGAGCGCGCGATAGCACTAGTCACTCAGGTCGGTGTCGTTACGCGACTAGGGGGGTTCAGGTGTCAGCGTCAGCGGGCTATGCCCGCTCGGCGGGCGCCCGTCGCGAATGCTCGGGCCAGGCCCGGATCGATGGGCTGGTCGACCTCACCGCCCGCCTTGAGCGACGAGCCGACGATCACCGAAGTTGCGTACCGACCAAGCGCCTCGACGGTGTCCACCGACGCGCCCGATCCGATCACCAGCGGCGCGTCGGGGACTGCGCTCGCGACCCGATCGAGATCCTCCATATCGACGACGGTCCCCGTTCCGGTACCGGAGATGACGAGGGCGTCGGCGCCCGAGCGTTCCCATGCATCGATGGCGGACAGTTCGATCGTTGCGCCGGGTGGGGGAGTGGCGTGTTTGACGAAGACGTCTGCAAGCACGAGCACATCCGGGGCGATCGCCGATCGGAGTCGCGCCAGTTCCGCCGCCCGGCCCACGATCGGCCCTTGATCGGTGTACATCATCGATGACAGCACGTTCACCCGGATCATCGCTGCGCCGGTTGCCGCTGCGATCGACATCGCTCCGAGTGCATCGTTTCGCAGCACATTGACACCGATCGGGAGTGCGACTTCGAGTGAGATCTCGGTCACCACACGCGTGAGCCCGGAGATGGTGACCGGAGGCACGTCATCGGGGAAGAACGGCGCATCGCCGAAGTTCTCCACCATGACGGCATCGAACCCGGCTGCTGCGAGTGTCGCCGCGTCGGAGCGCGCACGGTCCACCACGTGTTGCATCGAGCCCCCGTAGCGGGGCGCCCCCGGCAGGGGCGCGAGATGAACCATCCCGATGAGGGAGGGGAGGGTCACAGGTAGGCCTGGACCACCCGGACGGCCTGCTCGGCGCCTTCGCCGGTCAGTTTGAGGCGTGTGTCCTCGGGAGCGATGCGCCTGACTGCGAGCCGAGCCCAGTCGGATGCCGAGCCCTTGATCAGATTGGGTGCATCATCGGGGCCGTAGACCCACTTGGCGTATCCGGGTCCGATGACTTCGACCCGGATCTGCACGTAGTCGAGTCCGGCTGCCTTGAAGCTGTGGGGCAACGCCTTCCAGCCGAGCCAGCAGACGTGCCGGATTCGCTGGGTGTCCTCGATCTCTGCATCGGTGGCGGCGTAGATGTCGAGACCGTGTGCCCACGTCTCCATCAGGCGGGTGGTGGCGAGGGTCTTGGCGCTCACCTCGCCGGTGATCCACTCCACCCGGTCCGAGGCCTGCATGTGTGAGAGCGGCTCGACGACCTTGGCCCGGCCGTTCCGCCACCACTCGATCACGTCCTGGGGGCGCATCTTGCGGCCCTTCTCGACCGCTTCCTGACGGATTACGTCGAGGTCGGAGGCCGATCGGTAACGCTCGAGGTCGGCCTCACCTGCGATGACGGCGGCGGCGAGTTCCTCGTAGTCGGCGAGATGCGAGATCGTGTCGCGGATCGACCAGCCCTTCGCCGGGGTTTCCTTGTCCCACAGCTTCAGGTTCACCTGTTGGAGGTACTGGTCGAGGAACTGTTGTTCCGCTACGAGGTCAGAGAGTATTTCGCGCACGCAACGATTTTAGTGCCATTCACGGCGTGTATGGCACGAAGCGCCCGTTCACCAGGTCCGATCGGCCTGTTCCTCGTCGAACGGCGACGGCGGATGAACCGACGTCGGTTCCTCGACGATGGCGTTCAGATCGTCGATCAGCATCCGGAGTCGACCGAAATGGCGGCGATCGAACCAGAAGGCCACCCGTGCGTCGTCGAGCGAGTCCTCGTCGCGCACCTCGGCGGGTGTGGGTTCGATGATCTCCATCTCGCCTTCTGTGATGATGTCGACGTAGGCCCTGTTGAGTCGGGCGAGCAGGTCGGGGCTCGGAGGCTCCAGGAGTCGCAGCACCAAGCGGCCGTTGACGTAGCGCTGGCTCTGATAGTTGGCGTAGAACCGGCAGATGATGTCGGCGGCCTCTTCGGGGTCGTGGAGCCGTTGGAACAGATTCATGTCCTCGGGGGAGATGAGACCCTGGGTGATGAGCACGTTCTCGCAGAAGTCGATGACAGGCTGCCAGTAGCCGGAGTCTTCCGACTCGAGGAGGATGATGGGATGGAGGTCGCTCTTCCCGGTCTGGATCAGCGTCAGCAGTTCGAAGCTCTCATCGAGGGTGCCAAACCCGCCCGGGAACAGCGTGAAGGCGTGTGACTCCTTGACGAAGCCCAGCTTGCGGGTGAAGAAGTATTTGAAGTTCACGACCCGATCGGGATCGACGAACTCGTTGGCGGATGCCTCGAACGGGAGACGGATGTTCACCCCGTAGGAGTTCTCGATGCCGGCACCGCGGTTCCCTGCTTCCATGATCCCCGGACCTGCGCCGGTGATCACCCCCCAGCCGCGGCCCGCCATGATCTTGGCGAAGCGCTCTGCGAGCTGGTATTCGGGGTTGTCCGGGCTCAGGCGGGCCGAGCCGTACATCGTGACCTTCGGCTCGGTGTGGCGGCTGAACACCAGCATCGAGTAACGCATCTCCTTGAGCGCGGTGTTGACGAGCTTGAGATCTCCCCGGGGGGCCCCGTCACGGTGCAGCTTGAGGGCGGTGGTGATCATCTCGGAGATCAGGTCGGCGTTGCCGTTGGTGGAGGCGGCGGCTACCAGCTCGGCGATCGTCGCATCGAGTTCAGGGTTCCCGGTGTCATAGGCCATGGTCAGGAAGTGTACGGACCGTTTCCCGATGGCACGCAGGTTCGCCGGCGCAACCGGGACCCGAGATCAGGGAATCTGTCATCTGTCTTCTGTCGTCTCTCACGCGAACACTGGCCCTCCGGGGCCCTTGCGGACGACGGCGCTCCAGACCGTCTCGTAGTGGTCGCGGTCGTAGATGTCGACGTGGGGAAGGACGAACTCCTCCCACGCCAGTCTGAGGGGGTCTTCGGCGTCCTCGTGGATCATCAGGCCGGTCGGCATTCGGTCCAGGAGGCTGCGCAGGCTGAGCGGCGTCTCGACCCTCGTCCCGGCGTCGATCGACTCGAAGCTGGCGTTCACTTCCACGCCCAGTCGGGCGATCGCCTCGACGAACGGATCGTTCATTCGCGGGTAACGCACCCGAAGCATCGCCTCGACCTGCTCGAGACCCGGAAAGCTCTTCTCCCAGATGACCCAGCGATCGGCGAACGCCTTGTTGAGGGTCTGGGTACCGGCGTAGTCCCTCAGGTCGGTCGGATTCATCGTGCCGAACACTCGAACGTCGTCGCGGAGGGCCACCGTTTCACCATTCGGCAGATCGAGGGCCGCGTATCTGTCGAGGAGCCCGTGGAGCGCGAACAGTGTCTCGGCGCCGGCCGCATTCAGCTCCGAGAGGTTGATCAGGCTCGGCCCACGCAGCGCCCTTGTGATGTCGCCGTCCTCCCAGCGGGATTCCGTCCCGCCGGCCCCGTCGCCGTGGAGCTTGGTCGAACCGATCAGGGTCACGTCTCTGACCTCTCCGGTCAGCGGGATCCGGTAGTAGGGCAGTCCGAGGCGCGCAGCGAACTGCTCGATGTCGTGGTCCTTGCCCGTTCCCATGTGGCCCCGGACCGCCAGATGCAGCGGGACGAACCCTTCGGGATTCTCGCGGCGTACCTCTTCGACCTGAGCGAAGCGGTACAGGACGCCGAGGTCGATGTAGTTCGGGTCGGGCACCGGAATCTTCCCGATCCGCTGCTCTGCGTCGGGCAGATCGGGGTCGACCGTGAACTTCTCCAGCTCGATCGGGCGTCCATCCCCGCTGGGGTCTTCGAAGATCATCGTCTCAGGCATTCGCCGCTTCCTTCCACAGGTTCGAGGTGGGTCGGGCGCTCCGAAGCCACCAGGTGTCCATACCACTGCGAGCCAGCGACCGACGGAGCGATGCACGCACACCGTCGACCATGGCCCGGGTCAATTCGTCGGGGCTCTCGACGACCTGGTTCCGCTCGTACGCCGAGCAAACCGTGTCATCGCCGATCCCGATGCCGAGCACCGTCGTTCCGTTCCGCTCGATGTCCGCGACCGTCGTCTGGAGGCCTTCGAGCGAGCCTCGGGTCATACCGTCGGCGAGAACCACGAGGACCCGCACGTTGGCGCCGAGCCGGCCCATGCGTTCTGCTGCGACCACCAGGTTGAACTCGTCGACGTTCGACGCCTTGTCGAACATCGACACCGGTGGCGCCGAACGCGGATCGCGCCGGGCAGCGGTCGACGCCGCCCGGGGCTCGGCAGCCGTGTAGAACATGCCGGCCAGCAGCCCCTCGGCCTCCCTCCATCGACGGTCGAACGGCTTGGCGATGTAGTGGTTGACCGTCGTCGTCAATCGCTGCGCGGCGCTTCCCTGGCTCTGGCGGAGGCCGGCGGTCGCCTGGCTGCGCGTGCGGGTGTACGACCACTCGGTGTCGGTCGGAGAGGCGGCGAAGGAACGGTTGAAGAGCGCCACCTCGAAATCGATCTGCAGCTCGTCGCAGAGCTTCGCGAGTGTCCATGCACCCAAGAGGGCACTCGGCATGCCCCACGAGGACTTCAGGCCGCGCTGGCCGGTGCGCGGCTGCAGCATCGATGCCGACCCGTCGACCAGCAGCGAAACGGCATAGGTGCGCCTCGTCCGGGCGGCTCTTCGCTCGTACATCCGGGTGTAGAGACCGGCACCGATGAACAGCGCCGAGTGCGGGGACACGTCGCCCTGGTCGTATCCCGAGCGCAGGCCGCGTCGCTGGTTGGCTGCGAACAGGGGGAACAACTCGCCCGACACGCCGCGTTGGGCGACGTCCCATCTCCGTGCGGCTTCGGCGATCGCTTCGCGGCCCTCGGTGGCGAACCGGTTGAACGCCACAGGCGGTCGGGTGACCACGACCTTGCCCCCCTGACCGGTCGGGAGGAAGACCGTCGGAGCTTCAGACACCTTCAGCAACTGATCGGTGGAGGCATCGCCTCCGAGCTCGGAAGCGCCCTTGCGATCGGACAGTCCCGCCCTCGCTTGGGCGGCCCGTTTGGCCTCGGTGTAGCTCTCGGCGTCGCGGACGATCGGAGATGCCAGCCTCACCCGATCCACGCCTTGGGCCATCGAATCGGCGTCGACCTGCTGTTGAGCTCTGCGCTCGACCGTCGACGGTTGCTCGCTCAACTTCGTGAGCAATCCGTTCGCCCTGGCGATCTCGACGAGCACGATCGCCTGTTCGGCAACCTCCCACGGGTCGGTGGTGGCGTTGGTCTCGTCGATCGCCCCCTGTGCTTCCGCGAGTGCAACGGCGGCGCGGCCATCGAATGAGCGCTCCAGTTTGTCGCGCTCGGCATATCCGCCCGTGAGGAGGAAGATGCCGAGCGCGTACTGTGCGAGGGGCCCGGCGTTGCGGACCGACTCGGCGAATCCGGCGCGGTAGAGATCTGTCAGCACCGAGCGGGCACCGGGATAATGGTCGAGGTTCGCCCGTTCCTGCCTGGCGTCCTCCAGGGTGAAGAACATCGATTCGACCAGTGGGCCTCCCACCGCCTGGATCGCCGACAACAGATCGACCGGCGAGTCGACGGGGATGTCGCTTCCCGGACGTGATCGGCCAATGGTCGGGGATCACTCGAGCCTCTTCGAGGTCGGTCGAGATCAGGTGCACGACCTCGTGGAGTGCGGATGCGAGCGCCACTTCGGTCGGGGTGACCGGTGCATTCCGGTTGTAGGCGGCCTGGAAGATACGCGGATCACACACGACCTCGTCGTCGGATGCGGTCGATTCGGCTCCCAGTCGCACTCGGAGCTTGTCGTTGCCTGCCAGGCTTCGAGCGAAGCGAGTGACCGCCGGCGCGACCCGCTGGTAGCGGGCGACGACGTTTTCGATGTTGCCCTCTTCGGAGGGCAACATGTCTCGCAGAACGGTGGTGTTGCGGGCGCGCATAAGTCCTCATTGTCTCATACCGCCGCAACTCAGGGGGATTCGTCGAGTCACCGGATCGGTGACTCTGTCCTCCGCCTTGCGATCTGCGATCTGCGAGATGCGATCGGTGGAGGAGAGCCGGTCGAGGGTGTCCCCCACGCAGTGGGGGAAGGTTCCTGCCGTCCGAGGAACGAGGACGGGAGGTAGGGGGACGACTCCAGCGGGGCTGATGTAGGCAGCGCTCGGTCAGTTCCCGACGACGACCGTCGCGAAGGTTCCTGCCGTCTGAGGAACGAGGACGGGAGGTAGGGGGACGACTCCAGCGGGGCTGATGTAGGCAGCGCTCTGTCAGTTCCCGACGACCACCGTCACGTCGGTGTAGCCGAGGCTGCGGATCAGGCCCTCCAACACGGTGACCGCCCGGGCCTCGGCGCGCTCGAGCAGGCCGGCGTCGAGCGCCTGGGTCACGAGGACCTCTTCGGCTGCCAGACGCGCCGAACGCTCCAGGTCGAGGTTGCCTTTCGTGAACACACCGGTCTGGCGGTTGTAGACATGCGTGGCTTCGGTGTCCGGAGCGATGTAGGTGATATCGGCGGCGGGCAGGCGCACGACGGCCTCGCCGGTTTCGGGATCGGCGAAGATGTCGTCGTCTTCCAGCTCACTCAGGTCGACCCCGGCTCCGATCGAAGCGACCACGAACATCGAGATCTGATCGCCCGTGGCCCAGTTGAGCCACCCTCGATCGTCGCCCTTCTCGATGGTCGTGTACTGGATGATCTCGACGGTGGTCAGATCCGACAGCTCTCTGATGGACTGGGCGGTGACCGGGCCGAGTCGGGTGAACTCGCCTTCGCCGGTGAAGATGGCGGTCTGATCGCCGAGATCGGAGACGGTTTCGGCCGCCTTCCCGGCGATGTACGCCAGCGAGCCCAACAGGATCAGGGCCGCGATGCCGAGGCCGATCACGATGATCCTCCCGATACGGTCCATGCCAGAACGCTGACGTGGCGAGGCGGGCCGGCGCGCGGACGCAGGGCCGTTCTGCGCAACCGGTGCGTTCGGTTCGGCCGGCGCGCTCTGTCCAGGTTGGGTCACACCAAGAGCGTACCGATCTGTTCTCGGTATCCCAGTGGTGATCCGTACCATGCCCCCAATGCACTACCAGCTCACGACGCTGCCCAACGGGTTGCGGGTCATCACCGAGAGAATGCCGGGCATCCGGTCCGTGGCCGTCGGCTGCTGGATCGACACCGGAACCCGGGACGAGAACTCCAACGAAGCCGGCGCCTCCCACTTCCTCGAACACCTGCTGTTCAAAGGCTCCGAGGACCTCTCTGCCCGCGAGATCTCAGAGCGCTTCGACGCGATGGGAGCAGAGTCGAACGCTTTCACCAGCAAGGACCACACCTGTTTCTGGGCGCGGTTGCTCGACGACGATCTCCCCGACGGGTTGGGAATGCTGTCGGAGATGCTCCAGCGCCCTGCCTTTCGAGCTCACGAGATCGACGCGGAGCGTCAGGTCGTCATCGAAGAGATCAACATGGCCGATGACGATCCCTCCGACGTCGCTTTCGAGTTGTTCATGGCTGCCGTGTTCGCCGGGCACCCGCTCGAGGCGCCGGTGCTCGGAACACGCGAGTCGATCCGGGGGATGACCCGTGACGACATCCACGGATACTGGAAGCGGCGGTACGGGGCCGGGTCGGTCGTCGTTGCGCTGGCCGGATCGGTCGACCACGACGACGTGGTGGGTCAGGTCGGTGACCTGTTCGGTGACTGGTCGGGTGATCCCCTCGACCACGAGTACGCCACGATCCACCCGCTGGCGAGCGTGCGGCTCGTGGAGCGGGACACCGAGGCCGCCCACGTCATCCTCGGCGGTTCGGGAATCGATCGCGCAGACGACCGGCGCTGGGCGTTCGACGTGCTCAACCTCGTCTTTGGGGGAGGCATGTCTTCGCGTTTGTTCACGACGATCCGCGAGGAGCGCGGACTGACGTATTCGGTGTACTCGTTCAAGACCTCCTATGCGGACGCCGGAACCTGGGGCGTCTACGCAGGCACCACCCCCGACCAGATCGACACGGTGCTGGAGTTGGTCCATCAGGAGTTGGACGCAGTGATCGCCGACGGCATCACATTCCAGGAGATGGAACGTGCCAAGGGTGCGATGCGGGGGAGCCTTGCGCTCGCCATGGAGGACGCGTCGAGCAGGATGGTCAGGCTCGGACGTGCCGAGATGATCGGCTTCGAGCATCTCAGCGTCGACGAGCGCATCGAACGGGTCGAGGCGGTGACCCTCGAGGACATCCACGACGTCGCCGAGACGGTGCTCGCCGGACCGAAGGTGCTCGGCGCCGTCGGCCCGTTCGACGCCGCCGACCTCGAGAAGCATCTCCGATGACCACGGTCGCCGTATCCGGCGCCGCCGGCAGGATGGGAAGGCTGATCGCCCGCTCCGTCACCGACGCTGCCGACCTCGAGTTGGTGGCGCTCTTCGGTCCGGGCCATGCAGGCGAAACGATCGAGGGCCTGAGCGTCTCCGATGATCCAGACGTGTGCGCCGGGGCCGACGTCGTGGTCGAGTCGACCCTTCCCGGCGTGGCGATCGACAACATCCGCCGGTGGGGAGAGCTCGGAGCACATGTGGTCGTCGGCACGTCCGGTGTGTCGGCCGATGACGTCGAGTCGGTATGGCCCGCCGAACTGGGGTGTCTCATCGTGCCGAACTTCTCGCTTGGCGCAGTGCTGATGATGCGGTTCGCCGAGATGGCGGCACCACACTTCCGCGCTGCGGAGATCATCGAGTTGCACCACGACGAGAAGGTCGATGCCCCGTCAGGTACTGCTGCGTCGACCGCCGAGCGGATCGGAACGGCCAATCCCGTCCAAGTGCGGCGCATCGAGTCGACCGAGAAGATCAGTGGCGTGCGCGGTGGATCCGTGTCGGGTGTCCCGATCCACTCGCTGCGGCTGCCCGGCCTCCTCGCACATCAGGAAGTCGTGTTCGGAAACCTGGGTGAAGTGCTGACCATCCGTCACGATTCCACAGACCGCGCCTCGTTCATGCCGGGCGTCCTGGCGGCGATCCGCCACGTCGGCGCCGTCACCGGTGTGGAGGTCGGGTTGGAGTCTGCGCTCGGGATCTGACGTTCAGGCGTCGATCGACTCGAGGAAGAGTGCGATCACGAAGCCGTACACCAAGGCAACCACGATCGCCCGGATCACCGCAGCGGGCACCGTCATGTCACGCCGTTCTGCGAACCGGCCGATCAGGAACGAGGCGATCACCCAGAAGGTGGTGTCGAGCGGCCAGGCCACCGGCAGGTCTCCGGCGAAGAACGCGAACAGGGCCGACACCGGGAGCGCCGAGGCGTAGAGGCTGAAGCCTGCGGTCTCGCAGATGCCGTCGCAGCCGTCGCCGAGCGCGAGCGATACGCCGAGAGTCGAGGCGATCACCACGAATGCGGCGAGTAGCCCCAACGCCATCACGGTGGGTCGGCAGCCGAACCCTTCTTCGTGTTCCATCGATGCGGTGGCCCGAATCGTTCTTGTGACGAGAACGTCGATATTCCCGACGTCTCCGTCACAAGAACGGATTCAGTTCTCGGTGATCGTGACGCTCTTCATGGTGGCGTCGGTCTTGGGGCGATCGGACCGGTCCGTGTCGAGGGCCGCGATCGCATCGACGGTCTCCATCCCCGAGGTCACGTTGCCGAAGATCGTGTAACTGTGGGGGAGCGGAGCATCGCCGTGGCAGATGAAGAACTGGCTGCCATTGGTGTTCGGGCCGGCATTGGCCATGGCGACCGTCCCGCGGCTGTAGTCGCCGGCGCCTTCGGTCTCGTCCCGGAAGCGGTACCCGGGGCCACCGCGACCGGTGCCGGTCGGATCGCCGCCCTGGATCATGAAACCGGAGATCACGCGATGGAAGATCACGTCGTCGTAGAAACCGTCACGCGCCAGGAACACGAAGTTGTTCACGGTCAACGGTGACTGCTCGGCGAGCAGATCGATCTCGATGTCGCCGAGATTCGTTTCGATCTTCGCCGAATACGACTTGGAGAGGTCGATGGTCAGTTCGGGTGCGGAGTCGTAGCTCTTCGCCATGTCAAGGTCCTCACGATGGGAAGCCACCAGCGTAGGCAAACCGACCCGCTGTCCCGATTCGGGTCAGTACAGCCCGTTCGCCAGCCGCCGACGCGCATCCTTGACTGCCGGGTTCTCGGCGCCGAGCAACTCGAAGAGGTCGAGCAACGTCGAACGCGCCTCATCGGACTCGGGCTCGGTTCGTTCACCCATCACACCCATCAAGGTCGTGATCGCCTGCTCCGGTTCACCGCCTCCTGCCTGGGCGCGCCCGAGCGCCAGCCGGTCCGCCGGTCCTCCCGAGACGGCCGCCGCTTCGATCGCAGCGAGATCGGCGGACTCGCCGCCGAGCCGCGCATAGGCCTGGAGCTGCTTCACCGCATCGGTCGCAGCGAGACGCCCGAGAACCTCGAGCGCTCCCTCCCGGTCGTCGTCCTCGAGCAGAAGCCCGGCCAGCGACAGCCCGGCATCCTGATGGCTGGGGTCGGAGGCGAGCACCGAGCGGTAGATCTCCGCCGCCCTGGCGCTGTCGCCGGCATCGAGGGCAGCATCACCTTCGGCGGTGATCAGGTCGAGCTCCGAGGGAAGCAGGCGGTCGATGAAGGCCCGGACTTGAGCTTCGGGGAGCGCCCCGGTGAAACGGTCGACCTCGTTGCCGTCCTTGAACGCGATGACGGTGGGGATGCCCTGTACCCCGAACTGCTGGGCGAGCTGAGGATTGGCGTCGACGTCGAGTTTGGCGAGCAGCCAGCGGCCGCCACCTTCTGCGGCGGCGCGCTCGAGCACCGGACCGAGGACTTTGCAGGGGCCGCACCATTCCGCCCACAGGTCGACGACGACCGGGATCTGATGTGACGTTTGTAGGACCGAAGTCGCGAAGTCGGCGGCGTTGACATCGATGACACTTGAAACCATGACACGAAATGTACTCGCCCACGGCGGCAACCTCCGAGGCGGCGTCGGTGCCAGGGGCGGATCGGGCCGGTAGGTAAGCTTCGATGAAGTCGAGAGAGAACGAGGACCCAATGACTCCTTTCGGACGGGTTGTGACGGCGATGATCACGCCGTTCACGGGCGACGGCCGGGTCGACGAAGATGCGCTCGCCCGCCTTTCTCGGCATCTCGTCGAGAACGGCTCCGACGCCCTGTTCGTCGCCGGGACCACCGGTGAGTCACCGACGCTGACCGACGACGAGAAGATCGGACTCGTCCACTCGGTTCGCCGCGCCGTCGGTGACTCCACTCAGATCCTCATCGGATCCGGGACGTACGACACCGCCAAGTCCGTCGAGCTGAGCAAACGGGCCGCCGAGGCCGGAGCGAACGGACTGGTGGCGGTCACGCCCTACTACTCCAAGCCCGAACAGCGCGGTCTGGTCGGGCATTTCACGGCCATCGCCGACGCAACGGACGTCCCGGTGATGCTCTACAACATCCCTGGGCGGACCGGCCGGCTGATCGAGGTCCGGACGCTGGTGGAGTTGGCAGGACACGACAACATCGTCGCGGTCAAGGACGCCGTCATGGACATCGACCACACGTCCGCAACCGTCTCTGCGGCTCCCGGGTTGGCCGTGTATTCGGGACAGGACTCGTACACGATGCCGATGATGGCGGTCGGCGCCGTGGGCGTGGTATCGGTGGTCAGCCACCTGGCAGGCAGGCAGGTGGCGGCGATGGTCGATGCCATGCATGCCGGGAATCTGGCTGAGGCACGTAGGCTTCACCATCTGCTGTTGCCGTTGTGCTCTGCGCTGTTCGTCGAGTCGAACCCCGCGCCCGTCAAGGCCGCGATGTCGAAGTATTGGGGTCCGGTGGGTGCGCCTCGCCTCCCACTCGCCGAGGCTCTCGACTCCACGGTCGAAGGCGTCGGAGCTGCGCTGGCCGCCCTGCAAGATGCCGGCACCTGACGGCGACGACATCCGACATCTACTTCTGGAGAATCAATGAGTGTTCGAATCACCTTCCTCGGTGGTCTCGGTGAGATCGGCCGGAACTCGGCCGCGATCGAGATCGACGGGAGACTCGCCCTGATCGACTGCGGGCTGATGTTCCCCGAGGAGGACATGCTCGGTGTCGATCTGGTCTTCGCCGACTGGAGTTGGATGAAGAAGCGGGCCGGCGACATCGACTTCGTCGTGCTGACGCATGGCCACGAGGACCACATCGGAGCGCTGGCATACTTCCTCCGGGACATCAATGTCCCGGTCTACGGCACGAAGCTGAGTCTCGAGCTGGCGCGGGGGCGGATCGAGGAGATGGGCATCGACGCCCAGCTCCATCCCATCCAGCAGCTCGAATGGCGGAAGCACGGGCCGTTCCGGTTCAAGTTGATTCCGGTGAGCCACTCGGTTCCCGACGCCTCCGCAATCGCATTCGACACGCCCGAGGGGATGGTGGTCCACTCGGGTGACTTCAAGCTCGATCCGACCCCGATCGACGGTCGTCCGACGGATCTGGCGGCCTTCGCCGAACTCGGCGACGTCCGTCTCCTGCTGTCGGACTCCACGAATGCCGAGAACCCCGGCTTCGTCCCGTCGGAGAGCTCGCTCGGTGATCCGATCCGTGACATCATCCGCGACAGCCCCGGAAGGGTGATCGCCGCCTGCTTCTCCTCTCATGTCCACCGCGTCCAGCAGATCGCAGACGCCGGGATCAACACCGGCCGCAAGGTCGCGTTCTTCGGACGATCGATGCATCGCAACACCGACGTCGGGCGGGAGCTCGGCGTGTTGGAGCTGCCGTCCGAGTCGGTGGTCGACATCAAGGATCTCATGAAGCTGCCCGAGCACCAGCAGCTGCTCATCACCACCGGTTCGCAGGGAGAGCCATTCGCGGCGTTGTCGCTGATGGCCCAGGGACGGCACAAGTTCGTGGACCTGGCGGATACCGACACGATCCTGATCAGCGCAACGCCCATCCCGGGCAACGAGACCGCCGTGTCCAAGGTGATCTCTCGGCTGATCAAGCGAGGAGCGACCGTGTTCCACGGCCGCAACGCCAACGTCCACGTCTCCGGGCACGCCAACCGCGACGAGCTGTTGACCTTCATCAACGTCATCAGACCGGCGGCGTTCGTTCCGGTCCACGGCGAGTACCGCCATCTCGCCGCGCACGCCCGGCTCGCACGGATGATGGATGTCCCGTGGGTCGACGTCCTCGAGGACGGCGACGCCGTGGTGATCGACGGGCCGGAGACCAGGGTCGAGCGCAACGCGGTGCCCGCCGGATACGTGTTCCTCGACGGTGACAGCTACGGCGACGTTCAGAAGGGTGTACTCCGTGACCGAAGCCATCTCGCCGACGAGGGGGTGGTCGTGGTGACGGTCGCCGTCAATCACGAGACCGGAGAGATCGTCTACGGGCCAGACCTCGACAGTCATGGCGTGATGGGCGAGCCCGAGGGGATCCTCGAGAAGGCGGGTCAGGCGGTCCATCAGGCGGTCCAGGATCGGTCCGGAGCGGGCAGCTACGACCATTCCGCCATCCAGCAGACCGTCAAGCAAGCGGCACAGCGAGTCCTGCGCGCCGAGTTGTCGAGGAAACCGGTGATCATCCCGGTGGTCATCGAACTGTGAGATCGTGGGTGGCGCTGGTGGCACTCACCGGCGTTCTGTTGGCGGCATGCGGCGGCGGTCCGGTCGTGCTCGATCCCGACGGAGCAGTCGTCGTCGACGAGAGCGGTGACCCGCTCGGGGGGAATGGTCCGATCACCGTCCGTGGAGCTCCCGAGTGCGGCTCCGATCTGGTGGCCATTCTCGAGATCGAGTACCCCCTCGGTGACCTGCAACCCGGTGAGACGCGGACCTACGTTCGTGACCCCGACGGTGTGATCCCTCCCGTCCAACTCGAGGCGCCCTACGACGGGCGATCGTCGCTCGAGAGTGGCGTCCGGTTCACCGGGTACGAGACCGGCCCCTACACCATCTGGATCGGCGAGGACTCCGACCAGTACGTCTATCTGGTGGACGGTCCCCGCGTCGAAGCCTGGCCGAGGGTCATCGAGCTGGATTGCTGACCGTCTCAGGTTCCAGGTTCCAAGTTCCAGGTTCCGAGTTGCCGGGCAGGCAGTCGTCGGGGAGTGGCAATATGGTCCGCAACGATGGATGCGAACGAACGCGACTGTCCTGCATGTGGGAGTTCCACCTTTGGTCGATTCCTGCGCTTGGTGACCCGCTACCTACCCGAGTCCACCCGCGGTCTCCATCCGGTGGTCGATGTCGAGTTGACATGTGAACGGTGCCAGCACATCGAGCGACTCCAACACGACGTTCATCTCGCTACACCAGCACACATCACAGTGGTGAGAGAGACGCTCGAAGCCAAGACCGGACTCCCCGTGGTGATTGCTCCGCCCGACGACCCGCCGGCCGGCGTGCGTGAGCCACGTCGAGCACCGCCCGGCGGCGGCATGCTCGCAGTGCGACTCGAACCGCCTTCAGGTTGACGTCTCGGCTCGAGAAGTGCGACCTGAGACCTGGAACTTGAAACCTGAAACCCGAGACTTGAAACCTGACTCCTGATCCAAGCGACGCCGATGCGGGCCGAGACTCTCGCGGGAACCATCGCGCAGCGCCAGACGTCTGACGCCCGATCGGAACCGGTTCGCGCGGACCGCGCGAAATGCGCGCGATGAGTCGTTGGCCTCGCGATCGGCCCCGTCTAGTGTGGAGGACACATGGCTACGAAGACACCCACCCGTAAGGGGGGTCATGGGCGGAAACGGGTGTCGAACTCCAAAGCGAAGACAACCAGGAAACCTCCGGCCAAGAAGCCCCAGGCGAAGAAGACCTCACGATTCACGCTGGAATCGGTGAGGTCATTCCTCCGGGAACGACTCGGCGGCCAGGCGGACGACGTCTGGGGAATGGTGATGGTGGTGTTCGCCATCATCACCACGCTCGCCTTCTTTGGACAAGCCGGCCCGGTCGGGCGATTCCTCGATACCGGCCTCACGTTCCTCTTCGGGATCTGGTCGTTCGCGCTCCCGCCGCTGCTCGTCGGTGTCGGAATGGTGCTCGCACTCGGTCGGCGCTCCGAGGGTGCAGGTCGACTGGTACTGGGCTCTGCCGCCGTGTTCGTCGGGTCGCTCGCCGTCTTCCACCTGCTCACCGGCGCGATCTCGTTGTCCGACAACATCGAATTGGTGCGGGATCGGGGCGGTGCCGTCGGTTCGCTGCTCGCCTTCCCGCTCCGGAGGGCGCTCGGCACGCCGGGCGCGTTCGTCATCCTCGCCGCGCTGATCTCCTCAGGGGTGCTGGTCGTCACCAGGACGTCCGTCCGTGAAGTGGTCGTGGCGATCGGCGAACTCTGGAAATCGCTTCGCGGCTTCGCTGCGTCACTGCGCACTGCCTCCGCCCAGCGTCAGACGGCGCTGCCGGCCGAACGTCCTCGCGCACGGCATGCGGCACCGAAACCCGCTCGTGCGCCGAAGGCCAAGGCAAAACCCGAACCGAAGCCCGAGAAGGCCGCCGCCGCCAAACCGAAGCCCGCGCCCAAGCCCGTCCTGAAGCCTGCCGGCGAGGGGTATCAGCTGCCGCCGCTCGAGCTCCTCGAGCTCGGTGGCGGCGAAGAGCACAACCGCCGTCTGCTGGAGGACACCGCCAAGGCGCTCGAAGAGACGCTCCACCAGCACGGTGTCGACGCCATGCTCACCAAGATCGTTCCGGGACCCACCGTGACCCGGTACGAGGTTGAGTTGGCCCCCGGTGTCAAGGTCAACAAGGTCTCCAACCTCAGCCACGACATCGCGTATGCGCTCGCGACCCCGGATGTGCGCCTGCTGGTGCCGATCCCTGGCAAGAGCGCCATCGGTGTGGAGGTGCCCAACAAGAAGCGCCGGCTGGTCAGCCTCGGTGACATCCTCAGGAGCCCCGAGGCCGACGTAGACACACATCCCCTGACCGTCGGTCTCGGAATGGACATCTCGGGGTCGCCGAAGCTGCTGAACCTCTCGGAGCTGCCCCACGTCCTCATCGCCGGTGCCACCGGCGCCGGGAAGTCGTCGGCGATCAACTCGCTCGTGACTTCGCTCCTGATGCGTGCCACTCCGGACGAGGTCCGGCTGATCATGGTCGACCCCAAGCGGGTCGAGCTCGGCCAGTACAACGGCGTGCCGCATCTGCTCACCCGGGTGATCACCAACCCGAAGAAGGCGAACGATGCCCTCAAATGGGCGGTCGCCGAAATGGATCGTCGCTACGACCTCGTGGCCGATGCCGGGACCAGAGACATCACCGGATATCTCGAGAAGCTCGATCGCGGTGAGCTCGACCCCGAACAGTTCGACCGTTTCCCGTACATCGTGGTGCTCGTCGACGAGCTCAACGACCTGATGATGGTCGCAGGCAAGGAGGTCGAGGACTCGATCGTCCGGATCGCCCAGATGGCACGCGGAGTCGGCATCCACCTGGTACTCGCCACCCAGCGCCCATCGGTGAACGTGATCACTGGAGTCATCAAGGCGAACGTGCCTTCGCGAATGGCGTTCAGCGTGGCGTCGACCACCGACTCCCGGGTCATCCTGGACTCCGCCGGCGCCGAGAAGCTGGTCGGGATGGGCGACATGCTGATCGTGACCGCCAAGGAGCCGCGTCCCAACCGCATCCAGGGCGCCTGGGTTCGGGAGTCCGAGATCCACGCCGTCGTCGACTGGGTGAAGGCCCAGCGCGAGGCGCAGTACAAAGACAAAGAAGTCCTCGAAGTGGCGGCAGAGGCCGCCGCCAACGACGTCGGTGAGGTCGACGACGAGGACGACGCCCTCGCTCGCCAGGCCACCGAACTGGTCGTGCGAAGCCAGCTCGGCTCCACGTCGATGCTCCAGCGCAAGCTGCGCGTCGGGTTCGCCCGTGCGGGCCGCATCATGGACATCCTCGAACAGCGCGGCGTCGTCGGACCCAGCCAGGGCTCCAAGGCCCGAGAGGTGCTCATCACCGAAGAAGAGCTCGAGGAGATGCTCGCCACGTCGAGCTGAGGCCCGTCAGTCCTCCGTCCGCACGGTGGAGAGGCCGGGGAGCTCGTCGATCTCGAATCGCGTCACGCCGACGTAGGTCACGACGACCGCGCCCACCCCTGTCAGGACGATCGCCAGGGCGATCCAGTCACCCACGAACGGTACGAGACCGACGAGCTGGAGCGCCACCACGACCGAGGCTGCGCCGACTGCGGTCGCGATCGAGGTGTCATCGATCGGCAATCGCCCGCCGACGCCGCGCCCGATGGCGATCAAGCCGAGGGTCGCTGCGATCACGCCTGCTCCGATCCCGAGGATCGCAACCGGCAACAGCACGAGTGTGAAGGCCATGAACACGAACACGGCGAGGAACGTCAACACCACCAGTGTGCCGACGGTGAGCGCCACCAGCGGGTGCTCGAACGCAGCCTGTTCCATGTTCGACACTGCCGCCGGCCGTCTCCTCGTGGCCAGGAATCCGACGCCGGCGAGCGCCACTGCAGCGACCATGGTCGAGATCAACGCACCGGGTCCGGACGATTCGTCCCCCGGCTCGAATTCGGATCTGGTCGGCGATCTCGGCGCCCGCATCGATCAGGAGGCTTCCGGCGATGTGCCGCAGTTCCCCTCCGATCGACCCCGAGGGGCCTACGTGGACGGTCCCGGCGAGTTGGACGACGTCACCGATGACGGTCCCCTCGAGGCTGACGCGGCCGCCGACGACATACACAGGTCCCGGGCACCTCGGTGCCGGCGTCGATGGCGAGGAGGCCATCGACCACGATGACGGCACCCTGGGCCGTGGCAGCTCCATGCGACCCGTCGACGAGGATCTCGACGCGATCGGCCTCGGAGTTCGTCGTCGCCATCAGCAAGGCGACGATGAGCAGGGCGATCGACGAGGGGTTCATGTGGTGGCCTCCCGCACCGCCAGCGAGCGGGCTCGCCTGACGTAGATGGCGATCGGGTAGCCGACGGCCATGAGCAGGGCGAGCGCATTGACATAGGTGAGGTGTTCGAGCAGGGACACCTCGGCCCATTCCGAGAACAACGCAAGCGACGTGCTCAGGAACGAGGCCAGCCAGCCCGCGACGCCGACTCCGATCGCGGTTCTCGTCCCGAGATTCGACGAGTCCGACATGTCGGCCCAGATGGCGAAGTTCAGCGTCGTGTAGAAGCTCACGGCGAGCACATAGAAGAGGGGGAGCGCAAGTGGAGGCTCCAGTCCGTCCGCTGCGGTGCGGATGTGGAACGTGTAGAGGAGGTGCGTGAAGGCGAACAGCCCGAAGATCCAGGTGAGCAGCCACCGCCGACCGAGCGCCGTGTAGAGCACGCCCGCCATCGCTGCGCCCACCAGATGCACAACGGCGATGAACAGCCTGGTACCGATCTCCGGCGACTGCCATGACGTTGTGATGTAGACCGGAGCCTCGATGATGCGCAGGAAGCCGAGGCTGTCGATGAAGAACACGAAGAACATCGCAACCACGACGCCTCCGAACCCGAGCGTCGCGCCCTGTCGTACATCGTCACGACAGAAGCGCCCGGGGCCGACCCGTTCGCGGTGCCGGCTCATCGACTCGACGAGCCAGGTGCGCCGGAAGGCCAGGATCGAGATGACCAGCCAAGCCGGAACCATCGCAACCGACATCACCATGGCGAACTCCTCGAGCCGCCAATCGAACGGATAGAGCGCCGCCGTGAAGAACGCCCCGCCCGCCATGACGGCGGCGACGAAGCCGCGATGCTTGACCGCAATGAGGTCTCCAACGAGGCTGAAGGTCGCAGGGATTCCGACACCGATCGCGATGGAGCTGATTCCCACCCATCCGACGAACTGGGTCGAAGACCCGATCAAGGGAGCCGCGATCGTCAACGCCGTCTGAACCCCGATGACCACCGAGATCACCCGGAGCTTGCGTGACAGGTCGGTGGTCCATCCCCGGGCGTCCATGAAGCGGCCGGCCGACACGGCGGCGGCGAGAGCACCCAGCGCCATGCCGGCCATGGCTCCGGAGACCGCCCCCTCGCTCATCCCAACGACTCGCGTGCCCAGATCGATCAGCCCGAGTTGGACGAACGTCAGGTTGTAGTAGTACCCCGCGGTGAGCACCGCGATGCAGAACGCGTACGAGATGACCGTCACATGGCGGTCGGTGATCGTCCGGCCAGCGAGTCGCAGCGGGGGCGATCCGAAAGTCATGGAGATCGTTCCGGGCCGAAGGCGATCATCGGCCGTCGAAGAGTGGCCGATACATCACGATCGCAAAGACGATCGCCAAGAGGGCGAATGCCACGAACACCACGGTGTTGGCAGTCGATGCTGCAGGATCCCCCTTCGCCTGCATGACGATCGCCATCCCGGCGATGGAGGAGCCCAGCAGCGCGGTCCATCCGACCCCGGCGTACCCGAGGAGTCTGGCCTCCCTGCGCTGCAACAGCAGCGCAACGCCAGTCCACACGAGGAATGGCACGACGAATCCCAGATCCATGACCTTCACCGTCCAGAACACGACCGGGTCGGCGAGATACTCGGCGCCCGGCGGTGTGTCCGTGAAGACATGCGACAGTCCAGGAAGGTGGAGCCCGAACGTGAGGAAGGCAGCGACGACGAGCAGGAACCCGCCGAGCCGACGTGAGACCGAGCGACCCAGTGTCGGCAGGTCGATTCTCTGCAGCCTCGCCAGCGCCTGGACGGTGACGGCTCCGGCGAGGAGGATCAGCGCGAGAAGGAGCGGGAAGAACCGCTCGCTGTTGCCGGAGTACCGAGCGATGTCGTTGCCGAGGACGAGTTGGGTGTACATGTAGAGGGAGTAGACCGAAGGACCGAGAGCCAGCGCAACCCCGGCGCGATTGCGACGCATGACCAAGATGCCGGCCGCGAGGCTCGTCGGAGCGACGAGCGCCAGCACGGCGACATCCCCACCGATCACCTGATCGCGCGCACCTTCGGAGACGTGGTATTCGATGACGCCGGTCACCAACGGTCCCAACAGGGCGGCGGCGGCGGTTCCGGCGCCGAGGAGCACCAACAACGTCGCGAGCAGTCCTGAGTGCTCCGGTGCCGCCGGGCGGTACTGCGTGTAGGCGTCGGACGGGAGGCGTTCTGGTGCGATTCCGCTCATGGCGGCGAATCTTCAGTGCCGGGACACACGATTCCAAGAGGCTGAATGCCGTGATGGATCAGGGCGATCGACCATGCAGACGAGCTGACGCTCGACGGCGCTGTCGGTCTCAGTCCTCGATTCCGGCCAAGGGTGTGCGACGTGCCGATGCGACGGCCGATGACTGGGGCCGAAACGACGACGCCGAGGCCGGTTCGCGTCCATCGGAACCCGCTACGCTCTGGCGCGGTATGAGGCAGATATTGACTCCGAGCGGGGCGCTGGCCGACGAAGCGCCGATGGACGACGATCTCGCCTCCCGGCTGTATCGGGCGATGGTCTTCGCACGCATCTACGACCGGAAATCGATGGCACTTCAGAAACAGGGCCGCCTCGCCACCTATGCGCCGTTCGAGGGCCAGGAGGCCGCTCAGGCCGGCAGTGCCGCAGCGCTCGAAATCGACGACTGGATGGTCGGCACGTATCGCGACGCCGCGGCGATGTGGATGCAGGGCTACCCGATGGAACTGTTGTTCGCCGGGCGCACCGGTCACGAACAGGGGGGGCAGGTCCCCGAGCACGTCAACGTCCTGCCGCCGTCGATCACCGTCGGCGGCCACATGGTCCATGCGGTCGGGCTCGCATGGGCCGAGCGATTGCAGGGCTCGTCTCGGATCGCGCTGACGTATTTCGGCGATGGCGCGACCTCGGAGGGCGATTTCCACGAGGCGATGAACATGGCGGCGGTGCAGAAGGTCGGCGTCGTGTTCCTGTGCCAGAACAACGGGTGGGCGATCTCGCTCCCGACAGCGGAGCAGACGGCGTCCGAGACGATCGCCGAGAAGGCGCTCGCCTACGGCATGCAAGGGATCCAGGTCGACGGCAACGACATCTTCGCCGTCTACGACGCCACCCGTGATGCCGTCGAGCGGGCGAGAAGGGGAGACGGGCCGACGCTGATCGAGGCGGTCACCTACCGGATGGGTCCGCACACGACAGCCGACGATCCCGGCCGCTACCGGTCTGAGGACGAACGCGAGGACTGGGAGAGGCGTGACCCCATCGAGCGGCTGCGGATCTACCTGTCCGAACGGGGGCGGTGGGATGAGGACTGGCAGTCGCGCATCGAGCAGCAGGCCACCGGCGAGATCGAACGTGCCATCTCCCTCGCCGAGAGTCTGAGCGCTCCGACGGCCGAAGACATGTTCGAGGCGATGTTCGCCGAGATGCCAGCCCATCTCGCCGAACAGCTCGCAGAGGCGAACGCCACCCGATGACCACGACCATCGCACAAGCGCTCAACCGTGCACTCGACGATGCGCTCGCTTCGGACGATCGTGTGATCGTGATGGGGGAGGATGTCGGGAGAACCGGCGGCGTGTTCCGCATCACCGATGGTCTGCGTGACAAGCACGGCAGCCACCGGGTCATCGACACGCCCGTGGCCGAGTCCGGCATCGCCGGCGTCGGGTTCGGCATGGCGGTCGGTGGGATGCTGCCTGTGATCGAGATGCAGTTCATGGGCTTCTCGTATCCGGCGTTCGACCAGATCATCAACCACGTGGCACGTATCCGGAATCGGTCCCGTCATCGGTTCTCTGCGCCGATGGTGATCCGCATCCCGTACGGGGGAGGCATCGGCGCTGCGGAGCACCATTCCGAGTCGGCCGAGGCGATCTACGTCCACACGCCGGGGCTGAAAGTCGTCGTGCCTTCTCGTCCTTCGGATGCCTACGGGCTCATGCGGGCTGCGATCGACGATCCCGACCCGGTCGTCTTCCTCGAGCCGATCCGGCTCTATCGGGCGGTGAAGGAGGAGCTGGCAGAGCAGCCGGATCACGTCGAGATCGGCGCTGCGAGTATCGAAAACGAGGGACGGGACCTCAGCCTCATCTCGTACGGCGCGATGATGAAGGAGTGTCGTGAGGCGGTGAAACGGCTCACCGACGACGGCATCAGTGTCGAGTTGATCGACCTCAGGACACTGACGCCGCTGGACGTCGATGCCGTGCTCCACTCGGTCGGAAAGACCGGTCGCGCCGTGCTGGTGTCCGAGGCGCCCCGGACCGCCGGGTTCATGTCGGAGGTTTCCGCCATCATCTCTGAACGGGCGATGTTCTCGCTCACTGCTCCGGTGCGCCGTGTCACCGGCTGGGACACCGTGTTCCCGTTGAAGCGGTCCGAGAGCCTGTATCTGCCGTCCACCGATCGGATCGTGTCGGCGGTGCGCTCGACGATGGAAGCGTCGGTGTGACCGTGGCGAAAGACTTCCTGCTTCCCGACATCGGCGAAGGCCTCACCGAGGCGGAGATCGTCCGCTGGCTGGTCGCCGAAGGCGACACGGTCGAGCTCGATCAGTCGATCGTCGAGATCGAGACGGACAAGGCGCTCATGGAGATCCCGACGCCGTTCGCCGGTGTCGTCGCTGCCCTTGGAGCGCCCGAGGGAACCGTTCTCGAAGTCGGACAGGTGCTGGTCTCGATCCAAACGGCCGACGAGGAGGCCGTCGGAGGGGACCCGGCCCCGCCGGAGCGAGCCGACGCGGCGCCCATCGTCGGCACCCTGTCCGAGGACGCCGTCGACCTGACGCCGAGGCAGGCCCCGCCGAGCGATGCGCCCGGCGCGCCCACGGCCCGGACCCTGCCGATCGTTCGCAAACTCGCCAAGGAACTCGGAGTCGACCTCCATTCCATCATCGGAACGGGTTCGGACGGGCAGATCACCCGTGACGACGTTCGTCGAGCTGCCGGCCTCCCTGCGGAGGCCGAGGAACCGTCAGCGCCCGACACAGGCTCGTCGGAGATCTCCGTGGAACCCGAGCCGGTCGCCTCGGCGTCGCAGACACCGCCCGAGCCGTCGGTCCCGATGGGGATCACAGAGTCCGAGCGGGTCGCCCCCGACGTCTCATCAGCGACCGTGGCACCGGGAGACGAGGCGCATCCGCCGGCGGGTGGAGAGATCGTGCATCTGTCCAAGCTCCGTCGAACCATCGGTGAGCGGGTTTCGGCATCCTGGCGGGAGATCCCACACGTGACGACGTTCGGCTCGGCCGACGTCACCAGATTGATGGCGTCACGAGCGGCACTCAAGCGCAGGAGGAACGCCCCGGTCTCGATCGATGCCATGCTCGTCAAGGCCGTCGTGACGGCGCTGGACCGGCACCGGGAGATGGCCGCACGGCTCGACGGCGAATCGCTCGTGTATCCCGAACGCATCGACATCGGAGTGGCGGTGGACACGCCCGACGGGTTGATGATCGTTGTCGTCGAGCGGCCCGCGGCTCGGGATCTCGTCGATTTGAGTGCGGAGATCAGCCGGCTGTCGGAGGGGGCGCGGGCGAGGTCGCTTCCGGCGGGTGCGTTCGGAGGTCAGTCGTTCACGGTTTCGAACATCGGTGCGGTCGGTGGCGGGTACGGAACGCCGATCGTGCCGTACGGGACGACAGGGATTCTCAGCGTGGGCCGGGCGGAAGAGCAGCCGATCGCGCGTGCGGGTCGGCTCGAGATCGCGCCGATGATGCCGTTGTCGCTCTCTTACGACCATCGTGTCATCGATGGATCGGCGGGCCGCCGATTCCTTGCAACGGTCGTCGAAAACCTCGAGGAACCAACCCTCTTCCTCGCTTGAGATCCCCTCGAGTCAGGCCGCGTCGTTGACTCTCTTCGACGTGAGACGTGAGACGTGAGACGGACGTCAGTCCCGACGCATCAGGGCGCTCATGCGCCGGCGCAGGTGAGGCGGTGCGGTCCTGAGGCCGAGATCCACGGCGAATTGGGCGTCTTCGGTGATGTCGAGGAGGACTTCCTCCCCCTCGGCGCGCAGATGGAACCCGTCGGGGAGGGCGTTGACCCGGATCTCGGACATGGGCCAGTCGCCGATCTCGGAGGCGCCTGCGCTCATCCGCAGCCGCTCGTCGGTCAGGTCGATCGTCACCGCAAGCGGTGGGCCATCGTCGCCGGGAATCCTCAAGGAGCCTTCATACGTCGACATGCACCTCACCTCCTTCTCTGTTGCCCTGCCATCAGGTTATTGGAGTTCGTCGAAAAGGGAAGACGATTCCTCCACGTCGTGCCGCTCGGCGAACTCGGCGATCTCGGCCGAATCCACCGGTGGATCGAGGCTCGGCGCCAGGAGCGCAACGAGCCGATCCTGGATACGAGAGTGCACGACGATGCCGGGAACGTATTCGTTCTCTGCCGGCCGGTGGCAGCACTCGCCCTTGGGGCACTTGGAGATCCGGTGCTGATCGGTGCGGCGGGCACGCAGGTAGCGGGCGTCGGAGAAGCGGACGCCGATGGTGATGGCGTCTCCGTCACCGGCGGCGTCGAGATGCGTCGAGCAGAGGAAGGAACCGACCGGGGTGTCGGTGAACTGGCTGTACAGGTCGTAGCCCCGCTCCGATTCGTAGGCGGTCCGGGCCGCGAACTGTCGACAGAGTCGGAGCCCTTCGCTGCCGCCGAAGGCGTCGCGGGGGAGTGGTGCGTCGTCGTTGGCATAGGCCTTGACGACCGTGCCATCGTCGCGGCTTCGAATGAAGTGGCACCGGATGTCCAACCCTGTCGTGGCCAGGTTCGTGAACCGCTGCGCCGCCATCTCATACGACACGTAGAACCGCTCCTTGAGATCCTCGATCGAGATGTCCCGGTTCTCCTTGGCCGAACGCAGAAACGCCAGGGCCGAGCGCTCGGGGATCAGGATCGACGATGCGAAATAGGCGGTCTCGGCCCGCTGCCACAGCATGTCGAACGGGCTCGACGGATCGCCGTGTTCCAGGATTCGATGGGCCAGGGTCTGCAGAATCGCCTTCCTCGCCTGACGTGTTCTCAGCTCGTTGCGTTGCGCGACGTAGATGCGCTTGCGAGACTCGTCGACGATCGACCGCACGGATCTGGGGATGTCGTCGACGGCAAGCACCCGGTAGCCGATGTGGTCGGCGATCGTGGTCAGATCGCGAGTCGTGAGCGGGCCGGTGGCGTCGACACCCGCATCGTCCAGGAGTGCTGCGGCGGCGAGTTCGACATCGGCGAGCCGTCCGTCGGCATCGCGCAGGCGGCGAGCGCAGTCGGCACTGGCGCGCCGCAGATCCTCGGCGGTGGCGGCTTGCACCGGCGTGTCCACGGCGGCCACCTCGTAGAGGGCGAGCAGGTGCTCGAGGACGTCGTCAGGCGTCTTTGCCGACGGTTTGAGATGGGGCAGACCGAGCCGCCGGTATACGGGATGCTGCTGGGCGCGCTCGAGCCGAATCTCCAGGTCCGAACGCCGGTCGGGCGCCTCGTCGGCGAGGAGTTCTGCGACCGAGACGCCGACGGCTTCTGCGAGCTTGCCGATCTGTCCGAGCTTGACGTCTCGCTTGCCGTTCTCGACGAGCGACAGATACGGAGCGGGCCTACCGATCGCCTGTCCGAGATCGTCCAGTGTCATGTTCCTGCTCCGGCGGAAGTGCCGGAGCCGGTGGCCGAACACCAGCGGATCGAGCGTCATGAGAGATGCACCATTGCTTGCGTGATACGAAAGATAGTCCGTTCTTTCGGAGCGAAGTCTCAAATTCTGGCGGTGGGGCGAGAAACATCGACGGAATGAACACCAGAACTGCAGAGATCGAACTGACCGCTCCCAACCTCGACCCCGAGATCCTCTCCGATGAGGCGCTGGCGTTCGTCGCCCAACTCGTCCGGGAGTTCCGGGCCACTCGGCTCGAACTGTTGGCCGCCCGCGTCGAACGACAGAAGGCGCTGGACGGCGGCGGCTCACTCGACTTCGAGCCGGCAACCGCCTCCGTCCGGGAATCCGACTGGAGCGTGGTGCCGCCGGCGCACGATCTGACGGATCGTCGAGTCGAGATCACCGGGCCGGTCGACGCCAAGATGGTCATCAACGCCCTCAACTCCGGCGCCAACGTCTTCATGGCGGACTTCGAAGACGCCTGCACGCCGACGTGGGAGAACGTGGTCAACGGACAGCGGAATCTCCTCGAGGCGCAGCAACGGACGCTCACGCTCGAGACCGATGCAAAGCGCTACGAACTCGGAGAGGACCTCGCGACGCTCATGGTTCGGCCGCGGGGCTGGCACCTCGTCGAGAAACACGTCCACGTCGACGGCGAGCCGGTTCCGGCGTCCCTCTTCGACTTCGGTCTGTACCTGTTCCACGGTGGGCGGGTGGCGATCGAACGCGGGTCCGGACCGTACTTCTACCTCCCCAAACTCGAGCACCACCTCGAGGCCAGGTTGTGGAACGACGTGTTCACCAGGGCCCAAGCGCTCCTCGGGCTGGACGCCGGGACGATCCGGGCGACCGTGCTGATCGAGACGATCACCGCCGCCTTCCAGATGGACGAGATCCTCTACGAGCTGAGAGAGCACTCGGCCGGGCTGAACGCCGGCCGCTGGGACTACATCTTCTCGGTCATCAAGAAGTTCAGGAACCGGCGCGAGTTCGTGCTCCCGGACCGCTCCGCCGTGACGATGACCACACCCTTCATGCACTCCTACACCGAGCTGCAGATCGCGACATGCCATCGGCGCGGGGCCCACGCCATCGGCGGCATGGCGGCCTTCATCCCCAATCGTTCCGATCCCGAGGTGACCGAAGCGGCGTTCGCCAAGGTCGGAGAGGACAAGCGTCGCGAAGCCGAGGCAGGATGCGACGGCACCTGGGTCGCCCATCCCGGACTGGTCGCAGTGGCGCGCGCCGAGTTCGACGAGGTCCTCGGAGACCGACCGAACCAGCTCGACAACCTCCGCCAGGTGTCCATCGCTCCCGACGACCTCCTGAACGTCGAGATACCGGGGGCCGCAGTCACCGAGGCCGGCCTCCGGACGAACATCAACGTCGGGATCCGCTACCTCGATTCGTGGCTCGCAGGGACGGGCGCCGCCGGCATCGACAACCTCATGGAGGACGTCGCCACCGCCGAGATCTCACGGAGTCAGATCTGGCAGTGGGTCAAACACGGCGTGGTCACCGCCGAACTCGGGGAGGTCACCGCCGACCTGGTGCGGAGGCTCACCGAGGAGGAGATCGCCGGTCTGGACGTGAGCCGCGAGGCGGTCGACGTCTTCCTCGACGTGGCGCTCAACCCCGACTTCACAGAGTTCTTGACCCTGGTCGCCTACGACCACATCGACTGAAGAATCCCGATAGGAGGAACACCATGAAGCAATCCACATTCGCCGAGCAGGTCGCCGAGCTGGAACACGACTGGGCGAACAACCCGCGCTGGCAGGGCATCACCCGGCCGTACACCGCCGAAGAGGTCGTCCGGCTGAGGGGCAGCCTGCGGGAGTCCCACACCCTGGCCAAGACCATGGCCGAACGGCTGTGGGAGCTGATGAACAGCCGCGACTATGTCAACGCCCTCGGTGCGATGTCCGGCGGTCAGGCCGTCCAGATGGTCAAGGCGGGACTCGAGGCCATCTATCTGTCCGGCTGGCAAGTCGCCGGTGATGCCAACCTGTCGGGGCAGGTGTATCCCGATCAGTCGCTGTACCCGGCGAACTCGGCACCTGCCCTCGTCGAGCGGATCAACAACGCGCTCCGCCGCGCGGACCAGATCGCATGGTCGGAGGGTGACACCGAGGCGCAGAGCTTCGCTCCGATCGTGGCCGATGGCGAAGCAGGATTCGGCGGGGCGCTCAACGTCTTCGAACTGACCAAGAGCTTCATCGCCGCCGGGGCTGCAGGCGTCCACTTCGAAGACCAGCTGGCATCGGAGAAGAAGTGCGGCCACATGGGCGGCAAGGTGCTCGTTCCCACGAGCCAGCACATCCGCACGTTGACCGCAGCCCGGCTGGCCGCCGACGTGCTCGGCGTCCCGACGATCATCGTTGCGCGGACCGACGCCAACGCCGCGAATCTGCTGACCTCGGACATCGACACCCGCGATCAGGGGTTCTGCACCGGAGAGCGGACCGACGAGGGCTTCTACCGGGTCAACCCCGGCCTCGACCAGGCGATTGCCCGAGGGCTCGCCTATGCCCCGTACGCGGACCTCATCTGGTGCGAGACAGCGAAACCCGACCTCGACGAGGCCAAGCGGTTCGCCGACGCCATCCACGCGAAGTTCCCGGGCAAGATGCTGGCATACAACTGCTCGCCGTCGTTCAACTGGAGACAGCACCTCGACGACGAGACGATCGCCAAGTTCCAGCGGGAACTGGGAGCGATGGGCCACAAGTTCCAGTTCATCACACTGGCCGGATTCCACGCCCTCAACGCCTCGATGTTCGAGCTCGCGAGCGGATATCACGACGAAGGCATGACGGCGTATGTCAGACTGCAGCAGCGTGAGTTCGCCATGGAGGGCGACGGCTACACGGCGACCCGCCACCAGCGCGAGGTCGGCGCCGGGTACTTCGACGAGGTCTCGAACGTGATCTCGGGAGGTAACGCCTCGACGCTCGCACTGGTCGGAAGCACAGAGGAAGAGCAGTTCTGAGGAGACAGCAATGGCCATCGTCCATGTGATCGGCACCGGAACCATCGGTGAACCACTGATCGGCATGCTCGCCGATCACCGAGACGACTTCGGGATCGACGAGGTGACGTTCCACAAACGGACGCCGCTCGCAACCGAACGGGCGAAGGTCAACGACCTGGTTCGACGAGGAGCGGTCCTGGCGGTCGATGACGACCGCCGGACCGCCTTCGAAGAGCTCGGTCACGCTCCGAAGTACGGGGCGATCGAGGCGATCGAACGTGCAACGGTCGTCATCGACTGCACGCCGGTCGGCAACCAGATGAAGTCCGAGTTCTACGAGGGTGCGACGGGACCGCTCGGGTTCATGGCCCAGGGCTCGGAGTACGGGTTCGGCAAGATGTACGCCCGTGGGATCAACGACTCGGCGGTGTCGGTCGACGATCGGTTCCTTCACATCGTGTCGTGCAACACGCACAACATCGCGGCGCTCATCAAGACCCTGGCGATGGACCCCGACGGGGACTCGCATCTCACCGACGGCCGATTCCTGTGCATCCGACGCGCCAACGACATCAGCCAGAGCTCGGGATTCGTGGCGAGCCCCACGGTCGAGCCACACAAGGAGGATCGGTTCGGGACGCACCACGCCAGGGACGCCCATGGCCTGTTCGAGACGATGGGCTACGACCTCAACGTCTTTTCGTCGGCCCTGAAGCTCAACACCCAGTACATGCACTCGATCCACTTCTCGCTGACGTTGGACCGAGACATCACCGTCGACGAGGCGATCGACCGGTTGAACGCCAACACCCGGGTGGCGGTGACCCTCAAGCGCTCGGCCAACGAGGTGTTCTCGTTCGGCCGTGATCACGGCTACTACGGGCGCATCCTGGCCCAGGCGGTGGTGTCGCTGGACACGCTGGCGGTCCGGGGCGGCAACGAACTGGTCGGGTTCTGCTTCACACCGCAGGACGGCAACCCGCTGCTGTCGACGGTGGCCGCGACTCTCCGGCTGATCGACGAGGACACGATGGAGCACCGGCTCGACGTGCTCCGCCCGTACCTGTACACCGAGGTGTAGGCCTCGCTCGCTGGCGCTCGCATCGGCGCTGTCGGTTGTCGGTCGTCGGTCATCGGTCCAGGTAGGGCGACGTGCGCGCGAGGCGTCGAGGGTGTCCCCCACGAAGTGGGGGAAGGTTCCTGCGAGGCGAGGAACGAGCCTCGGAGGTAGGGGGCCGACTCCAGCGATGCCGATCGTCCGGGAGGCGGCGCAGCATATGCCGCATACCGCATACCGGTTAGATCAGGCTTCGTCCGCCTCCGAGATCACCGGGAGCGCAGACGGACCCGCGTAGTCCTTCACGACGACGATTCCGACGGCGAGGATCGGGACGGCCAGGAAGCCGCCGATGAGGCCCGCCACGATGAAGCCGATGGTCAAGGCGACGATGATCAACAGCGGATGCATGTCGACCGCCTTGCCGATCAGGATCGGCATCAGGATGTCGCCCTCGACCCGTTGAACGGCGAGCACGATGCCCGCCAGGATCAGTGCCTGCACCACGCCGACGGTGGCGAGCGCGACGAGGACGGCAACGGCACCGGAGATCGTGGCCCCGATGAGGGGGAAGAAGGCACCGAAGAACACGAGCAGGGCCAGCGGGACCACCAGTGGCACACCGAGGATCAGGAGGCCGATGCCGATGAGGACGGCGTCGGCCAAACCGACGAGGGCGGTCCCGCCCAGGTAATTCCGGAGCGTCACCCAGGATCGTTGACCGATGCGCTCGACTCGTCGTCGCTGGTCGTCGTTGCCGATGAGCGATACGGCCCACGTCCAGAATCGGTCTCCGTCTTTGACGATGAAGAAGACGAACACGAGCATCAGGAGGAACCCGGTGATGATCTCGAGGACGGTGGCCGCGCCGCCGGCGAGACCACCGATCAGGCCCTCGGAGTTGTCGGTGATCGTCTGCCGCGCCTGGTCGATGAGCTCGTCGATTCGGGCTTCGGTCAGCCCGAATGGGCCTTCGGCGAGCCAATCGGTGATCTGGACCGTCGCCTCGTCGATGGACTCGTTGATCTCGTCGACGCTGTTGGCGATCTGGCTCGAGATGAACCATACGACTCCTGTGAAGGCGAGTGCGGTGCCGACGAAGACGATCAGCGTCGTCGGAAGCCGCCCCAGCCCACGGGCCTTCAGGCGTTCACTGACCGGGGTGGCGAGACAGCCCACGAACAGGCTCAATATCGCAGGAATGATCAAGACGCGTAGCTCGGCCAGAATGATGGTCGCGCCATACGCAACGGCGCCCACCACCAGCAGCCGCCATCCCACGGCGGCGGTCACCTGTAACCAGCGAGGAACAGAGTTCTCCATCCCCGACACGGTACCCATCGGAGAGATCGGTGCTGGCACATCAAAGCGATCGACTGTGAGCAGACCGCCGGGAGCGGTAGCGTTCTCGGTATGGACGGACAAGCCCAGCGTCAGGCGCTCTCGGCGGCCGAGCGAGCGATCGAAGCCCTCGGGCGCGGAGATTCGGCGGCGGCCAGAAGTGCAGTGGCCACTGCAGTCGAGCGGGATCAGGTGGGTCTCTTCGCCCGGCTCGCCGACGCCGTCTACCTGGCCGCTTCGGAGCTCGAGAGCGATGGCGAGATCTCCGCTGCGACGTGGAACGTGGTCGCCGACGCCGTGGGTCCCGGCCCGCTGCAGGGCCTGGTCGAACAGGTCCGCTGAGCCGTGTCCGATCACCATCTCCATCTCCACCCCCACAACGAGACGGGGGTCGCCAACCCTCCCGCGGTGTATCGGTCTGGGCTCATCGAGGAGTACGTCGAGCAGGCGGCGTCGGTCGGTGTGACCGAGCTCGGCTTCACCGAGCACCTCTATCGCTGTGTCGAGGCCGCGGACGCTCTGGGTCGCTTCTGGGACGTGCCCGGGCATCCCGAGCTCAGCGCACACTCCGAGGCGTTCGTCGAGGCCGACCGCACGCTCTCACTCGGCGAGTACGTGGACGTCGTGCTCGGTGCGAAGGATCGCGGGCTGCCGGTGCAGCTGGGACTCGAGATCGACTTCTTCCCCGAATCCATCGATGCGGTCCTCGAGCTCATCGAGCCCTATCCCTGGGACTTCCTCATCGGCTCGGTGCACTGGATCGGCCCCTGGGCGATCGATTCGTCCGAGGTCGCCTGGGAGTTCGAACGGCGCGGCGTCGACCAGGCATGGTCGGACTACTTCGAGCTGGTGGAGGCCTTGGCCGGATCCGGGGTGGTCGACGTGCTCGCCCACGTCGACGTCTGCAAGAAGTACGGATATCGCCCCGAAGCGGAGCCGGTCGACATGTACGCCGCGGTCGTCGAGGCCGCTGCGCTGACGGGCACCGCCGTCGAGGTGTCGAGCCAGGGTCTGCGAAACCCGGCCGGGGAGGTGTATCCGTCGCCCCGGTTCCTCCAGATGTTCCACGACGCCGGTGTCCCGGTGACGTTGGCCTCCGACGGGCACGTCGCAGAGCAGGCCGGGTGGGGTCACGTTGAGGTCGTCGAGGCAGCACGGGCCGCCGGGTACGTCTCCCGGCTGTCGTTCGACCGGCGCCGCCGGATCCCGGTTCCGCTGTGACCCGGAGGCGGATCGTGATCGGCGTCGCCCTGACGCTGATCGCCGCTGCGGCAGTCGGCTGGACGTTGTTCTTCTCCCTCGATGCCGACCCCGGGGCAGCGGCGATCGCGGCATCGGCAGGGAGGGAATGCCCGGACCCGTGTGCCTATGCCTTCGGGTCGGAGCAGGCTCCGGCCGGCCTGATCCTTTATCCCGGGGCGGGGGTAGAGCCTGCCGCCTATGCGCCGCTCGCCGCACAGATCGCCGACGCCGGGTTCCTCGTCACCATCCAACGAGCGCCGTTGGGGCTGGCGATCCTCGACAGCGACATGGCCCAGGCATCGATCGACGCCTACCCCGACATCGTCGCCTGGGCGGTCGGCGGACACTCGCTTGGTGGTGCCATGGCCGCCCGTTTCGCGTCGGAGTCCGATCAGGTCGATGGCCTCGTCCTGCTCGCCGCCTACCCCGAGGGCGGGCTCGATCTCGGCGACTCCGGCCTGGAGGTCGTCTCGATCTACGGCGACCGCGATCTGTTGGCCACCCCCGACGACGTGCTCGGCTCCCAGCCGCAACTCCCTGCGGGCACGGAGTTCGTGCTCGATCGAGGGCGGAAATCACGCCCAGTTCGGTTCATACGGTCGTCAGCCGCGGGATGGTGAGCCATCGATCCCGGACTCCGAACAACGCGACGAGATCGCCCGGTCGATCTCGTCGTTTCTCACCGACCTCGGCTCGTCGCGTGACGACGGCTGAGCGAGCCGGCCCGTGTCGGGCGATCGTCTGCGGTGAGGACTGCGACGAGTCGGCGGATGGCGGTCCGCAACGAGCCACGTGACGGTGGCCTGCGGCCGAAGTCGCGGCGAGCCTGTTCGAGCCCGAGCAGCGTGACCTCGGCGTGCCCGAGCGGTCTGCGGGCTGTCCGGCGTGATGGCATGTGTGTCTCTCCCCTTCGAGTGGTCAACCGAGACCCGGGTGCACCGCCTGATACGTGTGTCGCCGCGTGGCCAGTGGGTGGGCGCTCCTACACTGGCCGCCGATGTCCTCCACCCCGACCGTCTGGCTGACCACGCTCGGCTGCGCCAAGAACCAGGTGGATTCCGAAAAGGTCGAAGTGATGCTGGGAGAAGCCGGCTATCGACTCGCCGAATCGCCGGAATCCGCCGATGTCGTCATGGTCAACACCTGCGCCTTCATCGAGGAGGCCAGGGAGGAGTCGGTCGACACCATCCTCGAGATGCAGGACACCAAGCGCAAAGATGCCCACACCATCGTGATCGGCTGCATGGCCCAACGGTTCGGCACCGACGTCGCCGAAGCCCTGCCCGAGGTGGACGCCGTGCTCGGCCTCGACCGGTACGGGGAGCTCGTCGGCACGCTGGATCGGCTGACCGGGTTCGGTGGCAACACCGTGCATCTCGGGACCGACATCCGCCGTCGGCCCAAGATGGACATCCTCAACCTCGTCAACCGACCCGCGCCCGAGTTCCCGTACGCCTACGTGAAGGTCGCTGAAGGGTGTGACAAGCCGTGCACCTTCTGCGCCATCCCGCTGATCCGGGGGAAGCAGCGTTCCCGGAGGCCCACCGAGATCCGCGACGAGGTCGCCGGGCTGGTGAATGCCGGGGTGCGTGAGGTCGTGCTGGTCGCCCAGGACCTCGCGGCCTATGGCCGGGACATCGACGCACCCGGGGCCGGCATCGTCGATCTGCTGCGGTTCTGTTCCGACGTCGAAGGCCTCGACGTGCTCCGGCTGCTGTATCTCTATCCGAAGGAGATCCGGCCGTCGCTGATCGACGAGATCGCATCGAACCCGAAGATCGCCACCTATTTCGATCTCTCGCTCCAGCACGCCTCGGTCGAGCTGCTCCGGGCGATGCGCCGCCCGGGCGGGGGAGAGCGGTACGTCGAGCTGTTGGACCAGATCAGGTCGGCGGCCCCCGAAGCGGCAACCAGGAGTTCGTTCATCGTCGGATTCCCCGGCGAGACCGAGGCCCAGGTCGAGGAGCTCGCCGAGTTCCTCGAAACCGCCGAGCTCGACTGGGCCGGGTTCTTCCCGTATTCGCCCGAACCGGGCACCCCGGCGGCCGAGCTCGACGGGAGGATCGACCGCGAGGAGATCAACGAGCGCCTGCGCTACCTCCAGGGGATCCAGGAGGAGATCACCTACGAGGCCAACTCGGCGATGGTGGGACAGACCGTCCCGGTCCTGGTCGATCAGATCGAAGACGGGATCGCCGTCGGCCGTTCGTGGCGGGAGGCGCCGGAGATCGACGGGGTGATCACCCTCGATGAGGGCACGCCGGGCGAGTGGGTCGACGCCACCATCACCGCCGTCGTCGGCACCGATCTGGAGGCCACGGTCGGTGGCTGACAAGTGCGAACCCAGGGTTGCTGACGACAATTGGTGTCGATCTCAGGTCAAGGTTCATCAGATTGCGCCTCTTGGGCCGCGCAGAGTGAGCGCATGATCGTCGAGGTCATCGCAGTCGGGACCGAGCTGCTGCTCGGCCAGATCATCAATACGAACGTCGCCCACATCGGTGGCCGCATCGCCGATCTCGGGCTCGACGCCCACTACCAGCAGACCGTCGGCGACAACCTCGGCCGGATGGCGCAGGCGATCCGCACCGCGCTCGGCCGTGCGGACGCCGTCATCATCACCGGCGGAATCGGACCCACCCAGGACGACATCACCCGCGAGGCGATCTGTGCGGCGACCGGTCGGGCGATGGCGTTCTCCGATGAGTACGCCCAGGCGCTGCGGGAGCGGTACGCCACGTGGGGGAGGGAGATGCCGGAGTCGAACCTGCGGCAGGCCGAGTACCCCGAAGGTGCCGAGCTGCTCCCGAATCCGAAGGGCACCGCACCCGGCCTCGCCTTGGAACACGAAGGCAAGCTGATCTTCGCCCTCCCAGGTGTCCCGCCGGAGATGTATCTCCTGTTGGACGACCACGTCCTTCCGAGGATCAAGCAGAAGGCCGGCATCGACGAGGTGCTCGTGTCGCGGGTGATCCGCACCTGGGGGCGAGGCGAGTCCAATGTCGCCGAGATGCTCGGCGATCTCTTCGACTTGTCGGCCAATCCATCGATGGCCTTCCTCGCATCGAACGGCGAGATCAAGGTGCGGCTCACCGCCAAGGCTGCGACGACGGCAGAAGCCGATGCGCTCATCGCCCCGATCGAGGCGGAGGTGAAGCGACGGCTCGGCTCGCTGGTGTTCGGAACCGACGAGGAGACGATCGAGACCACCCTGATCGGCCTGGCGAAGGCGAGAGGGTGGACCATCGGCACCGCCGAGTCTGCGACGGGCGGTCTCCTCGCCGGTCGGCTCACGGCGACACCCGGCTCCTCCGATGTGTTCCGCGGGTCGATCATTGCCTACGCCGCTGACCTCAAACACGACCTGCTCGGTGTGAGCGGCGAGACGATCGCCTCCGGCGTGGTGTCCGAGGAGACGGCGATCGCCATGGCCGAGGGAGCCAGACGGCGTCTGGCGGTCGATGTCGCCGTTTCGGTGACCGGGTTCGCCGGACCGGCCGGTGACGCGCCCGGGACGATGATCGTCGCCGTGGCGACACCGGAACGTGCCCAGGCCCGAACTCTCCGGATGCCGGGGGACCGGGAGCGGGTCCGTACCTACACGGTCACCGCCGGCATGCACCTGCTCAGGCTCGCCCTGACCGGTGACTGGTGGAGCGCCTGAGCGCCTGATGAAGGTGTTCGTCGGCGTCGACCTGTCCGACGAGGCCCGCGCCGCGCTCGCGGCGTCGCTCTCCGACATTGAGATACCGGGCAAACCGGCGCCTCCGCAGAACTGGCACATCACGCTCCGCTACATCGGCGCGATCGACGACGTGTCGCTCGACCGGCTGCTGGCAGGTCTCGACGAGGCCGACCTCGGAGGGGCGTTCACGGTGCGCGCCGGAGGGCTCGGCGCCTTCCCCAGACCGGAGCGTGCCACCGTGTTGTGGGTCGGGCTCGCACACGGCTCCGATCGGCTCGAGTCGCTGTCGGCGATCGTCGAGGACGTCGTCGACGGGGTCGGCCTCGGACGTGAGGATCGCCCGTTCGTCGGGCACATCACGCTCGCCCGGGTCCGCCCGCCCGTCGACGTGCGCCGGCTCCTCTCGAGCGTCGAGGTCCCCCCGGTCACGATCCCGGTCGATGAAGTCACGGTCTTCGAATCCGTCACCCGGCCCGGCAGTCCCGAGTACCGCCCCATCGACCGCTTCCCCCTCTGACGGAGTCCCGGGCCGAGCTCCAACCCGGAACCTGAAACGTTGAACGTGGAACGTGGAACGTGGAACGTGGAACGTGGAGATGCTTGGCATCGAACAGGTGTTCGTGTACGGTTGCGTCTCACATTGATGTGATTCTTCATGCGAAGATATGTCACACACGGTCCGTACGGTGTCCGCACGGGTCGAAGAACAGGCCCAAGAGGAACGAACCGGCGACCGGATCCCCGATGAGATCTCGGGATCGGGCGAGACGCAACTGAGAAAGGCGAACACCGTGGCGAGGCGACAGAATCAGGATCCAGTGGTCAATGTCGGACGAGGCGGGCCCGAGCGCGAGAAGGCGCTCGACATGGCGATGTCGCAGATCGAGCGGCAGTTCGGCAAGGGCTCGATCATGAAGATGGGCGACGCAGCCCTCGTGAAGTCCGAGGTGATCTCGACGGGTGCACTCGCCGTCGACCTCGCACTCGGGATCGGAGGCGTCCCGCGTGGTCGCGTCGTCGAGATCTACGGTCCCGAATCGTCGGGAAAGACCACGCTCTCGCTGCACATCGTCGCCGAGGCCCAGCGCAACGGAGGCATCGCAGCGTTCATCGACGCCGAGCACGCCCTCGACCCGATCTATGCCAAGGCACTGGGCGTCGACGTCGACGAGTTGCTGATCTCCCAACCGGACACCGGGGAGCAGGCCCTCGAGATCGCCGACATGCTGGTGCGCTCCGGTGCCCTCGATGTCGTCGTGATCGACTCGGTCGCCGCTCTGGTACCCCGTGCGGAGATCGAGGGCGAGATGGGCGACACCCACGTCGGTCTTCAGGCTCGTCTGATGTCCCAAGCCCTCCGCAAGCTCACGGCCAACCTCAATCGCTCGAAGACGACATGCATCTTCATCAACCAGCTGCGGGAGAAGATCGGTGTCATGTTCGGACGCGGGGCGGTATTCCACGATCTCACACCTCTCCCGGAACTGGCCGAGCTGCGAAAGGCGGTGTACTTCGAGGGCGGGAAGGTCTTCTCGGAGGACTATCTCAAGCGGTTGACTCCGTTTGCGCTTGCGATCTGGTATCAGGACGACTTCGGTTTCTCCCTCCGCACCGAAGGAAAGCAACAGCGGACCCGAGGTGGCAGCGGTCGTGCAGAAGTGTGTGTCGAAGCAATGTCGCCTGGCACCCGGCAGCGAGTGCTCGAGTATCTGGCGGACACGTGGGGCGTCCAGGGGGCGCTTCGAGTTGTCGGAGCAGCTCAGAAGGCTCGAATCACGTTCGACGCTTCGAACACCGCCAAGCTTCAAGCCCTGATCGCCCCGTACGTGCACCCGTCGATGGAGTACAAGCTGCTGCCACGCTTCCGTGGTCGATTCTCGGTGACTCCAGAGTTCGTTGAGCCCACCCGGACACTGATGCCGTTCCCGATCACATCGATCGAGGCGAAACCACCGAACGGCAAGCACACCCATCGCTTCGACATCGAGGTCGAGGGCAACCACAACTACTTCGTGGATGGCGTGATGGTGCACAACAGCCCCGAAACCACGCCGGGTGGTCGTGCCCTCAAGTTCTATTCGTCGGTTCGGATCGACATCCGCCGGATCGAGTCGCTGAAGGACGGCGGCGAGAACGTCGGCAACCGGTGTCGGGTCAAGATCGTCAAGAACAAGATGGCCCCACCGTTCCGTCAGGCCGAGTTCGACATCATGTTCGGCGAGGGCATCTCCCGGGAGGGGAGCCTGCTCGACGTCGCCGTCGACCTCGGGATCGTCAGGAAGAGCGGTGCGTGGTTCACCTTCGAAGACGAGCAGCTCGGACAGGGCCGTGAGAACGCCAAGCGTTTCCTTCGGGAGAACCCCGAGATCGCCATGCAGCTGCAGGCCAACGTGTACGACGAGGCCGGATTGACCTCCTCCATCGACCCCGACGAGGAAGACATCGAGATCGACCTGGAGTCGGATGACGACACCGTGTCGGAGGGCGCAGACAGCTGAGGTACCCCGACAAACGGCCGTTCGTCAGCTAGCATGATGGCGAGCACATACCAAACATCACCTAACGAACCAAGACACCAGATGATCCACACCACAAGCGACCGAAGAGCGTTTCGACAGTTGGCCTGACGGCTCGTTTTCGACGATCTCATCGCATTTCACGGTATGTGCCGGGCCCCTCGGGGTTCGGCATTGCCATTTGTGGCAGCTGATGTCCCGAAAGTGAGATCACATGGATTCAACAGCAACCATCGCGGTGGCGGTGGCGCTGGCTGTGGTGATCGCCGGCGGCGGAGGATTCCTCATCGCGACGCGATTCGCCAGGCCGACGAAAGGCGATCCCGACTCTCAGGATGCAGTGTCCGAGGCGCGCCTCGAGGCACAGCGGATTCTCACCAGGGCCGAGGAGGAGGGGCGGGCGCGCGCCGAGAGCTATCGCGAACGCGAGGAGGCGGCGCTCGAACACCGCAAGGTCGAGATCGACACCGTCGAATCCAGGCTCACCCAGCGAGAAGAGACACTCGAACAACGGGCCACCAACCTGGCATCTCGCGAGCAGCTCCTGCTCGAGCGCGAGCGTGAGGTGACGACCGTTCGCCAAGACACCGAGATGATGCGGGAGCAAGCCCGTGAAGATCTCGAGCGGCTCGCCGGCATCGATTCGCGGGCGGCGAAGGAACAACTGCTGGCCGAGGTCGAAGACGATGCCAGGCGCGATGCCATGCTCCTGGTGAGAGACCTCGAAGTCCGCGCTCGGGAAGAGGCGGACAAGCGGGCGCGCCGGATCCTGGCGACCTCGATCCAGCGGCTCGCATCCGAGGTCGTGACCGAGACCACCGTGTCGGTCGTGGCGCTTCCCAGCGATGACATGAAGGGCCGGATCATCGGCCGTGAAGGCCGAAACATCCGGGCGCTGGAAGCGACGACCGGCGTCAACCTCATCGTCGACGACACGCCGGAGGCGGTTTCGGTCGCCTCCTTCGACCCGGTTCGCCGTGAGGTCGCCCGGTTGACGCTGGAGCGACTCATCGCCGATGGGCGCATCCACCCCGCCTCGATCGAGGAAGCCTTCGAAAAGGCGCAGGCCGAGGTCGAACAGAGTGTCCGCGACGCCGGCGAGTGGGCGTTGTTGGAGGTCGGTGTCTCGCGGATGAACCCCGAGCTGGTGACTTTGCTGGGCCGTCTCAAGTATCGGACGTCGTATGGCCAGAACGTCTTGAACCATTCGGTCGAGGCGGCGCACATGGCAGCGATGCTCGCCTCCGAGCTGGGAATCGATCCGGCTCAGGTGCGGAGGGCGTCGCTCCTCCACGACATCGGCAAGGCCGTGACCCACGAGGTGGAGGGTTCACATGCGCTGATCGGGGCGGAGATCGCACGGAGGTTCGGTGAGGATCCGGCGGTTGTGCACGGCATCGAGGCCCACCACAACGAGGTGGAGCCCCGGACTGTGCTGGCGATCCTGGTCCAGGCCGCCGACGCGGTGAGTGCGGCACGTCCGGGCGCCCGACGCGAAGCCCTGGAATCCTATGTGCGGCGTCTCGAGAAGCTCGAGAAGGTGGCCATGGAGTTCGACGGCGTCGAGCGGGTGTTCGCCATGCAGGCCGGACGAGAGGTCAGGGTCATCGTCGATCCGGGAGCGATCGACGACCTGGCGGCCGGCGATCTGTCCCGGCGCATCGCCAGGAAGTTGGAGGAGGACCTCCAGTATCCTGGCCAGATCCAGGTGACGGTCATCCGGGAGTTCCGGTCGACCGACTACGCCCGCTGAACCAGACGGCGACATGACAGAGACACTGCTTCCCGTACCGAAACGTCGACCGCGCCCATACCGGGCGCCTTCGCGTGTGGGCAAGGAGTTCGTGATCCGGACGTTCGGATGTCAGATGAACGAACACGACTCCGAGCGGATCGCCGGTCTGTTCGAGTCCGACGGCATGACGATGACCACCGACCTGGGCCGTGCCGACGTCGTCTACATCAACACGTGCACGATCCGGGAGAACGCCGACAACCGCCTGTACGGGACGCTGGGGCAGTTGAAGGCGATCAAGGACGTCAACCCCGAGATGACGCTCATGGTGGGCGGCTGTGCGGCGCAGAAGGACCGTGACTACGTCAGGGAACGTGCGCCCTGGGTCGACGTGGTGATGGGCACTCACAACCTGGACCGTGTGCTCGATCTGTTGGATCATGCCGAGCATTGGGGGCCGATCACCGAGGTCGTCGACGAACTCCAGGCGATGCCGTCTTCGCTGCCGGTCAAACGCGAGCTGCCGCACTCGGCGTGGATCACGATCCAGGTCGGCTGCAACAACACCTGCACGTTCTGCATCGTGCCGAGCGTGCGGGGACCCGAGATCAGCCGCAGACCCGGCGACATCCTCGACGAAGTTCGCCGGCTCGTCGACGACGGCGTCGTCGAGTTCACCCTGTTGGGCCAGAACGTGGACACCTACGGTCGTGACCTCGCGATCGACGGGAAGCGTCGCCCGATCTTCGCCGACCTGCTCAGACAGGTCGGCGAGATCGAGGGGGTCGAGCGGATCCGATTCACCTCACCGCATCCGAACGACTTCCGCGAGGACGTGGCCCGGGCCATGGCCGAGACGCCGGCCGTCTGCCCCCAGCTCCATTTCCCACTCCAATCCGGGAGCGACGCCGTGCTACGGCGGATGCACCGCGGATACACCGCCGCCAAGTACCGGGACCGGTTGGCGATGGCGCGCGAGATCATTCCGGACCTCGCCGTGTCGACCGATGTCATCGTCGGCTTTCCCGGCGAGACCGACGAGGACTTCGATCGAACGCTCGAGCTCGTCGAGGAGGCGCAGTTCGACTCGGCGTTCATGTTCATCTTCTCGCCGCGACCGGGGACCGCGGCGGCCGACTTCGAGGACGAGTTCGTCGACGACGCCGTGATCAAGGAGCGGTTTGCTCGACTCCAGGCCGTCCAGGACGACGCCTCGCTGGCGCGCAACCGGGCGCTGATCGGCTCGGTGCAGGAAGTGATCAGCGAGGGCCAGTCGAAGAAGAACTTCTCGGTCGCCACCACGCGTGCCCGCAACGGGAAGCTCGTCCACGTGCACGGTCGCCACCCGGTCGGTGAGAAGTCACAGGTGAAGATCGACGTCGCCGGGCACCACCACCTGGGCGGGGTGCCGATCTGACGTTCCTTGCGATCGTCGGGCCGACCGCAGCCGGCAAGAGCGCACTGGCGATGGAGGTCGCCCGCCGGACGGGAGCGGTGATCTTCTCGGTCGATTCGATGCAGGCCTACCGGGGGATGGACATCGGCACGGCCAAGCCGTCGATCGCCGAACGGGCCGAGATCCCGCACGAACTCATCGACATCGCCGAACCGGAGGACGATCTGACCGTCGAGGCGTTTCAACGCATCGCGGTCGAGCGTCTCGATGCCCACGATCGACCGATCGTGGTCGTCGGGGGGAGCGGGCTGCACTTCCGATCGATCGTCGACCCACTGACGTTCGCACCTCACGATCCGGACGTGCGGGCGGCCCTGACCGAACTCGACGCCGGTGAAGCCGTGGATCGCCTGCTCGCAGCCGACCCCGATGCCAGCGAACACATCGATCTGATGAATCCGCGCCGGGTCGTCCGGGCGTTGGAGGTGTTCGAGTTGACCGGCCTTGTGCCGTCGGAGCGTGCCACCACGCCCGAGGCGGTGGCGGTCAGGGAGTACCGGCCGCTCCGCCCGTTCGTCGGCATCGGCGTCGATCCGGGCGACGGCATCGGAGCCCGAGTCGAAGCCAGGGTCGGGGCCATGGTGGAGGCGGGCTTCATGGAGGAGGTCGCCGGGCTGGCCGGTCGGCTCGGTCGAAATGCCTCCCTGGCGGTCGGATACGCCGAGTTGTTGGAAGTGGTCGAGGGACGAGCCACGTTCGATGAGGCCGTCGAGGCGATCGTGGCGAACACGGTGAAGCTGGCGAGACGGCAACGGACCTGGTTCCGGCGCGACCCGAGGATCACGTGGCTTCCTGCCGACGTCGACACCGATGCGGCCGTGGCGTATTGTCTCGAGCGATGGCGACCGTGACCGCATTCGTGAAGATGCATGGCCTCTCCAACGACTTCGTCGTCGTTGACGGTCCGATCGATCCGGACCCGGCCGAGATCCGCGCCATGTGCGACCGGCGCACCGGCATCGGAGCGGATGGCCTCCTGGCCGTGAGTCGGGGCAGCGCCGGGGGAGCACTTCGGATGCAGTATTGGAATGCCGACGGGAGCACCGCGGAGATGTGTGGGAACGGGCTTCGTTGTGTCGTTCGCTACGGCATCGACCACGGTCTGGTGGGAACCGGCGAGTTCCTGGTGGAGACCCCCGTCGGGCTCAAGGCGGCCCGAGTCCGCTCCGATGGCGACATCTCGGTGGATCTCGGACCGGTGCATGTGCATGAGTCGACGATCGAACTGCACGGGCGCCCGTGGAGCACCGTCGACGTCGGGAACCCCCACGCCGTGACCTTCGTGCCCGATCCGGCTCAGGCTCCGGTCACGACGGAAGGTCCGGTCGTCGAGACGCACGTCCACTTCCCCGACGGCACGAACGTCGAGTACGCCTCGGTCGACGGCGACCGGATCGACATGCGCGTGTGGGAGCGGGGGGTGGGTGAGACCCAGGCGTGCGGCACCGGCATGGTGGCTGTCGCGGCCGCGGCGCGACGCACCCATCCCGAGATCGAACATTGGCTGGTCACCGTGCCCGGCGGCACCGGCACCGTCGAATTCGACGGCCCTCACGTCTGGCTGACCGGCCCGGCCGTCAGCGTCTTCGAGGGAGTGTGGGCTCAGTAGATCTTTCTGAGCACCGACACGACCTTTCCGATGATCTCGACGCCGTCCTCGAAGACCATGGGCTCGAGGGCGGGATTCTCCGGGATCAGCACGACCTTTCCACCCTCGCGCTTGAGGCGCTTGACGGTGGCTTCTTCGCCGTCGACGAGCGCGGCGATGATCTCCCCGTCGCGTGCGTCCGGTTGGCGTCGCACGACGACGTAGTCGCCGTCGAGGATGCCTGCGTCGATCATGGAGTCGCCTCGAACCTCCAGCATGAACACCGGGTCCGACCCGACGAGTTCCTCGGGGAGGGGCATGATCGTCTCGATGTCCTCGGTTGCAAGGATCGGGGAGCCTGCGGCGATCCGCCCGACGAGCGGCACCTCTCGAAGGCGGTCATCGGCGTACGGGGCGGCCCGCGGAGCCTCGGTCTCGGTCTCTGTGAGGATCTCGATCGCACGTGGCTTGCTGGGGTCGCGGCGGATGTAGCCGGCCTTGACGAGCGATGACAGGTGGCTGTGGACCGTCGAGGGGGACGAGAGCCCGACGGCCTCGCAGATCTCGCGGACCGACGGCGGGTACCCGCGGTCGTTGACGGTGGCGGTCAGGTAATCCAGGACCTGTTGTTGACGGTCCGAGAGCGGACCGAATCCCGACGGCGGTTGCTGAGCCATGTCGTCTCCTCTGGTCGTCGTGAGCGTACCCGTCCGACCTTCGCGTTCCAAACATATGTTCGACTTGACGATCGAACATCTGTTCGGGTATTGTACCGAACACATGTTCGAAGTCAACGACCGTCAGACGATGCGAGATGTTGTCCCGACCCCTGCGTGTGCGGGTCACGGGCGCTCTCGTTGCTGCGTGTTGCATCGACCCGATTCCAGGAGTGCGAGATGACCGCCCGATCGTTTTCTGTCACACCCGCTTCGTACGTTGAGTTTGCACCTGCCGGCCAGGCACGTGCACACCGTCCAGGGGAAGGAAGACCGATGTCGAAGAGCGCTCAGAACCTGTCCACCAGGGTGCTGATTCTCCTCCTTGCGCTGACATCGATCTTCCTCCTCCTGGGCAACACCGGATCAGCCAACGAACCAGAAGCGGTCAGCACCGTCGTGGTGCAACCGGGCGACACCTTGTGGTCGATCTCCGAAGGGATCGCAGAGCCCGGGACGGACATTCGCGAAGTCGTGACCGACGTCAAGACCCTGAACGCACTCTCGACGTCGTCGTTGCAGGTCGGGCAGACCCTGTTGCTGCCTGCGGGCTGAGCGTCCTGCGCGCCGTGCGGGGAGCCACAACGGGGGGCCAGCGGTATCCTCGCTGGATGCGATGTCCCGAATGTGGATTCGAGTCGAGCCGCGTCGTCGACAGCCGCCCCTCCGAGGAGGGTGTGGCGATTCGGCGGCGTCGTGAATGTGAGTCGTGTGCAGCTCGATTCACCACCTATGAGCGGATCGATGTGACGCGGCGCGTCCGAAAGCGAAATGGTTTCATCGAGCCGTTCGACAGCTCGAAGCTGATGGCGGGCCTTCGCTCGGCGCTCGCCGAACGACCGGTGCCGGAGACGGCGATCGATGACATCGTGTCAACGGTCATGGATCGGCTGTTCGTCGGGTCGGCTCCCGTCGAGTCGTCTGCGATCGGCACCGTGGTCCTCGAGCATCTCAAAGAGCTCGATCCGGTCGCCTATCTCAGGTTCGCCTCGGTCTATGAGGAGTTCGAAGGTGCAGAGGACTTCGAGCAGGCACTCGCCGAACTCGGAGACAAGATCGAACTCGCCGACTAGTCCTGGAGATCGGAGAGCAGCGCCGACCGCTGAGCGGCGAGCTCCTCTGCGATGGACTCGAGGGCCTCACTCAGGTCGGCCTCGAGTGCGAGGACCGTCTGGTCGAGGTCGCCGACGGTCGCACCCGCCGCATCGACGTCGCCCGCTCGTAGCGCATCGAGATAGGCGCTCTGCCATGCGGGCAGCCTCGCCGCCAACGCGTCGATCTCCTCACGGTGGGCGTCGAGTGCGTTCACGTCCGGCAGGCTCGACGATGTGGCGATGAACCGAGACACCCACACCGCCGTCATCTCGGCGATGTCACCGAGCTCGGTGTTGTCGGCGGTGAGCGGATACGCGGGTCGGTTGAACATCACGCCGATCGTCGCCACGTACGAGGTGGTCCTCGAGAGCTGCCGCGCGGTCGCGATCGATCGATCCGACAGCGAAACGGTCTCCGAGCGCAGATCCGCCCATTCGTCGGTCGTGGGAAGGTTCGAGGCGTGCCCGAACAAGGTGCGGGCGGCCGCGTCGATCGAGGTGGACGCTGCTGCGGCGGCGTCCCTGTCGCTCAGGGAACCGGTCGAGAGGTCGGCGATCACCGACTCGGCATCGCTCAACGCCCCCGACAGCACACTCGAGGAGTCGTCGATCTCGGCGAGGGTCGTCTCGACGGTGGCGTCGCCCCGACCGGCCAGGAACCACCCAGACGCGACGAGCAGTGCGATGCCGACGGTGAGGACCGTTCCGATGAAGACACGTCTGGCCACCACCGAACCCTCGGTGTCGAGTTCTTGGATTGTCCAGCCGTCGATCTCGTCGTCGACCCGGTTCGCCGTCCACATCTGATCGATCAGATCGTTGGTGGGTGCCAGGACGTGTCGGACGGGTGGACGCGACACGAGCTTCGGATGCTCCAACGTGGTCACGCCTGCGGCAGGTTGGCGATCGTCTGTCTGCGGTGCCTCGTCGACTCGGAGCGGCGCCGGTTGCGATGTCGGCGCCGACGGTTGGCGGACCGGTCTGAGATCCAGTTCTAGCTGGTCGAGCCGTTCGGAAACCGATGGGGTCGGCGTCGTGACGATCGGCAACTTCGTGTCTACATCCGGACCGGTCTCGCCGAGATGCCGCTTGGTGTGGCGGGAACTCCGGCCACGCAATCGCTTGCCCGATCCCTCACTGATCGTCGAAGGATCGATGCGGTGGTCGAGGAGGCAGCGACCGTCAACGACCGTTACCCGAGCCGAGCAATCGGTACAGTACGCATGTGCCAAGATTCCATCTCCGTGGTCGATCCGCCCGGATGCCCCACGAAATGTGCTGACGTGCAGGTTACCTTCACTCGCCTCGATAGGGAACTACCTGCACCAGAACCCGCCCGTCCCGGCGACGCCGGATTCGACCTTCGATCGACCGAGGATTTCGAGCTTCCGGCGGGTGGCCGGGCTTCGGTTCCGACCGGGCTCGCCATTGCGTTCCCTCCTGGACACGCCGCGCTCGTCCTTCCGAGATCGGGCCTCGCCGCCCGACATGGCATCGGACTGGTCAATGCCCCCGGCCTGATCGACTCGGGCTATCGGGGTGAGATCCGGGTGCTGTTGGTCAATCACGGTGACGAGGCCGTCGAGATCAACCGCGGCGAACGGATCGCACAGCTGATGTTCGTCACCCTTGCGGATCCGACCTGGGAGGAGTCGGATTCTCTGCCGGACTCCGAGCGTGGCACCGGGGGGTTCGGGTCGACCGGTCAGTGAGGATGTCGTTTGGTGCAGTCGTTCGCGAGGGCGCTATCATCTCCCACTCTGCGGAAGTAGCTCAGCTGGTAGAGCGCAACCTTGCCAAGGTTGAGGCCGCGGGTTCGAGTCCCGTCTTCCGCTCCAGTGTCGATGTGTCGAGAGATGCGTGGTCATTGAAAGGTCCGTCAGGATCACGGCGACGTGGCCGAGTGGTTAGGCACGGGTCTGCAAAACCTGTTACCCCGGTTCAATTCCGGGCGTCGCCTCGAATGTCAGTTCCCGGGCCCTTAGCTCAGCGGGAGAGCGCTTCCCTGACACGGAAGAGGTCACTGGTTCAATCCCAGTAGGGCCCACCCCGGAGAACCCCCGCACCGCGGGGGTTTCTGGTGTGTTCAGCTGTGGAGAGCGGCTGTGTCGGGCACGCAAGCAGGTGACTGGTTCGATCCCGGTAGGGCCCACCCAGGAGAACCCCCGCTCGGGGGTTCTGGTGTGTTCAGCTGTGGAGAGCGGCTGTGTCGGGCACGCAAGCAGGTGACTGGTTCGATCCCGGTAGGGCCCACCCGAACGGCTATCGGGACTACGGAGACGAGACGGTGGATCGTCTGTCGTTCATTCGCGACGCTCAGGCGACTGGGCTGTCGCTCACCGAGATCGCCTCGATCCTCGATCTCAGAGGCCGTGGCGAGACAACGTGTGGACACGTGACTGAGCTTCTCGAGCGCCATTTGGCCGCCCTGGATGAGCATGTCGGAAGGCTCCAGAGAACTCGGTCGAAGCTCGCCGAATTGACAGAACGGGCGAATCGCCTGGATCCTGCGGAGTGTGTAGATCCGATCCGGTGCCAGACGATCGCCCGCGGGCTCGCCGATTCGGACATCTCGGTGAAGATCCATTCTGCCCCCGCCGAACACCGGCACTGAGTCGCCCGGCAGAGTCTGAAGCGCCCGATCCCTCCCTGGAGTGAGCCACGCCAGTGGACATTCGGAGACCGATGCCGCTCGCAACTCTCGGCTGTCCACGGGATTTCGCTGAGAAGACACTTGACCTTCCATTCGGATGGAAGGTGTACGGTCTCTCCTTTGTCTACCAGGGTTCTCGGCGTTCGAGCGGGAGCTCGATTGCTTCTGGATCACGTTTGGTCCGCGTCTGGTGCGCGCGTGATGCGCTTCTTGCCTTTCGAGGCGGTCGGTGTGCACGCCGCGGGGGTTCTCGTGTGATCAGCTGCACTGGTCTCTGAACGGGACCTGGACACCAGCAGGCTCGACGCGGCAACTGAGGAGTGGGTCGCCCGCGGCGCGGCGGTTCTGTACGTGGTGGCCGAAGGTGAGGTCCTCGGGGCGCTGGCTCTGGAGGACGAAGTCCGGGAGGAGTCTCGCCAGGCGGTCGATCGGCTGCACCGGCTCGGAGTGCGGGTGGCGATGATCACCGGTGACGCCCAACAGGTGGCGGATGCCGTCGCTGTCGATCTCGGCATCGACGAGGTCCTGGCCCAGGTCCTCCCCGAGGACAAACACTCGAAGGTCGAAGAGCTGCAGCGACGCGGCAATCGGGTGGCGATGGTCGGCGATGGCGTCAACGATGCTCCCGCTCTCGCCCAGGCTGACGTGGGGATTGCGATCGGGGCGGGTACCGACGTTGCCATCGAATCGGCCGGGATCGTGCTCGCCTCCGACGATCCGCGTGGCGTGGTTGGGATTCGAAGGCTCTCTCAGGCGGGGTACCGCAAGATGGTGCAGAATCTGGGCTGGGCCGCCGGCTACAACGTGATCGCCATCCCCCTCGCCGCCGGGGCGTTGGCATGGGCGGGTTTCGTGTTGCCACCGGCCGCCGCGGCGGCGCTCATGAGCGCCTCCACCGTGATCGTCGCCGCCAACGCCCAATTGCTCCGCAGGGTGGACCTCTCTCGGACGGAGGGATGATCTGAAGTGGGGGCCGGGTCGGGCCCTGCTGTGCCCGACCCGCCCCGGCTCCGTTGCCGGACGACCACGGGTCGTATCAACGAGCGCGGACCTTCACAGGGTGATGTTGCAGCCGGCCGTCAACTTGCCGCGCTCGCTCGACAGCTGCTCATGTATACGACACACCAGGATCGCGGGTCGCCAGTCCGACTCTGTTGGCTGAGTTGGAGTAACCGCCGGCACTGCCAACGGGCAGAGCGCCAGCAACGCAGATCGCCGGATCCCGGTCGGCAAAACGCCGGAGCCATGACCACGCATGGCGGCACTCCGAGGATCGGTCGGTCAGTGGTTGAGAAGCGTCTTGATGACGGCGGTGGTCTGGTTGCTGATGTCTGGTCCTACGGCGCCGAGGCGATGGACGAGCCGGTTGCGGTTGATCGACCGGATCAGCTCGCATTGGATGTAGCTGGTGGTGTCGAGGCCGGTGTCGGCGCTGGCCTCGACCTCGATATGCATGGAGAGGCCGCGCCGGGCCGTGGTCAGCGGTACGACGATCACGAACGGAAACCCGGGACCGAACGTGTCGGGGGGACCGAGGATCAGTGCAGGACGGTGCGCGGCCGGCTCACCGGGATAGGGATCGCCGAAGTCGACGAGCCAGAGATCATCAACCGATGCCATCGGACACCGACGTTTCATCCGCCTCGGCGAGGTAGGCCTGCCATGCCTGAGGGTCCTCTCGAAGATCGGCAAGCTCGGCGGCCACTTGATGGGCGAAGCGTTGCCGTCGGAGCGCTTCGGTGGCATCACGGACCGTTTCGATGAGCGAGGCGCCGGTCGCTTGGCTCAGGGCGAGGAGGCGGGCGTGGGTATCGGTATCCACGCGAATCGTTGTCGTTCCCATAGCATCAGTCTACATAATGCATGCGCCATGTCTACAACCTTGGTTGCTTCCCTTTGAGCGCACGCAGATCGCCAAATCGGCTACACGAACGAGCATTCACCCGAGTGTCCGGGAACGGCACCTCCAGGGTGGGTCAGCCTGTGGAACAGCATCTCCGTACGAAGGAGGACCCATGGGTTGGTACGGCTAGGAGACCGCAGATTACGACGAACCGATAACCCCTCTCTGTCAGGCAGGGCTTGACCTCGGCTCTTGTCGTCTCCGGTCTGGAGAGCGCCTGGACAGGGTTGGCTTGATCGCAATTGGGCCTTGGTTCTTCATCCGAACATGACGTACGCGATCCCCGCCGCCACGGCGACGAAGGTGGCCAGAAACACAAACGCGATCAGGAAGTCACGGGGGCGCTCGAGGCCCGACAGCTCGACGCCCATCTTCTGTTTCCAGCCCGAGGGCTCAGGCTCAGTGGGAGGTCTCCGGTCCGTCATTCCCATCTCTCGATCGAGTCGGCATGTTGTACCGGCCGAGCATAGGAAGGTCTGTTGGGATCGGCTGGAGATTGCATGTCTGTTGGGGTTCGACCGCTTGGTGATCTGGGAGTGCCGGCTTCGGGTTGCCTTATCAACTGAGGTCGGGTGCCGACTTGGTCGGTATGAGCTCCCAACCATCTACAGGGGTTGGCGGATCCACCGCTTCGCGCAAGGCGATCGTGGTCGCTGTGAGCACGCTCGGCTACGCGATCGTGCTGCTCGCCGGCTATCCGTGGATCGGCCCCAACGTGCTGTCGATCTCGTTCGTGCCGGTGGCTGCGGCCGCCTGGGTGTACGGGCTCCGGGGCGGCACGCTCGCAGCGTTGATTGCGCTTCCGGTGAACGCGTTGTTGCTGGCCATGGCCGGTGAGTCGCAGATCTTCGACCTCACACTCGGCCACAGGGGCATCAGCGGCCAGCTCGTGCTGTTCGCGACGGCGCTCGTCACGGGCTTCCTGCACGACCGTTCCTCCCGATTGAACGAGGAGCTCGAGCGGGGAAGAGCGGCTCAGGCCCAGCTCGAGGAGTTGATCGAGGCGAAGGACCGCTTCCTGGCCAGTGTCAGCCACGAGCTTCGAACACCGCTGACGTCGGTGTTCGGATTCAGCGCGATCCTCGCCCAAGAGTGGCCGACGATGTCCGGCGAGGAGATCGAGGAGCTGGCAGGGGCGATCGAAGAGCAGTCTGCGGAGGCAGCGCATCTGATCGAAGACCTCCTGGTGGCTGCCCGTGCCGATCTGAAGGGCTTGCAGCTCCACCTCGAGTCGTTCCCGCTCGGTGAACAAGCCGAGGCCGTCACCATGAGTATTCCAGCGGCCTACGACCGCCACATCGAAGTGGATGACGATGGGGCGCACGTGTACGCAGACCCGGTCCGAGTTCGCCAGATCGTCCGCAATCTGATCGCCAACGCGGTGCGCTACGGCGGTCCCAGCGTCTGTGTGCGTGTGCGGGGCGAACGTGGCGTCGCCTCGATCGACGTCATCGACGACGGGCCCGGAATCCCCGAGTCGGAGATCGAACGCATCTTCCAGCCGTACTACTCGCTCGACGACGAGCGCAGCAAGCCCGGATCCGTCGGTGTCGGGCTCTCGGTATCGCGTCAACTGGCTGCCCTGATGGATGGGGATCTCACATACCGACAGGACGGCGAAGGCTGTGTCTTCTCGTTGACCCTTCCACTCGCCTCACGCGCCGCTCCGGCGCCCGTGGACGCGGCCAAGCACTGAAGTCGACGACATCGCCGTGTCGATGAGCTATGCAGAGGCTCCGACGGCCAGCGCGGGAACCATCGGGAGTGTCAGCTCGAAGACGCTGAGGCCGTTCTCATACCGATACGTCAGCGTTCCTCCCATCTTCTCGGCGAGGAGTCGAGAGATGGGCAGGCCGAGTCCGGCGGAGGAAGCCACGTAGTTGGCGTTCGATGCCTGATGGAACCGCTCGAAGATGTGCTCTCGTTCGCTGGTGGGAACCCCGGGTCCGTTGTCGGCGACGGTGAGGTGACAACCGTCGTCTCGCTGGTGGGTCTCGAGGATGATCTCCGGTCCGCCGTAGCGAACGGCATTCGTGAGCAGGTTTCTGATGATCTGCCGGATGCGTGCGGGGTCGCCTGAGGCGAAGCACTGGGTGCCCGCCACCGAGATCGAGCCGGCCACGGCGACGGAGACGTCCTCGAGTGCGAGCGAGACCTGGGTTGCGAGGTCGACGGGGACGGTTTCGACGTTGAGCGAGTCCGCCTCGGCCCGGGCGGCGATCAACAGATCGTCGACCAGGTGCTGGAGATCGCCCGCCTGACGTCCCAGCCGGTGGACGATCTCTGCCCGCTCTTCGGGATCGAGGTCCTCGTTGAGGAACTCGATGAACCCGATGATCGCCGTGAGTGGGGTGCGGAGCTCATGGCTGACGGTCCCCATCAGCACCTCCCGGAGGCGAGATGCCTCCTCGAGGGCGGCCTGCTGTTCCCGCAGCTCCCGGACGGTGCGACGGAGCTCGAGCAACGCCATGACCTGGACGGACAGCGCTTGCAGCGATGCGAGCTGGTCTTCGGTCAACACACGTGGCCGGCGGTCGATGACACACAGGGTTCCCAGCGCCGACCCGTTGGCGGTGACGAGCGGTGCACCCGCATAGAACCTGATGTTCGGGTCGCCGGTGACCAGCGGATTCGCCATGAACCGTTCGTCGGTCGACGCGTCCTTGACGATCATGATCTCGTCGGGCTCGTTGATGGCGTGGGCGCAGAAGGCGAGGTCGCGGTGGGTTTCGCCCACGTCGAGGCCGACTCGACTCTTGAACCACTGGCGGTCCTCGTCGACGATGCTGACGAGCGCGATCGGCACGCCGCAGATCTGAGACGCCAGGAAGGTGATCGAGTCGTAGGTGGCCTCGGGCAGCGTGTCGAGGATGTCGAGCTCACGGAGCTCGTCGAGCCGCGCTGCTTCGTTGGATGGGACAGGTGGTGTGGGCATGCGCTCGTTCCGCCGGATGGCCGGTGGTCGGGACCGTTCCTTGCGTGGTGTGGTCGTTTCGTCGGCAGCCCGGAGCCACCGCATAAGCGGAAATGTGCGGCGGAAGTCGAGCGGGGAGTGTCGGGGCGATGTCTCGTCCTCGCAGCTGATCCGGACGCGCCGAGAGGGCGGTTGCCCGCCCTCTCGAACGCTTCGGGTTGGGATGGTTTCAGCTGCCGCCGAACATTCCCTTGAGCTTGTCGGCTGCGCCACCGATGGCGTCGGAGATGCCGTCGGCGTTGCCGCTGAGAAAGCCGTCGATCTGTCCGGCGATCGGTGCCGGCAGCTTGTCCTTGATGAAGTCGACTGCCGCCTGGGCTGCGCCGGCTGCCTTGTCGGCCGGCAGGCCGGTCTTGTCGGCGATCGCCTGAATGAGTTCGTCCACGTTCCCTCCTGGGTCGTTGCTCGAAGGCAACCGTAGCCGGATGCCGGTTCAAGCCCACCCGAGCTCGTGGAGCCGTTCGTCGCTGATGCCGAGATGATGGCCGATCTCGTGGAGGACGGTCATGCGGATCTCTTCGCGCAGCTCGTCGTCGGGGAGCCCGAGCCGCAGGTGCGGCCCGTAGAACACGGTGATCTGGTCGGGCATCGCCCCCCAGTAGTCCTCTCGCTCGGCGAGTGAGACGCCTTCGTAGATCCCGAGCAGGTCGTCGTGTTCGCCGCGTTGTTCGGCGCTGGGCTCGTGTTCGACGACGATGATGAGGTTGTCGACGGTATCGACCACCCACTGGGGGAGTGATTCGATGACTTCGTCGACGACGGCTTCGAAGGTAGAACGGTTCATCGGGACACATTGAACCATGGGATCGGCCGAATCGGTGGGTGCTACCATCGCTGCCTCAGGGCGCTTAGCTCAGCGGGAGAGCGCTGCCTTCACACGGCAGAGGTCACTGGTTCGATCCCAGTAGCGCCCACCCCAAGAATCCCCTGTAACACAGGGGATTCTTCCGTTTCCGGATCTTCGATCGCCCTTGTGTGGTGTCAGGTGTCCGTCTGGTGTCCGTCAGAGGTCTGGATCCGCGTCATGGGACTCCCTCGGGCGGCGTCCTCGCGCCGGGGGTCCTACCCGTTGGTGTCGGCCAAACTCGGCGCCGAGGACGCTGTCGCCCAAGGTCTACGACGCGATTCCACCGCGCCGAAACAATGGTCCGAATCACTGCGAGTGGTCAGTCCCGTATTCGTGATGCGTCCGGGATTGCCGGATCCCGGACGCTCGTGGCTGCGCGAGATCGTTCGGGGTGGTGGGTGATCTGTGCGGAACGGAAGGCTGGAGCCATCCGGTGCGCCTTGTGCCGTGGCATGCTGCACTGTGATGAAGGACTTGACTCGACGTCTTTGGGAAGAACAGGACCGCCACCCGGGTGATCGCCGGCGACTCTTTGGTGCCGTCGGTGAGTTCATTGGGGACACCTCGGTGCTGTACCCAGGGTCGTTCGTCGACGTTGCAGCATCGTTCGTCTTCGATTCAGTGACCTATGTTGACAACGACCGGAAGGCCGCCCGGTTCTTCGCCGACACGAGCGGCGTATACGAGATCATCAACCGTCACCGCCACCGCTTGACCAGCGCAAACTGGCGGTTCATCGGTGCCGACTACCGGACCGAGCTCGATCTGACCGACCAATCCGTGGGCCTGCTGGTTTCGCTCTATGCCGGCTTCGTTTCCGAGCATTGCACGCAGTATCTCTTGCCGGGAACGTGGCTTCTGGTCAACCCCAGCCACGGTGACGCTGCGATGGCGTCGATCGATCCGCGGTATCGCCTCGCTGCTGCAGTCAACTCGAGATCGGGCAGATACACGATCACCGAGCGTGATCTGGACAGCTACTTGATTCCGAAACGTCCGACCACGGTCACGGCGGAGCTGCTACACGAACAGGCCGCGGGATCGCCTACACGAGATCGCCGTTTGCCTACCTCTTCCAGCGCAAGAACGACTGATCCCGGGCGAGAACGCTCCAATCGCCCAGGAGCACCGATCGGCACGAATGCGTGCTGTGCCGCAACTACGCAGGGTGGCGTCCGACCGCTATTGGGCTCTTCCCTGGCACAATGTTCGCATGGGAACACCGGCCGGGTTCGAGTGGATGCAACGCAAGAACGGCGATGTTGTAGTCACGCATCATGCCCGGGTGGCCGCCATCCTGCGGGGGAGGGCAGCGATCAAGTTCGTATCCGACGTCGGTCGGGGCGACGCGGAAGAGGTGATGGCCAGGGTTACGGGCAACTACAAGCGCGGCAACGAGCGATCGGGCGGCCGGAGCTCTCGGCGCTGAAGTCATCTCGAAGCGCCGCTGATGGCAGCTTCCTTCGGTCTGCTCAGCGGTTGCAGCTCACCGACACTCGATCGTGGTCGATAACGCATGCGTCGCCCGATAGCGCCGAGCGGCACATGAAGGTGCGGGGTCTCGAACACTCACTGTTGCGGTGATGTCGAGTCGCTATTGGGACTCGAAGTGAGTCTTGTATGCCGCCAAGAAGGCGTTCCCTATGTTGGAGCTGCCGAGCTTCCGGTAGAAGAAGCCCAAGAACCCGGGGGCCTCGACGTCGCTCATGACGAGGCGGTAGCTCACTCCGGTGTCGCTAGCGGTGAATTCGTCAGCGAAGTGTGACGTTGCAGTGACCTTCGTTCCGGCCTCGTACTGCTCGTCGAACTCCACGACAACGCTGTCCGCCTCGATCCGTTTGGAGATGTTGGTGCGTTTCATGAGGCCTTCGTTGGTTCTGATGGTCACAGAGTCGGTCCCCTGTTCCACCAGCTCAACGCTCGTCATACCTGGCATAAGACTGGTGACCCCTGCATAGAGCTCGCCGGGATTCTCGAGGGCCCGCTTCACTTGCTGGATGTTGCAGTCGATCTCGTCTGTGCCTTCAAACCAAACAGCCACGGTTGCTCCTTTGGGCGAGAGCTGAGATGTGATGGACCTCCACAGCCTAGGGATGCCGCGACATCGACGTTCGAGGCGGACCCGCAGAGACTGATCCACCACGTGTCCGTGCAACCAGCCCGAATGCCACGCCGATCAACGATTCTGTAGCAATATCGCACACTTCGCCACCCGCCCCCGATCGGCACATCTAGTGCGGGGTCGCGCTTAACCCTTCTCCCCAAGGTCTCGCAGTGACTTCAGGTCAGATTCTGTGCGCTTTGTGATCTGTCGCTTCATCAACGCCAACGTCACCCT
>CAVWBT010000006.1:0-10124 GCA_963753285.1 uncultured bacterium
ACAACGTATCCGATGGCGATGGCGATGAGTACGTTCCAAACCGTCATGATCCCGTTCTTGTGACGCGAATGCAGGTCATATGAGCGTAAGCGTCACAAGAACGAACTCACACCCGCTCGATGATCGTGCCGTTTGCCATGCCGCCGCCCTCGCACATCGTCTGGAACCCGTAGCGGCCGCCGCTTCGAACCAGCTCGTGCACCAGCGTCGTCATGAGTCGTGCTCCCGAGGCCCCGAGCGGATGCCCGAGGGCGATGGCGCCGCCATTGACGTTGGTGCGCTCCCACAACGCCATCGGGTCCGACCCGCCGTGCTCGATCCGCCATGCGGCAGTGACGGATGCGAACGCCTCGTTGACCTCGAAGAGGTCGATGTCGTCGATCGACATCCCCGCACGGTCGAGCGCCTTGGAGGTTGCAGGAATCGGGCCTGTGAGCATCATCACCGGATCGACACCCGCAAGCGAGAACGCCTTGAAGCGCGCCATCGGCTCAAGCCCCATCTTCTCTGCGGTGTCCTCGTCCATGATCAGCAACGCTGCGGCGCCGTCGGAGATCTGCGACGAGTTCCCTGCGGTGACGATCCCGTCTGGTTTGAAGGCGGGCTGGAGGCCGGAGAGCTTCTCGATCGTGGTTTCGAATCGGATGCCTTCGTCGACGGTCATCATCTCGGTGGTGCCGTCGTCGAGCGTGACCTCGATCGGGATGATCTGCGTTTCGAACCGGCCCTCTTCGGTTGCCCGTGCCGCCCGTCGGTGCGACTCGAACGACAGCTCATCGAGTTCCTGACGGCTGAGACCCCACTTCTCGGAGATCATCTCGGCCGAGATGCCCTGGGGGACCAGTCCGTGTGAGTAGCGCTGCTGCATCATCGGCCCGAACGGCTGGCCGGGGCCTTGCTGCATCGTGACGCCCATCGGCACCCGGGTCATCGACTCGACCCCGGCTGCGATCACAACGTCGTAGGCCCCCGCCATCACACCCTGGGCGGCGAAGTGCGCCGACTGTTGCGACGAGCCGCACTGGCGGTCGATGGTGGTGCCCACGACGTCTTCGGGGAACCCGGCGGCGAGCGCGGCATTGCGCCCGACGTTGACCGCCTGTTCGCCGGTCTGCATCACGCATCCCATGATGACGTCCTCGACCAGGCCGGGGTCGAGGTCGTTGCGCTCGACCAGTGCATTCAGCGGGATCGAAGCGAGGTCGACCGGGTGGATGTCCTTGAGCTTGCCGTTCCGCTTGCCGGAAGGGGTACGGACTGCATCGACGATGACCGCATTACGCATGGAGACTCCGATTCGCTACGAGGAGCCGATCTTACCGACCGTTCGGTCGGTAAGACTCTCGACGGCGATCGGACAGGACCTTGAGCACTGGTGGCCTGGTTGCAGCGGAGGGAAGGTCGAACCATGCCGCCGAAGTGGGTTGCCCCGGTAGCCCGAGCCGTCCTACTCGCGATCGCCATCGGCGCCTGCGCGAGCGACGGCGGTACAACGGCGAAGGAGCCGACCTGGAGCGAGCGAGACATCGATTTTCCCTTCGGATCGGAGACGCTTCATGGAGTCCTGACGACCCCGAGCGGCGCAGGCTCCCACCCTGCGGTGGTGCTCGTGGCCGGCTCAGCCGACGGCTCGGGTATCCGTGCGAACACGTCGACCCGTTGGTTCATCGATCATGCTCGAGAGCTCGCTCACGAGGGGTTCGCCGTACTCAGGTACGACCCTCCGGGGGTCGGAGGCTCGACAGGCGCCATCGGCCTGCTTTCACTGGATGCTCGAGCAGAGGAGGCGGCAGCCGCACTCCGAGCGGCAGGCGCCCAACCCGAGGTCGACGCCGAGCGGGTCGGTCTGCTGGGCGTCAGCCAGGGCGGCTGGGTGATCTCCATGACTGCCGATCGCTATCCCGGCGACGTGGCTTTCCTGATCTCGGTCGTCGGATCCGGCCAGTCGGTTGCACAGCAGCAGATCTACGGCATCCGTGCCCAGAGCCAAGCCGCCGGCCTATCCGAGGAGGACGTTCTGAAAGCGGTTGTCTTCGGACGGCTTCTGGTGGACTGGCAGTTGACCGACCCTGTGTTCCGCGAGGCCAACGCCTCCGATCTGGACAGGCTTGATCCCGGTCCGTGGGACGAGATGGCCGCGCTCGTCTACGACGTCGACCAGGTCAACCCCGTCGAGCGCTTCGAGCGAGGAGTTGCAGTGCTGAGGTCGATTCAGGACGAGTCGTGGGCGGCCCACCTCTACGTCAAGGAGCTGTACCTTCCGCGGCTAGAGGCGGTTCCGCCCGACGTCACACCAGAGCTGATGACGGCAATCCAACTGCAGAGCGCAGAGAATCTCCTGATGGACCCGCGTGAGTTCTGGACCTCGATCGAAGTTCCCGTCCTCGCCATCTTCGGGGAGAACGATCTCAATGTCGACAGCGAGATCAGCGCAGCCCGATACGAGCAGTTCCTGACGGAGGCCGGCAATGATGACTTCACCATCGAGATCCTGCCAGGAGTAGGCCACGGCATCGTCCTGGCAAACGCGAGGTACCGTGACACGCTCATCGGCTGGTTGACCGACCGCTTCGGGTGACAGTACACGACCGGAATTCGACCCCCCCGGCGCCGTCGAGTCGGGAGAGGGGTTAGGTGGAGCTGAGGGGATTTGAACCCCTGACCCCCTGCTTGCAAAGCAGGTGCTCTGCCAGCTGAGCTACAGCCCCAAGCAGAAGCCGAAATGGTACGACATGCCAGCCGCTGCGTCCAAACAACCCGACCTAGGGTGGCCGCATGGGATCGATCGAGTCACCGACTTTCGAGCCGCTCGGGGACGGCGACGTCGACGTTGTGAAGTGGGTCGTCTACACCGCGGTCTCATGGAATGACCCTCCGGACCTGCCGGCGTTCGAGATCGCACTCGAGCACCCGAAGATCGCCCGCTTTCATCGAGGCTGGGGGCGACCCGGCGACTTCGGCCTGCGAGCTGCGATCGACGGGGTGTTTGCAGGCGCCGTGTTCGCTCGATTGTTCACCGACGCCGACCACGGAGAGGGATACGTCGACGACCGGACGCCCGAACTGGGCATCGCGGTCGAGGAGCGGTTTCGGGGGCGAGGTGTTGGACGCCTGCTGCTGGAGGCTCTGGCAGATGAGGCTCGGCGTCGTGGCATGGAGCGCTTGTCGCTGTCGGTCAACAACCCCAATCCGGCCAAGAGGCTCTACGAGCAAGCGGGCTATGTCGTTCACGAGGACGACGGAGCGTCTTCGATCATGGCGCTCGAGCTGTGACTATTTCGGCTTCGCCCGATCAAGGACGTCGCGTTATCCTGACGAACGTCGTCCTCGACGACCGCACCTGCCAGCCAGGATGTCCGGGGCCCATAGCTCAGCCCGGTTAGAGCGCTTCCCTGATAAGGAAGAGGTCCGTGGTTCAAGTCCACGTGGGCCCACCCTTCACGCTTCACGCTGAAGCCTGGGTGGCGGATGCCGACAGACGGGCCGTCCGTCGCCACCAGTGCTCCTGCCATCATGATCCTCGATGAGGTTGAGCCATTTCCGGACCGAGTCCGCCCGCCCAAGTGAGCTGGATGCGATCCGGTCGTTGATGGGTCGAGCCTTCGGTGGCGACTTCACCGACGAGGACTGGGAGCACTCGATCGGCGGATGGCACGTTGTCGCCGGCGAAGACGAGAAGATCGTGGCACATGCGTCGCTGGTGGAGAGGTCGATCGAAGTCGGCGGACGGGCGTTCGACACGGGCTATGTCGAGGCGGTCGCAATCGAACCGACACGACAAGGCCTCGGTTTCGGTACGGCGGTCATGGAAGTCGTCGGCGAGTTGATCGCCACCCATCACGAACTGGGCGCGCTCTCGACCGGGGAGCATCACTTCTACGAGCGGCTCGGCTGGAAGCGCTGGCGGGGCGCCACCTATGTCCGCGATGGCGATCAGACCATCAGAACCGCGGAAGAGGACGACGGGATCATGGTGCTCAGAGTGGGACCGAGCATCGGCATCGATCTCGAGGCACCGATCTCCTGCGAACCTCGCCGCGGAGACGACTGGTAGCCGGTCGCCTCCGGGGCCGGGCGGTGCCGTTGGACTCTTGTCGCCGACAATCCTTCGATCGACGCTGGTCGCAGCACGGAGTGAAAGGACCGTCATGACGGATCTGAAGGAGAGGACGTACGAAGACCAGGAACGCAAGCGGCTCGACTCGATCTGGTGGGGTGGGGCATTCATCTGGGTCGGCCTGGTTCTCGGAGCCGAGTGGCTCGACATCCTGCCCAACATCGGCGACACCAACAGCTGGTGGCCCTGGGTCTTCGTCGGCATCGGGCCGTGGGCGCTGGGGATGAACCTGTACCGGAGCGTCACTGACCTCCCGAACCCGAACACCTGGGACTGGGTCTGGACGGCGATCTTCATGCTGACCGCCATCGGAGCGTTCGTGGACTTCAGTGGCGAGATCGCCGGCGCGACCGCGCTGGTGATCATCGGAGTGCTGATCATCTTCAACGCAATGCGCAAGACGTAGGGCAGGGCTGGGACGCGATCGAACCCCGGCATGTTGCCGGGGTTCGACGCTTTCCACCGGTCAGCCAGAGGTGGAAGACCGTGACAGATGTGGAGTCGTGCTCAGTTGCCGGACGTGTCCAGTGTCACGAACCGACGTGCTTCGGCGACCTCCCAGGAGGTGTCCTCGAGAGCTTGCATCCGATTGAACTCGGCAACGTCGTGGCTGGTGTCGACCTGCCCACCGATAGCCAAGAACCGCTGCGTCTCTGCGTACTGCACCGAAGTGTCGACACCTGCGCCGATGGCGGCAAAACGGAGATCCTTGGCGTACTGCGACGACCCGTCGACGACCGGCGCAAGGGCTGCCATCCGCTGGGCCTCGGCGAACTGCGACGAGCCGTCAGTCACCGTGGGAACGGCGAGCGCCAACTGACGCTGCGTCTCGGCGTACTGGCTCGAAGTGTCGGTCACCGTGGGAACGGCGAGGGCGAGCTGACGCTGGGTCTCTGCGATCTGATTCGAGACGTCCACGCCAGCGCCGATGGCGGCGAAGCGGAGATCCTCTGCGTGCTGGACCGACGTGTCGACCTGCGGTGCGAGTGACGCCATGCGCTGAGACTCGACGAACTGGGCCGAACCGTCTACCGGTGCGAGGGCCATCTGACGCTGGAACTCGGCGGTCTCAGATGACACGTCGTTGGTCTGCACGGAGGCGAGGGCCATCTGGCGCTGCGTCTCGGCGAACTGGTGCGAGCCGTCGTCGACGTTCGGGCCGCTGACTGCGACGCCGACCGCCACGATGGCGGCGACGGCGGCCGTGGTGGCTGCGATGACCCAGCGACCGTTCTTCTTGGGTGCGGGAGCCTGGTTCTGATCCGAGACGGGGATGTGGGTCTCGGGGTGACGGGTGAGTGTGGCTGACATGGTGTTTCCTTTCCGTATCCCGCCGACCTTCGGCGAGTACGGCACCACAGTCGCTGAGTCGCATCACAGCCCCATCTCAACGCATTACAGCCAGATAACAGCGCCGAATCACCAATGATCACGGCGCTTTTCGGGAGGCGGCTGGGGACCGTGACCAGGGCGAACGCTCGAACCTTGACCTGAGATCGACACCAGATGTCGTCAGGAACCCTGGGTTGCCCGACAGCGCGTCACTTGCAGGCGGAGGTGATTGGCTCGTCGCCTGGTACGTAGCCGGAAGCCTCGGTCTCGATCCAGCCGCGGATCTCCTCGGGGAACGCCGAGCGGAGCCGCGACACGTAGGTCCGAAGCGGCGGCGCCGTCGATTCGGGTCGGTCTGCGTCGATCCACAGATACTCGGCCAGCCAGTCGATGTCGACCACGGTGTTGGCCCGGATCGCCAGCAGCGCCAGCAGCCTGCGCTGTCTGGTCCCACCGATGCTGACCGGCCCGTCCGGGCCTTCGAGGCCCATTCCTCCGAACACCCGAATCAGCGGTGTTTGGAGCCCTGCGTTCTCCATGACTCGGCCGCCTCTCTGTCCCATGCCGCCAACAGTCGTCCGGCGACCTTACAGCCGCATAACAGCCGTGGTGGGCGGATGGTGCGGACAGGTAGATTCGGCGTGGTTCCATCGGCAGGAAGGGAACGGACATGACGGTGACGATCTCCTTCGACGAGGGCGAGACCCTGCTCACGTGGCCGGGTGTCGCCGATGCGATCCTCGATGGCCACCAGCGCCCCCGCGCCGAGATCGGTGACACCGTGCTCAGACGATCGCCGGACACGTTGTTGTCCCGATCGGCCTGGATCGACGGCATGGGGCTAGCCGTGAAGACCGCGACGGTGTTCCCGGAGAACGCCGGACGCGGGCTCCCGACGGTCAACGGGGTCGTCAACGTCTTCTCGGACCTCGACGGGAGCCACGAGGCGACGATCGACTTCCATCTCGTCACCAAGTGGAAGACCGCAGGCGACAGTCTCCTGGCGGCCCGACTGCTCGCCCGGCCCGACAGCCGGACGATCCTGATCGTGGGCGCCGGCACGGTCGGCTGGTCGCTCCGGGAGGCGTACGGGTCGCTGTTCACGAGCGCGCGATTCTTGGTCTGGAATCGGTCGCCCGACCGGGCCGAGCGGCTCGCCGCATCCTTCCCGTGCACCCAGGCCGTGGCCGATCTCGGCTCGGCGGTTTCGTCGGCGGACATCATCTCGTGCGCAACGATGGTGACGGACCCCCTCATCCGAGGCGAGTGGCTCAGACCCGGACAGCACCTCGACCTGATCGGCGCCTACCGGTCGGACATGAGGGAGGCCGACGACACCGCATTGGTTCGGTCACGGCTCTTCGTCGACAGCAGGGACACGACGCTCGACCACATCGGTGAGCTCTCCGAGCCGATCTCACGTGGCGCCATCACCAGTGAATCGGTGGTCGCCGACTTCTACGACATCACGCGGGGCGTCTTCTCCCGCGGAAGCAACGACGAGATCACCCTCTTCAAGAACGGTGGGGGCGCCCACCTCGACCTGATGGCCGCTCGATACATCCTCGATCGATGGCGGGAAGCGGGCCGAACATGACGGAGCGCCCCGGGTACTCCCGGGGCGCTGCTTCCTCAAGCCCCCTTCGGTCATCCCGTCACTTCGAGAGCTGTCCCCGGATCGCACCTGCCGGATACTCGGCGTTGTGGACGTTGATGTAGTAGTTCTGGGGGTTCTGGCGGAGGTCCTTGATCAGGTCGGCATCCACGCCGTCGATGCACCCGTCGAACGCCACGGGAATCGGGTCAGAGATGACCAAGTCGAAGAAGAACACCTCGATCGGACCATTCGCGCCAGCCGGTGCAGCGTGGATGTGCGCCCTCGTCGGCGATGCAATGCCTTGCACATCGAGATCCCAACAGATCTCGCCTTGCCCCTGATTCAGCGTGAGGTGCATCGTCCCCGTCCCGTCCGGGTCTCCCGGCGTCACCTCGTTGGCGCCGTTCAGATCGGCGCTGAGCGGGCGACCACCTGCGGCGGCAGGGACGGCGGCGATCATTACCAACGCGGCGATCATCGCAAGCAATGTCGTCGATCGACTCTTCATGGTCTCTCTCCTTCCATGGACGGCGAGATGCCGTCTCACAGAGGAATACGACCGATTTGGGGCAGCGGTTCAATGGGCGAACAGTCCGAGCAGCGTCGCGGAGCAGACCCTGCCGGGCTTCTTGTCGAACGGCGACCCGGGCAGCAACGCGCGCCTACTCAGGCGTGTCTGCGGGACACGCGGCTGTAATGGGTGGCGTGTCGCGGGGTTGTCTGAGAGCGCCTGGGCGGCCCGGCCCGGACCGTGCCCTCGCTCCGGGCGAGCGTCGCCGTGCAATGGCTTCGCCTCGGCCTTCCGTCGAGCGTGCTTCTTCGTGGCCATGACGCGCCCTTCGGTCTCATCAGGGAAACATGCTCCAGCCTCCCCGGAAGTCGGCCAGAGCCGATGGTCTCCTTGGCCGCCAGGCGAATCGTCGGGCGCAGTGACCGATGGAGGTTTCACCCAGCTCGCCCGGGGGTACAGCGCCGTGAACCGACCCGGAGCACGACATGAGCGAAACCGCACTCGACACGAGCATCTCGCCCCTCGACAATCCACCTCAGCATCTGACCGAGGTTCCGTTCTTCGACCAGACGGTGACACTGCTGAAGTCTGTGCGTGACCATGACTTCGACACGCTCGCCGCGCTCTGCGACGATGACTTCGGGATCGTCGACGCCGGGCCGGATCAGATGCCGGTCGCCATCCGCGATCGTGCGGGATGGGAGGGGTGGTTCCGCGGTCTCTTCGGCCAGCTCGACGCCATGGGCGCACAGACGGACAGCCGAATCACGGGTCTCGAGTCGAGTGTCGGGACCGACATGGGTTTCTCCGTCCTCTACTTCGATCAGCTACTCCACATCGCCGGCATGACGGCCACGTTCGACTGCACGGCGACGATCGTCTGGAAGATGACGCCAGACGGTTGGAAAGAGGCCCGCTGGCACGTCTCGATCCTCTCCGCAGACGTACCCGAAGCCCTCGCTGCCACCACCGGCTGAACAACCACGCAAGACCCTCCGACCATCGCCGACAGGGCTGACATCGCGTGTCCCAGGAGGGTCATCAGGATCACCGCCTGATCGGCTCGGGTTCGACTCCCGACTCGCGAACTCCGCAGTCTTCGATCCTGTCCTGCAGAACCCCAACCGACGGGGGCTACAACCTCCCCCGATGCTGTAGCCCCCGTCAGGTTCATGCCGTGGTTCGCGCCGAGCTATCCCACATCGGCACTCCGTGGACCGAGAAACCGCCCCTTGGCGAACCGCTTCGGCGCAGCGCTCGCGAGTGCCCTCTTGCAGGATGGTGCGTGCTGGCGAGGGCCGGAACGCCGCTCGACGAGTTGACTGCGTCGGTGCGGATGGCCGTGCAGGACATCGTCCGGTAGGCGCACCCGCGGCCCCGTGGGTGGGAGCCAGACACTTCGCCACGCGTGGAGAAGAAGCACCAGGTCGGGTCCGGTCCAGGTACGCGTGTGGGTCAGCGCGTCACGACGCCGACGACGTCCGCGAGTTTCGTGATGACATGGTCGATCTCGAAGTCCACTGCAGGCTGTTCGCGGCGAGGGTTGTACCAGCACGTGGCGATGCCGTACCCGTGGCCGCCCGCCATGTCGGAGGTGAGACTGTCGCCGACCATCAGCGCCGAAGCGCGGTCGGGTCGCCCGAGACGTCCGAACGCGATGTCGAAGATCGCCGGACCCGGCTTGGAGGTCGCCACCTCCGACGAGATGACGATCGCATCGAAGAACCGATCGATGCCCAGTCTGGCGACGCGTGCGACGCTGCACGTCGGAGATACCGTTCGTCACGAGACCCATGACGGCGATCCCACCGACCGCTTCGAGCACTTCGATCGCGCCCGGATACAGCTCTCCGAATCCCCCGAGACCTTCGACGAACACTTCTCCCATCTCCACGGGGTCGGCCTCGATGCCGACGATCCGGTTGAACGACTCGAAACGCCTCGTGCGCACGTCGTTTGCCAGGAGCGTCCCGGCCTCGACCTGTGCCCACATCGTCAGGTTGATCCGTCGATACGTGTCGAGCAGCGGTCCGTGGTCGGCCACACCTGCGAAGCGCATGGTGTGGGCGAACGCCGCTGCTTCGGACTCATCGGAATCGAGCAACGTGTGATCGAGATCGAACAGAACGGTCGAATACGGCACGCCAGGATCGTATGCGAGGGCCCGAACCGAGACGAACTCCGGGCTACATTCGACAGCGTGGCACGCAAGGACATCTCACTGACCGATACGGAGCTGTCGGAGTTCCTCGAGTCAGGACACACCCTCCAGGTGGCGTCGATCGACGCCGACGGCTACCCGCACCTCGCCCCGATGTGGTACGTCGTGAGGGACGGAAAGCTCACGTTCCGCTCGTTCACCAAGTCACAGAAGATCGTGAACCTGAGACGCAACCCGAAGCTCTCGGTCCTCCTCGAATCCGGGGATTCGTACGACGAGCTCAAGGGTGTGATGATCCGCGGAACCGCAACGCTCATCGACGATCGGGCGACTGTCCTGTCGATCTACGGGGAGATCGCCGCCAAGTACCGAATGGTCGGTGGACAATCGGTGGTGCTCGAGGACG
>CAVWBT010000007.1:0-16645 GCA_963753285.1 uncultured bacterium
GCCCCTGCTACGGCGGGGGTTTCCTGCATTCTGGCGACGCCTGCGCTGAGACAAGGTGGGTTCGGTTCTACCCTGACTTCTACCCAAGGTCGCGCTTCGAGGCCGGGTTCCACAATCATCCCGCCCCAGGAACGCATCGCCGTCCTCTGCCCGTGTGGCATGATTCGATTCTGGCCGGGAGCGAAGGTCGGGCTCAGCAGCTCGGGGGTATCCGTAACCGACAAACCCACACATGGGTTTGCCTTACTGCCAACGGGACACGAACGAGCCCCTAGGTGCCCGTCGATACGAAAGCCGTAAAGGGCTTGGCGTGGCTCGGCAAGGCATGGCAAACCGCTCCCGGCCAGAATCAGGGCCGATGCGAACCTGTTCCGTCTTGTCGTGTGATCGCCCACATCAGGCGCGGGGCTATTGCCGGGCGCATTACTACCGGTGGCGGCGGCACGGTGTCCCGATCCGCGAGGCCGGCGGCCGACGCAGAGTTGACGGCGACGATCCCGATCCCGTCGAGGTCGGCGACCCTCTCGACCTCACACCGCCTGAATGCTCGGTGGCCGGCTGCGAACGGGAGTATCACGCTCGAGGATGGTGTCGAGGCCACTACCGACGGTGGCTCGAACACGGTGACGTCCAGGCGGATGTTCCGTTCAAGCGGCCACTCACCTACTGCTCAGTCGAGGACTGTGAGCGTGTTGCGGGTGCTCGAGGACTGTGCCGTAGACACTACCAGCGGTGGCAGGCAGGACACTGAGCCGCTACTCAAGCACACGCCACGCTCCCCGAGCCCGGCGTACCTCGCTCCCATCCCGGTCAGCTCAAGCGAGTGGGGCATCACCATTCCCCATTTGCGGAGGTCGGCGAGAGCGTCAGCGTCGATCGCCTCGGAGTCGGGCGGGCGGCGTGAGAGCGCTGTGAGGGCGGCTAAATGGGTGTCGGGTAGTTCCATTGTCGGAACGTATCGGGCAGGTGTGACGGACTACCTCACCAACGAGAGGGAGCAGGACGCGTTAGCCGGAGCAGCCGTTGTTTCCAGTCGCCTATCACCGCTGGCGTCCCGGCGACCCCATCCCGGTCAGTTCGGGGAGACTTCGGCGTCATGACATTTCACAAGCCCGCCGAGGAGCACTCGTACCTAGGGTGAAGGAATTGGCTTCACTGTTCTGGGCATCTGTGGAACAGTGAAGCTCTATTGGGGGCGATGAGTAGAGGGCTGGGAGCCGCTGTGAGCCACGTCAGGATGAGCACGCGTCGGGGCTAGACGCGCCATTGCGTTCTGTTTGGCTTTCCTCGTCATCCTCTTCGGCTCCCTGATCACCTCCGGCGGAGCTGATGACTTTCGCATGGATGCGCTGCTCGGGCAGGCGGTCGTCGAGGGTATCTCCCCGCACCTTCCAGCGACTGCGTACGGTGGGAGCGTTGACGTCGTGGCGTTCCGGACTCCGATTGCATTGATGTTGGCGATCCCGTTCGGTTTCATCCCCGATCTGCACCTAGCGTCGGTGTTGTTTGTAGCCGGTTCGGGGGCATTGTTCTTACACATGCTCGGACGCGGGTGGTGGTGGGCTGGGCTGATCCTGGTGTGGCCGTTCTCCGAGGTCCTCAAGCACGGGAAGTGGACGTTCCTGGTCGGAGCATTGATCATCGCCTCTCTGGTTGTGTCCGATGAACGCTGGGCGGGGTTGTGGCTTGCCCTCGCGGTGGGGATCAACCTGTGGCCGGCGGTGGTAGCGGTTGGGTTTCTTGTCTCTCGACGATGGAGAACGGCGCTCTGGTCGGGTGTCTGGTTCGTGGCGTTGACGTTGGTCATGCTGCCCACGTCGGTGAGCATCGATGGGACGCTCTCAGCGCTGGCGCAGGACGCTACCTACAACCCCGAAAACCGCACGCTGATGGCGTTCGCTCCCTGGTATGTGATTCCCCTCGGGATGGCGTCGTTCGCCTGGTGGGCGAGAGCGCGGGAGTCGGTACTTGTAATGAAGGTCGGGACGACGGTGGGCTTGGCATTTTCTCCGGTGTTGTGGCCGGCGTACCTCCCGGCGTTGGCGGTTTTCGCGTTGCCCGGCGGGAGTGGCGGCAGTGATGCCGAAGTCAGCGAGTCGCTGGTTATCGATCTGCGGGCCGAACATGAGGAGGCTCGAGAGACGCCGAGCCTTCGGTCCAGGAGTAGGGATTGATTCTCTCGAAGTGGGAGCGGAGCATTAGCGCCTCTGTTTCGGTATGGTCCGGGCTGAAGGCAGATTCGCTCTAAGCCGGTCGAACTCCTTCGCCCGGCGGACCCGGTCCCGAGTCACGGTTCGTAGCCTGGCTTCCACGCGAGTGACCACCTTCTCGTAACGGCCGACTGCTTCCGACAGATCGAAGTCTCCGATCATGATGAACGCATCGAGCCAGGGCATTTCCGCGAGCTGCTCCCACTCCGCCGGCACCATCCACTCCCGATCAGAGTTGTCGTAGAAGGTGGTCATGTGAGGTCGTCCTTCATTCGCTCGACCGCACGCTCTTTTGCGATGGCCTCCTTCTCAGCGGCCAGCCGCTGGCCAGCTTCGAACTGGTCATCGAGGAAGTTGGGCGCGGGCAATCCGTATTCGTCCCGGGGCGTGGCATAGGACGGTTGCGCCATCATCGTCTCGAACGCCTCGAGGCCCTCTTCCGCGGGCACGCCTGCGGGAACCGGTGGACGCGGTCGCCTCTGTGCGGCACGCCGGGCGGCGGCATCGGCCATCTTGGCCTTCTGCTCACGATGTTCGTCCGCGAGCGCCAACGCCGTGGTGGTGGTCACGCACAGCCGGCCGAACGCGTCCTCGAACATCTCGCCCTCCAGCTGTCGGGCCCACTCGGCGGGCGTCCGCTGGCCGAACGTGCCGGGGTCGAGCGCCAAATGCGAGACCGGGATGAGTTCTTCGATGAAGGTGTCGTTGGTCATCGGGTCAGGTCCTTTCGTTGTTGGATGATCGTTTCACACACATGGCAGAACAGGCCGTTGGGGCTGCGTGGCGTTTGGGCACCATCGAGGTGTTTACAACTGCAGCCCTTTGGAGGATTCGCTGGGTCGTAGGGAGCGGGGATCTTCCTGGTTGCTCGACTTGTGGCTCTGGCCGCGATGGTCGCCACCGACTTCTCGAAATGGTGGAACCGGCAGACCGTCCGCAGGTTGCGAGGCGCCCAGAAGTCGCCGCCGTCTTTCACCTCGACGATGTGGTCGATATGGGTCATCCGCGGCTCTGACATGTCTGCCGTGCAGCCGGCCACCGAGCACCGGCCACCGTCCCGGCGGATCACCTCTTCACGAAGGCGACGCCAACGGGCGGAGCCGTAGCGTCGGTCACGAGCCATGGGGAAAACCTCCGGAGAATCGAAGCGGAGAGAAGGACACTTGCGCTAGCTCGCCCCTCGTGACGGCACAAAAAAAACCGGGCCTGTTCGTCATCGGATCTCCCGACCACGCATGGCTCGAGCGACGATGGATCGGGCGATCTCGGTGGCGAATTGCTCGTCGGAGTCGGGTTCGAATATGTCGGCGAGGGTTTCGGCGTCGGCGTCTGACTCAGCCATTGCTGCGATTGCGCGGGCGTCGCTCAGGCTGAGGTTTCTCGCCCTCGCGATTTCGGCTGCTCGTTTCGGGGTGATTGCCATCTGCATCCTTTCCGCTCTTGGCATCATCGACTTTTCCCGACTTTTCCGCGAGGAGGAGAACACGTACGGCACCACTTCCGAGGTCGGCCCATCCGGTTCGGCACGATCTCCTGCCCGCATCGACACACAGCCTCATCGCCGTCCTCGAGGATCGAGCCGGTGGCGATCGCCCGGGCCAGCCGAAAACGCAGACCCGGCGTCAAGGCGGCGTCAGGGTCGGTCAGCAACCGAACCCACTCGTTGCGGGTGCTCACGAGAGGTCCTCGAGCATCCTCCGGTACAGCTCGGCCCGATCGTCGAAGAGGTCGTGATCGAGATCAGCGAACACCTCTTCGAGCCCGATCCGCCGGCGCGGGCCTGGTGGTGGTTGGCACCGATGCCACACCATCGCAACACCCTCGGCTGCGTCACCTGACCTGTCGCATCGACGGCATGACCAGGGCGTCACGATTCGCCCTCATGCTCGACGGCGTCGACACGGTCCCGGTAGAACTCCTCGAGCTCGGCGTCGCTCAGTTTGATGTCGTCATATGGGGGTGGGGATGGAGCGTCATCAGCGTCATTGAGCGTCATTCCTGACGCTCCTGACGCTCCTGACGGTCGACCGGTATCTCTATCTGTTTTTGTCAGTGTGATGGTGCGAGCGTGTTCGGTCCTTTCGGTGGCGTATTCCAAGCCGATCTTGCGGAGCGCCGGGGCCACCCGTTTGAGTCTGCCGCTGAGGTGGTGGGCGGTGCTCGGCCATCCCTTCGGCGGGCGGTCGTCGCCGGTGAGCAGTGCGAGCAGATCCGACGCAGACCCCTCCCATTCTGTCCGGTGCTCCATCATCGACAGGACTGCCGCTGCGACAGCGTCGGATTCGACGACGGTGGTCTGGGCGGTGTTCGTTGCGTCGAGATAGACCGACAGGGTGCGCCGACCGGTCGCCTGATCGAGCGCGGCGAGAACACGGGCATGGTCGGCCATGCGTGGCATCTCATCGAGATCGATGTCAGGTAGCTTGCGCAGGGTGAGCGTCACCAGCGTCATCAGCGCACCGAGAATCGACGGCCTCGCCTCCTGCCATGCACTGTCCATCGCCCGATCGGGGCGGCGGTCGCCGTCAGGAATCCGCTCCAACTCCATGAGGATCAGGCGGTCCAGCAGGTCGCCTCGCAGGGCTCCGAGGTCGATACCGGTCAACAGCAGCGTCCTACGGAACGACGACACCACGATGTCACCATCCGAGTACAGCCGTCGACGCGGGAAGCTCTCACCCGTCACAGCCCGACACAGAGCGTCAGACAGCCAGTGCGGCATGTAGGAGAGGTTGTCGAGCGCCACTACCTCCGATCCGGCAGCCACCACCACCCAGTCGGTGATATCGCGGGGTGCGGCCCGGACCGGCGCCGGTGACGGGTCCAACAGCTCGACCAGGGTCACCGGCGGTCGTCGTCTTGCCTGTTCCCTGCTCACCGACGAACAGAGCACCAGGTCGGGGATGGTCGCCCGCGACCGCGGACACCAGGAGCCCGACGAGCAGTTCGAAGCCGTCGTCGTCGACCTGAACGAACTCGCGCAGATCGTCGATGCTCCCACCCTCGATCGGGTAAGGCATCTCGCCGGTGAGCGCCGAGCGTCGGAACAGCACCGGCGGCTCAGGACGGATCGTCCAGCCGTCGGCGGTGACTTCGATCACCTCACCGTCGACGCGGCCGAGGTCGATCCACACCGACGAGCCGACGACTGCGCGACGGAGGTATACGGTATGGCCCTCCGCGGCCAGGGCCATACCTTCGAGTGCGGTCATGGCATCGGCCAGAGCCGACGATGACGGGACCTTGCCGTGCCGATGCCGGTAGATCGATGCCAGTCTCGAGCGAAGCGACCCGCCGGCCCCGCGGAACATCAGCGCTATCCGAGGTCCGCGGATCTCGGCGGCGAACGGTTCACCCGACTCCGACACCCCAACCTCGTACAGCTCGAGGGCGAGATCGACGAGCTTGTCGGCCTGGGACTTCTTCGGACCGTCATCGTGATGCTGTTCTCGATTCTCCGGCTGACGAGCCGTCACCTCGACGGTGCACTCATCGTGGACATCGAGCACGGCCAGCAATCCGCAGTGGCCGCATTTGGTCTGGTCGGCGGTCACGACGACACCTCGTCCTCGAGGACGTATTCGACCTGTCGGTTCTCGTGGTTGTGCCAGACGTTCGTGCACGTCCTCGTCTGGATCGGCCAACCCTCTTCGCGCAACTGGTGGATGACAGCGGCGTAACGGGGGATGAACTCCTCGCGAGGAACACCGAGGTTGCGCGAGACGACGCGATCACGCCGAAGACGCTGTAGCACTCGATCGCGCTGGGTCGCTTGGCTGGTACCATTCGATGTGCGGGTCGTTGCGGAACGATTCTGAGAGCCGGTCGGGATCTGTACCCCGGCCGGTTCTTCGTTGGCCTCGTCATCCCTCGTCCCCAATCAGCTTGGCGATGGCATGACGGGGCACCTTGACGAGTCGACCCAGCCGCACGTGGTCAAGGTCGCCACGGCGGATCAATTCACGGACTGTGAACTCTGAGACACGCAGGAAACGCGCGGTGTCTGCAACATTGCAGACAGGGGGAAGGTCCTCGAGTGAGGACGGGACGGTAGATGTGCTTGGAGCCACTTTGGGCACCTCCAATGAAGGAAGTGTCCGGATTTCCCGGCGGCTCCTGGCCCCTAAAGGGCAAGCCTGCCGATGTCAGATGACATCGCCGTAATTACACCCCTGTGAGTCTTGTCGGTTCGTCGGGTATAGTCAAGCCAATGCCCGTCTCGTGGTTCTACGTCAAGTGTGCGGAGTGCGCCAAGAGGTACGGCGTCGACATCGCGCCGAAGCTCTTTCGAGCTGACATCTCCCAGTGGGGGGAAGCGCGGGTGCAGGTTCGGACGAAGTCCGGGTGGGCGTCCTTGTTGGTCAGAGACAACGACAAGATGGCGTACCCGGTGGTCAACTGCGCACATAACCACCGCTTCGAAGATTTGTCGAGAGGTACGGGCTTCGATCTACTCGTGACGCAGATCCAGCGAGCGATCGAACGTGCGCACGCGGTCGGTGCAGCCGTCGGGCTGATCGAACCGTCCGACAGGGTTCGTCCGGGGCAGGCGCGAGCGGCAATGGCTGAGGATCTGCGCTCTGCAATGCCCGACGCTTACGACCCCGATGACTATCCCGTCCCCTCATGGAAGGCCAACGAAGCATCGTGAGTCGCAGGAGAGGGTCGATCACTCGGAAGGGCAACAAGTTCTACGCAATCGTCGATCTTGGCCGGGGCCCTGACGGCAAACGTCGGCGCAAGTGGTCGAAGGGTTTCGAGACTCACGCCGAGGCCGATGCCGAACTGATTGGTCTACTCCATTCTCTCGATGAGGGCGAGCCGATCGACACATCCAAGATGGGCCTTAGGGCATTCCTCGAGGAGCGGTGGTTGCCGATCATCTCGTCGGAGCTCTCGCCGTCGACCAGGGACAACTACGGGCACGTCATCCGCGGCCACATCGGCCCTGATCCGATCGCAAAGGAACGTCTCGACAAGATCGATGCCACCAAGCTCGATGCTTTCTATCTCCGGCTGCGAGAGTCGGGCGGTAGACGCAATCAAGGGCTAGCACCGAAGACGATTGCCAACGTGCACGCACTTCTCTCGTCGGCTTTCTCCTTCGCAGTCGACAAGGACTTGATTTCCCGTAATCCAGCCCGTCGTGCCAGGCGCCCGAAACCTGACGAGGCAGACATCCCGCCTCCCTGGACCGCCGCCCAACTGAGGACGTTTCTTGATCACGTCGGCGGGGATCGGTTGGAGTCGATGTGGTGGGTACTGGCTACGACAGGCATGAGGCGGTCCGAGGTGCTCGGGTTGGCGTGGTCGGATGTCGATCTGGACCGCGGCTCACTCTCGGTCACTCATACCGTCGTGAGAGGGCCCGAGGGCCTTGTACGGCGACGAGGGACGAAGACACGCACGTCACGTCGCCACGTAGCTCTCGACGGCCAGACGGTCGCCAAGTTGCGGGAGCATCGCCGTCGCCAGCTCGAGGAACGCCTCGCATGGGGAGAGGGCTACGCCGACATCGGGGTCGTGTTCACCAGGGAGGACGGATCGCTCCTGCGGCCGGACTGGGTGTCTCGTCGCTTTGAGGCGCTGCGGGTCGAGGCGGGACTGTCCCATATTCGCCTCCATGACGTGCGCCACACATGGGCGACCCTGGCGCTCTCGGCCGGCGTGCCGATGAAGGTGGTACAGGAACGTCTTGGTCATGCCTCCATCGCCATCACCATGGACCGCTACTCCCACGTCCTCGAAGGGCTCGACCGGGACGCAGCCGAGACGGTCACCGCCACCATCTTCTCGGGCTGACTTCTACCCAGACTTCTACCCAACACCCCGATATCAACCGCTACGAGGACGCGATGAGCAGAGCCGGAAGCCCATATAGAACCTGGTGATGCGGCATCCGACGGCATGACACGCGACCGCCGAATCTAGGTTGAGGGCCTAGTGTGCGAATAGCTCGTGGAGGTTCGAGTCCTCTCTCCGACACAAACCCCAGGCGCTCAAGGCCTGGGGCTTCGTCTTGTATCGGTGACCTCGAGCGGCGCAGGGACCGCCGACCGGTGAAGAGATCATCGATCATGCACGATTCGCTTGCACCTCTCCCGCTCTCGGGTGTAAGAATGGGTCGAGGCGTACGCGAAGGGGATCGATGGCGGAGTACGAAGCGAAGGTCTCGTTCCTCGACATGCGGGAGTCTGCAGTCGATGCAGTCGTGTCCATCGCAGACGAGCATCTGGCGATCGAGGTCTCCGGTCGATCGATCGGTCGATGGCCGATCGACGAACTGTCTCCGAGGCTCGAGGATGGTTCCCTACTCGTTTCGGCTGAAGGCGAGCATCTCGTCATCGAACTGACCGACCCGGATGCGCTCCGAGTCTCGCTGTCGCCCCTCGATCCACCGCATTCCCTCGCTCCTCGGCAGGAGACGTCTCCGGTCGATGATCCAAGTCCTGACCCAGACGCTCGCCCGACGATGCCGGGTGGCGTTGGTTCTCCAGATCGAGATCTGAGGCATGGCGACGAGATCGACGGAGCTCGCGGAGAACTCAACAACCTGAGGACTGCGCTCGCTGAGGCGCAGACCCAGTTGAGGTGGGTCCAGGAACTCGTTCCGCGACGTCTCCCGATCCCGGTTCGTGAGGGTGAATCCGGCCTCGGCGTCGTCCAAGGCGTGCGACTCAAGGAGCGCCGCCCGCTTCCCGGACCTGACGGACTGCAGCCATGGGTCGTGGTCGACTCGGGGAATGTGTATGTGACCAGCTCGCGGCTCGTCTTCTCCGGGGCGCAGAATGTGGAGTTCGAGTACTCCGACATCAACAAGAAGGGTGCCTCGAGAACTGGCCTGCTGCTCGGTGTCTCATCTCGCCCCCAATCGCAGATCCTCGCCGGTCCGGGTGAACGCCTCGCCGTCGTCCTGACCGCCGCCGAGAAGCTCGCTCGAGGCGTTGATCCGACGATCCCTTTCAGGGAGGCGATCTCCTGGCTCACGTCTGAGCTCGAACGGATCGAAACCGGGACGATACCGGCCGCCGACGCCATATCGGGGGTCAACAGCCCGCGCTGATCGATCGCCGGAGCCTGCAGCGGGATCGACTCGCACGTTCGCACCACGAATGCGCCATGTCCCGTGCATCGCACCCCACCAAAGGCTCGGTCTCGTCACCCACTCCGCCGATCCAGCCCCGCTCCGATGGCGATCCCGAGCGCGATCCCGATGCCGATCCACGCTGCGTTGTCGGTCGCAGCGAACAGCGCAGTTCCGACGCCGACTCCGATCGCGATGCCCGCGCCAACGAATCGTGGGGTTTCGGGGCCGTCCTCGTCCGCCATTGTCAGTCCTTCTCGCCGAAGTGTGACCTTACGGCGGCGGCAATCGACTTCCAATGGGTTCGCTGGCGTTGGCGCTCCTCGGCGTCGGCGAGTCGCTCCTGATGGAACACGATGCGGGTCCGATCGCCCTTGTCCTCGAGAGCGATCTGGACCGTCGAGTCATGGTCCCAGTCCGGCGGTTGCCATGTGAGGCGGATGCGATCGAGCGGACGGAAGCTCCGCAGTTCGCCGCGCGTCCCGTCCTCCGACACGTACGGTTCGCCTTGCTCACCGACGAATGCGAGCCCACTTCCCAGCCATATGGTGAGCCCCTCCGGGCTCACCAGCCAGTTCCAAACCTCGGGAGCCGTTCGAGGAACGGTGATCGACACGCCGATCTGCCAGCCAGCGTCCTTGGTCTTTCCAACGGGCATCGTTCTCCGACCGTATCAGGTCGACCTCGGGTAGCGTGGCCCGATGCTGAGCGAGACCCGAGGGGTGTTTCTCGAGGCGGCGGCAACCGCCGTTCTCTTGCTGGAGGATCCAGCAGTCACGGGGTGCTGGGTCCCTCCGTGCTCGCCGACTACACGGTGGGCGGTCTGGCGGCTCACCTCGGCAGGGCCGTGTCTACGCCTGTCGGCTATCTCGACCAGGAAGCCACGAACCGACCGGCCGACACCGACGCAGCGGACTACTTCCTCGCAGCGCTTGGAGACCACGACCCGGTCGACAGTGACCTCCATCGAGGAGTCCGGCAGCGCTCCGACGACATGGCGGCCTCCGGCCCGCTCGGGGTGCTCGACGCCACCCGGGCCGCGCTGCAGTCGTTGACCGGCCGGCTCGAGGTCGAACCCGAGGACCGTGTCGTGGTGGTGTTCGGTGGCATGGCGATGACCCTCGACGACTATCTCGAGACCCGGATCGTCGAGTTGGTGATCCACGCCGATGATCTGGCAGCGAGTGTTCCTGGTCTCGATGTCGGTCTGGTTCCTGCGGCCGGCTGGGCGCTCGCCAGGCGCGTCGTCGCCGACGTGGCGGCAGAACGTCTGGGGGACAGGCAGTTCGTGCTCGGGCTCAGCCGAGCCGAGCGCGCTCAGCGGCCGCTGGCGTTCTGATCGATCCGTAGGATCTGGCCGAGGTCGGCTGTCAGCATGCTCCGGACCTCGTTGACAACACCGGTTCCGAGCGCCGCCTCGAGACGTCGTTCGAACCCGTCCAGGATCTCGGCGACCCGTCGAGAGAATCGTTCCCCGGTGCCGGTGACGGAGACGAGGCTCGATCGGCGGTCGTGCGGATGCGGCCGAAGCGTCACCAGCTCCAGTTCCCGCAACCGATCGAGGTTCTTCTGCATCGACTGTCGTGACATCTCCATCCGTCGAGCGAGTTCGGCCGCCGTCACCCCGTCTGGTTCCAGATGTGCGAACATCAGTACCTGATTGATGGTCAATCGTGGCCACTCGGCCTCATCGAGGCGTGTCATCAACATCCGCTCGAGCACGTCGCCGCATCGCCGCAGTTCGAAGACCAACAGGAACGGATGCAACTCCACATGCGGAACGTAGCAGTGACACGTCAGTCCGGCTGACGACATGGGTTGTTTGGTGTCCAAGGTGAACCAGACCACGCAGGCACCAGGATCCGATAGCGTGGAGGAAGCATGTTCAGCAAACGGTTCTTCGTGGTCGTCGGCATCGCCGTGATCGCACTCGGCGTCTGGTACTCGTTCCGGACGTTCGAATACGAATACTCCCGTCGACCCCTCGACGACGGCACCTACCGGATCTCGTCGGTCGTCTGCGGTGAAGCGACCCCCATCATCTTCTTCGAACAGTACGACGAGGACGTGCGTGGGCCGGCGACCGCCGCCGACTGCACCCGACTGGCCCGAACCCGAGTCGTCGAAGCGATCGGGATCGGCGTCATCGGCGTGTTGATCGGCTATCTCGGGTATCGCTTCGGTGCAGAACCCGTCAGACCGATCGACTCCGAACTCCCGAGGCTGCCCAACGGACTGGATCGGACCGTGCACGGGAGGCATCGCCGAACCTCCGACGGGTGAGCTCGCCTATTCGGTATCGACTGCGAGCGTCGGGTGATCACCGCTGGTGATCGGGCCGAAGGTGTCACGCCAGATGACGGTGGGAACCATGCTGAGCCCCACGACGATGATCAAGATCGGAGCCAACCGCACCGCGGAGAGGAAGCTCACCACCTCCGTCGAGACCAGCCCCGCTCCGAGCAGCGCTCCGATCGGCAACGGTGCCCAACCGATCGCACGCGTGGCCGTGAGCACGCGACCCAGCATCACGTCGGGGGTGAACACCTGGCGGATGGTCACGAGCGGCACGTTCGTGAGTTGCAGCCCGATGAACGCCACGAAGACGTAGAACAATTGCATGGGGCCGAAGGACATTCGAACGAACACGGCGAAGCCGAGGCCGAGGGTGAACAGGCCCCCGATCATCGCTCGTCCGAGCCCCAGGAACCGGATGAAGCCCGGCGCAACCCATGCGCCGAACGCGGCGCCGAACCCGAGCGCTGCGAAGACCACCCCGACCTGCCATTCCTCGTTGGCACCGAGCGCGTTGGCGGTGAGCACAAGCGTCGACTCGAGAAATCCGACCGCGAGATTCGCCGCGGCGATCGCCACCGTCGAAGTGCGCAGCCTCGGCTCGGACCACAGATATCTCAGACCGTTGAGGATGTCCGCCAGGAGGCCTTCGTCGTCGTTCTCTTCACCATTGCCGTTCCGAGAGCGTTCGATCGGCCCGAGCAACACGATCGAGAGCGCAGACAGAACGAACGAGGCAGCGTTCACCGAGAACACGAGTGTGAACTCGCCGGTCGCAGAGACGAGCAGTCCGGCGATCGCCGGCGCCACGGCCCATGCGACGTTCTGCACGGCGGCGATCTTGCCGTTCGCCTCGGCGAGGCGGTCCTGGCCGACGAGTTGTTTGATGAGAACGTACAGGGCGCTGGCGAAGAGGTTCACGAACGTGCCGGCGATGAATGCCACGACGAGCACGAACACCAGACCGTCCTCGCTGTTCTGCTCCGGGCCGCTCGCCGCGAAGAACGCCAGATAGCCGAACGCTGCTGCCCTGGCGAGATCGGAGAAGATGAGCGACACGCGGATGGGAAGTCGATCGATCAGGAGCCCGCCGAAGAACCCGACGACCACAGCGGGGATCGCTTCGAACGTGTAGGTCAAAGCGAGATTGCGTGGCGCCTCCTCGACCGACAGGAACACCACGAACAGGGGGATCGAGAAGTACGACAGATAGTCACCGAACTGCGAGACGATCTGACCGGTCCACAGGATCGAGAATCGTCGACCGAGGCCGCCGCCCTCGGCGACATGTTTTCCGCGTTCAGTCACGGCCACCGGCTTCCCCGCAATGCATCGGTCGAGAATACCCAGGCGACTGCGCCCACCGCAGGGTCACGGCCGCTCGACCTCTGCCACTAGCCTCGGACGTATGGCCGAACCGAACGAACTGCCCCAAATGGTCACCGATCTCGTCGGGATGTCGAAGGAGTACCTCCGACAGGAAACCCTCGAACCGGCGAAGAAACTCGGACGGTTCGCAGGCATCGGAATCGGCGTCGGGCTGATCATGGCGTTCGCCGCCCTCTTCTTCGGTCTCGCCAGCTACGCCCTCTTCCTGCAGGTGCTGCCGGAAGGGGAGTGGTACGTGGTTCTGGCTCGAGGTCTCACCGTCATCGTGACGGGCGGGTTCGCCGGTCTTCTCGGATGGAGGATGTCCAGTGGTACAGAGAGCTGATATCGAGGCGAAGGCCAAGGAGATCGAGGCCGCCCTCCAAGAAACCAAGGAAGCGGCGCAGAACACGGCCGTCCTGGCTGCGGTCGCCGTCGTGATCGTCGTATTGATCGCCTACATCCTCGGCAACCGGAAGGGCAAGGCGGGCAAGACCCTCGTCGAGGTCTATCGGGTCAAATGACGGCTGTTGGCCATTGGCTCTTGGCCGTTGGCCCATCGGCAACAGCGGTTCGGGTCGGCACTACGACGACGCCCCCTGGCCGCCTGACGCCCCCCTGGCCGCCCTAGCGGGCAGCCTGTCCCCCCAAAGAGGGGACAAACAACGCGCGTGTAGACCGAGGGGTTGTGTGTTCCCCCTCAGGGGGAACAGGCTTGCGTCAGCAAGCCATGGGGGTTTGTTGGCGACCTCAGACGACGCCCCCCTGGCTGCCCTAGCGGGCAGCCTGTCCCCCCAAAGAGGGGACAAACAATGCAGACCCTCGGTTTTCCCCCCTGGCGGCGTCCTGTCCGAAGGGGGGACAAACAATGCGTGTGTAGACCGAGGGGTTGTGTGTTCCCCCTCAGGGGGAACAGGCTTGCGTCAGCAAGCCATGGGGGTTTGTTGGCGACCTCAGACGACGCCCCCCTGGCTGCCCTGGCGGGCAGCCTGTCCCCCGAAGGGTGCACGATCGTGGCCGTGATCGAGTCGTCCCCCAACAAGCGGGCGGCGTATCCGTCATGGGTTGATCAACGGCTCGAGCGTCTGGTGGAGCGACTGCGTTGGCGAACCCGGCGTGGGGGCCGCAACGGATCGCCGATCAACTGACCCCGAGTGGGGAACTCGAAAGGCAACTCCGTGTGACCCAGCATCGTGGCGCCGTCGACGGGTTCAAGATCCCCGAACGGGCCCACGTCTATGTCGGTGAGCTCCAAGCATCCAAGCCGGGTGATCTGGTCCAGTTCGACTGTTTCCATGTCGGATCGTTCAAAGAAACCCGGCTCAAGCGTGGCAAAGCCGTCCGAGGTCAGATCTGGCAATACACCGCTATCGATGTCGCCTCCTCCTATCTGTGGGCCGAACTGCATGCCACCAGCCACAATCCGTCGCCGGCGATCACCTCCCAGCTGGCACACCGGGTGGCCGCCGACCTCACCGCCAACGGTTGGGAATGGACAGCCGCCTCGACCGACAACGGCAACGAGTACCGGGCCCACCTCTTTGGGGACACCCTCGAAGCGTTGGGGGTAGAACACCGGTTCATCAAAGCCGGGCGCCCTCAATCCAACGGCAAGGTCGAACGCGTCCAACGCACCATCCTCGAAGAGTGCTACCAGCCGGCATTGATCGGCTACGTCGAACCCTCCATCACCGGACTCCGAGCAGACCTCAACGCCTACATCATCGACTACAACCATCATCGACCACACCGCGGTAAATGGAACAAAGGAGCCACACCAGCATCCATCATGATCCCCAACCCCAAACTCACACCATGACCCACCCACCAACCCCCAACCCGTCGCACCATCGCGCGATAGGACACCCGAAGGGGGGACAAACAATGCAGACCCTCGGTTTTCCCCCCTGGCGGCGACGCCCCCACAGGCTGCCCTAGCGGGCAGCCTGTAACCCAGAAGAGGGGACAAACAATCGAGCGGCTGTGGTTTGCGACACTTCCCCGGAGGGAACAGACGACCGGTGACCGGTGACCGGTCAGCGTTTGATCACGTCGATTTCGGGGAGCTCGCCTTGCTTGCCGGTGCGGATCACGAACGAGGAGCCCTCGGGGATGGTCTTTCGGAAGAGCAGTTCCTTCTTCGGTCCCCGGTTGGCCCGCAGCCAGGCGACCGCGTAGAGGCCGGCTCCCATCAGGAGCGCTCGCTGGTCGCCGGTGCGCATGCCATTCCACAGCCGTTGGGCGCCCGCCGCCTTCATCGCCGTGGGGCCCGGGATCAGTGCCATGTGGTTCCTGCCGTCATGTCCTCTACGCTAGCGAGCGGCTGAGAAGGCGCTACGAGCAAGGAGGTCCCATGCAGAACGATCGACTCGTCAAAATCGTCGTCTGGGCCGTCGTCATCGGGATGGTGCTGAGCCTCGTCTTCGTCGTCATCGCCTCCCTCTGATGTCGGCGATCGCCGAGGGCGAGGCGATCCTGCTGATCGACGTCAAAGGCCGGCATTTTCTCGTCAAGCTCCAGCGCGGCACCCAGTTCACCTATCACCTCGGGAGCATTCCCCACGAGGAGCTGATCGGGAGCGAAGACGGGACCACGGTGGTCACTTCGAGCGGGCACGAGATGAAGCTGATCCGGCCCCGTCTCGCCGACTACATCCTGAAGATGCCCCGTGGGGCGCAGGTCGTCTACCCCAAGGACATCGGCCCGATCATCGCCTGGGCCGACATCGCCGCCGGCATGACGGTGCTGGAGGCCGGAACCGGATCTGGCGCTCTCACGACGGCGTTGGTTCGGACCGTGGGTCCGACCGGCAGAGTCGTCACCGTGGAACGCCGAGAGGACCATCAGAAGACCGCACGCAAGACCATCGCGCGCTGGTTCGGCTCGATCCCGGACAACCTCGACATGCGGATCGGCGACGTCGAGGACGTCATCGCAGATGTGAAGCCCGAACGCATCGTGCTGGATCTTCCCGAGCCGTGGCATGCCGTGGCGATCGCCGGGGACCACCAACCCGGGGGAGCGGTGTTCTGCGCCTACATCCCGACCGTCCCCCAGATCCAGCAACTGGTCGACGCCTTCGACGAATCGGGCAGATTCATCGAAGTCGAGGTCTTCGAGACCCTGCACCGCACGTGGAATGTGTCAGGACGCTCGGTGCGCCCCAACCATCAGATGATCGGTCACACCGGATTCATCGTCACCGCCCGCCGCTGCGACTGATTCGGGCTGGCGCCCTCAGGTTTCACGTTTCAGGTTCGAGGGTTCAGGCAGTCCGGCTGCGAGGCTGCCCGCATGGCGGAGCACCTATCTCGATGCCGCCGACGGTCGCGCCGGCGGCATCGACGTCGTACGGAATCATTCCAGGTCCAACCGGCCTGCGATCCCTGTGCGTCGCCACAGGGGAGACGTTCGCCACACGAGCAGCGGAACGTGAAACGTGTGACGTGAAACGTGAAACAGCGAGCGAAGCGAGCCTACGGCTCGATGAAGATGCACTCTCCGGGGCACTCTTCGGCGGACTCGATGGTGATGTCCTCCTGGCCGGCGGGGACGACCGCCAACCCCTGTGCGCCCTGCGGGTTGCCCTTCTCCTCGGCGAAGATCGTGTCGCCTTCGCGTACGTATGCGAGGCCGTCGTCGAGGAGCACGAACACATCGGGTGCGATCTCTTCGCAGAGGCCGTCTC
>CAVWBT010000008.1:0-332761 GCA_963753285.1 uncultured bacterium
GGTGGTGGTGAGTGGGAGACCGTGTCGTTCGACCGTGACGTGCGTGTCGCCCGACGAACGGTGTTTGTTTGGTTGTTATCAGCCAGTCTCGGACACGTTGAACGGAATGTCACTCGCCCAATGCGCCAACATGCTTACCAGATGCGTCAGTTCCGGGGCGGACTCACCGCCATGAACTCCTCTGGTGCCGTGGCTAGACCGATGGACGCGCCTCGGCGCGCCATGTCTCGGGCGTCGTGCCCGTCCATCGGTGGAACGCGCGGTACAACGAGTTCGGGTCGTTGAAGCCGAGCAGGAAGCCGACTTCCGTCGCGCTCAGGTCGGTCGACCCGAAGTAGTGGAGGGCCAGTCGCTCCCGGGTCTGGTTCAAGATCCCTACCCAGCTCGTGCCCTCTGACGCCAGGCGTCGTTGCAGGGTGCGGCCACCAATACCGAGTTCCTTCGAAACATCGGCCATTCGGCTCCTTCCGCTGGGGAGAAGCCCAAGCAGCGCCTCCTCGACTTCCTCTGTGGTGGAGCGCCGCGCGCCGGCTTCGGCCATGCGTCTCCGCAGACCGGGCTCGAACGTCTGCCACATCTCTTCGTTGTGAGTGAGGAACGGTCGACTTGCGTCCAAGGCGTCGAACATGACAGCCCAAGCTCCATCCTCGACGATCGGACACCCGAAGAACTCCTCGCATCCGCCCAGGTCATCCGCTGGCGCGGCGACCGTGACGCGCCTCGGCACGACCTCAAAGCGAGTCGCACGCCGAGCGAGCGCGACTATGAAGGCCAACTGGGAGAGGCCCAACGCTCGAGCGAGATCGGGTCGGTGCTTGCACCGGTATCGGACGCTCGTCTGATCAGCCTCAACCTCGACATCGAGGGCGAACGGGCCGACGAGCCGCATGTGCTCACTGAGTCGGCAAAGGGCGGCATTGAGGTCCTGCGAACAGATGGCTGCAAAGTAGGCGGGGTCGAACAGCTCCGCCGACAGGATCTGGCCGCCCCGCACCGCGACCGTTGGATCCCCCGCCTCTTCGTCAACTGCATCGAAGATTGCGTAGTAGTCGTCGACCGAGATCCAAGACCCTTCCCCTTCGAAGAGGCTTGGAGGCTGCTGTGCACGACCCAGGACTGCGCGCTCATCCAACCCCAGGTCCCGCAGCACGATGCGCCACGGCTGTCCGACGTACACGGACTTGGTGTGTTCGCTCCTCAAGACCGTCCTCGTAATGCCGGTGTCGTGCGCCTTGCCTTAGGAAGGGTAAATCCCTGGACCAAGAGAATCACCGTTCATGGCCACACCGACGGCAGCCGAAGCGTCACTCTGGTCCCCGTGCCAACGGCGCTGTCTAGTTCCACGGTGCCGCCGTGACGTTCCACGATCGATCGGACGATGGAGAGACCGAGGCCGCTGCCCGGCGTGGTGCGGTCCGGACTGGCCTGGTAGAACCGCTCGAACGAAACGTGCGCCGGCGGGCCTGATGCCGACCCGCTCGCGTACGTACCGACCCCGCGCCTTCCCGCAACGGGCGTTCGTGACTCGAATGCCGAGATCTCTCGGTAGATGAGGGGGATTCTCGGGGTGGGCGTTGACGGGCTCGAACCGCCGACCGGGTTCCTTGCATGAACACAGCCGCTCTCCACAGCTGGAATCGGTGGGCGTTGACGGACTCGAACCGCCGACCGGGTTCCTTGCATGAACACAGCCGCTCTCCACAGCTGGAATCGGTGGGCGTTGACGGACTCGAACCGCCGACCTCTTCCTTGCATGAACACAGCCGCTCTCCACAGCTGGAATCGGTGGGCGTTGACGGACTCGAACCGCCGACCCGGTTCCTTGCATGAACACAGCCGCTCTCCACAGCTGGAATCGGTGGGCGTTGACGGACTCGAACCGCCGACCCGGTTCCTTGCATGAACACAGCCGCTCTCCACAGCTGGAATCGGTGGGCGTTGACGGACTCGAACCGCCGACCTGTTCCTTGCATGAACACAGCCGCTCTCCACAGCTGGAATCGGTGGGCGTTGACGGGCTCGAACCGCCGACCGGGTTCCTTGCATGAACACAGCCGCTCTCCACAGCTGGAATCGGTGGGCGTTGACGGGCTCGAACCGCCGACCGGGTTCCTTGCATGAACACAGCCGCTCTCCACAGCTGGAATCGGTGGGCGTTGACGGGCTCGAACCGCCGACCGGGTTCCTTGCATGAACACAGCCGCTCTCCACAGCTGGAATCGGTGGGCGTTGACGGGCTCGAACCGCCGACCTCTTCCTTGTAAGGGAAGCGCTCTCCCAACTGAGCTAAACGCCCGAGGCGACCGAAACGGTAGCGCTTGTCGGCCTCCGCTCCCAGGCCTGTTCGCTGGTAGTGCAACGCGGGTGTCTGATCCCTTCGACACGCGAAGAACTGTCCTCAACTTCGCTCGGCTCTCGACCGATAGCAGAAAAACAGCCCAGGGGAAGTCAGGAAACAGCGAATGACGTCGAGGAAGATGAATGCGTGGGACGCCGGCGACGAGGCCGTCAAGCGCTATCTCGATGGGATCGGGACCTACGAACTGCTCACAGCCGAAGACGAGGTCATGCTGGCGAAGCGGATCGAAGCCGGGACCATCGCAGCCGAGATGCTCTCGAACGAAGATCTCTCGAAGAAGGAGCGCACCCGCCTCGAGCTGCAAGTGGACCGCGGCCTCGCCGCCCGACGCAGATTCATCCAGGCGAACCTCCGACTGGTCGTTTCGATCGCCAAGCGCTATCAGCATGCGGGCCTGCCGTTCCTCGATCTGATCCAAGAGGGAAACCTGGGACTCATCCGCGCGGTCGAGAAGTTCGAGTACCGCAAGGGGTTCAAGTTCTCCACCTATGCGACATGGTGGATTCGCCAGGCGATCAGCCGGGCGATCGCTGACAAGAGTCGGACCATTCGCGTCCCGGTCCACATGATGGACACCATCAACCAGGTCTACGCATCCGAGAACGAACTGGTGAAGCGACTCGGTCGCACTCCGACGCTGGAGGAGATCGCCGAGGAAGCCGGCCTGACGCTGACCAAGGTCAAGGACGCCAAGCGTGTCGCCCCCGAACCCGTGTCGATCCACCAGCCGGTGGGCGACGAAACCGCCACGCTCGGCGACTTCATCGAGGATGTCGACGCCATGGATCCCTTCGAGGTGGCGTTGCTCGCTTCCCGGATCAACGAACTGGGTGTCGTGATGGCCGAACTCAACGACCGGGAGCGTGATGTGATCATCATGCGCTACGGACTCGGCGACATCGAGCCGAGGACGCTCGATGACGTGGGACGGCACTTCAACGTGACTCGCGAGCGCATCCGCCAGATCGAGCACAAGGCGATCGCCAAGATGCGGAAACCGGGCACATTGCTGTCGAGCATCCAGCGCTGAACCCCAGACGCGACTGATCGCCGACCCGGACCTCGCGGTCTCGAGCCGGCGATCACCTCGAGCTCGCACCCACCGACGCTCAGGCCGAGCGAACCAGTTGGTGCAACTCCTCGAATGTCGCTTCGAGCGGCAGGTTGGCCTCTTCCCGTGACGGACGCCCTCGACCGCGCTTGCGGTAGAAGGGCTGGCCATCCCAGAAGATGACGCCACCCCACACGCCCCATTCGATCGCTTGATCCAACGCCTCCTGGAGACACAGGATCCTGACTTCACAGCCCATGCAGATCTCTTGAGCAGCCGCCAGTTCGGACGGCCTCTCCGAGAAGAACAGGTCGTGTCGACCCGAGTCGATACATCGGCCGTCGTCGTAGATGTTCATGTCGTTGGTCTCCTCGTGTGTCATGTCGTTCAGTGGTGGGTGTCTCTCGGGGTTCTGCGGCCAAAAAAGAAAGCCGCCGGTTGGATCCGGCGGCTTCGACACGTGGTCCTCTACGAGGAGTCAACTGAGGTCGGGCCGCCTTCGGCTCGTGACGAGTGCGCTGGTGACACCAAACGGGTTGGCGGTGCGATGGGCACGCGTCGAGGTCGAGCACGCAGCGATCTGGAGTCCCGTCATCGGGCTCCAGTTCTTCTCTGGAAGCTGGATCATGTGATTGATCATCGCCTGCGGCCTTTCGTTGCTGCGAGCACCGTATGCATCTCGTGCATACGGTGTCAAGCGATTAACAGTGCATCGGAGGATTCTCGAGATGCTGTCGTTCAATGGTCGTGCTGGGGATGCCAGTGGTCGCCTTCACCGGTGATGAGATCGTCGGCGGCCTCCGGTCCCCACGAGCCGGCCTCGTACGTCTCGGGCTGTGAATCCGGCTCGATGATCGGCTCGAGGATCCGCCACGCCTCCTCTGCTTCGTCCGCTCTCACGAAGAGCGTCTGGTCGCCGACCAGGAAGTCCACGACGAGGGTCTCGTATGCGTCCGGGAGGTCACTGAACACGTCTCCGTAGCGGAAGGACAGCGATTGCGGCGTCAGCTCCATGCCTTCGCCGGGGATCTTCACGTCGAATCGGAGATCGAAGCCCTCGTCTGGCTGCAGCGTGATGTACATGACGTTGGCATGCACCCGACACGCTCCTTCGCCGTCGAAGAGATACACCGGTGGGCGCTTGAACCTGACGACGACTTGCGTCAGCCGCTCCGGCATGCGTTTTCCGGCCCTCAGATAGAACGGGACGCCGCGCCAGCGCCAGTTGTCGATGCAGACTCGAAGGGCTGCGTACGTCTCGGTCTTCGAGTCGCCCTCGATGCCGTCCTCGTCCCGATATCCCGGGACGGCCTCACCGTCGGACGTGCCCGCGGCATACTGCCCTCGCACGACGCCATCGGGTTTCATCGGGTAGATCGACCGGAGCACCTTCACCTTCTCGTCGCGGATCGCCCGGGGGTCGAAGCGGACCGGTGGCTCCATCGCCATCAACGCCATCACCTGGAAGACGTGGTTCTGCACGACGTCGCGGATCATCCCGGACCGGTCGAAGTATCCGGCACGTCCCTCCAACCCCAGTGTCTCGGCGACGGTGATCTCGACCGAATCGATGCGGTCCCGGTTCCACGAGGACTCGAAGATCGGGTTGGCGAACCTGAACACCAAGATGTTCTGGACGGTCTCCTTGGCCAGATAGTGGTCGATTCGGTAGATCTGGGACTCGTCGAACCACTGGTGCAGCAACTGATTGAGCTCTCGAGCCGATTCGAGATCGATGCCGAAGGGCTTCTCGACGACGACCCTCGTCCAGCCATCCGACTCGTGTAGCCCGACCGAGGCGAGGCCGTTGATCGTGCCGTCGAACACCGACGGCGGAATCGCCAGATAGAAGGCTCGATTCCCGGGGAGGCCGGCTGCGGATTCGAGATCGTCGATCCGGCTCTTCAGGACATCGAATCCCTCCTTGATGGACAGATAGGAGATCACGTCGCCGCACCATGCGCTCGCCTCGTCCGAATCGACGCCGGACTCGGTCAACGCCTGACGGGCGATGTCGCGGTACTCGTCGTCGCTCAGCGAACTGGTCGCAACCCCGAGGACGCGAGTGGTGTCGTCGAAGTTGCGCCGCTTCATCAGTGAGTAGAGGGCGGGAATCAGTTTGCGTTTGGCGAGATCGCCGGTGGCCCCGAACAGGACCAGCAGATGTGGTTCGATGTCGACGGTGGCGGCAGCCGGCTGCGGTGAGATCCTCGACGTCACGACAGCGCCGCGATCAGGGAACGGACCGTGCCTGCAGGGTCGGAGCCGACATCGATTCGCACCACTTCGCGTCCGGCTTCGATCAGAGCCGCACGATCTCCGGCGGACTGAGCCGCAATGATCTCGTCGAAGGTGTTGTCCGTCTCCGGAATCGCCAGCGCTGCGCCAGGCTCGTCGACCAGCTGGACGAATGCACCTCCTTCCGGTCCGCCTTTGTGCAACTGGCCGGTGGAGTGCAGGAATCGGGGTCCCCATCCCGCCGTGGTCGCCACACCGGTCCTCGACCTGACAGCCGTCCGAAGCTCCGTGATCGCAGACCACAACTCGCCATCGGGAGGCAGGTATGCGTGAACACCGAAGTAGCCACCTGACTCGAGACCGTCGACGAGTTGCACGAGGGCAGCCTCGGCGTCGGCACCTGTCAACGTCCCGACCGATCCGAGGTCGAGGTCGCCGGACATCGCCTTGCGTGCGAAGTCCTTGGCTGCCTCCACGTTCGGCTGGTTGAAGGGGTGGACCCCGAGTACTGCCCCTGCCACGGCGGTGAACCCCTCGGCCCTGAGCATCTCGTATCCCAGTGCGCTCTCGGTGGGAAGCTCGAACCCGATCACGGGAAAGCCTGCCTTGGACAGCCGTTCGAGATCGGGAGCGTGTTCGCCGCGGAGTTGGTACGACAGGAACACCCGATCGTTCCCGTACACCGACGGATCACCGATCGGCTCGTCCGCGACCGGCACGATCCCCCTGCCGTCCTTGCCGAGGCTCTCGGCGATCAGCTGCTCCATCCAGGCTGGAAACGCTTCGAGGCTCGGCGAGGTGAGAATCGTCAGCTTGTCACGGCCCGCTTTGGCTGCCTCACCGAGGGCGATCCCGAGCCCTGCCACCGGGTCGCGGTTGGCGTTCGGATCCGCCTGCGCGGCCAGACGGCCGGCGGCGTCGAGCAAGGCCTCGACATCGACACCCATGAGTGCGGCGGGCACGAGCCCGAAATGGGTCAGCGCCGAGAACCGACCGCCGACATCGGGGTTTGCTTCGAACACGGCGTGGAATCCCCTGTCCCGCCCGAGCGTGGCGAGCTTCGATCCGGGATCGGTCACGGCGATGAACCGGCCGCCGTCTCCCCCGGTTGCTGCCCAGAAGTAGCGAAAGAACGACATCGTCTCGAGCGTGGTTCCGGACTTCGAGGAGATGACGAACGTGGTCCGCCGCGGATCGACCTTCGACTCGACCGCCAACACCGCTCCTGGATGCGTCGAATCGAGCACGAGCAACTCCGGGAAGCCCTCGGCCGGCCCGAACACGGCGGAGAATACGTCTGGTGCGAGGCTCGACCCACCCATGCCGCACAGGACGACATGGTCGCTTCGAGCGGCGACCTCGCCGGCAACCCGACCGATTTCGGCCAGCGCCGGCCGCATCGTGTCGTGCAGATCGAGCCACCCGAGCCTGTTTGCGAGCTCGGGGGTGTCCGGATCATCCGACCAGATGGTGGGGTCGCCGCTCCAGAAGCGGTCGACCATTCCCCGTTGGGTCCAGGTGGCGGTGGTGGCGTTGACTGCGGGAGCCGTGAGCGAGGTGATGTCCATACAGACGAGTATGGCAAAGGTGGCTGCGTTCCGAGCAGCCGACCCTCTCCTCAGCTGTGCGCCGGCCGGGCGGCCACGAGGGCGAATGGCCATGTGTGCGATGACCGGATCCGGCTTCATGAGACGGCGGGCGCTGCGCTCAGACGATTCGCAGGAGGCCGCGGATCCAAGATCGAAGGATCCTGCCGGTAGATTCCCGCCGGTGACGACACGCATAGACGCAAACAGACTCATTCCCGGCAGCGGCGACCCGATCGAAGGCGCCTCCCTGATCATCGACGGCGCATCGATCATCTGGATCGGCCCGACCGGCGACGCTCCAGACGCCGAGACGGTGATCTCCACCGACACCGTCATGCCGGGGATGTGGGACGCGCACGCCCACTTCTTCGGACTCACTGCCGCCAACATCGAGTTGCTCGCCGGCATGGCACCGCAAGCGGCCATCCTCCGCTCGCTGCCCGACATGAACGCCATTCTCGATGCGGGCTTCACCAGCGTCCGCGAGGTCGGCGGTCACGGCACGTATCTCGCCGACGCAGTGGAAGCCGGGATCGTCCGCGGGCCGTGGATCTACGCCGCCGGAGCCCCACTCAGCCAAACCGGCGGCCACGCCGACCTCCACGGGCTCCCGGTCGATGTGGTCGACGACGTCTTCGAACGCCACATCGGCTCCCCCACCGTTGCCGACGGAGCAGACGACTGCCGACGACTGGTTCGGAGACAGCTCCGGCTCGGCGCCCGGGTCATCAAGGTGTGCGCGTCCGGCGGTGTGATGAGCCAGATCGATCATCCCAAACACCAGCAGTTCAGCGACGAGGAATTGAAGGCCATCGTCGAGGAGGCAGCACGCGCCGAACGTGTCGTCGCGGCCCACTGTCACGGCAAACCAGGCATCATGGCCGCGCTCCGGGCGGGCGTGAAGACGATCGAGCACGGATCCCACCTCGATGTCGAGGCGGCCAAGGCCATGGCCGACTCGGGGACGATCCTCGTGCCGACCAGGTTCGTCGTCCAGCATCTGGTCGACCGGGGGCAGGAGATCGGAATGCCCGATTACGCGTTCAAGAAGATCAACGACATCGCCGACCGCCACTTCCAGGCCATGCAGACAGCCGTCTCCTACGGGGTGAAGATCGCAGCCGGGACCGACATCTTCGTGCCGGGCACGGCCGGCCGGAACGGCGAGGAGCTCGGCCATCTGGTTCGAGCAGGCCTGTCACCACTCGAGGCGATCGAAGCGGCAACTGCGACGGGCCCGTTGACGCTCGGCCCACAGGCGCCCGAGGCGGGCCAGCTGATCGAGGGCTACGACGCCGACGTGATCTGCGTGGCCGGTGACCCGGTCGATGACGTCTCGGTACTGGCCGATCCGGACAACGTCACCCACGTCTTCCAGCGGGGAACACTCGTCAAAGGCTGAATCCGTTCGTGTGACGGAAACGTCGATATTCCCGCTGTTCTCGTCACGAGAACGGTCAGACGATGCGGCGGTTGGAGGCCCAACGGGCGAGCTCGTGGCGGTTGCTGAGCTGGAGTTTGCGAAGCACGTTGGACACGTGTGTTTCGACGGTCTTCACCGAGATCGAGAGGCGACGGGCGACCTGCTTGTAGGAATAGCCCCGAGCGATCTGGCGGAGCACCTCCCGCTCGCGGGGAGTCAGTTGATCCATCTCGGGATCGATCTCGGCAGGCACCGTGTCGGCAAAGGCATCGAGCACGAACCCGGCGAGTCTCGGGGAGAACACCGCGTCGCCGGCATGGACCCGCTCGATCGCCTCGACCAGTTCCTCCGGTGCGATCGACTTGGTGACGTAGCCGCGGGCACCCGCCCGGATCATGGCGATCACGTCCTCGGCCGCGTCCGACACGGACAGGGCGAGGAACTTGACGTCCGGGTTGGTCTCCGAGATGTTCTCTATCACGGCCAGTCCACCGCCACCCGGCATGTGCACGTCGACGAGCACGACGTCCGGTCGGTGCTCACGGATGGCGTCGATCGCATCGTCGATGTCGGAGGAGGCAGAGACGACGTCGACCGAGCCCTCCAGCTCCGCCCTGACGCCGGACAGGAACAGACGGTGGTCGTCCACCATCGAGATCCTGATCATGTGCGATTCCTCCTGATCGACAATGCAACCTCGGTTCCCTCACCGGGCTCACTCACGATCGTTGCAGATCCGCCGTGTCGTCGCATCCTCCCGACGATCGAATCCGCGAGACCGTGCCGGTCACCGTCGACCATTTCGGGATCGAAGCCCTTGCCCTGGTCGGTCACGAACACCTCGATGGTGTCGTCGGAGACCTCGTGATACACGGTGATCTTGCCAGCGCCGGAGTGTTTCGCTGCATTCATCAGCGCCTCGCCGGCGGCTGCGACGATGGGGGATGTGACCTCGTCGAAGGGTGTGTCGCCGACCCCGATCACCTCGACCGGGATGTCGAATTCGGCTTCGACACGGTCGGCGACCGATTGGATCGCGGTCGACAGGCGGTCCGAGCCCGGAACCGGCGAGCTGTCGAACAGCCAGCGGCGTAGCTCACGCTCCTGGGCCCTGGCGAGCGTCACCATCTTCTTGGGATCTTCGCTGCGCTGGATCAACGCGAGCGTCTGAAGCACCGAATCGTGGAGGTGTGCAGCGACCTCTGCCCGTTCCTCCTGGCGAACCCGCTCGGTCCGCTCTGCGCCGAGGTCTTGAGCCAGCGACCAGATCCACGGGCCGAACAACACCGTCAGGCCGGCGCCGGTGGCCGCAACGGCGATGAAGATCGATCCGAACTGGGGAGCGGCGTTGCCGCCGAAGATGCCGAGGCCGACGATGACCAGCAGAACGCCGACGACCGTGCGAGATCGTCCAGGCTTCTCCGGAGTCTCGACCAGTGACAGGAGTGCAGATCGCGAGTCGATCGCCCGGCGGTCGAACAGGAAGGCGAGACCGAAGATCACGAACATCGCTGGGAAGACCACGGCATCGCCGGGCCAGACGCCAATCGCGCGAAAGGCGAGTAACACCGACAGGAATACCATCCCCACGCCGACACGCTGCGTTGCGCCGATCGGCTCACGTGGCTCGATGTCGGAGTCGGAGACGCTGTCCAGCGTCGCCGCCCAACCGGCGAGATACAGCACGATCCCGAACCCCCACACGAAGGTGAGCACAGCGAATGCGGCGCGGACGAAGACGGTTTCGACGCCCAGCCGTCGCCCGATCCCAGCCGCCAGGCCGGCAACGACACGGTCGTCGTAGGAGCGGACGATCCCGTAGTCGGAGAGCCGAAAGGAGGACGCTGTGGTATTCACACCTCGTATGGTGTCACCTCCCTCACCGCATCGCAATGAGGGATGACCCTGAGGGTCTCCACACACCTCAGGGTTGCCGAGGGGTCAATCCCGATGGAAGCCGATTGATGGGACCGTCACAGTGGATGACATGGAAACACAAACATCATCAACAGCTCTCGAAGAGCAGCCGAAGCCGTCGGACGGTCCGCTCGTTCGAGTCCGCGAGGGTCGAGTGCTCGGCGGAGTCGCCACCGGGATCACCCGGAAGTTCGACGTTCCGCTCTGGCTGGTCCGATCGGCCTTCGTGCTGACCGCCATCTTCGGCGGCTTCGGATTCGCCCTCTACGGCATCGCCTGGCTGGCCATTCGCGACGAGAACGAGAACGAGCCGATCGCAACCCGGCTGATTCGCCGCATCGACGGCTCGACGGGCTGGATCGGCGTGGCACTCATCGGCGTCGCAGTACTGATCATCATCGATCAGATCGGCTTCGTCAGAGGCGACATCGCAGCGGCGATCGTCCTCGGCGTGCTCGGCGTGCTCCTGTATCGAGGCGAACTGGATTTCGGCTCCAAGGAGCCGAAATCGGCGTCCGAGACAGCCACCAGTGCAGCGGCGGCCACCACGTCGGAAGGAACCACCATGACTGTCAGCTCACCACCTGCGTCACCTGCGACGCCAACGCCTCCCACCACCGCGAAACCGTCCCGGCCACCCAAGCCTCGCCCCGAGCCCAGCATCCTGGGTCGACTCACGGTTGGGATCGGCGCCGTCGCTCTGGGTGCCATGGGTGTCATCGATACGGCCGTGGCAGACGTCGACTTCGCCTTCCGCCACTACGTCAGCGCCGCGATGCTGATCGCCGGTGTCGGCCTGTTGGTCGGAGCGTTCTGGGGTCGTGCCCGTGGGCTGATCGCCCTCGGTGTCATCCTCACCCCGATCGTGTTCTTCAGCCCCATCGGTGATCTCGACGTCGTCGGCACCGTCGGAGAACGTCGGGTCAATCCCGAGACCGTCGCCCAGATCCCCGAGACGATCGACATGGGCATCGGTTCTCTCCGGCTGGATCTCAGCGATGTCGACTTCGCCGGCGCCGAGGTTTCGACCACCGTCGACATCGGTATTGGCGAGTTGATCGTATACGTGCCCGACGACGTGACCGTCGACGTCGAGGGCGATCTCGGGATCGGCGAGATCGTGATCTTCGGCTCCACTCGAAACGGTGTCGGCCTCGAACTCGACCGGCGTCGCGACGGGTCGAACGGGTTCCTCGATCTCAACCTCGACGGCGGCATCGGCTCGATCAAGGTGATCTCCCGCTCGGGCGCCCGACCCGATGTGGAGGCTCCCGCAGAGCTCCCCGGCATTGCGCAGATCTTCGAGGACTCGACGCTGGTTCGTCCCGTGACCCTCGACAGCTCATACGAGTTCGAGAACGGCGACTGGTTCATCGATCTGACCGACACGGTCATCCCGATCGGAGGAGTCGAAACCGAGATCGAACTCGACGAGGGCACGCTGGTCATCTCGGTGCCCCGAGGCGTCGCCGTGGCTGCGACCGCCGAGGTCGGAGGCGGAATCATGTCGATCTTCGGCGCCGAGCGGCTCGGGGTCGGATTGAGCGAAGAGTTCGGAAACCCCGACACCGCCGACATCGTGGTCGACGTCCAGATCGACTCCGGCATTCTGATCATCACAGAGGAGAACTCATGAAGCGGCATCCATTGGACACCATCTCGCTCGTATTCGGACTGCTGTTCGCCGGATTCGGCCTGACGTTCTTGATCGCCACGGACCCGTGGGATCTCGTGTTCGATTCGGTCAGCCTCGGCTGGCTGCTCCCGATGGTCGTCCTCGCAGGAGGGGCGGCACTGCTCGTTTCGGCGCTGCGTCCAGACGCAAAGGCGATCACCGATTCACCGTTGACCCGATCGACGACGACCGGGGCGGGTTCAGCCCCGGTTGCGCCAGCTGTTGAGAGCCATCCGGGAGCCACTGAAGAGGAGTAGCACACCGAAGAGCCGACGGAGCAGGTCTCCGTCGAGCTGATTGGCGAGGAGGGCGGCCCCGAACGAGGTGGCCGCCCCGATCGCGCCGATGATCACGGCGGACCGTAGCTCTACCCGATTGTTGTTCACGTTCACCCGGGTACCCGAGATCGCTGTGAACACGATGGCGAACAACGAGGTCCCCTGAGCGATGTGCTGGTCCATCGACAGCAGAAACACCATCCCGGGCACCATGATCACGCCACCACCGATGCCTGCGACACCGGAGGCGATGCCGGCGGTGAGACCGATCAACAGCGCGCCGATGAAGTCGATCATCCAATCACCATCCGCAATCCGGACACGATCAGCACCGCCGCGAAGACGTTCCTCAGTGTGCGCGGGGACAGGCGATCCATGAGCGTGGCCCCATAGGCGGCTCCGAGGACGCCGCCGATTGCCAGACCGACTCCGACCACCCAATCGACCTGCCCTTCGACGGCGAATCCCGCCATTCCGGCGATGGCGATGACGATGATCGCAGCGAGGGAGGTGGCGTGGGCGACGTGGCGCTCGGTCTTGAGCACCCAGAGAATGAGCGGTACGAGCACGATGCCGCCGCCGACTCCGAAGAACCCACCGACGAATCCGCCTGCGATCCCGACGATCAGGATTCGGGGATCGAACGAACGCTCAACAGGCACCCCGCGAGGATAGGTCGAAGCCAACTCGATGCAGTTCAGGTCTTTCGGCGAGCTCCCATGAGTCGTCGCAGCCGGGGGGATGCCGATCTGAGCCCGATCTCGGTGGCGAATCCTGCGTCGTCCTGAGTCCGGAGGATGACCTGCTCGCCTTCGATTCGCAGATGGAAGCCGTCGTTCTCGCTGTGGACGCCGACGTCATTGAGTGACCACTCCCCGAGCACCATGGTCCGGGTACGAATGAGCATGCGTTCGTTCTCGAGGTCGATGACGACGTCGAGCGGCGATTCTTCATCGCCGTGCATTCTCAGTGACCCCTCGAAACGACCCACTAGACCAACCTTTCGATCAGCCCCTGAATCCAACCCGCTGAGTGGGACTCTACCGCGGAGCGCGCGAAAGTCAGTGGATCGAACGCAGATTCAGGGGCAGGCCGCTGGCGGGTCTCGGGATGGGGACCGGGGCGAAGAACTCGTCTTGGTCCGGTGAAGCCGGGGTGAGTTGGTATTCGGCGAGTAGTCGAGTCATGACGGCTTTGACCTGGAGGGAGGCGAGGGTCATCCCGAGACAGGTGTGGGCGCCGCCCCCGAATGGGTAGTACTGGTGGGTGTGCCGGCGGTGTTCTGCACGATCTGGCCCGAACCGGTCCGGCTCGAACTCGAATGGTCGTTCCCACAGGTCGGTCCGGAAGTGCGTCACGAGCGAGGTCGCGACCACCCACCGATCCCGATCCAGCGTGAACCCGGCGACATCCACCGGCCGCGTGGTCACCCTGGGAATGAACGGCACCGCTGGATACCAGCGCATCGTCTCGCGAAAGAAGAGATCCTGGTCGATCAGCAGACTCTCGTCCCCGTGGGACATGAACGTCCCGATGTCTGCGGCCTCGGCCCGCAGGCGCTCCTGCCAGCCGGGTCGCCGAGCAAGCTCCCATCCCATCGCCGTGAGCGTCCCGGTGGTGGTGTCGTGAGCGGCCAGCATCAGGAAGATCATGTGGTCGACGATCTCCTGGTCCGACAGAGCATCACCGTCCTCGTCGACTGCGTTGGCCAATCGGGTGAACGTGTCGGATCCATCGGTTCCCCGCCGTCCGCCCACTCGTGCCCGGAAGTAGCGCTCGAGGTATGCCCGTCCCCGCATCCCACGCCGGTACGCGGTTCCCGGAAGGGGTCGGCGGATCGGGGAGATCGCCGCGGTGACGGCATCGAGGAAGGCGTCGTTGACTCGATCTGTCTCGGGTCCCGGCCGCTCACCGATGAACAACGCACTCGCGATGTCGAGGATCATCTTCTTCATCGACGGATACAACAGGAACTCCGTCTGTTCGGACCAGGTTCGGACGTGTTGGTCGATGATCGGGTTCATCGCATCGACGTAGGAGGCAAGCGCGTCCTTGCGGAACGCGGCGGTCATGACCTTGCGGTGGAATGCGTGTTCGTCGAAGTCACGCAGCATCAAGCCGCGATGGAACAGCTCACCGATGGTGGGATCCCATCCGCCTTGCGAGGAGAAGGTGTCGCTGCGGTCGAGCAGCATCGCCTTGACGTCTTCGGGTTCAGTGATCACGACGGCCTCGCGGCCCAGCACGTTCACCCGGAAGGTCGGGCCGTAGCGTTCCGCCCGGTCACGGACCAGCTTCCCTGCGTCTCGGATGAACGCCGGTGTGTGGCCGGCGATCGGGAACCCGGAGCCGCCGGGCACATGCCGTCGGAGCGTGGTCGTCATTGTCTTCGAATCTATACCCTGGGTTCCGATGGCGGAGCCACTGAAGAACTCGTTCGGTCCTGACGTTCCCCCGAGGCTCGCGGAGATGATCGCTGCAATCGAGCCGGGCCTCGACGCAGCGGGATTCGTCGAGCATTGCCTGGTCGGGTTCGAGTCCATGGAGTTGACCGAGCGGGCTCGCCACATCGCTCGGGTGCTCGCGGACCATCTGCCGTCGGACCGTCGCCGCGCCCTTTCGATCGTCATCGAGTCGCTCGGCCCCGAAATCGAGGATTCGGAGCTGACCGGCATGGATGGCTTCCTGTATCTGCCATACGTGTTCTTCGTCGCCGACCACGGGCTTGGCCACTTCGAGGAGGCGATGACGGCCCAGTACGAGTTGACGAAGCGTTTCACTGCCGAATTCAGCATTCGAGCGTTTCTGGAGCGCTATCCCGAGGCGACCTTGGGTCGCCTGCACGAATGGGCGTTCGACCCCAATGTCCACGTGCGGCGACTGGTGTCGGAGGGTTCACGCCCTCGCCTGCCGTGGGCGCCCCGCCTCAGGGAGTTCCAGGCCGACCCGGGCCCTGTGATCGAACTGCTCGAGGCCCTCAAGGACGATCCCGAGGAGTACGTGCGGCGGTCGGTCGCCAACAACCTCAACGACATCTCGAAGGATCACCCCGACCTCGTGGCCGAGGTGGCTCGACGCTGGTGGGCCGGAGGCTCCCCCGACCGCCGCCGCCTCGTCCGGCACGCCCTGCGCACACTGATCAAGCAGGGTCATCCGGGGGCACTGGCCGTGTTGGGGCACGGCCCCGATTCACCCATCGAGGTCGTCGCCGTATCGGTTGCACCGACATCGGTGGCGATCGGTGAGAAGGTCGGAATAGAGGTGCGGTTGACGAATCGATCGAACCGCGAAGGGGGCGCGCTGGTCGACCTGATCGTCCATTTCGTCAAGGCGAACGGGACTGCGAGCCCGAAGGTGTTCAAGGGGGCCGAAGTGGCGCTGGAGCCGGGTGAAGAGAAGACGATCTCGAAGACGGTCTCGCTTCGCCAGCACTCGACCCGCACCCACTATCCGGGCCGGCACCAGGTGGACATTCAGCTCAATGGGCGGGTGGTCCCCGGAACCGGATTCGAACTCACGCCGTGAAGGGATTCAGGCGCCACCGATCGCACGGCTGAGGATGTTCAACCGTTCGGGGACCGGCCGGTAGTAGACCCAGCGGCCCCGCTTCTCGCTCTCGACCAGGCCCGCCTCGCGGAGCACCTTGAGATGGTGACTGACCGTCGGCTGGGAGACACCGAGCGGATCGACCAGATCACACGCCGCGCATGCCTCGCCCGCCGCGCCGATGAGGCTCAACAACCGGAGACGGGTCGGGTCGGCGAGCACCCCGTACCACTCGGCGAGCCGGGCGGCTTCGTCTGCCTCGAGCGGCTCGTCCAACACGGGTGCACAGCATTCAACGACGGTCTGCATGGTCTGATCCTTCCACATTCTCGCTCAAACGACGACCTGTGCGATCCAGCCGAGGCCGATCGACCCGACGAACAACAGCGCCACCACCAGGCCGACCACTCGCCTGCGGGCGATGACGAACAGTCCCGAGATCGCTCCGATACTGGTTCCTGCCCCCGTGACGAGAAACGCCATTGCGGGCCCGGCGCCCATCCCTCCGTCCATCAAGCTCGCAACGAGCGGGAGCGACGCCTCGGTGTTGATGTATGCGGGCACGCCCACGAGAGCGGCGAACGGCACGGAGAGCCAGGAGTCTGCCCCGAGGTAGCTGGTGAGCCAGGCGGTCGGAATCGCCTCGATCACGGCGTACCCGACCGCGGTGAAGCCGAGGAAGAAGAGCGAGAGCTTCCTGGCGTTCTCCCACAGTTCGCGGGCGAAGTCATGGAGTCTCCAGCGCTCCCAGCGTGTCGGAAGCTCGAGGACCGACGCGGCTCCTGGGCCGATCGAGACGGGTATCGCAGATCTGGGTTCGGGCTCGGGTTCGATGCGAGCCTGGCCGACGAGCCACCCCGCACGGTCGAGAACGTGGGAGATGGCCCCGGCGAAGAAACCGAGTGCGATGGTCCCGACGAAGAAGATCAAGGCGAACCGCCACCCGAAGAGCCCGACCGAGAAGACCAGCTCCGACGGACTGGTGAGGGGCGACGAGACCATGAACGCCACGAGCGGCGCCCACGGAGACGAGGTTGCGAGCATCCCGATCAGGACGGCGGTCGTCCCGCAGGAACAGAACGGAGTGAGCGTGGCCAGCGCCACCGCCCCCGCGGTCGCCACGATGACGCGGCGCCGGAGGAGTGCAGAGACTCGATCGGCGCCTGCGTAGACCGAGACCGCTGCCGCCGCGACCACCGAGGCCAGGACAAACGGCCACACCCGGCCAATGGTCCCGATCACGTCCTGGGCGACTGCTGCGAAGTAGTCGAACATCATCAGTCCTCATATCGACTGCTGTCTATGTATGAGACTATCGCAGACACATCGACATCTGTCAATATGTTGCCGCCAACGGGCTCGGAAAGGAGTCGACTGGGCGTCCGCCGTCTCCACCGCAGTAGCGTCTGAGCGCGCTCGACGAAACGGCCACGGAGGACATGTGCGACGACAAGTGACGGCACTGGTTCCCTGCCGCGGGGCCAGCGTCATCGATCCGTCCGGGCACGGCGCATGAGCATCGAGACGTTCGCAACGACCGCCTTCCTCACGCTCTTCGTGATCGTCGACCCGATCGGGCTGTCGTCGCTGTTTCTCGGAGTGACCGAGGCCCTGAACGAGGAACGCCGGAGATCGACCGCGGTCAGGGCGGTGATCATCGCGGGGCTGATCCTGCTCGCGTTCCTCTTCGTCGGCGAACCGCTGCTGCGATACCTCGGCGTGAGCGTCGACTCCCTGCGGATCGCGGGCGGCCTGCTGCTGTTCAAACTGTCGTTCGACATGGTGATGGCGCGTCGCGAGCGACAGTCGCCGAGGGAAGAAGAGGAAACACACCATCGAGACGACGTTGCGGTGTTCCCGCTTGCGATCCCTCTCATCGCCGGGCCGGGTGCCTTCGCAACCGTGCTGGTGCTCGCCACCGAGGCGGACAACCGCTGGGACTACCTGTCGATCCTGATCGCAGCGATCGCGGTCGTGCACATCCTGGTGTACATCGGCTTCCGGGTGGCGACACCACTCCACAACGCCCTTGGCGACACCGGGACGGCAGTGATCACCCGGGTCCTCGGGATCATCCTGGCCGCAGTCTCGGTCCAGTTGGTCGTCGATGGCGTGAGCGGGCTCCAGCTCATCTGATGAGCGGCGGCGCTTCGCTGGGTGCCCGGTCGGGCACCCAGCGCAACTTCAGCGCCTCACCTGCCGGGCCTCCAGCCGGGTAGTCTCGCCGACTCCGATCCGAGGGCACGCATCATGCACGACGTCTACGCCTACGGGGTGGTCGCTCCCAGCACCCTGGTCGAACTCGACGGTTCCTTTCCCCACGAGGCAGGCTACGCAGAGATCACACGGATCCACCCATCGCTGGGCGGCGAGGCGGCGGGTGGCGCCTACGTGTTGGCGAGGCTCGGCGTTGCCACGAAGCTCAGCGGAAACCGCTTGGGTGGCGACCCGGACTCGCAACGAGTGATCGAACTGTTGACGAACGTCGGGGTCGACTGCACCGCCATCGACACGGACGCCGAGGATCCAGTGGTCGAACTCGTCGTCTCGGGCGACGGCGAACGAACGGTTCTCGGCAGCTACGGCAGGATGCTGGCCCGCAAGGCGTGGAGCGAACCTTCGCGTGCGGACATCGAGTCGGCGAGGATCGTCTGCCTCGACCCCTTCTTCGGAGCGTCATCCGACCGCGCAGCCCGATGGTGCCGTGACACATCGATCCCCTATGTGACCGTCGACACTCCGCCCGACACGGCAATCGCCGAACATGCGGCAGCTGTGATCGTCTCCGAGGAGTTCGCTGCGCGCTCGTTCGACTCGAACGATCCAGAAACGGTGATGTCCACGTTCACGCTCAGGTGCAACGGCCTGATCATCCTCACTCGAGGCTCGAAGCCGCTCCTGTTCTCACGAGATGGCGGTGCAGTGAGCGACTTCAACCCGTTCCAGGTGGAGGCACATGACACCACCGGCGCCGGCGACAGTTTTCGGGCCGGGATCATCTACGGAATGCTGAACGGCTACGACGACGCTGGGCTCATCGAGACGGCTTCGGCCGTCGCCGCAATGGTGAGCCGGCACGTGCCGGGCGTGCTCAACAGTCCCAGCGTCGCAGATTTGGAACACTTCCTGGCGACGAACCGCTGACTCGAGCCAGGCGGCGATCAGTCGCCCCGGACGCCGGTCACGACGAGTTGCTTGCCCGGCTTGGACACGGAGGCGCTCGCAAAGCCTGCCTTCTGGAGCGAGTCGGCCAGTTCGACAGCGCGCGTCTGGTCGAGTCCGTGGGAGCTGGTGGTCTCGCTCTCGACGATCAGGAGCCGACCTCCCGGCTTGAGCACTCGAAGGCACTCGGTGATCCCGGCGGCGCGGCCTTCCCAGTGATGGAACGCGTGGATGGTCCACACCCGGTCGAAGGTGGCATCGGGGAACGGCAGATCCTCTGCCCCGGCAGCCGCGAACTCGACATTGGGGAGCCCCTTCGATCGCCGGCTGGCGATGGCGATCATCGGTTCACTGCGATCGACGCCGACCGCTCGGTCCACCGAAGCGGAAGCTGCCCGTACGGCGGCGCCCGGTCCGCATCCGACATCGAGCACGACGTGGGAGGGTTCGAGCGATGCGATCTCGGTGATCGATCGGTTCGACTTGGGGTTGCGACCGATGAGCGCATAGATCTCGCTCTTCAGCCGCGACCATGGTGACGTGTCCATCCAGCCGATTGTCGTAGGGCGCACGCATCCCCGCCACTCGGCCGCCCGACACGGATGCGTCCGGATCGGTAGCGTTCGGAGCATGAACGACGACAAGACCGAGAAGAAGCGCCGCCCATCCGGGAAAGACGTGTGGAGACTGATCCTCGTCGCCATCGGCGTCTTCGCGATCGTGCAGGAGCTTCGGAAGCCGGCGAACGAGCGGACCTGGCACGGCATGGTCGCGGGGTTCGTTCCGTACGACTTCCGAATGCCGACCGCAGAGCGATTCCGCGAGTCCTACTGGAACGAGGCGGGCCCGATCCTCTCGCCGAGGCCTATCGGTGTCGGCTGGGTGCCCAACTTCGGGGCCATGAAGCGCAAGCTCGACAACTGGCGCTCGTGACCGAGTGAGGCCCGGCACCTGACAGGCCCTTCTCGACACCGACCACCGAGCACCGGTCGAGACGCCACGAGTCGATGCCAGCCGGCGACGAGTACCGTCCGGGCCTCATTGCCGCTCCCTGAGACTCACACCCGCACCTTGACTCCCACGGATGCCGATCTGGCGACGGCGGGCGAGCTACTGCGCGCAGGTCGCTTGGTGGCGTTCCCGACCGAGACCGTATACGGACTCGGGGCCAACGCCCTCGACCCAGCGGCCGTTCGGGGCATCTTCGAGGTGAAGGAGCGACCCACTGACAACCCGCTCATCGTCCACATCCCCGGCGTCGCCGGCCTCGAAGGACTCGTGCGAAACGTGACGCCCCTCGCCGGCCGACTCGCCGCCGACTTCTGGCCAGGACCGCTGACGATGGTGCTCGAAGCTCGCACCGAGGTGCCCGTCGTGACCACCGGCGGGCTCACCACCGTGGCCGTTCGGGTACCGGACCACCCGGTGGCGATCGCGTTGCTGGACGCAGCCTCGGTGCCGGTTGCCGCTCCTTCGGCCAACCGATCAGGACGCCCATCGCCGACCACGGCAGCCCATGTGATGGCCGACCTGGCCGGTCGCATCGACGCCGTCGTCGATGGCGGCAGGTGCGTGTTCGGGATCGAGTCGACGGTCGTCGACGTCCGAGGCGATCGCCCCGTCGTGTTACGAGAGGGCGCCGTGACTCGAGAGGACCTGGGCATCGCAGCACCTCAGGGAAGCGAGGCCGACGTCAATGCGTCGCCGGGAACCCGCCACCGCCACTACCAGCCGAGTTGCCGGGTCGAGATTGCACCGGGGGGCAGAGCCTCTTTGATCGCCGCCGATCTCGCCGCTGGCGGAGCAAGCGTGGGGTTGCTGGCCACATCCGATCCGCCGCCGGATGTTGCGGGTCTCGGGCGATTCGAGCATGCAGGCGAGCTGGCCGCCCGGCTCTATGCAGCGTTTCGCGACGGCGAAGAGGCCGGGCTGGATGTCATCGTCGTCGAAGCGGTGCCGGAGGTCGGCGTGGGCCGAGCGGTGATGGACCGGCTGCGGCGGGCATCGGCCTGAACCCTGTTCAAGACGGAACCGAGTTGACGTCAGCCGAGCCGGGCCAACCGCTTCTTGGCTTTCTTGGCGTTCTTGGCGAGCCGGTCGGCTTCGGCCGCCCACTGCTTGCGCTTCTTCTTCGACGACGCCATCTTGGACTTCTTCCGAGCCTTTCTGGCGCCTTTGCTCAGTTCGGCGTGCAGTGTCCGGAGCTCTTTGCGCTTCTTCCGCTTCTTGGCCCTATTGCCCTTCGACGTTGGAGGCTCGTTCTCTGCCTCGACGAGCTCGTCGACAGCGGTCGTCTCCGCGCGTTTGGCCAGAGCCGTGCCCTCACCGTCGTGAGTGCGCTGAGCTTCGGCGATCAACGCTGAGGCTCGGGCTTCTGCGAAACCCTTGACCGCCACCAATTGCTCCACCGTCGCCGAAGAGATCGAATCTCTGTCGACGAATCCCGCCGCCACCAGCGCTCGTGCGGTGGCCGGCCCGATGCCGGGAAGCGACTCGAGTTCGTGTGATGCCATGTCTTCTCATCGGCGCGCTGAGCGCCGCCATTGAGCGGAGATCCGCGAACCTGTCGAGAGGCGCCGAGGGACCTCTACGCTCCCACCGTAGAGACAGCCGACCGGAGCGAACGTGAATCGAGAAGTCGACGAATACATCGACCGATCGGACCAATGGCCCGGCGAGATCGAGGCCCTCAGGCCGATCTTGTTGGGAGCTGGGCTGACCGAAGCGATCAAGTGGGGAAAGCCCTGCTACAGCCACGAAGGCAAGAACATCGCCATCATCCAGGAGATGAAGGACTTCGTGTCACTGATGTTCTTCAAAGGGGCGCTGCTCGCAGACGGCGAGGGCATCCTCAGAGAACAGGGGCCCAATTCACGCTCTGCGCTCCGCATCGAGTTCACGTCGGTCGATGACGTGTTCCGTCTCGCCGAGACGATCGCTGCGTACCTCCGCGAGGCGATCGGGGTCGAAGAGTCGGGGATCGAAGTCGAACCACCCCCTGAGCTCGTTCTCGTCGGTGAGCTCCAGCAGCGGCTCGATGAGGATCCTGCGCTCGAAGCGGCGTTCGAGTCGCTCACTCCCGGCCGACGTCGCGAGTACAACCTCTACTTCTCGGACGCGAAGCGCTCCGAGACTCGGATCGCCAGGATCGATAAGCACGCCGGGCGGATCCTCGACGGCAAGGGCCTGCGCGACCGCTGACGCTCACCCAAGCGGAAGTCGAGCTTCGAGGCGAACTCTCACCGTGCGCTCGAAGCAGATCCGGTCCGGTCGCACAGCGATGCACTCTCGAGAACGGCATCGACGACTGCGCGGATCTGGGCGAGGACCTCCTCGGACACGACGACTCCGTCTTCGATGACGTCGCCGGCTCGGGTGAGCGTGAGCTCTGCGTCCTCGATCACGACGGTACCGGTCCGCCCCAGGACCTTGCGCAACTGCTCTTGCGCCTGTCTGGTGCCTCCCCGCCCGGGGGTCGCTCCGATCACCGCAGCCAGCTTGTTGGAGAGCGGTGCCTCGGGATAGAAACGGGATGCCCAGTCGATGCCGTTCTTGAGGACACCCGGAATGCCGCTGTTGTACTCCGGGGTCACGAACAGCAGTGCATCCGCCGATCGCACGGCGGCCTTGAGCCGCTGGACGGGTTCGGGGTCTCCGGCAGCCTCGAGGTCCCCGTCGTAGTGAGGAACGGTGCGGAGATCGAACTCGACGATCTCCACGTGGTCTGGAACGACTGCGCGGGCCGCAGCGATCAGCGCCTGGTTGAACGATCCGGCCCGGTAGCTCCCGGCGAGCGCGAGGATCCGGAAGCGGCTGCTGGTCACGATTCGGCGCCCCTCATCTGCCTGCGCTTGGATCGACGCCCATGAACACCTCTCGAGGCGGCGCATTCTCGAGGCGCACCCGGAGCGCTTCGACCGCGTCCGACGTCAAGACGAACGCTCGGGCAGTAGCTCCGAATAGAACTGCCGCATCGCCAGTTTGGGTGTTCGGTCGAGCCGAAAGAGTCCCCAGTGTTTCTCGGGCTCCAAAGGGTCCGGTGAGCCCTTCCAGGGCTCGTCGAATGCCTCGAACACGAACGTGAGGATCTCCTCGGCGTCGGTCCAGGCCATGAGCTCGTCGTAGTACTGGGCTTGGATCTCCTCGGATGCGTGCACCGGGTCGATGCCTCGTCCGTTGGAGGCAGTCGTCCAGCCGGCCTCAGTGATCATGACCGGTTTCGCGGGGTAGCGGCTGGCCACCGAGTAGTAATTCTGTTTCGAGTATTCGAGTGCCTCGTCGATCGTCCGGTACTCCCACACCGGGTAGGTGTGGATCGCGATGAAGTCGAGCTCGGCTGCGAGTGGCGCCAGCTTGTCGAGCCACGGGACGTAGTTGTCGCACGACGTGACCGGCTGCTCGACCGCCTGTTTGATCTTGCGGGCCTGAGCGATGAGCCGGTCAACCGGCACCATGTGGTCGGTCCAGTCCACGGCGGCCTCGTTGCCGACGGCGACGGAGAAAACGATGTCCGGATACCTGTTGGCGAGTTCGATTGCGTTGTCGACCTGCTCGTCGTTCTGGCGACGATTCCCGGTGAGCGTCTCGACGTCGAATTCGGCACCCCAGGGACAGTCCGGATTGCTCACTTCTGCTCCGAAGTCGAGCCCGAGCATGACCTTGAAGCCGAGTCCTTCCCGGTCGATGACATCGAGCACGATCTCTGCGTGCCTGCTGCTGTCGTACAGGCGGAGATAGTCCCACTGCTTCGCGAGGATCTGGAGGTCCTCGGTGACCTCGGCATGGGACGGGAAGTCCCCCGTTCGGGGGTTCTGATCCTCGCGGTATCCGGAGTAGCAGATGGCGCGTCCGTGAGGCACGATCAGCTCCGGCCGACGGCTGCGTGCGTGGCTCGGTTCAGACATATTTCGGGGCCCCGTCCTTGTCCCACAGCCCCCAGTAGGCGCCGACATCTCCCTCGGCATCGATCTTCCAGGCCTCGTCGAACGCCGAGAAGTAGAAGACCTCGATTTCGTCCTGCTCGGCCCACTGGTAGGTGTCGATGAAGTACTTCATGGCGCTCTCGATGGAGGGCTCGGCCGCGCGTTCGGGTGTTCCCATGTTGGGCCAGCCGGTCTCACTGATGATGACCCTCCTGCCGTCGGCAGCGCCGAGCGCCCGGCGGTACATCTCCTTCATGTACAGCAATGAGTGTTCGGCAGCGACACCCTCCCAGAAGGGGTAGCAGTTGGCGAGGATCACGTCGCAGACATGGGTGACCTCGGGGTGGTCGACGAACTCGAAGTAGGCATCCACGTAGCCGACCTCGACATCGGGCACAGCCGCCTTGACTCGCTCGATGTATTCGATCAGCTGCGCCTTTGGGACGTCGCCGCGCAAGAGCACTTCGTTGCCGACCGCCAGGATGCCGGCATGCCCCGACGAGGCGACCTGAATGGCGTTCTGGATCTCCCGCTCGTTCTTCTCGAGATCGCTGCCGATCCACACACCGACCATCGTCTGCAGACCGAGCTCGGACGCCACACTCGGAATCAGCTCGTTGCCGTCGGTCGTCGAGAACGAGCGAATCCAGCTGACATGTGGCTGCACGATCGAAAGCCGCTCTCTGATCTGTGCTTCACCGACCTCGGAGCCCGGACCCTGCCCTTCGACGTACGGGCTGAAGCAGAGCCCGTGGATTCCTGCTTCGAGCCTGCTCCGAACCAGTGCCCGGAGATCGTCCGACGTTGTGTCGGTGAGGTCGATCCCGGACAGTGACGTGGTGCGCCGGTATGGATTCGACATGTGTGAGTCCTTTGAACAGGGGGGCCGCTGATGCGGCGAGAGAGCGGCTCCGTCGGTTCGGACGGCCGTCTGGTGTGATGTACGGGTAGCGGAGCAGGCTAACGGTTCGCCGACCTGACCGACACCCATCGCGGCGGCTCGACTGCGCAGTCGAGTGAGAGCACGGTCGAAACGTGATGAGCACGGGACCAGGGTCCGACTCGGCATGGCGGCCTTCTGCGGGTACCTTCACGACGTGCGAGCAAGGAGCGAGGGTGACTGACGGCGCGACCGCCGAGGTCTCGAACACGGAGGCCGTCACGCAAGCCGAACTCGAGGATCTCGTCGCTGCAGCACTCGCAGCGGCCGGGGCCGGCGAGACCTCTGCACGAGCGACGGCACACGCGCTGGTCCAGGCAGAGATAGATGGCCAGTCTGGCCACGGCCTCTCGCGAGTCGAGAGCTATGCCGCCCAACTCCTCACCGGAAAGGTCGATGGCACGGCGACGCCGCACGTCAGCCGACCCCGCCCGGGTGTGGTGTCGGTGGATGTCGCCAACGGCTTCTTCTATCCGGCGTTCGACACCGCGGTCAGCCCGTTGGTCGAGGCAACACGGTTCAGCGGCATCGCCGCCGCCGGGTTCACCCGCTCCCACCACGCCGGAGCTCTCGGGCTCGTCGTCGAGCGCCTCGCAGACGAAGGGTTCGTCGCATTGCTTTTCGCAAACACGCCGACCGCGATGACTGCATGGGGCGGCCGGACACCGTTGTTCGGAACCAATCCGATCGCCTTCGCAGCGCCGGCGCCGGACGCTCCCCCAATCGTCGTGGATCTCGCCCTGTCCAAGGTGGCGCGCGGCAAGATCCTCACGGCGTCCAGGAAGGGTGAGCCGATCCCCGAAGGCTGGGCGAAAGACGTCGACGGTAGGCCCACCACTGATGCCGCAGCGGCGATGGCTGGGACCCTGGAGCCGATCGGGGGTGCCAAAGGTGCTGCGCTGGCGTTGATGGTCGAGGTGCTGGCCGCAGCGTTGGTGGGTGCCAATCTGTCGAGTGAGGCAACCTCGTTCTTCGACGGCGAAGGGAATCCACCCGGCGTCGGCCAGCTGTTGATCGTGATCGACCCGGATGCGTTCGGCGGTGCGGCCGTTGCCGAGAAGATCGGCCAACTCGTCGATGCGATCTCGGACGATGAGGGCGCTCGGGTGCCCGGCAGCGCCAGAAAGGCCCGACGCACGGCGGCCGCAGCCAACGGCATCGCAATCAGCCCGTCGGTTCTCTCCCGTCTGCGGATCATGGCCGACCACCTGGGCTGACGAGCACCGAACTCAATGATCCAAGCCAACTCGGGATCGTGGTATCGCAGAGCGGTGATGACACCGCTCGAACCGTCGAATGATCCAGCTGTGACTCCCAACCATGCGGACATCGAACACCACTGGCAATGACGGCGGATCCCACCGGCAGACCGCTGAGAAGGCCTGAACCGGTCAACCCGAAACGGGCCGAGCCAGGGCGCTTGATGGACCCCGACACCGTGGCATCGAACGGAGCGTGCACTGCCTGATGCCGGCTAGCAGCGGGGAGCGGGCGTAATGCCTTGGGCCCAAGCGGGGCGTATGGCGTCTGGAGCTGGCTCTCACCCAAGAGGAGAACGAGTGGGCTACCCCACGATTCATATTCGACGCCGGCCGTCTGCCCGTGGACGTCTCAAGTCCATTGCGACGATCGTGGGGGTGTTGGCCAGTCTGATGGCGACAAACGTACTGTTGAGCGCCGTGGTCCCGGCGTGGGCGTACATCCCGGCGATACTCGTCGCGGCGGGCCTCGCCGTGTTCGTTGCGCGAAGGGCCGGAGCGACGCTCGACGACCTGGGACTGGCGGCACACCGCGCCCGACGGTCGCTGCTCGTCGGCCTCGGAATCGGCGCGGTGATCGTCGCCATCGTCCTGACCGTACCGGGGATTCGGGACGTGTTCGCCGACGAACGGTTCGCCTATCTCGGCGTCGGAGCGCTTGCCTACCAGGCGCTCGTGAGGATTCCGTTGGGCACCGCCGTGGGCGAGGAATTGCTGTTCCGCAGTGTTGGACTCGGCGTCGGGTTGCGACGCTGGTCGATCGCCGGTGGGTTGCGGCGAGCTCTGCGCTCATCGGCCTCTGGCATGTTCTCCCGGCACTCGATTCTCACGCCTCGAATTCCGCGGCCGCGGGAGTTCCGCTGCCGTTGCTCGTTGTTGCCACGGTTGCGATCACCGGACTCGCCGGGGTTGGTTTCTCGTGGCTTCGGCTCTGGACCGGACACGTGGCTGCGCCGCTCGTGGCGCACGCCACGCTCAACGCATCGGCGCTGGTTGCCGCCGCTGCGATCGCCGCCTGAAGTCAGCGAACCGCTCACCTCTGCAGGGGTTCGGATCGACGTTCAAGGAAGCGACCGGACTGGAACCCCGCGGACCGGGGGATCATCACAAGTCCCGTGCTCTCGACAGGAAGTCGTGAGATACCCGACCGATGATCGAAGGCCATTCCAGATCATGTCTCGCTGGCGCATAGTGCCGGATATCTCGCGCTCGATCTGGTCGAATTGGTAGGGTGGTCGATGGCGATATGTGCGGAAGCGCCTGGCGGGGTTGGGACCCTGCAGCAGAGCCAATGATCCTGCGGTGCCAGGTCTACCTATGGGCGGTCGGCCCCCAATGCGCTCTGCGATTGTTAGGGCGTTGTGTTCCATCACGCCTTGTCAGGGGTGGCTGAAGTGCTCAGTTCGACATGGTTGAGACGATCGTTCGGATGCTCTCGCGATCGCTACGACCGAACGGCCGCTGCAATTGCGCGGCCTATGGCACCGGCCTTCCCGCACGGACCCAATCGGCCATCTCCTGATCCAGCGGACCGATCAACTCTGCGCACTCAGCCGTGAACGCCAGACCCTTGATCACCCTGACACTGGATGGGTCGTAGCTGGCGGGCGAACACAGTGCCCCAAACTCCCCGGGGTAGTAGCCAGTCAGGTAGTCGTAGTAGACACCCTTCTGGAACTGCGCAGGCGAGTCGGTCTCCCCCGAAGCAAGAGTCACCGGATCCGGCGGCAGCCACCTCAGCTTCTCGCCATCGTAGGGAAAGTAGTAGGTGCCGTCGGGCAATTCGAGAGCTTGCGCAACAGCGTCCTTGTGCACTCCCCGGCATACGACCGAGCCATCCTCAGCAACACAGTCTGTGAAATCGGTCTCCACGCCGTATGTCGAAAGGGTGTGAAAGAACTCCCAGAACTGCCTGTCGCGGGGAGTGGCGAGGCTCGGATCGAGCATTTCCATCGCGGCGTCAATGTCGCCTGAGTAGACGGCCTCTCGGAAGTCTTCCACCGCTTCAATCGCGAGATCTTCCGGCGAACCACCATCAGAGCACGCCCCAAACAAGGCAACCAGGGCAGCCGCGAGGCCCCATCGCACTAACGGACGTCTGAACATGCGTAGCCCTCTTTGTCCGGTATTGCCCAAAATTCTCTCCGAGACGTGAGAAACCAGAATCGTTGGGGGCGCTTGGAATGTTCTAAAGGGTGGGATTCCTGTGCGGGCGAACAGTCTGGACAAACCACTGCTTGCACCAAGCCTCATCGGACGGGAGCCTGATCCCCACCGCCACCGCCTTCTCCTCGCCGACCTCGAACCGCGCAGCGGAGTCGGCGAACAGGGCCTCTCCGGCACGAAGAGACCCGCACAAGACAGACTCAGGCCGCAGGCCTTTTCGCACAATAGAGACGATGCGGAAGATCATCAGTATGTTCTGGCGAGGGTCGAACTTGGCGGTGGTTCCGTTGCTTCAGCTGAATCCGAGGCGCGCGATTGGGCAGAAGTATCGGTGTCTCTGTCTCGACTCTTTGAGGCCTCGCCACATTGGGTACTCGCTGCAGGACACGTTCTCATTTTTGATGGCGAACTGGCCACCTGGCCATTCTTCGGCGTCAAGAGAGATCGCAGCTTCCACCTGTTCACCGACGGGTCCGACGGGGTCGATTCGGTCGTGTACGAGGACGACGGCGGGGTGCGGCTGCGACGCCTCACCGGTGACGTGCCTCCCGAGCTCGAGGGATTCGATATCGAGGTCGTCGAGGCGCCTTCGCCGGAGATGACCGATGAGGAGGCGGCAGATCGCCTGGACTCTTCACAAGAGCCGTTCGTCTTCTACAAGGGCAGCGCGACGGGCCGGGGCTCCGTCCTCTATCGCAGGTACGACGGCCATTACGGCGTGATCGAACCGAGGGGTGAGAGCCCCCCAACCCGCATCCGATGGCGGCGTGTGTCAACCCCGGTGTTCGTCTTGCGAGCATGGGCACGCCAGGCCTGGCCAACTCACAGAACACCGACACTCGAAACAATAAGCGAAGCGCTGTTCGGTAGCCCAGCCTGCGTTCATCTTCCATGCTGGTGTCGATACCTCAGCTTCCGTTCTCGCCACGTCGGATCCAGGCCGATCGTCCATGTGAAGCAACGCTCGACGAGCACCAAGAGAGCAAGTCAGAGCCCAAGGCTTCAAGAACTCTCCAAGCGCCGGTCACCACAGTCCCGTATGGAGGTCGAAAATGCGAGACGTGTTGGAGACATCAGATCGTCCAAAGTCGTATGTTGCCACGATGGAGTTTCGAGTACTCGGTTCCCTGGAGCACGGCACTTCGGACGCGCCGACTCAGCTCGGGGGTCCGAAACAACGCGCTGTCCTCGCGGTGCTCATCAAGAACGCAGGCCGATTCGTCAGCGCAGATGCTCTGACCGACGCCGTCTGGGGCGAGAATCCGCCCGGTTCGGTTCGAAGTTCGGTCCATACCTACATCTCGAATCTACGGGTCGCCATCGGTGGCAGGATCGAACGCACCGGGCCGGGATACCGCCTTCAGGTCGATGCCGACTCGATCGACGCCGTCGTTTTCGAACGCATGGTCGATGACGCGCGTCGACGTTGGGCACCAGCCCCGACAAAGCCGCTGAGACTCTTCGAGATGCTCTGTCGCTCTGGCGCGGCCGTCCGTACGCAGATCTGATCGATGTGCCGGGTCTCCAGGAGGAGATTCGGCGCCTGGAGGCGCTTCGCCTCCTGGCCGTCGAATCGAGAATCGATGCCGATCTCGTCAACGGCAGGCACAGTGTGGTGATCGGCGAACTGGAGGCGCTGGCGGCAGAGTTCCCACTCCGAGAAGGATTCCGGAGCAGACACATGATCGCGCTGTATCGGGCCGGGCGACAGGCCGAGGCGCTTCGGGCATATGCCACGACGCGGGAGTATCTCGCTGATGAGTTGGGCATAGAGCCCACGCCCGAACTCCAGGAGCTCGAGGACCGAATTCTGACACACGATGCGCAGCTCCTCTCTCCCGGTGACGTGCGCACCGAGGAAGTCGCCTTTCTGTTCACCGACATCGAGTCCAGCACTGTTCTGTGGGAGACGCAGCCCGATCAGATGCGAAACGCCCTCACCAAGCATGACGAGATCCTCAACAGGATCGTGTCGCAGATGAACGGGAACGTCTTCAAGCACACGGGCGACGGCATCCTCGCTTCGTTTGCCTCGGTCTCAGATGCAGCGGCAGCGGCAGCCCAGGCGCAGAACGAATTCGCTTCGGTTGATTGGGGCGACCTGGAGCTCAAGGTGCGAATGTCCGTCGACGTCGGAGACGTCGACGTTAGAGGCGGTGACTATTTCGGCGCACCGATGAACCGCGGGTCGCGATTGATGAGCGTTGCTCACGGAGGCCAGGTGCTGCTGTCCTCTTCATCGCAGAGCCAACTGCACACCCAGCCGGGCATACAGATCCGGAGCCTCGGAGAGCATCGACTGAAGGGCCTCGGGGCCCCGCAGCAGGTGTTCCAGCTCGTCGTTCCCGGTAGAGCCAATGAGTTCCCGGAGTTGAGGCTCAACGCCGACACCCTCGATACGAGCCGTCAGTTCGGCGATGCGATCCGCGGCTACGAGATTCGGGAGAGGATCGGAGTAGGGCGTTTCGGCATCGTGTATCGGGCGTATCAGCCATCCGTAGGCCGGGAGGTGGCTGTCAAGGTGATACGTCCAGAATTCGCCAACCACCCGGCATTCGTTCGCAACTTCGAGAACGAGGCCCGTCTGCGTCGCGCGCCTCGAGCATCCGCACATCGTCTCGCTCTATGACTTCTGGCGAGACCACGAGGGCGCCTACCTCGTGATGCCGTATCTCTCCGGGAAGAGCCTTGCCGGCTCACCGTATGGCGCGCTTCCGGCGGACCGAGTGGTACAGATCATCAGGGAAGTCGGGTCAGCCCTTGCGTACGCTCACCGTCAAGGCGTCGTCCACCGCGACGTCAAACCAGCGAACATCCTGATGGACGGAGAAGGCAACGCCTATCTGGCCGACTTCGGGATCGCGGTCCGCGGAGTCGAGCGGGCGACCGGTGTCGTCTCGAGCTCGCAGATCTATCGAGCACCGGAAGATCGGGACGGTATGGCTGTAGACGAACGGAGCGACGTCTACTCACTCGCCGCAGTGGCAGCGGAGCTCCTCACCGGGCAGCGCGCCTCGACAGAAGACCTCACATCCATACCGACAGACGTGCGAGGTGTGATCGAACGGGCGATGCACGGGGATCAGAGCAAGAGGCATGCCACGATCGACGACTTCCTGGCGGAACTGCTGGCTTCGACAGGGACATTCGTCGAAGCGCCTCGATCCAGCACGCTCCTGCGCAACCCCTACAAGTCCCTACATGCGTTCGAAGAGAGCGATGCAAGAGACTTCTTCGGAAGGGACGAAGAGATCGCGACCCTGCTCGATCTGGTGTCGCGAGCGATTTTCGACCGTGGTGGGACCCTCCGGGTCTGGCAAATCTTCGCTCGTGAAGGCCGGGTTGCTGCCTGCGATTCGAACCGGGCGGATTGCAGGATCGCACGAGTGGCTGATCGTCACCACCATCCCAGGAGCTCACCCCTTCGATGAGTTGGCGACCGCCCTCGCTGACGTGGCAACCGAGGGTCTCGGCGATCTCGCAGCCGAGCTCAGGAGAGACTCACACGGCCTGCTCCGGATCGGGAAGCGAATCATGCAGGACCTCGATGGCGACCTCGTCATCGTCGTCGATCAGTTCGAGGAGCTGTATTCGCTGGTCGGAGAAGACTCGGTCCGATCGCTGTTCACGACCAGCCTGATCGAGGCCACCGAGGATCCACACAGTCGAATACGGGTGGTCAGCACGATCCGTGCCGACTTCTTCGACCAGCCGCTCCTCGATGACCGCCTCGGACCGGTCGTCTCGAGATCTCACCTCGCTCTGTCGGTCCCGAATGCAGACGCCCTGCTTCAGACTATTCAAGGGCCGGCTGCTGCCGCGGGCGTGCGTTTCGAGGCCGGTCTGCCCCATCAAATCGTCAGCGACGTTCGCGATGAGCCGGGCGGGCTGCCGCTCATGCAATTCGTGCTGTCGGATCTGGTGAACCAGAGCACCGCCGGCGACGTGTCGTTCACGGCTTACGAAGCCTCGGGAGGCGTCACCGGCGCACTGTCCCGACGCGCAACCGATGTGTACCTGGGGCTCGATGAAGCCGACCGTCTCGTTGCAGAGCAGATCTTCCTGCGACTCGTCACCGTCTCAGATGACGCCGATGACGTCAGACGTCGAGTCCGTCGCTCGGAGCTGGAGGGTCTCGGCCTCGACGCCGGAGCGGTGGATCGGGTTCTCTCCCGATTCGGTGAGGCTCGCCTGCTCACGTTCGATCGAGACCCGATCACCCGCGGGCCGACCATCGAGGTGGCGCACGAGGCACTGCTCAGGGAGTGGGCAGTCCTCCGAACGTGGATCACAGGACGTCGCGAGTCTCTGCTCATCCAGCGCCGAATCGAAGTGAACATGACCGAATGGATGGACGCCGGCGAGCCTGTCGACCGACTCCCGACCGGTGGAAGGCTCGCACAGTTCGAGGAGTGGCGGGCCGATCCGCTCTCCCTGCCGACCGTAGATGAGGCCCACTTCCTCGAACTCGCTCTCGACCAGCGTCGGATGCATCGCATCTCCCGTCGGCGACGGCGCACGGCGATCACCGGGGGCTTCGCCGTTGCTGCCCTGATTGCGTCCTTGCTGGCCTTCTCGGCATTTCGCTCAGAAGACCTCGCCCAGGCCCGGGAGGTCGTTCTGGAGGCCGACCGGATCGTGGATGACGACCCAGAGCTCAGCGCCTTGCTGGCGTTGACTGCTCTGGAGTCGTTCCGGGCGGCCGGCGCCAACCCGCAGCAAGCCGTCACCGCGCTGCGAAACGCGATATCCCGAGACAGGATCATCTTCAGGGAGCCCGGTGGGCGATTCGCCGCAGTCCACCCAGACGGGACGCTGTTCGCAACGGCAGACGGCGATGACTTGGCAATCTGGGACCGGAACACCCACGAGATCGTCGAGCGGTACGTCCGAGAAGGGGCACAGGCGACCGACGCAGCCTTCAGTTCCGATGGGACTCTGCTCGCCGTGTCGTACCCCAACACCGACAAGCCGGTGCGAGTCTGGAATCGGTCGACGGGTGAATTCACCGACATGGGGTCGGAACCCTCGAACTACGTCGACGACGTGGCGTTCAGTCCGGCTGGTGACCTGGTGACCTTCGCACTGGACGATCTCGTCGAGGTGTGGTCGACGAACAGTTGGTCGAGGATCTACGACCATTCTGGTTCGTATGGACCGAGCTTCTCGAGCAGCGGACGACTCGCCCACTTGACATGCTCCACCGACGAATGCACCGCGATCGAGGCTCGTATCATCGAGATGGAGTCCGGCGCGTTGCTCGCCACCCTGCCCACAGACCTCCTCGGCGGCCTGTTCACATCGTGGTCGCCCGAGGAAGACCGCCTCGCAATCGGCAATCAGGTCGAGACAGTCGTGATCGACGCCATCACCGGCGAGGTGCTGGCAGAAACCGATCTCGATCGCACGTCTCGGCCGGAATGGCTGCCAGATGGCAATTCGTTCGTCGTTGGAGGGGAGTCAGACCTCCGAATCATCGACGCAGCGACCGGAGAGATTCTCGAGGTGCTTGGCGGTCAACTCGGAGGAACATGGAGCTACCGCATGATTCCCAACTCCTCTCTGCTCGTCAGCGGCAGTCTGTTCGGCAGCGACACGGCGATCTTCGACCTGTCCGCAACCGCAGGGTCCGAGATCGCTGGCTGGACCTCGCCAGTCGAGCACGCTTGGCGTGCCTACTTCCACCCTGACGGCGAGAGGATCACCGTGGCCGGTGAGTACTCCTTTGCGACCGCGGCAGCAGACACCGGCGACATCGCGAGCGTTCACATCGGGCTCCCACCAACTTCATCGTTCCCAACCGCCAACCTCGCGAAAGACCTGATCACATTCAGCGAAGGGGACGACAAATGGAGCATCTACGACCTCGAGATGACCCAGCCGGTCTTCGAGGCTCCGGCGGGATGGGTTCTGAGAGGTGTCAGCCCGGACGGCGAAACCGCAGTGATCACCCGCGGGATTCTCGATCCTCTGGGCTGCGAAACAAGGCTGATCTCGACCAGCGATGATTCACCGCCAGTGAGCCTCGAGTCCGGCTGCTCGGGTCGGGCGGACTTCTCGTGGGACGGGACGATGGTTGCGACCGCCAACCTCACGCCGGGTCTCGTGCCGTACAGCCTCGCGATATTCGATGTGGAGACAGGCGAACGCTTGGCAGATCTCCAGAACTCGAAATACGAAGGATTGAGCATTAAGTTCACGCCAGGCGACGCAGAGCTGATCGTCGGCAGTTTCGCCGGTTCTGTCTACGTCTTCGACGTCGAGTTGCTCACCTCTGGTGAGGCGCTCGAGACCGCATTGCGCCTGGAGATCCCGGCTCACGACGACCTCGTCGGTGACGTCGTTCCCTCGCCCGATGGTTCGACGCTCCTGACGTCGGCATGGAGCGAGCCGCTCAAACTGTGGGACCTTGAGACAGGAGAATCGCTTGGGCAGTTCGGCGGTGCGTTGGAAGGTAGGTCAGGACACGGCGGCGACTTCCATCCCACCCTTCCAAGGATCGTGGTCACCACCCCGCCCGGCCTGGTTCGAATCCACACACTCGATGTCGACGAGCTCATCGACATCGCCCGGTCGCGCATCACACGACAGATGACCGAAGAGGAATGCCAGCAGTACCTCCGGCGGGCCTGCGGCTAGCGACACGACGAAGTCCCCGATTCGACGTTGACATCGATGCGCGCTGTTCCCAGGCTCGTTTCCCAGGTTCACCGGGCTTGTGGGTCACACGGGGTGGATTCCGGTGTTGATCCGCCGACTGAGGAAGCTGGTGCCCATGCGACCATTGGAGCGGATGAAGGCATGGCAGATCCCCGTCGGGATTTCACGCTCGCAGGTCGGATATCGGAAGCCGTTCAGTCGCAATGCTGACGGCACGCTGAACAAGCAGTTCGGTTCTCCCGTGGCGCTGGATCTCCGGAGATGGGGCACTAGGGGACAGTCGACTGGGCCCTATCTCTCCAGGTCGATTTTCCGGAGCAGCCGCGTCGCGGTGGATTCTTACGGGATGCAGCCGCCTCGGACCGTGACTGGTTCGCCACACCTGACGATGCCGACCGGGTGGCCGCAGAAATGGCCGAGACACATGCGCACTTCCCGACGCTCACAGTCCTCGTTGAGTTCGACCCTGACGGCGTGCCTCCCGACTTCGTCGAGTAGGCCTATCAGCCACGCAGATCACCAGATACGGAGCACGAACGCACATGCCGTCGAGTGCGCCGGATCGGCACTTCGAGCGCTATCGACCAGGTTTGCTGGGGCCACCGAGAGTGGCGATGGTGGGTGTTGCTGTTCGGCCGGTTGTGATCGTGGGAGACTGGGAACATGAAAACCGAGTGCAGCACTGTGAGGCGAAGGCTGTGAGCGAGTGGGCATCGCTGGTGGCGGTGATGGTGGCTCGGATCCAGCGTGAGTTGCACACCCTTGTGCGGTCGGCTGATGGGCGTCGGCTAGACAAGCCGCCGGTTCCGGGAGCGAACCCGATCGGGTGGATGGCATGGCATTTGACGCGCAGCCACGACCGCAACATGTCTGAGCTCGTCGGCCGAGAGCAGTTGTGGATCGCCGATGGATGGCACGCCAGGTTCGGCCGCGACGCCGACCCGGCGGACACCGGCTTTGGGCATACGCCCGCCGATGTGGCCGCCTTCAACTGTCCCGATCCCAACGTGATCCTCGACTACCACGACACGGTGGTGAACATGATTCTCGGCTACCTGGAGGACGCACCCGCCGATGACCTTCGCCGCGAGGTGTTCAGCCCCACTCTCTCGAACACTGCCACTGTTGAGGAGCGGATCTCCGGGTTCCTGGTCGATGCCCTGCAGCATCTCGGACAGATCGGGTACGCCCGGGGCATGCTTGAGTCAACCACCGCACACAACACCGACGACTGAGTTCGATCGCAATTCAACACACGCACCAAACCCTCGAAGCAGTCACCGACGAGAATGCGGCTGTGATTGACCGGTTCTGCCCAGTGACCGAACCCAGGACATGACGAACGCCGAGGCGACGACTCGCTCATTCGCACCCGATGACTGGAGTGCGCTGTGCGGGCTGTACGAACCGGCGGCCCGGTATGAGCTGGCGCTGTCGGGTACCGATACGCGCGCCTTCCGGCCCCTGTCAGAAGAGGAGGGCTTGGACGAGTTCCAGCGCCTGAACACGGCGCTGGTGGCTTGCGTGGATGACCTGGTCGTCGGGTTCGTGGCGTGGCGAGACGGCGGAGAGTGGTCCGTCGAGTGTCCGGGATCGGCACCTCGGCGTGCGGTTGGTCAGCGGGGTCGGTAGACGTCTGCCCGGTGGTCGATGTAGATGACTCGAACTTTCTGGCTGCCTTCATCGATCTCGTAGACGATGCGGTAGGCCCCAACCCGCGCCGAGTGAAGTCCGATTAGGTCGCCCCGCAGTGGTTTGCCGACTCGGTGTGGGTTCTCGAGTAGGGGACCGACGAGGTAGTCCAAGACCGCGAGGGCGATCTTCTCCGGGAGTCGGTCGATGGCTCGCCGCGCAGGCCCGGCGACGACCAGGTCCCAGGGCGTTTCTGTCACGCTGTCTTGGAGCGAAGCTGGCTACGCAGCGCCTCGATGTCGTCCTTGGTGACCACGTCGCCGCTGGCGATCGCTGCGCGACCTTGCTGGATCTCGCGGATCGCCGCCGGGTCTGAGAGAATCGCCAAAGTCTCTTCGATGGCCTCCAGGTCATCGGTGCTGAGCACAACCGCGACCGGGCGTCCGTTTCGGGTGACGGTGACACGTTCCTGTGTGGTGACGATCTCGTCGATGACCTCTGAGAGTTTGGCTTTTACTTCGGAGAGCGGAAGCGTCTTCGACATGACCATAATTGTAGTCTGATAGCCGTCCCGGTCAACCCGCCTTTGACAAGGCTCTCTCAGCTGAGCCAGCGCCGATCGCCAAATCGGGTACACGAACGAGCACTCCGCCGAGTATCCGGGATCACCTGCTCCCGGGCGATGACTCCCATTTTGGAAGACCGAGCAGATCAGCAGTTCGAGCGCTATCGATCAGGTTCGCTGGGGGCCACCGAGAGTGGCGATGGTGGGTGTTGCTGTCGCAGTTCGCAACGATTCGCTCGACAGGGCCGGTCATGGGTAGGTCGAGGAGATCCGTCACCGCCTGTTCGCCTGCGTGACGTCGATGGTCAGGCGTGTGGACGCCTCCGGAACTGAACCGTTTGCGTACCGGGCAGGACTCGAACCTGAGAGCCAAGGGATCATCAGAGCTCCCCGCCCCCAGCAGGAAGTCGTGGGCCCGGCAGGACTCGAACCTGCGACCAAGGGATTATGAGTCCCCTGCTCTAACCAACTGAGCTACGGGCCCGCGAACGGCAAGCGTACCGACCCGAGCCGGCGCCGAGACGCGCGCGCCGACCACCAGTGGCTATGTCGAAGAAGGCTGCACCTGCCGGAGCACCCACCAGGACGAGAGGACGAGGAGCACCCCGACGACGATCAGCCCCGCCACGTACATCACCGAGATCGTGCCCTCCCGATAGTTGCCTTGCTCGAGGATGACCGGCACCTGGGCGAGTCCGGAGGCAATCGGCCAGAACAAGCCGATTGCGAGATGGGCAATGAGCCCGCGCCTGCGTCCTTCCCCGAGCCAATACAGCCCCAGGGCCTGCACGAAGAACAGGAGCGAGACGACCAACGCGAGCACGGCCGCAGGCACGCCCGCTTCGGCCGGCTCGCCCGTGGCGAAGTCCTCCAGGGTGTGGGGAATCGCACAGAAGAGCAGTCACAACGAGAGCGCGACGACACTCCGACGAGAGCGGGACTCCACGCGTTCCGTCGAAATCAGACCGACCTCTCGGGCTGCCGACGATGTGCCGATCCGGTCGGGGCGGCAACGACACGACAGGGAACGGGAATCGCGTTCAAGGGCGGCGGAAGTCGCTCGGGATGCGGGCAATCGCCAGATCGCACGGACTGGCGTCGAGCAGGCTGGACGGCACGCTGCCAAGCAACACCATCCGGGTGGCGTTCGCTCCCCTGCTTCCGACCACGACGAGATCGGCAGACCGCCGCCGAGCGATCTCGGCGATCACTTCGGGCGCCGGCCCCGACATCACGACGACCTTTGCATCCGGCCACCGTTCGGCGAACTTCTCCGTCGCCACCTCGGCCGCAGCGATTCGCCGCTTTCTCGCCAGGTCGACTTCCTCGGAGAACATCCCGGCGTCACTCATGAACGTCTCGAACCGTGTTGGCAGCGCGAAGACCAAGGTGAACTCTCCGTTCGGAGCCAGTTTCATGGCGTGTTCGACCGACTGGGCCGAAGCCTCCGACAGATCGATCCCGACCACCACTCTGCGATAGCCCTGTCTTGGCTGGCGACGGACGATGACGACGTCGCATCGCAGCGTCTCGGCCACGCGCCGGGCAATCGTTCCCGTGACTCCGCTTTCGTGGCTCGAGGACCCGACAACCACGACGTCGGCGTTTCTGGATGCTCGACCGACTTCCCAGGACGGCGAGCCTTTGGTGACCTTCATCTCGACGGGGGCTTCACTCCGACTGGAGCACCATTCGGCGAGGGACTTCGTCGCCTCTGTCTGGTGCTCTGCGAGCAATTGGGCGATGCCGTTTGGGACGAACGACTCGGTGGCGGACTCGACGGTGTGCATCAGCGTGAGGGTGCCGTCGGTCTCTTCTGCGAGCAGACGAGCGCGGTCGGCGACCCGCCGCCCGAGGGGCGTGAGGTCGATGGCCGCCAGCACACGAGCCACGTCAGATCCTTCCTCGCTCGGCGTGAAAGCCTACCGGGTGGGCCTCAGGACGGCGCCGAGACCAGACAACAACGTGCAAGGATGGCTTCATATATCGTCAACTATCGTCGTATAATGTCAACGTGCGTAGATTCAGCGTTCAACCCGAAGCCCTCTGGCAACTCGCAGAAGCGTTCCGGGGCATCGTGGCCATCGGCATCCCTCCCATCAGCCCCGTCAGGACCGGACACGGGGAGTTGGACCACGCGCTCGACGAGCTTCGCTCCGCCGTCGAGGCATTGACCGCCGGAAACGACCACGCCACCTCGAGCCAAGCAGCACACATCGACCGTTCCGGCGCCTGCTACCTCGAGACCGACAGGTCGCTCGACCGGGCGGGCCGGTTCCGATGACCCGGACAGCCGCCGACATCGCCCAATCACTGGGTCTGGTCAGCAATGCGATGTCCGAACGAGTCGCCGGTCTCGGGCGGGCTTCGACCCACGGTTGGAGCGGCGGCGCACACGACTCGATGTCGGCTCTCACACAGAGCCTGCATGACGAGTTGAGAGTGGTCCCCGACCTGGTCGACGACGCTCGACGCGCCCTGCAACAGTTCACCAGCGTGGCCGAGGCTGCGCACGTGCAGCGAGTCAGGAGCGATGATCTGCTGCGTCAGGCGGCTGCCCTCACCTGTCGCTGGGAGGCTGGAATCGACGGGCGGGCGAGCGATCCCGGAGAACACCTCAGACGCAAGGCACTTCAGATCAGAGACGAGGCAACCGTCGTCGAACGCGATGCTGCGCGGCAGGCCGCCCGAACGATCGAAGACTCAGCAGCCGCGATCAGAGCGAGATCGCTCCGCTCAGGCAACCCACACCGGAGCCCGCTCGGCCCACTCGACGGCCTCGATGACATCCTCGACGAGATCGTCGAGGCAATCGGCGACGGCCTGGAATGGAGTTGGGACCGGGCGACCGACCTCGGTGACTGGGTGGCGGATCAGGCCGCCAACATCGCCGAAGGGATCGTCTGGGTAGGCGACAAGGCGATCGACGTCGGTGAGGGATTCGCCCAGCGGTTGGTCGACGAGGCTCGGGCCACGTACGCCAGAGCTCGATTCCCCATCGACTTCGCCCTCTTCCACACGACCGGGAACACCCCCGACGACCTCCCCAGCCTCACCGACGAGTACCGGAGACGTCAGAACGTGTGGTCGTACTCTTTGATCCCCGCCATCGAAGCAGGCGGGGGCGAATGCACCCAACTCGACAATGGGATCTTCGCCTGCTTCTCGGAGGGAATCGAACTGCCCGGCGATCTCGGAACGATCCCGCTCAAGGGCCGAGGCGGAACCACCTACGGGGAAGTGTTCATCGTCGACGACTTCGACCGATACGAGCGGGTCCAAACCCCCGGATCGCCACTGGCCCAGCACGAGAAGAGCCACTCGATCCAATGGGCGGTGCACGGTCCGGTTCCGTTCGTGGCGTTGTACCTCCAGGATCTAGCGATGTCCGGCAACAATGGCGAAGACCAGTACTTCGAGCAACAAGCCGGAGCCGAGGCAGGGGGATACGACTGATGCGAATCCGGGGAGTCGGCATCCTCCTCGTCGCCGTGTGGCTTGGCTCGTGCAGCTGGGTCGCCCCGTCGCTCCCGTTCAGCCCGACGGCGGTCGCGTCGCCCGACGCCTCCACGTACATCGCCACGGTCGGCTGCGAACGGCGAATCATCTCGGTCACCCTCGGCGTGCGCGACACCGACTACTGGAACATCGAGTCTCGAGACCCCGCGGGCACGCTGCTGTCGACCGTGACCGTCGGGGTCACACCCGACGGCTTCGAGGAGGTCGTGCCTCTCGACCCGGCATGGGTCGATGGAGAGGTCTCTGGTCGGCGAGGTGCGTCGATTGCGTTCATCGCACCCGAGGACGAGCCGGGACTCCCTGTGATGGGGATGTTCATGCCGGCGGCCGACGGATACGGGTGGCTGTTCGGAGACACCCGGGACGCCCCCGGAGCGACGTGGGAGGCGTATCGAACCTTCGTGACCGACGCACGTCAGGTCGGCGGCAACGATTGTGACGAGGTGATCCCCGAACCGGGTGGGTGATCCGCGCTCAACCGTCGACGAACGCAGCCGGAACCGGTGACCGGATAGCGTGGTCCAGGCGATCGAGGTAATCCTCTCGACTGATCTCGATTCCGCCGAGCGACGCCAAGTGGTCGGTCTGCCACTGGGTGTCGATGAGCGGGTCGGATGTGGTCGCCATGATCTCGACGAGTCGGACGAGCGCCACCTTCGAGGCGTCCGCCATCCGATGAAACATCGACTCACCTGCGAAGAGGCCACCGATGTTCACGCCGTACAACCCTCCCACCAGCCGACCCGACTCCCACACCTCGATCGAGTGGGCGTGGCCGAGGCGATGGAGCTCCACGTAGGCCTCGGCGATGCCGGGGGTGATCCACCCGTGTGGACGGGCCGGGTCTGCACACCCTGCAACGACGTCGACGAAGGCCTCATCGACCGACCAGTCGAATCTGCGGACCGACCGACGAAGACTCCGCGACACCCACATCCCGTCGACCGGCAGGATGCCGCGTCGCACAGGCGACCACCACGCCAGTGGCCCGCGGTCTGGCAGGTGCATCGGGAACAGCCCGCTGCGGTATGCAGCCAGCAGCGTGCCCGGCTCGAGGTCGGCGCCGATCGCCACGACATCGTCCTGACCGGCCTGGGCCGGGTCGGGGAAGACCCATCGGGTCACGGCTGGTTCGACCGGCATCGATCTAATGAGCCGAGACCCGACGCACGGGTATCGAAGCGGCCCCCCGCAGGAAAATCTCCCTCGTCCACGGCAGGTCGCCGCGATCAACGGTCAACTCGAGCCTGCCGATCTGCTTGGTGAGCGCCTCGAACGCGATCACCGCCTCCCGACGGGCCAGCGGCGCCCCGAGGCAGTGGTGGATCCCGGAGCCGAAGGCGACATGACCCTTCGGGTTTCGCCCCACGTCGAAGCGGTCCGGGTCTTCGAACACGGAGGGGTCGCGGTTCGCTGCCATCAGAACGGCGATCACGAGATCACCGGCGGCGAGTTCGACGTCACCGATCCGTTGGGGCTCGTAGGCCCATCGCAGCGTCGCGGTCTCGACCGGGCCGTGAAAACGGAGGACCTCCTCCACTGCCGACGGAATCAGCGCGGGGTCATCGAGCATCCGGCCGTACTCGTCTGGGTGTGACGAGAGTTCCACGACCCCGTTCCCGATCAGATTCACCGTGGTCTCGTGACCGGCAACGAGCAACAGGAACACCATCGCCAAGAACTCCTCGTGGCTCAGCGAGTCGCCGTCCTCGGAGGTGTGCAAGAGATAGCTGGTGAGATCGTCGGTCGGATTCGCACGTCGTTCGCCTGCCAGGTCGTTGAGATAGTTCACGAACTCCATCCCGGCGAGCATGATCTCCTCTTCGGAGTCGACACCCCGTCCCAAGATTGCCTGGGTCCACGACCGGAAACGGTCCTGATCGGCCAGAGGCACTCCCAACATCTCGGCGATGACCGTGACGGGCAACGGCAGGGCGAACTCTGAGATGAGATCGAACTCGTTCTTGCCTTCGAGCCGCCCGACGAGGTTCTCGGCGATCTGTGCGATGCGAGGCTCCAGGGCCTCCATGGCTCGGTTCGAGAACCCGTCACGGACCAGACGGCGGAGGCGGGTGTGGTCGGGTGGGTCGACGAACAGCATGTTCCTGCCGAGGACCGCGAATGGGCCTTCCATCGCGAAGTCGGTCTCGACGTCCGGGAGATGCCGCTCGGGCTCCTTTCCGATGGTCGGGCTCCGCAATGCCGAGACGACGTCGGCATGCGCCATGACGAACTGGAACAGCCGGCCGGTCTGCGGCCCTGCCGCCGACATCGTGCCTGCCTGATCACGCCAGTGATTCCAGAAGGTGTGTGGATCTGAGCGGATGGATCGGTCCCACGGTTCGAAGCGCATCCTCTCAGGCTACCGACAGGGTCGAATTGTCCGGCCGGGCGTATGCTGACCGGGAATGAGCCTGGAATTCCGCGACGCAGTTCGAGAGCGCAGCCACATCGAGAACGGTCTCGTCATCGTCGACACGTTCGTCAACCACAAGGTCGACCCGGTCCTGATGCGTTCCTGTGGCGAATGGCTCGCCCGAGAACTGGGTCAGGCCGACATCGTGATCACCTCCGAGGCCTCGGGAATCGCTCCGGGTCTGGCGGCGGCCACCGCACTCGGGGTCCCGATGGTGTTCGCCAAGAAGCGACCGGCGCCGTCCGAGGGCTCGATCGCCAGACAGGTGGTGTCGCCCACGAAGGGTGATCGCTCCTGGCTCGAGATCAAACCGCACGTGCTTGAGGGTGTCTACACCGCGGTGGTTGTCGACGACTTCCTCTCGGCGGGACGCACGGCACTTGCGCTGTCGGAGTTGATCACCGAGGCAGGGGTGGAGATCCTCGGGCTCGGCTTCGCGATCGAGAAGACCTGGACCGGCGGCCGAGAGCTGCTCGAATCACACGGCTTCCGGGTGGTCTCGGCCGTCGTCGTGGACATGAACGACGAGGGTGTCCCGGTCGTCCGATGAGCACTCACGAGGTCCTCAATCAGCCACCGCCGCTCGGCGACCTCGATCTTTTCTCATCCGATCCCGTGCTCGCAGCTGGCGTACGGGAGTTCGATGCGGCGTGGGCCGAGGACCGGCTCTCCGACTTCGGCCGACTCTCGGGTTCGGTCGAGACCCATGAATTGGCCGAGGCCGCCAATCGGTACGAGCCCGAGCTCAGGACTCACGACCGGTACGGACACCGGATCGATCGGGTCGAGTTCCACCCTGCCTATCACGAGCTCATGGACCGCGCGGTTTCCCATGGAGTGCACTCGCTGGGATGGTCCGAGGACCGGGCAGGGTCGCAGGTCGCCAGGACCAGCCTGATGTATCTCGATTCCCAGGTCGAGCAGGGCCACGGATGCCCGATCTCGATGACGGCATCGGTGGTTCCGTCGCTGCGGATGGCACCCGAGCTGAGCTCGGTCTGGGAGCCCCGACTCCTGTCGACCGAGTACGACCCGGCGTTCCAGCCGGCCGACCACAAGCGGGGCGCCCTCATGGGTATGGGCATGACCGAGAAACAGGGCGGGTCGGACGTGCGCGCCAACACGACCGCCGCCGAACCGGCGTCCGATCACTTCCTGCTGACCGGACACAAGTGGTTCACGTCGGCGCCGATGTGTGACGCCTTCCTCGTGCTCGCCCGGGCTCCCGGCGGGCTGTCGTGCTTCTTCGTACCCCGATTCCTCGAAGACGGGACGACCAACACCTTCCGCATCCAACGGCTCAAGGACAAGCTCGGGAATCGATCGAACGCCTCGTCGGAGATCGAGTTGGCAGACACCCACGGCTGGCTGGTCGGCGAGGAAGGCCGTGGCGTCCCGACGATCATCGAGATGGTCAACGGAACCCGCCTCGACTGCATCACCGGATCCGCTGCACTGATGCGCCAGTCCCTGACGCACGCCGCCTGGCATGTGAGCCACCGCTCGGCGTTCGGGAGGACACTCATCGATCAACCGGCGATGACCAACGTCATCGCCGACCTCGAACTCGAGACCGAAGCGGCCACGCTCATGATGTTGCGGGTGGCGGCGATGTTCGATCGAGCGGCCGGCGACGAGCGGGAGGCGGGCCTTCGCCGGATCGCCACCCCGATCGCCAAGTACTGGGTGACGAAACGCACCACCGCGGTGGTGCGTGAGGCGATGGAGTGCCTCGGCGGCAACGGCTACGTCGAGGAGTCTCCGCTCCCCCGCTGGTTCCGAGAGTCGCCCTTGAACGCCATCTGGGAGGGCAGCGGCAACGTCATCGCGCTCGACCTGCTGCGGGCGATCCGGCGCGAGCCGGAGGCATTGAGCCAATTCGCCGACGAGGTCCTGATCGGTGCATCCGAGCTCGCTGCCGAGCACCTCGACTCTGCCCTCGAGACGATCCGGACGTCCGACCACCCCGAGTCCGACGCCCGGCGAATCGTCGAGCGGTTGGCGCTGGCGTGGGCGTCGTCGTTGATGTCTCGACACACCTCGTACGGAAGACTCTACGAAACGGGCCGCCTGCACGAGCCCCACGCCTTGTTCGGCACTCTCCCGTTCACCGAAGACCTCCACTCGATCGCCGCCCTGGCCACCCCGACACCGCTTTAGCTGACTCGGTCGCTCCCCTCGAAGTGTTCGTCGACCGCACCCAACCCTGCGAACTGAGGGGGAGACGACTCGCTACAGCCAGCGGGTGGGGATCGGGACTTCGATGGATCGAAAATACTCGCTGAGGCCCTTCGCCTGGGGGTCGGGCCGGAGGGACGAAGACACCCCGTCGGACAGCAGTCCGAAGATCTCGAAGTTGATCGCCATCAGGTTGGGAAGCACATGGCGAGCGATCTCGAACGGAGCGAGGTCGGGCATCATCGCCACCAGTTGCTCGACGGTGAGGAACGACTCCAGCCACGGATACTGTTCCACCGAACGGACGAACACGCCGAGATTGGCGTTCCCGGCCTTGTCGCCCGAGCGGGCTCCCACGACGGTTCCGATCGCAGCCGACTCGGTGTCCGCTCCACCACCCCAGACGACTCCCGCAACCGGCAGGGGTGCAGGCTCGAACGTCTGCTCCACCGGCGTTGGAGTGACCTCGAACGATCGGTCGTCGACCGTGACGAGCTGGGCGACGCGGCTCCGCGTGACGGTGGTCGGCCACATCACCGCGTACGGGGTCGCCGATCCGGGTGGGGACTCGCCGAAGAACCCGGGGATCGACCCGAGAGCGATGCTGGTGTAGGCGTTCGACCAGGCGCGGCCCACCTTGCGTTCGTCCTGATCGCGCACGGCGATCCGGAGATAGCAGATGGCGCTCGGGTTCGAGCCCGGCTCGGGCCTACCGATCAGCTCCGTCGACACCTCGTCGTAGTCTGCGGGATCCCACGGGCATGCATCCCAGAACTGCTGCTCGACCAGTGCGCGCTTTTCGTCGATGTCGCGACCGGTGAGCCCGATCAGCACCGAGTTGCGGAACCCCCCGCCAAAGGCCGCCGACACCTTGAGCCCCTGCGGCGGCGGCTCACCGACGATCCCACTCAACTCGACGCGATCGTCGCCGTGATCTGTGATTCGGATCGTGTCGAAGCGAGCCGTCACATCGGGGTTGTGGTACCGCGGTGATCCGATCTCGTACAGCAACTGGCTGAGCACCGTGCCCATCGACACCTCGCCGCCCGAATCAGGGTGTTTGCCGATGACCGATGACCCGTCTTCTGCCACCTCGGCCCATGGAAAGCCGAGGTGGATGGGATCTTCGAGTTCGGAGAAGAACGAATAGTTGCCGCCGGTGGCCTGGGTCCCACACTCGATCACGTGACCTGCCACGACCGCTCCGGCGAGCCGATCCCAGTCGGTCCGCCGCCAGCCGTGGTGCCAGGCGGCGGGCCCGACGACGAGCGCAGCATCGGTGACCCGGCCGGTGACGACGATGTCGGCACCCGCGTCGAGCGCAGCAGCGATGCCCCAACCACCGAAATACGCATTCGACGTGACGAGGCGGCCGATCCGGTCTCCGAGCGGCTCGCCGGTGTCCAGATGCTCGAACCGCTCACCGGCCTCTACGAGATCGCCCATCACACCCATCAGGTCGTCGCCGGTGACGGTTGCGATGCGAGGCGCCAGGCCGAGCCTCTCGGCGACCTCGGCGACTGCCGCAGCGCACCCCCGGGGATCCAGACCACCTGCGTTGGTCACGACCTTGATCCCGGCGTCCATGACATCGCTCATGACATCGCCCATCTGATCGACGAAGGTCCGGCCGTAGCCGCCGTCGGGTCTGCGGGCACGCATGCGGGCGAGGATCAGCATGGTGAGCTCGGCGAGCCAATCCCCGGTGAGCACGTCGACACGCCCTCCGTCGATCATTTCGCGTGCAGCGGAAGGGCGGTCGCCGAAGAAGCCGGAGATGTTGGCGATACGGATCGGGGCAGCCATCCGACGATCGTAGGCCCCGATACCCTCTCGGCATGGACCGCATCGCCGACCGTCTGGCCGAATTGATCTCGATCCCGTCGGTGACCGGCGACGAGGTCGCCATCAGGGATCACCTGGCCGAGGTTCTCGAGGAGATCGGCCTCGCCGTGGATGTCTTCGATGCAGACCTCGACGCGCTCGTCGCCGATTCCGACTTTCCTGGGATGGAGGTCGAGCGGACCGTATTGCCGGTCGTCTGCGGCACCCTGAATCCCGGGGCGCCGGGCACGCATCCGATGCTCTCGGGCCACATCGACGTCGTTCCGGCGGGTGACCCGGCGTCGTGGGCTTCGGATCCGTTCACCCCCCGACTGGACGACGGCCGAATGTACGGGAGGGGCGCCTGCGACATGAAGGGTGGCGTCGTCGCCATCCTCGAGACACTCGACGCCCTGGTCGAAGCGGGGCATCGCGGACCGGTTTCGGTGGCGTTCGTGCCGTCGGAGGAGGACGGGGGGTCCGGAACGCTTGCGGCCATCCGACGCGGGATCGAAGCCGACTGCGTGGTCATCCCCGAGCCGACCGACCTGGAGATCGTCACCGCACATGCCGGGGCGATCACGTTCCGTCTGGTGATCCCCGGCAGGGCCGCCCACGCGGCCATCAGGACCGAGGGGGTCTCAGCCCTCGATGGGCTCCAGACCATTCGAGCGGCGCTCGCCGAAGACGAACGCCGGCGCAACACCGGGGTTCCCGACCCGCGCATGGCCGCTCTCGGGCTCCCCTACCCGACGATCGTCGGGACGATCTCCGGTGGCGTCTGGGCTTCCTCGGTGATCGACGCCGTCGAGATCACCGGGCGATACGGCGTGAAACTGGATCAGGGCGTCGACGACGCGGCCGACGACCTCGAACGCTGCCTCCGGGCGGCATGGAAGGCGGACCCGTTTCTCCGTGACTTCGACATGGACTTCGAGGTGTTCGGCGCCAGCTTCGATTCGTGCGAGATCCCAGACGACCACGAACTGGCGACGTCACTGGCCCGATCGGTTCGAGCGGCGACCGGAAGGAAGGCGACGCCGAAGGGCCTCCCGGCCGGAACGGACATGCGGCTGTTCGTGAACCAAGCCGGCATACCTGCGGTGTTGTTCGGCCCCGGCGACCTTCGAGTCGCCCACGCAGCCAACGAGCACGTCGACCTCGAAGACGTGGCCGCCTGCGCCGCCGTGCTCACAGATTGGGTGACGCTTCTCGACGCCGAATGATCGCCGCTGAGCAGATTGTCCAGCTCTACGCCATTTTCTGGCCAGAACGCCGCTCATACGACACAATGCATGGACAGTCTTTGACAGGAGCCAGTGGTATGACAGACCTGATGCCCATTCTGGGGTACGACGCAATCGAGTTCTACGTCGGCAACGCTCGCCAGGCGGCCCACTACTACCGGACCGCCTTCGGATTCGATGTGGTTGGCTACACCGGACCGGAGCACGGCGTTCGTGACCGATGCTCGTACGTGCTCGAGCAGGGGAACATCCGCTTCGTCGTGACCGCCGGCCTCACCGCCGACTCCCCCATCGTCGCTCATCACGCCGCCCACGGAGATGGTGTCAAGGACGTGGCGTTCGCCGTTCCCAACGCCGAACAGGCCTTTGCGCTCGCCGTCGAGCGCGGCGCTGTGCCGCACACCGAGCCCTGGGTGGAAGAGGACGAGCACGGCAAGGTCGTTCGGGGGTCGATCGAGGCGTACGGCGAGACCATCCACACGTTCGTGGATCGGACCAACTACTCGGGGGTGTATCTCCCCGGCTACCAGCCGACCCGCCACCAGGTGCCCGCCGAGCCGACAGGCCTGAAACTCGTCGACCACGTGGTCTGCAACGTCGAGCTCGGTGACATGAACCGGTGGGCGAAGTTCTACGCGGACATCCTGGGCTTCACCCAGCTCCATCACTTCGACGACGAGGCGATCTCGACCGAGTACACCGCGCTCATGTCGAAGGTGCTCTGGGACGGTGAGGGCCGCATCAAACTCCCGATCAATGAGCCTGCCGACGGCAAGAAGAAGAGCCAGATCGAGGAGTACCTCGACTTCTACGGTTCGGCGGGAGTGCAACACATGGCACTCGCCACCGACGACATCGTCGCCACGGTGCAGCAGATGCGGCGGAACGGCGTGCGTTTCCTGTCGACGCCTGCGACCTACTACGACGACCTGAAGACCCGTCTGGATTGGAGCACCATCGACGCCGAGCTCGACACGCTCGCCGAGCTCGGAATCCTGGTCGACCAGGACGACGAGGGCTACCTGCTCCAGATCTTCACGAAGTCGGTGCAGGATCGCCCTACGGTCTTCTACGAGATCATCGAGCGTCACGGTTCGCGTGGGTTCGGTGTCGGCAACTTCAAGGCGTTGTTCGAGGCGATCGAGCGCGATCAGGCGGAGCGAGGCAATCTCTGAGAAGGTCGGCGACTACGCCGACTACCTGCACCTGGACGACGTCCTCGGAGCTCAACATCCGCTGAGCGACCAACCGGACGAGATGATGTTCATCATCATCCACCAGGCGACCGAGCTGTGGCTGAAGCTCGTCACGTTCGAGACTCGCCTCGCGATGGAGCGGATCGCGGCCGACGACCTCGGCCCCGCCTTCAAGGCACTCGCCCGGGTTGCCCGCATCCAGCACGTGTTGATCGAGTCCTGGCAGGTGCTCGCCACGATGACGCCGACGGACTACCTCCAGTTCCGGTCGTTGTTCGGAACCGCATCGGGACTCCAGTCCGCCCAGTACAGGGAGATCGAGTTTCTCCTGGGTCGGAGGGACCGCCGCTATCTGGAGAGCTACGACGGGGCCCACAAGGCCGAGCTGGAGGAGACCCTGACACAGCCCAGCCTGTACGACGAGGCGCTCCTGCTGCTCGCCCGTCGGGGCATCCTGGACTACCCGGGCCGAGACTGGAGCGAGCAGCACGAGCCCTCGATCGACGTCGTCGGCGCATGGCTGGGCGTCTACAGGGACCCCGACGCCCAGTGGGGTCTCTACGAGCTGGCCGAGAAGCTGGTCGATCTCGAGCACGCCTTCAGCCGCTGGCGATACGAGCACTATCAGACGGTGCATCGGATCATCGGATCGAAGCCCGGCTCGGGAGGCACGAGCGGTCTCGGCTATCTGCGGAGAGCGCTCGACTTCACCTTCTTCCCCGAATTGTGGACGGTCCGCACCGAACTCTGATTCAGGCTTCGCTGGTGACGTTCCACCGGATGATGGCCTGGGTGACCGCAAACCACAGGACGGCCAGCGACAGCAGCCCGCCGACGAAGAGCCGCAGGCGTGCCCCTCCCGGGGTCAGAGCGAACACGGCCAAGCCGAGTCCGGCAACGAAGTTCGCACCGGCCACCGCGGACACCGCCGTGACCCACTGCTCGGTGATGGAGAGCCGATGGACGAAGATGCCCCAGGCAACGGTTGCGAGCCCGACGACGGTGGTCTGCCAGACGTCGAGGCCGAACGGTTCGGCGATCGCCTGCGAAGTGAGCGCGGCAGCGGCGCCGATGACGACGCAGAATCGTCCGTCCGAGCGAAGCGAGGCGCGTGCTGCCGTCTCTGCGAGGCTCACCGTTCCGCCCGTTCGTACCCTGTGACGAGGTGAGCCCGACCCGCTGATTCGAAGCGCTCGACGCCTCTGAGGCCACTCTCGGCGGAGGCCTCAGGCGCCCTGTTCCGCAGGTCGCGACGCAGCAGTACCGGAAGCGACGGCCAGAACCGCGTCATCTCATGTCGGCCCGGGTTGCAGCGTTCGGTGAACGGGCGCCCTCGCAACACTTCCCGTGGTGCAGGGAACTGTTGTGTCACCACGCGCCTCCCATTGCCGCCTCACCGGTCCTCACGAACATACCGCGCACGAGCCGAGGGCCCGATCGTGCCCCTCGGCTCCATACACAGACGACCAGGTTCTCCTACTCGAGGAACCCGTTCTCGGTGAGCCACGCAGCGGCAACCTCGTCGGGATTCTGGGCGTCGATCTCGACGCGTCCGTTGAGATCCAGCAGCACCTCGGTCGTGATCTCTGCCGAGATGTCGTTGAGGAGGTTCGTCAGATCATCGCCGTAGGCATCCACGACCTCTTGGCTGATGACCGGGACGATGTTCTCCGGTGCGATCAGGCCTTCGGTCTCTTCGAGTGCGACGAAGCCCCTCTCGACGATCACCGGCTGCGTCGAGAACAGCAACGAGACGTCGATCTCGCCCGATTCGAGAGCTGCGATCCTGGCCGAGCCTTCCTGAATCGATTCGAACGCGAGATTCGACAGACCGTAGGTGGCCACGACCCCTGCGTAACACGTGTCGCGATCCTCACACTCGGGGGGACCGCCGAGGACGATATCGCCCGCTCCCGCGAGGTCTGCAACCGTTTCGACGCCGGTCTCGTCGGCGAAGGCCTGCGTGACGACGAAGACGTTCTTGTCCTCACCCGGAGCGGCGTCGAGAACAACCATGTCGAGAGCAGCGAACTCCTCTGCGAGCGCAGCGACGCCTTCGGCGGTCGTGGCAGGAGCATCCGCACCGAAACCGACCTGGAGCGACGACCCTACGTACTCGGGGAGAAGGTCGACGTTGCCGCTCTCGATCTCGGGGAAGATCAGCTCACGTGAACCGAGGTTCAGATTCCGTTCGACCGAGTACCCGGCATCCTCCATGGCTTGCGCGTAGATCTCGGCGAGGATCGTCGACTCCGGGAAATTGAACGATGTGACTGTGATGGTCGGGCCGTCGATGGCGTCTCCTCCCGATCCCTCGTCGTCCCCGCCACATGCTGCAACGATGAGCGAGAGGACGAGAAGGATCGCCCCAAAGGCGCGATTGCGGAATATCCGCATGGGTCTCCCTTTCTTTCGCGAAAACGGAGCACCTCGCGGCACCCCGGATGTGGAACGCTATCGACCTCGGGGTCATTCCCCAACTCTGGGATCAGGCGGCGGATCGATCGGTCTGGTCGGAGAGACGGCGAATTCCGGCGGGCACCAAGAGTCGCTCGCCCACCGCGAAGAGACGCTGAAGCAGGAAGGTAAGCACACCGACCAGCAACGCCCCCGCAAACGTCTCGGCCACACCGCCTCTCCCCTGGGCGAAGCCACGCACGATGTACTGGCCGAGCCCGCCGCCACTGGACAGCACGGCAGCGAGTGGGACGGTGGCGATGACCTGGACGAACGAGATCTCGATTCCGGCCAGGATGACCGGGGCCGCCACCGGAAGCTCGAGGCGCCGGATGATCTCACCGTCCCTGAACCCCATTCCCCGACCCGCCTCGACCAAAGCAGGTGAGACGTTTGCGATGCCGGCATAGGTGTTCGTGAAGATCGGTGGGATGGCCAACGCGACGAGCGCGACCACTGCCGGCCAGAAGCGGAGTGAGGCACCGGCTCTCACGAAGAAGATGGCCGCAACGATGAGGACCCCGAAGGAGGGCACGGCGCGTCCCACGTTGACGAGGGCGTTGGCGAAGAACCTGCCGATGCGGCGGTGCGCGAGAAAGACCGCAGGCGGTACTGCGACGGTCACGGCGATCAGGGTCGGCAGGACGGACAGCCAGATGTGGTCGAGGGAGCGCTGGGGAATCCCGTCGGATCCCGTCCAGTGCGAAGGATCCGAGAACCAGTCGATGACGTCGGAGAGGAAGTCCATGTCAGGCTCTGGTCCGGGTCCACGGAGTGATCCACCGTTCGATCCCGAGCAATCCGAGGTCGACGACTGCGGCGAGCACAGCGGACAGGACCGTGCCGAGGATGATCTCGGTGGGGAAGAGAATCGAACGGCGGAGGCCGTCGAGGATGAAGAAGCCCAGCCCACCGAGCCCGAGCAGAGATGTCACCGTGACGAGTCCGATCACCGTCACCGAGGCGATCCGGATCCCTGCGATGATGACCGGGGCGGCGAGCGGCAGTTCGATCTGTAGGAATCTCCTGATCGGCCGATATCCCATGCCGTCAGCGGCTTCGATGACCCCGGCCGGGACCCCCGTGATGCCGGTGTAGATGTTGCGGACGAGGATCAACACCGTGTACGAGACGAGCGCGACCTCGGCGGTGAGCAGGCCCAAGCCGGTGAACGGGGCGAGGAAGGCGAACACCGCCAGGCTCGGGATCGTGTACAGCAGACCGCTCACGGCCGCGATCGGTGCATAGAGATTCCTCCAACGCAGTGCCACGGCGGCGAGGAGGAGAGAGATGATGAGACCCACACCGATCGCGATTCCGGTGAGAACCAGGTGCTCGACCGTCTGGTCCCAAATGTCGTCACCGTTTCTCCAGATCCAGTCCCAATCGATGAGCGGACGAGATTCGGCCTGGGCCAGGACCACGGTCACTCGGTGATCTCCCTGGCGATCGAATCGAGACCCAGCGTGCCCAGGTACCGACCCTCGTCGATGACGATCGCAACCCGCTCGTGGGAGCGCACCACCAGGTCGAGTGCGGCCCGGAGCGAATCGGTCGGGGCAACGCTGCGCTCGATCGGTTTCACATCGATTCCGGCGACGGTCGTGTGGCCCTCGAGATCCTGCTCAGAGATCCAGCCGATCAGCCGATCACCGTCGAGCACGCCCACCCAGTCCGTTTCGTACCGCCTCATCGCAGCACGGGCCTCCTCGTCGTCCGCCGTCGACGCCACCATCGGGCCCCGCTCGAGGCGGGTCGATCCGATCTCCACGAGCCCAAGTCGCTTCAACCCCCGTTCGCCTCCGATGAAGTCGTCGACGAATGCATTCGCCGGGTCGCTGAGGACGGCCTCGGGTGGCCCGAGCTGTTCGAGTACGCCTCCGACGTTGAGGATGCAGATCTGGTCTCCGAGCTTGATCGCCTCGTCGATGTCGTGGGTGACGAACACGATCGTCTTCCGCACCTTCTCCTGCAGGATCAGCAGCTCCTCCTGGAGCCGGGTGCGAACGATCGGGTCGACGGCTCCGAACGGCTCGTCCATCAACAGCACGGGTGGATCCGCCGCCAGCGCCCGCGCCACCCCGACCCGCTGCTGCTGGCCACCTGACAGCTCAGATGGATAGCGGGCGAGCAGCTCTCTGTCCAGACCGACGAGATCGATCAACTCGTTGGTTCGCTCGGCGATGCGAGTGTCGTCCCAGCCCAGGAGCTCCGGCACCGTCCCGATGTTCTGGGAGATCGTGCGGTGTGGAAACAGACCGATCTGTTGGATGACGTAGCCGATCGAGCGGCGCAGTACGAAAGGCTCGGTCGCCGTCGCCTCCGTCCCGTCGACCCAGATCCTGCCGGATGTGGGCTCGATGATCCGGTTGATCATCTTGAGCGTCGTGGTCTTGCCACACCCAGACGGCCCGACCAGCGTCAGGATCGTGCCGCGCGGCACTTCGAATCCGAGATCGTCCACCGCAGGCGACTCGGCCCCTGGATAGTGCTTCGTGACGTGTTCGAGTCGGATCATCGCGTCGGACATGGTCGTCGAACCTAGCGCCGCAGCGTGTCGTGACCTCAACCGATCAGGGATGCGAGATCCGAGACCACGATGTCGGCGCCCGCTGCAAGCAGTTCCTCCTCCGAGCCCGTGCGGTCGACCCCGACCACGACTGCAAATGCTCCGGCGCGACCCGCGGCCACCCCGCTGACGGCATCCTCGAAGACGACCGAGGTGGCTGCACCCGCGCCGAGCTCCGCGGCTGCGGCAATGAAGGTGTCCGGCTGGGGTTTGCCGGGAATCGCCCGCTCCCGCGCAACGCGGCCGTCCATGATGAACTCGAAACGCGACTTCAGGCCTGCAGCCTCGAGCACTGCCACTGCGTTTGCGCTCGACGACACGACGGCGAGCCGGACCGGAAGCGACTCCAGCGCATCGAGGAGGGCAACTCCGTCGGGGTACGGGTCGACGCCTTCGGACTCGAGCACGGCGTTGAACATGTCGTTCTTGGCATTCCCGAGCGCACAGACGCTGCCATCGCCCGGAGGGTCGCCGGGGTCGCCGTGCGGCAAATCGATGCCGCGTGACTCGAGGAAGCTCTGCACGCCTTCGTATCGTGGCTTCCCATCGACATACCTGAGGTAGTCCTCTTCGGTGAACGGCTCGAACCCCGGTCCCTCCCGCCGCTCGAGGAACCCGTTGAACATTCTCGCCCATGCGGCCTCGTGGACCTTCGCCGTGGGAGTCAGGACCCCATCGAGGTCGAAGAGGGCTGCGGTCACGTGTGTCCAGTCGATCATGGAGCGATGATCGCCGGACCCGGACCGAAACTCAACAGCGGAGAGAACCGGCGGTCGCCGGGTCCGTCTGGTTATCGTCGCCGGCATGGAGCTACTCACCAATCCCGACGCGTGGATCGCACTCGTCACGCTGACCGTCCTCGAGATCGTGCTCGGCATCGACAACATCGTTTTCATCTCGATCCTGACGGGAAAGCTCCCCGAGGAGGATCAACCTCGCGCCCGCACCATCGGCCTCGGCCTGGCGATGGGGATGCGCATTCTGCTGCTGCTCAGCATCGGCTGGGTGATCGGTCTGACCGAACCCCTGTTCGAGGTCTTCGAGCTCGAGATCACCGGCCGCTCGATCATCCTGCTCCTGGGTGGCCTGTTCCTGATCGGGAAGGCGACGTTCGAGATCCACGAGAAGCTCGAAGGCGAAGAAGCGCACGAGGCCACGGGGAAGGCCGTCGCCACGTTCGGCGCGGTGATCACCCAGATCGTGCTGCTCGACGCCGTGTTCAGCCTCGACTCGGTCATCACGGCGGTCGGCCTGGCCGACGAGATCGCCGTCATGATCGCGGCGGTGGTGATCGCGATCGGCGTCATGCTGCTGTCGGCGGGGGCGATCTCGGACTTCGTCAATCGTCACCCCACCGTGAAGATGCTCGCGCTCAGCTTCCTTCTCTTGATCGGCTTCACGCTCGTCGCCGAGGGCTTCGAGGTCGAGATCCCCAAGGGATACGTCTACTTCGCCATGGGGTTCTCGGTGTTCGTCGAGGCGCTGAACCTGCGGACGCGGGCCAAGCGTCGACCCGAGAAGCCGATCGAGCTGCGCCCCACGTACATCAAGGATCCGGAAGCCTCGGGAGCGGTCGGCCGCATTCCCTCTTGAGGGATCACCGTCCTAGGGGCCAACGCCTCTCCCCCGCAACCCGTCAATGGTTCGACAATGTGGTGTCGAACAGGGTGGATGCGTGCTGATCATCTCGAATCTCACGAAGCGATTTGACGACATCGTCGCGCTCGATGATCTCTCCATGGAGGTCCGACCTGGTCGGATCCTCGGCTTCCTCGGCCCCAACGGGGCAGGAAAGACGACCACGATGCGGTCGGTCTTCGGGCTCGTGACTCCCGATGCGGGTGATATCACCTGGAACGGGAGCCGGGTCGACGCCAGGTCCTGGAGCCAGTTCGGGTACATGCCGGAGGAGCGTGGCCTGTATCCGAAGATGCGAGTCTTCGAACAACTCCTCCATTTCGCCCGACTCGCAGGTCTCGACAAGGCGACCGCCACCCAGAGCATCGACCGCTGGCTCGCACAGCTCGGTCTCGCCGACCGTGCCCGCTCCAAGCTCGAGGAACTGTCACACGGAAACCAGCAGCGGGTCCAACTGGCTGCAGCCCTCGTCCACGATCCCGCGGTGGCAATCCTCGACGAACCGTTCTCGGGGCTCGATCCACTTGCAGTCGACGACCTGGCAGCCATCCTCGCGAAGCTCGCGGCCGAGGGGACGGCGATCCTGTTCTCGAGCCATCAGCTCGATCTCGTGCAGAGCGTGTGCCAGGACGTCGTGATCATCGATCATGGCCGCGTCGTGTTGGAGGGCGAGGTCGAGTGGCTTCGCGACAACTCCGAGCAGCGGGTCCTCGAGATCGACGTGGACAGCGAGCCGTTCGTGAGTGAACGGGCGACGCTGGCCGATGGCGGCAGGTCACTGATCGACCGGGACACTCCGATCACCGACATCGTGACCGAAGCCCAGGCGCACGGCACGATCACGTCACTGCGGTTCGAACCACCGAATCTGTCCGATCTCTTCAGGCAGGCGGTGAGGCGATGATCAAGCACATCCTGCTTCTCGCAAAGCGTGACTTCCTCCAGCGAGGTCGCAGCAAGGGGTTCCTCGTGATGGTCGGGCTGTCGGTCCTCGCCATCCTCGCGATCGGGCCGATCATCCAGACGTTCGATGACGGTGAGGAGGCGATCGAGATCGGACTCACCGGCTCGACTCCGGCCGAGCTGGAGCCTGCCATTCAAGCCGTTGCCGCCGCTTCCGAGCGGCTGATCGAGATCGACATGGTCGACGATGTCGCCGAAGGTGAGCGCCTGCTCGAGAACGGCGGGCTGGCCGTGCTGGTCGTCGACGGCGACGAGTTGGTCTGGGCCGATGAGCCCCGCGGCGACGCAGGCTCGATCGTCAGGCCGGCGATCGCTGCCGTCCAACGTCAGGCCGCAATCGACGAGATCGGACTGAGCGCCGCCGAAGCCCAGGGACTGCTCGCCCCCGAGCCGCCGACAGAGCGTCGACTCGAACCAGAGGACCCCGAGCGAACCGGGCGCATCGTCGCCGGCTACATCTCGATCTTCGTGCTCTACATCGCCATCCTGGTGTTCGGCCAATTCGTGATGCTCGGAGTCACCGAGGAGAAGTCCAGCCGGGTGATCGAAGTCGTGCTTTCCAAGGTGAAGCCCGAGTCGATTCTCGCCGGCAAGATCCTGGGGATCGGCCTGCTCGGCCTGGTTCAGGTGCTCGCCATGGTCGGAGCAGTGCTCGTCGCGGTCCAGATGCTCGGGACCGACTTCGAGATCCCACCGATCGGCACGCAGGTGGCGCTCACCTCGATCCTCTGGTTCATCCTCGGATACGCCTTCTACTCGACGATGTATGCCGGGCTCGGAGCAACCATCACCCGCCAGGAGGACATGCAGGGTGCCGCCCTCCTGCCGGCCATCCTCATCCTCCCCGCCTACTTCATCGCGTTGATCTCGCTGGAGACCCCGGACTCGACGCTGGCACGCATCAGTTCGCTGATCCCGCCGACGTCCCCGATCGTGATGCCGATGCGCAACGCCGTGACCGACGTCCCGATCACCGAGAATCTGGCGGCGGTTGGGATCATCATCGTGACGGTGTTCGTCCTGGTGAAGATCGCAGCGCGTATCTACCGCGGTGCCGCCTTGCGGATCGGCGCCAAGGTGCCCATCAGAGAGGCCTGGAGAGCCGCCACCCGTTGAGAGTCGTTGGTCCTCACCCAGCCGGCGCAGCGATGGCGATCAGTTCGGTGTCGGTCGCTACGACGATGACACCGTCACCCACGACCGGCCGTGTGGACAGCGGCAGATCGAGCGGGAATCGCCATGCCGGGAGCCCGGTGCTCCGTTCCACGCCGACCAGTTCGTGGCGCCCGGATCGGGTCGCTCCGACCAGCACGAAATCGCCGGCGATGACGGGTGGGGAGGTGACCGTGGCCTCGAGGTTCGAAGGCGTGAACGGGAGCTGACCGTCGGACAGATCGATCGCAAGCAACAGACCGTCTGCAGCATTCCACATGATCCCGTCTGCGACCGGTGCGGAGTAGTCGATCGGAACGTCCACCTGGAAGGCGGGAATGCCTCCGCCGCTGCTGCAGCTTCCCGCTTCGAATGAGAACACCGCAGTGGTCGCGGTGCCGATGAACCAGCGGCCCTCGGCCAGGAGGGGATCTGTGACGGCCTGGGCGGCGCCCATCGAGACTTCACATCGCAGTGTCATGGACTCCTCCTCGATGAGGAGGACCCGCCCGTCGTCCGTTCGCGCATAGATCAAGCCATCGGCCGACGCAAGCGCTCCGGCCAAGCCTCCCTCGACCGTGCCTTCTTCCGGATACCGTTGGACCAAATCGGCGTTGGCGCCCGCGAGCTTCCAGAGCACACCATCGGCCGTGGAGACCACGACGTGATCGGTTCTGACGAGCGGAGGCCCGGTGATCGGGCTCCCGAGGTCGGCTTCCCACGCCACGCCACGCGAGTCGTCGATGTTCCGCATGTAGAGGACGCCGTCCTCATCGCCGTAGAACACGAACGAACGCGACTGCCCACCCTGATCGAACGAGACCTGGTCTACGACCATCGGCGCAACGATCGTGTCGGCGTCGTCGTCGAAGATGAGTGAGCCCTCGTTGGCGATGTCGAACGAGTAGACCCGGCCGATGCTGGTGCCGACGTAGAGCGCCTTGCCTTGGAGAACCGGGTCCTCGGTGACGAATCCCGAAACCGGCTGACGCCAATAGATCCCGGTTGGCTCCCCGATCGCAACGTCGAACGCGGCATTACGTGACTCCCCACCCGAGAACGGAGACTGACCCAACAGCGGAGGCTCGTCAGGCGCGGGGACGATTCTCTCCCCGATGCCCGGCTGGGTCGTCGGAATCGGGACACTCGCCGGTGGAGGCTGGGACACGACGACCGGCTCCGCCGGCGCCGGTTGGAGCAGCACGGCAACGAGCGCAGCAACGGCCGCTGCTCCGATCATCGGCGCGAGCCACCGGAGGGCCGATCGCACCTTCGAAGGTGCAGCGATGAGACCCGCCGCGCGACGTTGGGCAGGGCTGAGCACGTCCAGCCCTGCGAGTCCGGCCGCGGCCAGCGCCGAGTCGAGACCGGCGATGAGCGCACCTTCGTCTGCGCTGTCGATCTGGCCTGCGCGATACAGCGCAGGGGCGACGAACGGCAGCGCCATGAAGTCCGAACCCCAGTCCTCTGGGAGGCTGCGGGCGACACGCTCGATCGAGTTCGCCACCGCATCAGACCTCGGGTCATCCCAACGTTCGGCCACCGTGACGGCCCTGGCAGCCTGCATCGGGTTCCCGAGTCGATGTGCCATCCCCGCTGCGATCATGGCCACGTCGGGGTCCCCGTCGCGCTCTGCTCTGACCGTCATGAACCATGCCGCGAGACCGAGCCACCCGGCCTGGATGATGTGATCGTTGAGTTCGGCTGCTCGCCGAGAATTCCACTCTTCGGCGGCCGCCATTCCGAGGACATCGAGCTCGGCTCGGAGTCGAGCACCATTGGCGCCGTGCGGCGTCGTGTCGAGTCCGTTCGCCACCGAGCGGCGAGCGGCCGCTCGATCGCCCGCTTGGAGGGCGACTCGGGCCTGCAGCGTTGCGAGTCGGTTCGTCCAAGCAGGGAAGGACTGTTCGACGATCACCTCGAGCCGCTCCACGGCGGCTGCCGCATCGCTCGGCCGCTCGTACAAGAGGGCTCCCTCGACGTCCGCGATCGTTGCGAGGAAGTCGAGGACCGGCGCCTCGGTGGAGGCACCGACCGCCCGGGCCCGGCGGAGCCCTTCGACGGCCTGGCCGGGGTCGCCTGCACCGAACCTGGCGCGTGCGAGCGCGATCTCCTTGTCTGCTGCGGCCACCTTCGACTCGATCCGAGCCGCGTCTCGGAGCGCAGCGGCGTATCCCCGTTCGGCTTTGGCCATCCAACCCCGATCGAACGAGGTCCACGCCTGATTGAGCGAGGCGTAGTACTGCTGGACGTCCGTGCCGTGTGTTCTGACGAGTTCGAGACCGCGGTCGAACGAATCGTCGGCCTCGCGGGAGAACCCCACCCGTGACAGCACTCGCCCGTGCAAGGTCGCCAGCGAGCCGAGTTTGTCCTGGAACCCCATCTCGGCGGCAACGAGCATGGCCATCGCCACGAATCGCTCGGCGTCTGCCGGGTGCTGCAGGTCGTCCTCGACGGCTCCGGCGAACCCGAGCGCATCCACCAGTTCGGCGCCGTCGAGGTCGCGCAACGCCGTCTCGAGGTCGGCCATGGCAGCTGCACTCTCTCCCCGATTCCGATGGGTCCGCGCTCTCGCGACCAGCAGGCTCGCCAGTTCCGTCGACGGCGCGTTCGATTCCTGACCGGCTTCGACCGCCCGATCCAACTCTTCGATGCCGGCGCCGCCCGAGGCAATCACCGTTCGATACTCGGCGTATGCCCGGGCCGAATCTCCTGAGGCCCACGCAGCTGCCGCCTTGAGATCGGAGGCGGCATTGCGCTCATCGAAGGCGGCGACCAGGCGAGAAGCCAACATCGCTCGGCGTGCGCCCGGCGCGTCGATCGGTTTTGCGGTGACGCCTCGCCGGTCGACCTCGAGCATCCCCCGTTCGACGAGCCGGTCGGCGATCTCACTCGTGTCGGTGTCGCCGAGTTCCAGCACGGTGGCGATCACATCGAGCGGGAGCGGGTTGGCGATTGCCGCCAATGTGACCATGTCCCGCTCCACGTCGGTCAGTGACGTTTCGTCTCTCATCTACCTCGTCCACCTCGTGCCGGAAAGCCCGCCGTCACGTTACCGGCGACTCATGACCCAGGTAGGGTTGCGGCTGTTGTTCGAGGGAGAAGACGTCATGTCCGAAGACATCCTGTCAGTGTTGGCCGAATCGCCGTTCCTGAGCGCGCTTCCGGACAAGGCCGCCAAGCGCCTCGCCTCGACGGCGACGGTTCGCACCTTCGAGCCCGGCGATGTGATCGTCTCGGAGGGCAGCACCGATGCGATGACGATGTGGATCGTGCTCGAGGGTGAAGTGGAAGTCCGCAAGGGCGACAAGCTCGTCACGACCATGGGGAAGGGGGCCCACATCGGAGAGATGGCCCTGTTCGCGGATTCCGGCAGCCCGCGAACCGCCTCGGTGGTCGCAAAGACGAGAACGCGCGCCTTCCGTATCCCCAGCTGGGATCTGATCCCGCTCGTCGAGGAGCATCCCGAGGTGGCGATGGCAGTCATCAGAGACCTCGCTCGCCGCCTGGAACGGACCACGGCACAACTCGACTGATACCGGCCGACCCCACCAGCCGGCTTTGGCGCGACTTCTGCCGCCGGGGTGCATCCAACTCTGGTGAACGACGACACAGGATGGAACCACCCATGAAGAAACTCGTGATGCTGTTGATGGCGCTCTCGTTGATCGTGAGCGCCTGCGCAGAATCTCAGACCGCCGAGGCGACCGGCCTGGTCGATTCGGCCCGTGCGGAAGACCTGATCGCTTCGGTCGACGATCTCGTCGTCCTCGACGTGCGGACACCCGAAGAGTTCGCCGCAGGCGCCCTGCCCGGGGCGATCCTGATCGACATCAACGATCCCTCTTTCACCAGCGAGGTCGCTGCGTTGGATACGGACCTCCCGTATCTCGTCTATTGCCGTTCAGGGAACCGGAGTGCCACGGCGGTCGAGATCATGGACGATCTCGGATTCACCGAGATCTACGAGCTGGCAGACGGCGTCCAGGCATGGGTCGGGAGCGGCAGGCAACTCACCTCCGGCTGACGGGACCTTGTGCTCTTGTCAGCGAAGCACCAGCTGCGACGATATGGGCAGGCTCTTTACGAGGAGACCGAAGTGATGACAGAGACGAAACCGCGTGAAGCGGCGGTCAGGCGCCTCGAGGCGCGACGTGATTTCCGCAATCACGTCGCCATCTACGTCATCGTCAACGCACTGTTGGTGGTCATCTGGGCCGCGACCGGATCCGGCTACTTCTGGCCGATCTGGCCGATCGCCGGATGGGGTATCGGGCTGGCGTTCAACGCCTGGGCCGTCTATTTCGAGCGGCCGATCACCGAGGACGAGATTCGCCGGGAGATGGAGCGAAGCGCCTAGCGGTTGCTTCCCCTGATAAGCGCGCCGGGGCCGGCACCGCCGGCCCTGGCCCTCCGGCGCGTGGGCATGGCTCGCTGCGCTCGCCTCGGCCCGTTGTCGGTCATCGGTCATCGGCTGAACGCAACAGCCATCCGTGCCTCCACAGAGAGTTCACGACGCCCGACTGCTCAGAGGAGCAGCAGGAATGCCGAAAGGCCGGCAGCGGCCAAGACCCACCACTCGAAGGCCACCTGTGACACTCGTTTGATGAGAGCGGTGCCTGCGGCCGCCCCGACGAGGATCATGGGCGCGAGAGTGGCATTGAGTCGGATCGAATCGGCAGTCACCAAGCCGAGCCCTGCGCTGAACGGGAGCTTGGCGAGATTGACGAGGAAGAAGAACCAGGCGGTCGTACCCACGAACCTGCGAACGTCGAGCCCGACGAAGAGCAGATAGAGCGCCATCAGCGGACCGGCGGCGTTGGCGACCATCGAGGTGAAGCCGGTCCCCACGCCCGTCGCTCCAGCTCCGATCAGCGATCGCCGTTCGCCCGATGTCGCCGCGATGCGCTTCGATCGCAATCTGTTTCGGACCGTGAGCGCAACCCCTCCCAGAACAAGAGCGGCGATGATCCGCTTGACGCTGGCGTCATCGGCACCCGACAGGAACCAGGCACCCAGCAGGATTCCGACGGCGACCGTCGGAAACAGCCGGAACAGCGTTGCCCAATCGACGTCGCGTCTGTACACCCAGATGGCGATGAGATCTGCCGCGATCAGCAGCGGGAGCAGAACGCCGGTCGACTCCCGTGCAGGCAGCACCGCAGCGAAGATCACCACGGCCAGCGTGCCCGCCCCACCGATCGCCGTCTTGGCAAAACCGATCGTGGCGCTCGCCACGAGCAGGGCCGCCCACTCCCACCACATCAGCTCCATCGAAAGGCCTGCATCGGCTCTCATCCTGGCAGAAGATGCGAGGATGACTTCATGACGACGGCCCCGGCGATCGATGAGTGACACCGCACTCCGCCTGTGTCTTGCGGGAGACGTGATGCTCGGTCGGGGCGTCGACCAGATTCAGGCCCATCCAGGCAACCCTCAGATCCACGAGTCGTGGGCCCGGTCCGCCATGCAGTACGTCGAGCTGGCCGAGCGGCGAGCGGGCCCGCTGCCACGAAACGTCCCCGCCGACTACGTGTGGGGTGACCTGCTTCCCGCGCTCCTCGACCCGGGGATCGACACCGCCATCGTCAACCTCGAGACGTCGGTGACCGACCGCGGGCGCCCCTGGCCGGGCAAGGGCATTCAGTACCGCATGAACCCTGCGAACGTGGGAATCCTGACCAGCGCCGGCATCGATATCGTGACACTCGCCAACAATCACGTCCTGGACTGGTCCGAGCCGGGCCTGCTTCAGACGCTGGAGGCTCTCGCCGAAGCCGGCATCGACGTAGTCGGCGCCGGCGAGGGCACCGACCGAGCGTGGCGGCCGGTCAGATTGGAGCGTCCTCACGGTGCAGTCGTCGTTCTCGGGCTCGGCACACCCGGAAGCGGCATCCCCACTCAGTGGGCAGCGAGCGATTCCGGACCCGGTGTCGCACTCGTCCGGGACTTCTCGACGAAGACGATCGAGCGCATTCGCCGGGCCATCGCAGCGGTCTCCCGAGGGCGCGACCTCGTGGTCGTGTCGATCCACTGGGGCGGCAACTGGGGCTACGGGGTGGCGAGCGCCAGGCGACGGTTCGCTCATCGTCTGATCGACGAAGCAGGTGTCGACGTGATCCACGGCCATTCTTCTCATCATCCGACAGGTATCGAGGTGTACGGAGACCGCCTGATCCTCTACGGCTGCGGGGACCTGATCACCGACTACGAGGGCATCACCGGCCGCGAGGAGTATCGCGGGGATCTCGGCGCCATCTATCTGCCGTCGTTCGATACCGATGGCCGGGTCACCGAGCTCGAGATCGTTCCGACGCGCATGAGCCGGTTTCGGCTCACCAGGCCGTCACCCGGCGATGTCAGTTGGCTCGAGCACGCACTCAACGAAGCATCCAGGCCGTTTCGCACGACGGTCGCCGGCGACGCACGGGGGCATCTCCGCCTCACGGGGTGAACGAAAACCCGATCTCCACGACGATCCGCAGCCCACGCGGACACAATGGGGCCATGTTGCCCGAGCTCGAATCCCTGACCAGACCTCCCCGATTGCTCGGGTTGTTCGCTCATCCCGATGACGAGATCTTCTGCGGGGCGGGCATGTTCGCCGAGCTCTCCTCACGGGGAGCCGACGTCCGGATCGTCTCGTACACCACCGGCGACGCCGGTCAGATCCGCGACGCCGACATCGCCACTCGTGCCACGCTCGGAGACGTCCGAAGCCGGGAGCTACGCGCCGCCGCGGGCGCGCTGGGGGTCACAGACGTCGTGATCCACGACCGCGGTGACGGAACGCTCGCCGGCCAGCCCGAAGCCGAGCTGATGGCGATCGCGACGCACAACATCACCGAACACGGCCCGGACGTCATCGTCTCGTTCGGACCCGACGGCGCATACGGCCATCCGGACCACATCCGCGTGTCAGGGATCGCAACGAAAGCCGGAGCCGCCGCCGGTCTCCCCGTCTACCACGCGGCGTTCCCGCGCCAGCGAAAGCGACTCATCGACCTGCTCGTCGAGTGGCTGACGGGCCTCGACGACTGGCACCGAGGAACACCCGAGTTCGCACACGGGCTGATGCTGTTCGCCGACGGCTCATCGATGCTCGGTTTCGCTTCCGACCACATGGACATCGGGTTCTATCCGGCGGGCACGTTCATCGTCGAACAGGGCGAACGGGCCGACAAGCTCTTTCTGATCCTGTCCGGAACGGTGGACGTCGCCAAGGAGACGGAGGGCGGATCTCTCGAGCTTCTCGATACGGCGTCTTCGGGCACGTTCTTCGGTGAGCGCGGTCTCGCCGGTGGCGGCGTCAGGGAGGCACATGTGATCGCGAAGACGAGCGTGACATGTTTCGTGCTCTCCCCCGCCGCTCCGAGCAACGCCGCCGGGCGGGGCACCACGTCGGCGGTCGACGCGCTCATCGACGCCGATGACGACGAGCCGACGTCGGCGCAGTTCGAGTTCGACGTGTCCCGGCACGCCGAAACCAAACTCCGGGCGCTCGCCTGTCACCGTTCGCAATACGCACTCACCGCCGACATGTTCCCGGCCTCCATCGTCGAGGCGCTGTTCGGGATCGAGCGGTTCAACCGGGCTTGAGCCTCACCAGCGGAAGAGCGCTCGAGCGATCGCCTTCCAGTACGGGAGGCGCCGCACCGGCTGCCAGGCACCGAGGAGCTTGGTTGTCGCCTGTGACAGTCGAGCCGAGGTGATGCTCTTCGGGAAGCAGTAGGTCGTCCTGATCCCGTCCTCGCCGAAGTTGGCGCCGTAACCGGAGTCGCCGATTCCCCCGAAGGCCACGGTCGGGATGATGAAGTTCACTGCGACGTCGTTGACGGCGACCGTCCCTGTGTTCATTGCAGAGGCAAAGGTGGCCCCGCGGGCCCGGTCCTTGGTCCACACCGAACCGTGGAGACCGAACCGGGAGTCGTTGGCGAGTTGAAGCGCCTCGGCTGCGTCGCGCACACGCACGACCGGGAGCACCGGGCCGAACGTCTCGTCCTGGAGGATCAGCATCGAGTGGTCGGCGTCGATCATCAGCGTCGGCTCGAAGTAATGCCCGGTGTCGGTGGCGGCCCGCTTGCCTCCACGCAGCACCTTCGCTCCCTTGGCGACGGCGTCATCGACGTGGCGTTGGACGATCTCCATCTGTGGGGTGTGGATGAACGGCCCGACATCCCGCTTGTCATCGGTTCCGACAGCGACGAGATCGAATGCCTTCTCGAGTTCCGTCATGAACTCGTCGTAGATCTCGTCGACCACATACAGCCGTTCGACCGATGTGCACGCCTGGCCACCGTTCAGCATCCCACCCCACAGCGCGGCACGAGCGGCCTGACGGATGTCCGCATCTTCGAGGACGACCATGGCATCGTTGCCGCCGAGTTCGAGGACGACCGGCGTCAGGTGTTTCGCCGCTTGCGTGGCGACGAGTTTGCCGACGGCGGTCGATCCGGTGAACGCCAGCACATCGACCGGTGCGTCGACGAGCGCAGAGCCGACGTCCGGTCCGCCGTGGATCACCTGAACGAGGTCCGCGGGGAGTCCGGCCTTGCGTGCGAGATCGGCGAACAACTCGCCGGTCAGTGCGGTGATCTCAGACGGTTTGATCACGACCGAGCATCCGGCGGCCAGGGCCGTCGCCAAGGGGATCATGGCGAGGAAGAAGGGGTAGTTGTTCGGGCTGATGATGCCCGCAACGCCCCGAGGGTGGTACTCCGTCCAGCCCTTGGTGGACAGATACGGCCATGAACCGCCCCGCTTGGGGCGAAGCATCTTCTCGGCGTTGCGCAGGTAGAAGTCGAGCACCGAGAGGGCGGGGAGCACGTCGGTCGAGTAGGCGACCTCGATCGACTTGCCGGTCTCGGACCTGATCACCTGGGCGATGTGCTCGCCGTCTTCGAGCACGACGTGCTTGAGTCGCCGCAGGTGCGCTCTGCGCTCTGCGTGGCTGAGTGAGCTCCATCCTGCGAACGCCTTGCGGGAGCGCTCGACGACGGCCGGAACGTCCTCGACCGGCGTGAGGTCGACGGTGCCGACGGCGAGGCCGGTCCGAGGGTCATACGAGGTGAGCGTGTCTGTCATGCGACGATCGATCTCCTGGCTTCGGGACGGTGGCCGGGCTGTCGACGGGGCTCGTCCTGGGGCTCGAAGACTACTTCCGGTCGTCTGGGCAGGCCCTTCGATCGACACCGCAACCGCGAACCGGACGAGCACCAGTTGCAGAGTCGACAAGCGTTCGCAGCCCGCCGAGATGTGGCTTCAGCGGAGCGCGACGGTCGCCGGTGGCACCCGGAGCAACAAGGCCGATGCAACGATTGCAAGGGCAGCCCCCATTCCGAACGCGGCGGCCGGGCCGGCCGCCGCATAGACGAGTCCGAAGACGATGCTGGCGGGCAGCGCAGTCAGACCGATGGCGCCGTGGTAGAAGCCGAAGGCAGATCCTCGTGACTGTTCGGGGGCGAGGGAGGCGACCCACGCTCGCTCCACGGGTTCGGTGAGGCCGAAGTAGATCCCGTAGGCGAGGAACAGGCCGACGAGCGCACCGGTGTTCGACGTCAACCCGAATCCGAGATAGATCGCGGCATACAGGATCCACCCGCCGACGATCAGGTTTCTCCGCCCCAGCCGATCCGAGACCTGACCGCCGTACAGGTTCGCCCCCATCTTGACGACGTGGTGCAGCGACCACAGCACGGCGATCCATCCAGCGGCGAACCCGGCATCGGAGAGTCGGAGCAGCAAGAACGCATCCGTGCTGTTGCCGAGTGTGAACACGACCAGAGCGAGGAGCAGCCTTCGCATCGGCGTCCCCATGGCGGCCCATCCGGCCCGCAGAGACAGCGGTTCGGCCGCAGAATCCCGCTCACGCGTGGCCTCACGCACGCCGAAGACCAGGAGCACGACGACCGCGGCGGCCGGAATCGCCGCCAGCAGGAAGACGCTGCGCAGCGTCATGGCGGGGATGAGCAACAGCCCTGCTGCGACGAGCGGGCCGGCGACGGCTCCGGCGTGATCCATGGCACGATGCAGCCCGTAGGCGGCGCCGAGACGCTGCGGAGGGGTCACGTCGGCGATGAGGGCGTCACGGGGAGACGTACGAAGGCCCTTCCCGACCCGGTCGCCGAATCGAAGGAGCACGACCACCGGCCACGCCCCGGCCAGCCCGATCAGCGGTCGCGCCAGACCCGACAGGGTGTATCCGCCCACGATGAGCGGCTTGCGTCGTTGCATCCGGTCGGCCCACCAGCCCGAGGCCACTTTGAGCAGCGCTGCTGTCGACTCGGCGATGCCTTCGATGGTTCCGAGAGCGATCGCACCGGCTCCGAGCACGTCCACGAGGAAGAGTGGAAGCAAGGGGTAGATCATCTCGCTCGAGAGATCGGTGAGGAAACTGACGAGCCCCAGGGCGACGACTGTGCGTGGCAAGTCGCGAAACGCGGCGAGTCTCCGAGGCTTCACTCGTCCATCGTGCCAGATCGCACCGGGTCTCGTGCGTGTCCGTGTACACCCTCCAAAGGCGGAACCGTTGCTCCTGTCCAGGCCGGACCACGGTGCGACGTGACGTCACATTCACCGTCGCTCCGCGACTCCACGTCGTCAGCCCGAGAGACACGCTCCCCCTTGGTGACGTTGTCCTCTGACGCTGCGATGCACTGGAGCCGACAATGGCGCGTGGCGAGGAGCGTAGAAGCGCAGCATCGTTCTTCCGTTGACCAACCTGGGAGAGGGGAGGTACTCGTGATACTCACGCGAAGAAGCGCGTGGCTGGCCCTCGTATTGGTGCTCGCTCTGGCGGTACCAACGGCGGCTCTGGCCGTTGAGTCGGATCACACGGTCGACGTGACCGTGCTCCACACCAACGACTTCCACGGACGTCTGGAGACGGACTACCTGGCTAGAGGCGGTTCCGCCTACATGGGCGCCATCATCGACGACATTCGAGAGGAGATGGGACCTGAGCGCGTCGCGCTGGTGGACGCCGGGGATGTGTATTTCGCAGCTCCGGCGATCTCACAACTCCTGATGGGCGAATCGACCATCGACATCTACAACATGCTCGGATACGACCTTGCGGTGTTCGGCAACCACGAGTTCGACCAAGGCCAGATGTTGCTCGCCGAGCGGGTAGCGCAGTCGAGCTTCCCATGGCTGGGCGCAAACGTCGTGCTGGAGGGCACCGACTGGGACCTCCCGCCATGGGCGCAGGCGTACGAGATTCTCGAACTCGGTGACGGACCGGACACGGTGAAACTGGGAGTCCTCGGCCTCGCAGGCCAGGAGACGCCAGAGGTGACGCTGCTCGGCACGACCGAGGGCCTCGTCTTCAAGGACCTCACCGAGACGATCCTGCACTATCGGGATGCCATCCTCGCCGAGGCCGATGCCTTGATCGTGGTCGTCCACATGGGCACGAGCGACAGCGGCCCGTACGACGGGCTCGTTACGGTGGCGCAGAACTTGATAGACGCCGGCGCACCCGTCGACGTGATGATCGGCGGTCACCAGCATCAGGCACTGGCCGAGCCGCTGATGGTGGGAGATACGGCGATCGTGTCTGCCGGCTACTACGGACGCTGGCTCGGTCGCCTCGATCTCAGCATCGATCCCGACACCAAGCGGGCGACGGTGGCCGATTACGAACTGATCACGGTCACCGGAGCCGTCACCTTCGACGGCATGGTGGACCTGGTCGACGGTCTCTACGAAGACGGACTGATCGACAAGGGTGCCTATCGCAGCCTGACGACGAAGCTCGAAGGGGTGCTCGACGCACTCGCCAAGGGCAACGCCAAGCTCGTCGAGAACAAGCTCAACGCGTTCTCGAACGAAGTAGCAGCCCAGACCGGCAAACACCTCGATCCCGCAGCGGCCGAGATGATCCTGACGGACCTCGAGTGGCTACTCGAGAACACCGACCTCGAGATCGCCGCCCGCGTCGCGTACTGGAGCGAAGTGGTCGCGCCGATCGTCGACCAGCCGGTCGCCGCAACGAACATCGATCTGGCCAGGGACTACAACGACGAGTCGATCATGGGTGACATCGTCACCGACTCGATGCTGTGGAAGGCCGACATGTACGACGACGGCGTCCTGAACGAGTCCGTCGAGGTGGCGTTCACCAACCCAGGTGGGTTGAGGGCCGACATCGTCATCCCTGACGGCGCGTCACTGCCGTACACGATCACGTGGGGCGAGACGTTCGATGTCTTGCCGTTCGGAAACACGCTGTATCTGATGGACCTGACCGGAGCCCAGATCCAGGACCTGCTGGATCAGTCTGCGACGCTCTACAAGGGCATCCTCCAGACGTCTGGTTCGAGCTACTACTGGTACAACGACACGGGCAACGACGCTCCGACTGCGTGGGGTGCCTACGGGGTCGAGATCGGCGGCGAGCCGCTGGTCCGCGACCAGGTGTATCGCGTGGTGACGAACAACTTCCTGGCCGGTGGTCAGGACGGATGGACCACCTTCGCCTACGGAACCAACCGCTGGGACACCTACTACGACATGCAGCAGGCGCTCGTCGAGTATCTCCAGATGCTGGCCGTGGTGGATGCAGAGGACATCCTGACAGAGCGGATCGTCCGACTCGACGACGTCGTGACGATGCTCCACACCAACGACACCCACGGCACGTGGCCGGAGACCTACTACTACGGCGCGCCCGAGGGCTTCGCGTTCCTGGCCGACACGATCGCAGAGGAGCGAGCCCACAACCCGAATGTCCTCCTGCTCGATGCGGGTGACACGTTCCAGGGCAACGCCTTCGCCCAGTACTTCCGGAACGCCGATCCCAACCCGATCGCGGACGGGATGAACCTGCTCGGCTACGACGCGATGACGCTCGGCAACCACGAGTTCAACTTCGGTCCGGCGACGTTCGCCACCATGCTCGGCCAGGTCGACGCCCCGCTGCTCGGGACGATCAACCTCGACGACGACGGGTCCTACGGGTTCATCAACGAGAACGTCGAGGACTACATCAACCTCGAGGTCGACGGTCTGAAGGTCACGATCTTCGGGCTCACGAACCCACGGGTCTACCGGTACGAGCTGCCCACGAACATCCCGGGCCTGACGTTCTACTCCGGGCTCGACACCGGGTTCGCCGCGGTGCCACAGATCCTCGCCGACGAGTCGCCCGACCTGCTGGTCGGGCTGACCCACATGGGGTACTCACCGTACGGTGACGAGGTCGACAGCGACCTGCTGCTGGCCGAGGGGGTCGCCGGGATCGACGTGATCATCGGTGGCCACAGCCACAGCTTCCTCGATCCGGCGGTCATGGTGACGTCCGGGGTCAACCCCGACGGGACGCTGGTCGCCCAGGCCGGGCGCTACGCCCTCAACCTGGGGCAGGTCAACGTCGGCTTCATCGACGGCGAGGTCGTGCTCCGCGAGGGCTTCTTGATCCCGGCCACCGAGGCCTCTGTGGATCCCGAGATGGAGACCTATTTGACCCCATTCGTGGAGCAGCTGGACGCCTATACCGGCACCGTGATCGGGCAGACCGAGGTGCCGATCGACGCCCTGGATGCGTACACGCAGGAGACGAACGGCGCGAACCTGCAGGCCGACTCGGCCATCTACGAGCTCGAGAGCAACGGTATCCCCGTCGACCTCCACCTTTCGGGTGCAATGTCGAACCGGATGGTCGCAGACGGCGCAACACCGGCGAGCCCGGTGACGCTCACGGTCGGCGACATGTACACGTTGATGCCGTACGAAAACTCGCTGCTCGTGATGGAGATGAACGGCCCGGAGATCAAGCAGGTACTCGAGCGCGGATACCGAAACTACTGGTGGTACACGTACGACCCGGGCACCTGGGGCGGCTACTCCCACTACACGACCTGCATGCTGACCACCAACGAGGGTGTGCAGATCACGTACAACGACGGTGGCCCGCTCGTGCCGCCGGATGGCGACAACGTCGTCTCGCTGACTATCGACAACGTGTCGGTGGACTTCGCCGACGGGTCGACGTACTACGACGTGTCGACGGTGAACTACCTGGCGGCCGGGTCGTGCAACTACAACGACGCCGGGGTGACGATCTGGCCACTCGACCAGATCGTCGCCGACACCCAGTTCTACGTTCGGGACTCGGTGATCGACTACGTCGCCGCCCAGACGGGGCCGATCGCCCCGGAGGTCGAGGGGAGGCTCGCGTTCCTGACGCCGTAGCTCACGATTGGCAATAGCGAACACGACGCGAGGCGGTGCTCACGGGCACCGCCTCGCGGTCGGTCTGGGCACGGGCAGCGAGTCCAGGAACAGGCTCGATATAGGTCCTGAACGCACAAGGCACGCGCCCCGAAGCATTCGAGCACAAGCAAAGTCGGCCAGAAGGACAGACGCATCGAGTCTCGAGCGCGAGCTGATGTGGCTCCGGGGGTGAGACTCGAACTCACAACCTGCGGATCAACAGCCCGAGCAGTGGACGGTTCGCAACGGCTCGCACGGTTGTCCGTCGGTTTTGGAGGGATCCGCGACAAATCTGCGACACGCCGCCCCCACAGCGTTTTGGCCCGGAAGCCGCCCAACTCGCTACACGTTCGGGCGAGACGATCGGCGCATCGGGATGAAGTCGGTTGATCCCATCGGACCATTCCGGCTGACGGTGCTCGGCGAACCATACGACCACCGCCATGCCGCCAAGTTGACCATCGACATCAGCAATCCTCACCAAGTGAGGCGGCGAGTGAGATCTTGGGCACGCCGCCCACTCCTCTACGGCCCTGCGACGATGCCCACTCGAATCCGGCCGGGGAGCTGGCGAGTGTTCGATGTGTGGCGAGGTGCGCAATCTGGAAGCCAACTGCAACGGGTCGCGCTGGCAACGATCCGCCAGCACACGCCGAGATGTCGACCCGAAGCGAGTGATCGTTCTCGATCGCGGTCACGTTGGCGGGGTTCACAGTCCCAACCGTTACATGTAACATTGGGACATGGCTACACCGCACGAAGACTCCTCCGTCGCCCGACGCGTCCGCAACTACCGACAACGGATGCGGGCACAAGGCATGCGCCCCATCCAGATGTGGGTCGCCGATGTTCGCGCGCCCGGCTTCGCTGCGGAAGCACACCGTCAATCGGCAGCGATCGCAGCCAGCGACCACGCCGCCGATGATCAGGCATTCATCGACGCAGTGAGCCTCGACGAGGCGTGAGACGCGCCGAAATCTGGACAGCCGCCGCAGGCAGCGGCTACACCGGCAAGCCGCGTCCGGTGGTGATCATCCAAGATGACCGCTTCGACGCAACCGGTTCGGTGACCGTGTGCGCCTTCACCACCGACCCGACCGAAGCACCTCTGATTCGACTCCCCGTGGTACCCGACACTCAGAACGGCCTACAGATGCCCTGCAGCATGATGGTCGACAAGATCACCACCGTGCCACGCTCGAAGCTCGGTGAGCGAGTCGGCCGTCTCGGCGATGAAGACATGGTCCGACTGGGCCGTGCAATCATCGTCTTCTTCGGACTGGCAGGGAGCTGACCGATTAAGGAGGCCGGTTCAACGCGATATTGGAGATAGGTGTTGAGAGGTGCCGTTCGGGCTGTTAATCCGCAGGTTGTGAGTGGCGCAAGTATGCCAGCTCTCCCGGTTCTGGCGTCGGCTGGAGAGGGTTGAATTGCCGTGAGTGCGCACGACTCGTGGCGTCCACGAAGGCTATCCGGCAAGAGGGCGCTTCCCGACTAGGGGATGGTGACTTCTGGTACTTGTGGGACCACGGACCTCGCTCACGATGGGGAAGGACACGCGGGAGTGCCAGAAGAGGAGCGCCCTCATGAGGCATGGGATGGTTCTAGCGCTTGCATTGACGGTAGTGCTCGGTGCTTGCGGTGGAGGAGGAACCGAGTCTGACACCACGGAGTCGACCGTGGTCTCATCTGAAGAAGGCACATCAGAGAGCACGAGCCTGCAACCGACTACTGCTCCAACCCGGACAGTGCCTCCTACCACGCCGCCAGATCTGCCGAGCTACGAGAACATCATTGCCGCCTATCCGGCGGACGTTCGTTTTTGCGACACGGAGAGTCTCTTGGTGTCCATACGATCCGATGAATCGTGGCAGCTCGAGATCCAAGGCGGAGCCTTGATCTTGGACGGCGAGATCGACTTCCCATGCTTCGGCATGCGTGTCGGGCTACTCGAACCGTTGGGCGAGATCCCAACCGGTTCAGTTGTCATGATCAGTCCCGACACGGATCGCGCAGCTCTTGAGGACAAGGCGACATTGGAACAGGCGGCACTGACTGTGGCCAGCGGCGAATTTATTGTCCTCGTTGGCCCCCACACGGCGAATTGGATCCCGCCAGACGGGCTTGCCTTCGTGCCGATCGGTGAGGAGGTCGGACTCGAGAATGAAGAAGCATCGGACCCTATTCCATTGCCGGTCGAGTACTTCCTGCTTGAGGAGCAGGAGGTACTTCGACTTGCAGAAGAGAGCGGGTTTGTAGCCCATGTGCTCATTCGCGAAGGTGAGCTTGTGTTTGAGCCTGAGGCTTATGAGTCCGGCTGGATGCTCTTGGTTATTGAGGAGGGGGTACTCGTCGACGGCTGGATTGTTCCCTAATGCAGTCAACGCTCATTGTTGCTGGAGTCGTTTTTGTCGGTGCTGCGATCGTGGGTGGCGGAATGGTCGCCTTCAAAGTCGAGGTTCCATTGATCCATTCGCTGACACGCCAAGTCATGCTTGGCGTGTTCGGGCTGGCACTGCTCATAACCGGAATGGTCACTGGCGAAGGCGACTCCCCCGCTAGAGAGTCGCCTGCCGACAATGCCGACGTGTCGACGACTGCGGTCAGAGACACCTCGACGTCTATGCCCGATGAAACAACGACGAGCGGAGGAAGCCCGACAACCTCTGCCCGTGAGCCTGCGGCCGTCGAGGAGCGACAGTGGGTACTGGTTCTCGATGACGAGGGAGAACTAGGCATCACCATTCCGAGTGATTGGACACTCACCGTCACAGCCGATGCTATCTGGGCCTCGGCGGCCAATATCGACGAGTGGGTGGCTGCGACGAACGGAGACGGACCTGCGCTCCACAATGGGTACGTGATCCGCCGATACATGCAGCCAGTTGTCGGAACAGCCGGGACATTCGAGGACATCGGCGAGGAATTCCTGAACCAGATGCCCGTGCCTGCCCAATGCGCCCAAGTTGGATCTGACACCGAGCGGCCGGTACCGGGTACGTACTTCACCTACCGGATCTACGAATGCGCACCCGGTGGCGAATACATAAACGAAGTGGAGATCGGATTCAATCCGCCATGGGTGACGACGGAGTCTTCCAGATACCTAACCGATAGAGACCGAGAGAACATCCTGGATCGGATATGGGAATCGGTCCGCTCGTATTGAGTTCTCGAATCACTAGGCACCCGATCGCCGAGGTCGCTCAGCGTCAATCCCGATTCTTGTTTCAGTCGAGAGCCCGAGTTGTCACCCGCCCTCCATCTCGATCGTGGGGAGTTTCTGCCTCTCGTCAATCCCCGCTTGGATGGGCTCATGAGCCACCGACCGCCCACCCGACGCCTCACCGGCCTGTACAAGCTGCCCGATGTCGAAGAGCCTTCCGACGAACTGATCGACGCCGTCGCCAAGCTCATGTATCAGCAGATGGTCGAGGGGTCCACCCGCAAGCAAGCCAGCCACCTCGAACGAGGCGAACGACAGGCTCTCGCCCTCCAGGATTCGCCAAGCGCGCCAGGTGCTCGGAGCGATATACAGGGCGGCCATCGCCGAAGGACTCGTCTCCACCAATCCCATCGAAGTCACTCGACTACCAAGGAAGACACTGGTAAGGCCGGAGATCCCGCGGCCAGAGACCATCCGTTTGATTGCAGACGAACTGACACCACCCTCCGACCTCACGATGCTTTTCCTCGCCTACACCGGAGTTCGATGGGGTGAGATGGCGGCGCTGCGGGTCAAAGACCTTGACATTGCTGCAGAACGCGCCCACATCAGACAATCCCTGTCTGAGGTTCGAGGGCAGCTTCACTGGGGTGCCCCAAAGACTCATCGCAACCGAGTGATCGGCGTTCCTACGTTCCTGATCGAACGGCTCGACTACATCACGAAGGACCGATCCGCAGACGATCTCGTCTTCACGACCCGCAGAGGGGCGGTACTTCGATCGACGAACTGGCGGACGCGAGTCTGGCTGCCGGCCCTGAAGCGCGCCGGCCTCGACACTTCGCTGAGAACTCACGACCTACGCCACTTCTGCGCCTCCGTGCTCATCAGCTCCGGCGCCTCACCCACGCTGGTCGCACGACAACTCGGGCACAGCTCGCCACGCGTCACCCTCGACATCTACTCACATCTCTTCCCCGACGAGCTGGCCGATATCTCAGATCGACTGCACTCGATCTACGAGGCATCCGACCGATAGGACCTGAAGCGCCCACGCCACCTGGTCCGGACGGCCCACCGGTACTCCGAAGGATGTTTCTCGAGCGCGACGAATTCGCGACGATTCCGCGAAAACCGAGCCTGTGGATGGTTGAGGGAGGATGCAATTCCCAATGATTCATTGGGGATTCTTGGGCTCCGGGGGTGAGACTTGAACTCACAACCTGCGGATTAACAGCCCGAACGGCACCTCGCAACACCTTCCGACAACCCTCGCAGAATGACACTTAGCGATGCGATGGGAACAGACGCCTTGCAACGGTTCGCACAGCTCTCGGTCATCCCTGGAGAGATTCGCGACAAATCCGCGACACGCTGCCCTCACATGACGTTGGCCCCGAGGCCGCCCACGCGGGGTGTCGGAGACGCTCCCTTCGGACAAGCCAGGCAACTGCGAATGCTCGACACACCGCCGCGGAGCACGTCACCAAAGAGGGGCGACACTTCGCAGCAGCACGAAGATGATCGATGGGCAACCGCCAAACCACCGGGCTCGTCGTGAACGCTGTCGTGATGGCGCTCGCACGCCGCCGACCCGACGGCGAGTTCGTGCATCACGTCGACCCCGGCACCCAATACACCAGCCGGGAGGTCGAGACTTGTCTGGCCGACTGGGGTATCGCCCCGTCGTTCTCATACACCGGGAACTGTTTCGAAAACGTCGCCAGGGAATCGACCTGAGCCATGATCGAGAAAGAGATCCGAAGCATTGACGGCGACTCGGCAAAATGACCCGCAGCCAGCTGCGCACGATCGTCTTCGCATACACCGAAGTCTTCTACAACCGGCAACGACACCAGGCCCGTCTCGGGCACCGCACTCCCGCCTACACTGGCTTTGCCGTATGAAATCAGAAACCCGTGTTCAACGAAACGGGTCAACTCCAGTCGCTGACTGGCCGCTTGGGCGCGATCAATAGCCGTCCGTTGTGCCAGCGTCGCTGCAGCCGTTCGATACGCAAGACGCCACGACCTGCAGCACAAGCGCAAAGCTTCGCTGAGCCCGGCGCAACGCTTGCTCCCCAAGCAACCCTCGACCCAGCGCATCTTGCGGTAGCCCACCGCACTCGAGTGCGCTCGTGGCCGCCGTCTCGCCGCCCGCCCTCGAAGCTGCACCTGGACGGCGGTCGCCGTCGGTACCCGCAGCCCGCGGATCCAATAGGAGACCTTAGGGCCCTCCTCTGGCAGTCCTTCTCAGCCTGGCCAACCCCACGACTCTCTCTCTGACTCGGCCCTTCCGGGCTCGGTCTTGGCTGCTCCGGAGCGTGGACGTCGCCGCACGAAGTAGGCAATGCCGCCGAACAGGCAAGCAATCAGGATTCCGCCGATCAGAGTGCGGGCTTCGAGACTGCTCATCCAGGTTCCGTCGTTGCCGGCTTGCACACCTTGGCTTGCCAGGACTAGCGCAGTCAACGGTTGATATCTCATGACACTATCAGAACACCGACGGGGCACGATAGCAGTGGTGCCCAGCCGGTGCGTTCCGCAACCGCCACGGTCGCCTTTTGGGCTATACCTACCCGCCCCTAATCAGTGAGGCTTCAGCTGCGAAGTCTCCCCGAATCCTGTCGACCACGTGGGCTACGACACAGTCAGCAGACGGGAGGTGGGCTTGTGCCTGGTTCAGCGGGGAGAGCCCGTCGACGGCGGGCTCTCCCTCCGTCTGGAGGCACTCGCTCGCCAAGACATGCAGGTCTGCCTCGGATGGTGTCACTAGGGATTCGACCGCAAGAACGGATCCGCTCAACTCGGCCGTGTAGCAGTCATCCATTGCTACCTGCCGCTCGTCAACTATCGCTTGGTGTTTCTCCAAACCTGCACCTGGCGACGTGAAGCCGATTGTGTGGAAGACTCCGTCGGGGGCAATTGAGACCTCCGGAGCGAGGCCTTTGCTGGTGAGGCAGGCCTCGTACGCGCTGATCTGCGCCACGTACTTCGCGTACTCAACCTCAAACGACTGCGTCTGATTCACAGCGGCGTCAGCGTCCACACTGCGCGACGCTGTGATGGTGAAGAGTGCCGCCAACGACAGTGCCAGCCCAAGCAGTCCCGCTAGCTTCGTACCTCGAAATCCATATTGCATGAAGACCTCCTCTGGTCCGGAACGAGTGGTGGCTCGTTGCTCTCCCATTAGCCGCTCCAACAGGAAGACTGGCCGCCGTGATACTGATACTTCCAAGGGTGTATGGTCTCGGACGTGCCAGCTTGCACCTTGCCGCGCGCTGCAGCTCGAACGACGTAGCAATATGTGTTGTCGTCTACGTAGTTGAAATACCAGTCACTACGCCACAGTCCATACTCCGCATTGTTAGGCTTCAAGTACCACCCGGAGCTGCCCCCTCCTGACCAGCTCGTAGTCACGATCTCCGCCATGTAATGCGTGCAGGGGACCCAAGGGTCCGCCCCTGTCGGAATCCCAGATCCCCGGTGATAGGAGCCCGGGTGGCTGTGGTCCACTCTGAGTTAGTCGGAGCACGGATACGACACTTCCGTGCCTCCGTGCGCACCTGCCGGTGTTGCCACGGCCGCTACAAGTAGCAGACTCCGCCATGACGAGCATGATGGCTATTCCGGGCTTGCCCATCTCCGCCTTCTGTTCCATAGTCCTTCCCTCCCTTTCCGCTCTGACCGCGGGTTGTTGGAGGAAAGCTATGTGAGTGCAGCGTCCGCTCGACGGACATCTCTGGAGCGGATCGGCACGTCGACGGTCAGACGTTCGAGACACTCTCATCCGAGGCCCAGCAGGAGGGTGTCCACCGGCTCCTCGTGGAACACGTGAGCGAACCCTTGAACGACTTCTTTCTCGGCCGTGAAACCGGGCTCGACGTACCAGCTCCGACCACCGGACTCCCACCGGATGAACCGGCCTGGACCCGCTCCGACGGGTGGGTGTGGATCTTCGCCAACATCGATCACTGGTCGGCCGAAGCCTGGACCCACGTCTCCAAGCGTGGCGACCGGATCGCTGCGCTCCAACCCGTCTACGACGCCGTCATTGATCGGTTCGGTGGGCTTGAACCCGATATCGCTCGAGGAATCAGCCTGAGACACGACTGGGGACCCCAATACCGGTCGAAACACTTCCTCGGGTCGATCAACTGGCTCGGGATCGCAGATGACGCCGCGTTCGTTGGCGAACCCGAAACCAACGGATGTGCCGAACGATTCATCCGCACACTCAAAGAGCAATGCCTCTGGGCCGAGCTGCATGACACCGTCGACGAACTCCGCCAAGCTGTCACCGCCTGGACCGAGCTCTACAACACCGAATGGCTCATCGGCCGCCACGGCCATCAAACACCACGAGAAGCATTCGCCTCAGCCACCGCCGAGGTGGCAGCATGAAACAGACAACCACGCTGTCCAACCAACCGGGTGCTGTTCACGTTGTGATAGTGCCGGGCGGAGACCTTGTGGGTCCTGTAACGAACGGGTAGACGCCGGGTCCCGCGATACCGCAGGGCCAACGTTCATGTGCCACGGTCAAGACGCTGTCGAACGTACCGCTCTCAACCTAGGGCCGCGTGTGGCATCGCTCCTCGACCCAGAAATCCCAGGGATAGCAGTCTGGATCGCCACCGGCCAAGTCGGGAATGAAATTGGAGACAAAGTCAGCCCGCCTCATTTCGCATGCCGCTCCGCTTGCGCCGACTGGGTAGCAGAGAGGTTCGTGGACTACCACAACGCTCGAGTCCTGGAACACCGTCCATCGGATTGGCATCATCAACTCCATGTAGAAGTCGAAGTCTTCAGCCATACCGGTTGGAACAAAGCTCTGTCCATCCTTCGTGATCGCCACGGTCGCTTCGGCTCCCTGCCTTGAGAGTTCCACAGACAGCTGAGCTCGTTCCTCGGCCTCGATCCTGTCCCATCCGGTCGACAGCGACTCATCTACGGGAGGGAGCCCGGTCACTATCGCTTCCACCGCCTCCTCCACGTTCCCGAACCGGGTTTCATCTGGGAACAACGGCTGTGTGATTGCTTCACAAAGGTAGAAGGCCGCGTAACCCTCGGTGGCGTGCGGCCGGTCTGTGAACTCACAGACCGGCCGCTCAGGCGAGATGCTCACGGAGGAGTCCACCGCACCAGGGTCGCTGGAGCCGTTCGAACCGCAAGACGCCACGAACAGCAACAAGAGCGCAAAGCTTCGGCGAGCCCAGCTGCAACGCTTGCTCGCTCGACTAGACCTCGTCATCTGGCGAATGTGAATGATTCGCCCCTATGGACGTGCTTCGTGCACGACTCCAAAACGACGTGAGCCTCAGGGTCTGGGTCGTGCGCCAACTGAGACATCTGCGCACCCAAATCCTGGCCGGCGGTCTGGAAGTTCGTTCTCGCAGTGCAGGCACGAAACTGAGCGGACGCATCAGCCGGCAGGACAAGCGCCGGATCGGCCGCTCGAAACTCAAGCACGCCAGAAAGGTGTGTCGCTACGCAGTCCTCCAAAGCCTGGTCGCCAACTTCTGGCGCGACCTCTGCGCTTGCTGAAGTCACAATCTCAATTCGTGAGGCCACTGTCGAGAACCACCCCTCCACTGTGTCAACACCGGACTCCATCATGCATTCGGCCGCATTCTCGATTGCTTCATTGAACTCGACATTCGTGACCACTCCATCCCGGATCGCGTCCAGCTGCTGAGCCGACATGTCAGCACGGAGCGAACCTTCGGTAGCGATCAATCGCTGCGACTGTAGCGCAGCAACAATCATCCCAGACAGCAACGCAATGAGCACCACAGGTGCGTATCTCTTTATCGTGTGAGGCATGAAAACTCCCGTCCTAGACCAGATCAATCACAGCGAGCAGTTGCACGTGAACCAATCCCACCATTCGTCGTAGAACTTCGACCTTGCCCAGAACTGGCCGTAGTGCAAGGTGTCAATGGTCGGTGTAACCGTCGCTGACGGGGCGTAGAGGTTGTAACTCTCGTTCGCTCCCCAACTATCTGAATCGAACACGTACTTCTGGTGGTTCGAGCCGCCGGTCCTCCATCGCAACTTCACTGACGCGCCCGTGCAAAACGGGTTGGCGACAATGTGACCAATGGCGTACTTCCCGGCGGAGTATGTCCCCTTGTGGACCTCGACTGTGACGCCACACAACGGATTTCCGGTGTCGGGGTGCGGAATGTCATAGCCATTGAAGTAGATTCGGGTTTCGGCTGCGCTGGCAATCCCAGCGTAGGATGCCAAACCCACCACAACGGCAATGAGAAGCGCCGTCAGTCGCTTCCGGCGGATCACCTCGCTAGACCCTCTTTCGCTGAGCTGCGGCCTGATGAGTGTCATTCTTCCTCCTTCGCTCTTTCTCGGACCACATCCGAGAAGCTATGGGACTTCGATGTCCGCTAGGCGGACAGACACAGCGGGCGAGGCAGGCTAGGAGTGGCCCCAGCGATCGAAAGGTGTCGACCCAGCGAATCGCCCTCCAAGCTTCACCAGTGCACAGGTCTGGGCCGATCCGCAGCCGTGATGCGTGCACTTGCCTGATGCCTATCTGGCCGCAGCAGCAGTGAGCCGCTCTCTCACCATTGCATCTCATGAAGATCGATTATCTGCGCCAGACCGAGTAGTTCCTCTTCTGTGCAGTGCAATCTGGAAGCCAGGGCCTTGAAGATCCGCCGCACCTGTCGCTCGCAGTAGCCGATGCTCTCAGCGATCTCCACCCAGGTCAGTCCTCGTGAGCGAAGGGCGATCATCTCCGCATCGCAACGAGTCAACTCGAGATCGTGCGGAGGAAAGCGAGTGCGTGTCTTGATGCCCATATCGAGCGCTTGCAGCGCGAGTTCCGCGCCTCGATCGTCTGCCACGATGCCCCCAACGTCATTGGCGATCGCGCGTGCGATGTCGCGAGCGCTAGTGGACTGGAGCACAACGTGACTGGCTCCTCGGTCTTGCGGTTGCTGCCAAGTCAGCCACAGGACCGCGCCGGTGGTCCGTCCCCTTGCGGAACTGTGAGTCGATGTCATGCTCCCCCTGCCTTGCTCGGTTCTAGAGGTAGGTTGGCCGCTGGGTGACGTAGGGTTCCGAGAGCACTCACCCAAGGCTCTCTGTAATCGTCCATTCGCCGTAAACGATCGACGAGACCACCGATCCCGCAGGAAGGCCCAGCTGCGTGTCGGCTTCACGGAGAGTCACTTCCCGTGAGAGCAGGCTGCCATCCTGCGTGACCACTACCGTCTCGCGCGTTGCGACTCCATCGAGATAGTCGACTCGAATCTCGACCGATCCGTCGGGCAGGCTCAAAACAGACTGCGTTTGCACGAGGCCGATGACTTCGAAGACCAACGCTCGAAGTCCAGGATCGATTGGCTCGGCCAACATGTCGATGGCGAAGTCGAATACCTCGTGATCTTGCGGTTTGCGCCTGCGTGGCTGGACCCAGTTCCTCAATGATCCGAGAGTGGAGATCGGGCGCTGAGTCGGGCCATCGCGTGTCGAGGATCGGGTCTGTCACGTTGGTGAACTGCTCGGTGATGACCCGTTCCAGCTCGTCGACATCGGCCAACCCACGGAGTGCATAGCCTCTTTCCACGTCCGGAGAGAAGAACTGTGGGTCGCGATTGACGCTTTTGATCTGAACGAAGCTGTCAAGTGGGTTCCGCCAGACCGAGCGATCACTAGTGAGGACATACGCAACAAAGCCCTGGTCGACTCCTACTGGCCCTCGCGCAGGTGATTGCCCTCCGCTCAAGCAGTGCCGGCGACTGAGCACGCAAGGCTAGGTAGATCCTTCTGGGCCATGGCCGTCGTGCGTTCTCGATGCAACTCGGAGGAACCGACGGCCCGACTTCGAGGCCAGGCGGTGGGAGGTCAAACCGCTCGTCGGACGCAACGTTTGGGCGCCGAGACAACGACGCCCAAACGCAGCGCCCTCTGGGCCTCCGGCTCAATCGCACATGACTACTAGTTTGGTGTCCGCGCCAAATGAGTCGAACCACGTGTGCCAGTTAGTACTCAACTTGGCAAAGTCGTTCTTGTCATACGGGGTATCCCAGTTGTTGTACGACGCAGAACCAATGAAGGAGTCAGTCCTAGTATCCCACTGCCCTGTCACATGATCCTGGACCTCACGAGTCATGATGTGAGACTTATTGTCGAAGTCCTTTGCGTAACCTTTCGCGTTGACCTTGTCTCCTCCAATGCACTCGATGTTTGCACTGCTGTTGTGGTAAGACACTGCTTCCCAGTCGTGGGTCGGACTTGAGTTCGTGTGCGCAACGGCCGACGCGCTGCCTATCGCTAGCAGCATCGCCAACGCCGCTGCGGATTTTGCCAGAATGCTCTTAGCGGGCCCCATAGCTTGTCGCTCCGATCTCTCTAACTGACGTCGCGATTGCCGAACGCCCAATCAACATCCCAAGACGTACTGAGTCTCTGCACCAAACGAGTCAAACCACGTGTGCCAGTTCGTCTGCATCTGAGCGAAGTCGACCTTCGAATAGGTCGCCCATGAGCCATGATTGATCGAGCCGATGAAATTGTCGGTCCGTGTCATAGTGGCTCCAGTGTTCCAGTCCCGCGCCAGCCTGGTTACGGAGTGACTCTTGCTGTCGAAGTCCTTTGCCCACACATGCGGGTAGACGGGGTTGCCCCACGAGCAATCGAACGACAAGGCATTCATGTTGTGGTAGGACACGCCTTCGTACAAGTGGCTCGAGCTGTTGGCGTTGTGCGCGAGCGCCGACGTGGCGCCAACTCCAAGTAGTGCAAGGGCCACGAGGAGCGCGCTGAACCCCCTACTCACTGTGGTCCCCCACTTCCGCCTCGAGACACGCATTCAGGGTGGCGCCGTAAGTGCGAGCCTCTTCTATGGACATGGTGTGCTGTGTCTCAATAGCGAGAGCCCCGCTATCTACGCCCCGCACAACACTCACACTGATGTCGCTCGTGTCGAAGCCGCCCGATTCGATGCAGGCCTTCACCCGGTCCAGCACTACCGCATCTGCCGGCTGCTCAAGCTCAGGTATGAAGGAAGGAAGACCGAGCTCTGCCTCGAGCGCGTCTCTACAGGTCTCGAGAGCGCTCGCCATCTCGGCCTCTGTAGCCTCGCCTTCGAATGCGGCCCCCGCCGACCACTCTTCGCCTTCGAATGTTCGAGATGGCAACATCGCAACTCCGGTCTCAGTAGCGATGAAGTCGGCTGTGCCGTCCAAGCCAAGACCGGCCTCCTGGAGGCACGCGCCCATCTGATCCGTTACATAATCGAATCCAGGATCAGACTCCGTGCTGCTGACTGCGGCACCGGCTTGCCAGGCCGCTGCGACAAGTAGCAGTGCGACCGGTATCCTGAAGCTCCGCGACCTCAGTGCGTTCGACATGGGCATTCTCCTTCCGATCGGTCCGTCAATCGACAGACTGGGTTCACAAGATATGGACGCATGATGTCCGCTTGCAGGACAACCATGAGTGTGTTTCGATCGCGCGCAAAACGGGCGGCTGGGCCGTCGCCGTGACTCGCCGCCTGCTCACCATCGCCCTCGTCTTTGGACTGCTCGCGAGCTGCAGTTCTCGCCACATCGACCCGCTGGGGATCGACATCACTGCCGAAATCGAACACTGCCTCCGCCAGCAGGACCTATCGATGCACGATCGTGCTCTTGCCTTCCGGAACCCATCTGGAGCTGTTGTGCTGATCGCACCTCCTCAATACTCGGAGCCGGAGTGGTCCTACGGCGACATCGCGCAGCCGCGTGACGGGGCTGCTATCGAAGCGGATGGAAGCAAAGCACTCGAGCTTTGCGTATCAGCGGCCGAGATCGCGGGCGTTCATGACGTGCAACCTCCGGCGGAACGCCCCGCCCCGCACCAAGTCGTGCGCACGCTGGTGGATTGCGTAGAGAATTTAGGCGTGGACACCACCGCAGTTGAGTGGAAACTGGTCATCGTCCAACCCGGCGACCAGCTCTCAATCAGAACCCGACACGAACTCCCTCCGGCATCCGCAATGCGCCTTACTGCCGCCATTCACACATGTCTCGGCGCATCACTCCCGTAAGGCGGTATCACCGATCGAGCAGCGAGTTTCGGCAGGACCGGCTGTGCTGAACACATTCACTGGTGCAGATCGTTGTGTCAACGAAGCGCTCGTGCGATTGACGAGGCCGATACCAGTCCGTGCGCAGCGCTCGTCCAGCTCTTCTAGCCGAGGTCCCGCACCGGCACCCACTCGCTGTAGACGATCGACGACACAGTAGTCCCGGCTGGAATACCAAGCTGCGCGTCCGAACCGAGGAGAGTGGTCTCTCGAGATCGTAGGCTGCCGTCCCTTTGGATGACTGCCGTCAACCGTGTCTCGGTCGCGTCGGGGTAGTCGTATAGCACTCGGACTGAGCCATCCGCAAGGGGCACGATAGACGTGGGTTCCGTGAGCCCAATGACCTCGACCACCGCCGCGCGGAGGGCAGGGTCGATCGGTTCGGCCAACATGTTGATCGCGTAGCCGAAGACCTCGTGTCCCCGCGGCTGCGGTCGCGAGGATGGATCGAGAACCTCGATGATCTCTACGAGGAGTTCGTCCGCATCGCTAGGCCATTGGCGGTCAAGGATGGGGTCTGCGACGCCGGTGAATTGCTCGGTGACTAGCCGGTTGAGCTTGTCACGATCGGCGATTCCGAGGTCCTCGTAGCCCCTCTCCACGTCGACAGAGAAGAACTCTGGGTCGCGATTCAAGCGCGTTGCCTGGACAAATCCATCTGGTGGGCTTCGCCAGGTAGATCGGTCGGTCGTGAGGATGTAGGCGGCGAAGTCCCGGTCGACTCCTATCTCGTCGCCTGGGACGATGCGGAGGCTACGTTCTGTTGACTGTTGGAACAGAAATCCGCCGGCCGGGATGTCGGTAGCCTCTGCTGCTCGTGCGGCCTGCGCGATCTCCTGGAGCGTGGCTACGGCAGTGTCGCCCCGGGACAGGAACGCTGTCACGCTCACCGCCACAATGGCGAACACGACCGCCGCCACTGCGAGCCGCGCCAGCGCTCTGTTCCGAGACTGTGACCTCGAAGTAGGTTGGGACTCGGCGGCGATCTCAGCTTGGAGTACGTTTCGCGCTCGTTCGGTTTGCTCCCGATTCGGCGTCGCCTCGGGGATGAGGTCTCGCATGAGTTCGAAGGGGTCGGTCGGTTCACTCATCGCTTCCCCCATTGTTCACCGACATCGCGCAATTGGTTGCGAAGGTTCACTCGTCCGCGAGACAGTCTGGACTTGACGGTTCCTTCACTCACGCCGAGGGCGTGACTGATTTCGCGATACGAAAAGCCGGCGAAGACGAACAGAGTGACCACGGTCCGCTCCTGGGGTCGCAAGGATTCGAGCGCCTCTCGGACCCGAGCTGAGTGAACCGTTGCGTCCAGGCGTTCAGCTGCTGCCATATCGAACTCGTCTCGATCCTGGACACGGCCGGCGGCGCGACCGTAGGCCCGGTCTCGGCGTTCGAAGGACCGATATCGATTGGAGATCAGATTGGACGCGATTCCAAGCAGCCACGGCCGGGCGCTCCGATAGGACAAGTCGAACCGGTGTCTCGACCTGAACGCCTGAACGAATGTTTCAGAAGCGACGTCCTGTCCCTCACTGACGCCGATCGAGCGAACGGCATAGCTGAAGACGGCCCGATAATGCCGATCAAACAGCAGACCGAACTCTTCGGGCTCGGAGAGCGACACCTGGATGATGTCGGCATCACTCGGAGCATCATCGACCAAGTCGCCTCACAGTGGCGAGGATACGGCCGGATGCTGTCCGTCAGCTCGACCAGTATGAGACCGATTCGGTCTTGTTGTTCATGAATGACGACAGGTTGTGAGTTCCAGATCCCAGGGTGCTCTGTGACGCTCCGCTCCTGTTGGGGTAGTCGTGGTGCGTGAGCCGATAGCAGCCGTTCTGCGACGAAGAGATCCGGTTCGCCCAGCTACCGCCTGTGTTCCACCAACCGCCCGAACAGTTGCTGCCAACAATGCTGATAGAGCTGCCCGATCCGTTGGCGCCATCAAAGTGGGTCCCGAGCGTGAAGCTTCCCAGGCGTGAAGCCGCTCGACTGTCGGTGAACAGCACCTCGCCAGTCGCCCGGGGACTCAGCTCGACGACGCCGTCGGAGACATCCAACGCCGCAGCCATGAACGAGTCGTAGCAGCGCTCGGTGCCGAGGATCAGCTGGCCGTCCGGAAGTTGGCCAATGACGTCCCGGACGCAATGCGACTCGGGTCTTGGCGAGTCCGCTGCGCTCGCCCATCCTGTCCCGGAGAACACGAGCGCCACAAGGAACGCAATGGTGATTGAAAGCCGCGACGCAGCGCTTCCTACACGAACCATGACTACCTCCACGTAGTGCTGACACACCTGGTTGTCCGAATCGAATGATCGGGTTCCCGGAACGCACCGAGACTCTTGCGCCAACTCTGAAAGCGGGCGGTGCTCTCGGACTCACACCTCCACGTGGCTGACCCGAGAGACACCGCCCGCAGTGAGTCTCCATCTGGAACCCAGCTCGTTCGATGTTCACGTCCCGTGGAGGGGACGCGATCCGGGATCCTTCCTCCGATAGTCAGCCTCGTCCAATGGAGCCGATCCGCACGGCCCAAGCGGGCGGCGTAGATCGCCAACGACCTACAGACCGCGACGTTTCGCGACACGCCCACCCACAGTGGCCGCATCTCACAACCACTACAACACGAAAACCCCTGCCAGGACAGGGGTTTCTCAGCTCCGGGGGTGAGACTTGAACTCACAACCTGCGGATTAACAGTCCGATGCTCTGCCGATTGAGCTACCCCGGAATGGAGCACGTCGGGAAAGCCCGACGTAGGCATGATATTACCCCTGTCGGCCGAAGCCGTCGAACGCGTAAGCTACGGCCCATCGTGAAGTTCAAATCAGGTCTCACCATCGGAATCGCCGTCGGATACGTCCTCGGGGCGCGAGCAGGGCGCGATCGCTACGAACAGATCAAGCGTGGCGCGGTAGCAGCGCGTCAGCATCCGGCCGTCGCGCAGCTCGGTCAGCAGGCGACCGGACTGACCGACCTCCTCAGGACCGGCATCGCCGGTGGGCTCGAAGCCGGTTCACGCACCCTGCGCGACAGTGTCGAACCGCCGCCACCGACGCCGCTCCAGGTGAACGCCCAGCGGAGCTGACCGCCGGCCTGCAGGGTCGATCGACGGGTCGAACGTGATGCGCCGCAGGCGGGGCAAGCCCCGCCCCCTACCCGAACGCAGACGACCATTCGACACTGACGAGGAGAGGGCTGCGGGCGAGGCGAGCCTCGTCCCCACGCCGCGCCAAGGGCCGGTTGGATCACGTCATCGGGCTTGATCCTCGATCGTAAACCACAGGTAGGGGCGTCCGCTTGCGGCGCCCGCCGCCCGGGCCGTGAATTCCACACACCCCGGACCAGGCGCGACCCGGGCGCCAAACCCGCCTACGACTCGAGGAAGCCTTCGAGGCGGCGGGAGTTCTGGGGGTGGCGAAGTTTGGCGAGCGCCTTGGTCTCCAGTTGGCGGATCCGCTCTCGGGTGACTCCGAACCGCTCACCGACCTCCTCGAGCGTGCTGACCTTGCCGTTTTCGAGGCCGAATCGCATGATCAGGACCTCGCGTTCGCGGTCGTTGAGCCCTTCGAGCGCGACGCTGAGATAGTCCTGAAGCAGCCGGAAGGTGGCGGCCTCCACCGGGACCTCGACGTCGGTGTCCTCGACGAAGTCCCCGATCGTGGCGTTGTCCTCCTCACCGACCGGCATCTCGAGCGAGACGGGTGACTGGGCGATCTTTGACAGCTCCTCGACCCGATCGGGGTCGATCTCGAGATCGAGCGCGATCTCGTCGATCGTGGGCTCCCGGCCGAGCGACTGTGAGAGATCCCGGCGGGTCCGCACCAGCTTGTTGATCATCTCGACCACGTGAATCGGAACCCGAATGGTCCGGGCCTGGTCGGCGATCGCCCGGGTGATCGCCTGGCGAATCCACCACGACGCGTACGTCGAGAACTTGAATCCCCGTCGGTAGTCGAAGCGGTCGACCGCCCGCATGAGACCGAGGTTGCCCTCCTGGATCAAATCCAACAGCGCCATGCCCCGCCCGATGTAGTTGCGGGCGATCGAGACGACCAATCGCAGGTTCGCCTCCACCAGACGAGAATGAGCAGCGTGCCCCTTCCGCACCTGGCGTTGCAACAGCGTGCGGTCTTCGATGCTCAGCGCATCCTTCTCGGCGGCCAGACGCTCTTCGGCACGCAACCCGGCCTCGAGTTGCATGGCGAGTTCGACTTCCTGCTGGGTGGTGAGGAGCTTGTAGCGGCCGATCTCGTTGAGCCACATCTTGACCGGGTCCGAGACGGTGACCGACTCGTCCTCGAGGATGTCATCGAAGACGTCGTCGAGGTCTTCCTCGATTCTGATCTTACGACCGCGAAGCAGTTCGAACACACGCTCGAATTCGAGCGGGTCGGCCTCGGCGTCGACCAGGTCGTGCTGCACCTCGTGCACCGTCAGGAAGCCGCGCTGCAGACCGCGTTTGATGAGCTGTTCGACGACCTCGTCGACAGACGGCGGTGGCTGCGGTGCGTCAGTCACGGTGTTCCCACTTCCGTCGCTCATCCTGTAACGCTAACAACTGTGCAAACAACGGTGAAGAGGTTTGCTCCTCTGCGGAAAGCTGGTCGAGCTCGCTTCGCACGTGGGTGATCTGTTCTTCGATGTCGATGACCTTCAGGCGGGCGAACACGTCGGTAGCGGATCCGACCGGGGTCTTGTTCATCGCAAGGGACATGATCAGCTCCGACACCTCGCCTTCGGCATCGGGCAGCGCCACCGGAGTGCCTGGTTGCGCATCTTCGAGTTGAGCCATGATGAGCGAGAATGCCGCCTCGACCAGCCGATCGTGGAACTCCACCGCCCCGAGATCGACCTGGCCGGCGGAATGCGCATCGGCCAGCACCGCCCGCAGGAGCTCACGCTCGATCCGCGTCCTCAGTGTTCCCTGTGGGCGGGACCGTTGCACGTTTGCGCTACGTGCTCCCGACCGTCGGCGGCGACGGCCCACCGCCTCGAACACCGCGTCGATGTCGATACGGAGCCGATCGGCGACGAACCTGGCGTATTCGGTGAACGCCAGTTCGTCATCCACCTTCCCGAGGATGGGGCCGAGCCTTTTCAGCGTCCGTGCACGGGCTTCCGGCTCAGAGACGTCGACCCCGTCGATCTCCTTTTCGATGCGGAACTGCACGAGCGGTACGGCAGTGTCGATGGCCTTCTCCAGCAGTTCGAGGTCGCCGCCGGACACCATGTCCGCCGGGTCCCTGCCCGCCGGCATCTTGGCCACGCGAAGGTCGAGGTCGAGCCTGACCGGAACATCCAACTCGTCTCCGCGGAGTGCGGCACGACCACCGGCGGCATCGGAGTCGAAGGCCATCACGATCGTGTCGGTGAATCGCCGGAGCAGATCGAAGTGGTCGTCTCCGAGAGCGGTGCCGTTGGTGGCCACGGCGATCGGCATGCCGTTGCGGTGCAGAGCGATCACGTCGGTGTATCCCTCGACGATCACAGCCGTCCCGCGTTTCTGGATCTCTCGCCGGGCCCGATCGATCCCGTACATCGTCTCGGACTTCTTGTAGATCGGGGTTTCCGGCGTGTTGAGGTACTTCGGCGTGCCGTCGCCGAGCACCCGTCCACCGAACCCGATCGGCGAGCCCTGGAGATCGAACGTCGGGAACATCACCCGATCCCGGAACAGGTCGTACAGACCGCCCCGCTGGCCTTTGCGTGCCAGCCCGGCGTCGATCATGACCGTGTCCTTGATGCCCCTGGCCCGCAATTCGCGCACGAGGTGATCCCATCGGTCTCCGTGCGGGGCGTAGCCGAGTTTGAAGTCGGCAACCGTCTCGGCGTCGTAGCCGCGGCTGCGCAGGTAGGCCCGGGCATGGCCGGCGTCGGCAGACTTCATCAGCGTCTGGTGATAGAAATCAACTGCGGATGCCGTGGCATCGATCAAGGCACGTTTCTGGCCCTGCCGTTTCTCGGCTGACGGATCCCTGGTCAAGGTGATGCCCGCCATCGCGGCGAGACGTTCCATCGCCTCGGGGAAGGTGAGACCCTCGTTCTCCTGGACGAAGGTGAAGATGTCGCCCTTTTGGTGACAGCCGTGGCAGTAGTAGAGGCCGCGGGCCACGTCGAGCGACATCGAGGGCGTCTTCTCTTGATGGAACGGGCACACCGCCATGTGGTTGCGCCCGCTCTTCTTGACCGTTGTGACCGCAGACACCAGGTCCACGATGCTCACCGCTTTGCGGATCCTGTCACGGTCGTCGTCCATGCCCCCATGGTACGGGGCAGGTGGTGTTGTCTGGCCGGTGACTACCGGCCAGACAACCGGATTCAGGCCAGCGTGGCTTCCATGGTGATCTCTGCGCTCCCGCCTGCGAAGAGCTTCGACACCGGGCAGGTGTCCTTCGCCTTCTCGGCGAACTCGAGCAAGGTGGCCTCGTCGATGCCGGGCACCGAGGCGTTGGTGGTCAGGTGGATCTTGGTGACCGCCCAGCCGTCCTCGAGCTTGTCGAGCTGAACATCTGCGGACGTCTCGATCCGGTCAGGCGTGTTGCCGCCCCGGGTGAGCAGCGCAGAGAGCTGCATCGAAAAGCAGCCGGCGTGGGCAGCGGCGAGCAACTCTTCGGGGGTCGATCCTTCGCCATCCTGAAACCTCGAGGGCACCGAGTACGGCCCTTCGTAGTTGGCCATCGTCATGGTGCCCGAACCGTCTCCAATGGAGCCGTTCCAGACGGCGGATGCAGTACTCACTGGCATGCGTGACTCACTCCTGTCTCGTGTTGTACGTGGCCTCCAACATACCGTCGCCCGGGGATCAGGCGGATTCGGCGACGAAGTCGAGCGACAGCTGAACCTCCTCGGAGACGTTCGCCACCGACGGCACGCTGGGAATCACGAGCTCGAACGGACCGCGTTCCACGACCGTCGTAGCCGTTCCCTCGATCGTCCGATCCGACGTCAGGACAGCGGTGACGTCGAAGGTGACCGGCTGGGTGATGTCACGAATCGTGAGATCGCCCGAAACGGTGAAGGTGAACTCGTCGCCGACCGATGCCGCCCCTTCCAGCCCTTCGATCGCCGACGGGACGAAGGAGATGAACTCGAAGGCGTCGGTGTCCAGGATGGGCCCGCGGATCGCCCGGTTGCGGAGCCCAGAGTCCGTCTCGAAGTCCCGGGCATTGATGAGAATCTCGCCTATCTGAGAGTTCGAGAGGTCATCGGGGTCGATCTCGATGCGTCCGAGCACGATCCCGCTGGTGCCGACGACGGTGGTGGGGCTGCCGCGCAGCTCTTCGTCGAGGCTGAAGGTCGCCGAGCTCGCATCGGTCAGCTCGAAACTCGCCGAGATGGTCGGGTCGTCGTCCGCGTCCGCGTTGGTCTCGGATGGCGCGGCTTGTGTCGTGTCCGGCGCTTCGGTCGTCTCGGGGCCGGCGATGGGAGGTGCCGTCACTTCGGTGGTCGGTTCGGCATCTCCCTGAGTGAAGAACCACGCGGCGCCGCCGAGGGCGATCACCGCCACGACGCCCAGTCCTGCGAGCAGATTCCGATTCATGATTCATCTCCTGATTGAATGTCGCCATTCAAGGGGAGTCCGGCTCAAACCGGAACATATGCGAGCAAAGAGCAATGGTTGCGAACCTCTGCGGCATCCTGTCGGGAAGGGCCCTCCGCGCCACACCGAGCGGAAAGCCGACAGCTGATGGCCGATGGCGGCGAGCCGCCAGGCGAGCTCAGCCCAGCTTCTCGTCGAGATAGGCGGCGAGTTTGGACGTCGACACCCGATCCTGCGCCATCGTGTCGCGATCCCGAACGGTGACGGCGTCGTCGTCGAGAGAGTCGAAGTCGAAGGTCACGCAATACGGGGTGCCGATCTCGTCTTGGCGGCGGTACCGGCGACCGATCGACTGGGTGACGTCGAACTCCAGCATGTAGGAGGTGCGCAGCTCGTCGGCGAGCTTTGTGGCGGGCTCGATCAACTCGGGCTTCTTCGACAGTGGGAGCACCGCCAGCTGATACGGGGCGAGACGCCTGTCCAGCTTGAGGACGGTTCGTTGTTCGCCGTCGACCTCTTCCTCGTGATAGGCGTCGATCAGGAAGGCAAACGTGGTCCGGGTTGCGCCGGCAGCCGGTTCGATCACGTAGGGGAAGAACCGCTCGTTGGTCTCCTGATCGAAGTACCGGAGATCCTGACCGGAGAACTCCTGGTGCTGCTTCAGATCGAAATCGGTTCGGTTGGCAACGCCCTCGAGTTCGTCCCATCCCCACGGGAAGAGGTACTCGACGTCGACGGTGCCCGCCGAGTAGTGGCTGAGCTCGTCATCGTCGTGCGGCCGGATCCGTAGGTTGTCAGGATTCATCCCGAGGTCGAGATACCAGTTGTGTCGCAGCTCGACCCACTTCTCGAACCACTCGTCGGCGGTGGCCGGCTCACAGAAGAACTCCATCTCCATCTGCTCGAACTCCCGTGTCCGGAAGACGAACTGGCCGGGCGTGATCTCGTTACGGAACGACTTGCCGATCTGGGCGATACCGAACGGAAGACGCATTCGGTTGGTTCGGCGAATGTTCTCGTAGTTGATGAAGATGCCCTGAGCGGTCTCCGGCCTGAGATACACCATGTTGTCGGCGGTCTCGACCGGCCCCATATGGGTGCGGAACATGAGGTTGAACTGCTTCGGCTCGCCGAACGTCCCTCGCTGACCACAGTTCGGGCAGAGGTCCGGGTCGGAGAGCTTGTCCTGCCGCTGGCGGGTGTTGCAGTTGGAGCACTCCACGAGCGGATCGGTGAACACCTCTTCATGGCCCGACGCCCGCCACACTTCTCGAGCCTGGATGATCGCCGAATCGATCCCGACCACGTCGTCGCGGTGTTGGACCATGGACTTCCACCACTGGTCCTTGACGTTGCGCAACAGGTTCACTCCGAGGGGCCCGTAGTCGTAGGCAGAACGCAGCCCGCCGTAGATCTCCGAGCTCGGGAACACGAAGCCGCGACGTTTGGACAGGTTGACGATGGTGTCGAAAGATGCAGTCATTGATCCGGTGGAAAGGGGAACCGGGAGTGTACCGGAACTCCGATCGCCCTCCGCCATCGGATATCGGCCATCCGACATGCGACATGCGACATCACCTCCGATGGGTCAAGCGCAAGCCATCGCACAGCGCAGATCGCACAGCGCAGAGCGCAAAGCGCATAGCGGACATCTTCGAGTGCGTATCCTCATCCGATGCTGCGCCATGACCGGGGGATCGTCCTCCGCTCCTATCCATTCGGTGAGGCCGATCGCATCGTGGTGCTGATCAGCCCGCACAACGGCAAGCTGCGCACGGTCGCCAAAGGTGTTCGCAAGACGAAGAGCCGCATCGGTGGGCGTCTCGAGTCGTTCATGGACGTGGATCTGGTCCTCTACGAGGGGCGCAACCTCGACATCATCAATCAGGTGTCGGTGCGGGACACCCACGCGGGCATGCGGACCGAGCTCGATCGGGTGACGGCCGCCTCGACGATGGCCGAGGGCGTGGATGCGGTCGCCCAGCAAGACGAACCGTCCGTAGCACTGTTCGAGCTGTTGTCGGCCGGACTCTCGACCCTGGATGCCGGCCCGGTCCACCCGGACCTCGTCACCGCATTCCTCTTGCACATGGCCGCAGTCATCGGACTGGCACCCTCGCTGGATGTGTGCGCCGGTTGTGGAAGGGAAACGGGTCTGGATCGATTCAGCTTCGGAGCCGGAGGCGTCGTCTGTGAGTCGTGTCGGCCCGATGGAGCCGTGCGGCTGCGTCCCGGTCTGACCGGGTACCTCGCCGAGCTCGCCGCCACCGACCTCGACGGTCTGCCGGTTGCGAACCCAGAGATGTCCGGCGACGGGATGGGCGTCATTCGCCGATTCATGGAGTTCCATCTGGAACGTCGCTTCTCGAGTCTCGCCGTTCTCGGATCGTGAACGAACTCGATCTGTCCGTGCTCGACCCCGATCTCGTACCGCGCCATGTCGGGCTGATCCTGGACGGCAACGGCCGATGGGCGAATCAGCGAGGGCTGCACCGCACCGAGGGCCACAGAGCCGGCGAGGAGGCGCTCTTCGACTGCATCAGGGGTGCCATCGACATGGGAATCGGATGGCTGACCGCCTTCACGTTCTCGACCGAGAACTGGACCCGCGATCCCGACGAGGTCGCCTTTCTCATGTGGTTCAACGAGGATCTGCTGATCCGCAGAAGGGACGTGCTCCACGAGTGGAATGTGAGGATCTTCTTCGCCGGAGACCTGGCCGACCCCCGGGTTCCGGATCGCAATCGGCTCCGGATGCGGGAGAGCGAGGAGCTCACTCGGACCAACACCGGGATGTCGATGGTCTTCGCCTTCAACTACGGCTCCCGGTGGGAGCTGACCGAAGCGACCAGGAAGATCGCCCGCCGGGTTGCCGCCGGGGAACTCGACCCCGACTCGATCGACGAGCGGACCGTCGCCGAGCATCTCGCTGTCCCCGAGATGCCAGATCTCGACCTGTTGATCAGATCCTCGGGTGAGCACCGGCTGTCGAACTTCCTGTTGTGGCAGGCGGCCTACGCCGAGTTCTCCTTTCCGGGGATCCTGTGGCCCGACTTCGACCGTCACCGCTTGTTGGAGGCGGTCGTGGAGTATCAGCACCGCGAGCGTCGCTTCGGTGGCGCGATCGACAAGGCGCAGAAGAGCGAGGATCGCTAGGTTCGAGTCATGGACCTGTTGCGCAACGAAGACCGGCAGGCGTTCTTGTTCGGGCACGAGGGGTGGGTGATCGATGGCGAGGTGCTGTCGAAGACCTTCACGCACGACTCGTTCGCTGCTGCCGTCGGGTTCGTCACAGCCGTCGGTGTGCTGGCTGAGAAGGCCTTCCACCACCCGGACATCGACGTCCGGTACTCGAAGGTGACGATCGCCCTGACGACCCACGATGCCGGCGGCCTGACCGAGAAAGACACCGACCTGGCGGCACAGATCGAGCAGCTCCGCTGAGGTCGCTCAGCTGCGCAGATGTTGGGCGATGGCGCCCATGCCGCGGTTCGCCTCGGTCCAGCCCCGGCCGACGATGGCCCCGCCGTCCACGACCAGATCGACACCATTGACGAACTTCGATTCCTCGGATGCCAGATAGACGGCTGCGTTGGCGATGTCGGTCGGCTCACCGACGGCACCCGCCGGGGATGCCATGGCTTCGAGCCGGTCCAACCGGTCCTCGGCCTGATCGGCCGATAGCCCCATGGAGCGCCCGAAGATCGGAGTTGCGATGAACCCCGGTGAGATGGCGTTGCACCGGACGCCCTTCTCGATCGTCTCGGTCGCCACCGAACGCGTGAGGTGTGAAACGGCTGCCTTGCACGCCGAGTAGATGTGAGGCCCGTACCCGGTCCGATAGCCGGCCACGCTGGCGTTGTTGATGATCGAGCCACTCCCCTGCTCGTACATGATCGTCGTGACGTACTTCATGCCCAGAAAGACGGACTTGAACAGGAGCGCGACGGTGTCGTCGAAGTCCTTCGACTCGATGTTGCGGATGCTGCCACCGACACCGGGTGAACCGGCGTTGTTGAACAGCGAATCGATCCGCCCGTATCGCTCTTGTGTGAACCGGACCGCTGCCTCGATCTCGTCCTCGACCGTGACGTCGGCGCGGATGAACACCGCGGCCTCGCCGAGCTCTTCAGAGATCTCGGCGCCCTTGTCCTCCTGTCTGCCGGTGAAGACGACCTGCGCGCCTTCCTCGACGAAACGCTCGACGGTCCGGCGGCCGATTCCGCTCGTGCCACCGGTGATCAAGGCGATGTGCTCATTCAGACGGCCCACGCAGAATCTCCCTCTCGGTCACTGGGCGGCAGGCTACCGGAGTGCGTTGCCAGCTCACGGCGACGGGTTACATTGATCGCCAGCATCCGAAGGTCTCATGTCCAACGCCATTTCACATCGCGCTACGAAGCTCGCCGAGCTGGTCTTCGACGACCGGCTCGACCTGGCGGCCATCGAGCTGGCACGATTCGCCTATCCCGATCTGGTGGACGATGACGTGCTCCTTCGCCTCGATGTCCTCGCCTCCGAGGTGCAGGGCACGACCCATCTGGCGCTGCGACGTGTCATCGGCATCAGCCACGGCATCGGAGGTAACGTCGACGACTACGACAACCCGGACAACTCGTATCTGAACCGAGTGCTGGCGACTCGTCGTGGCATCCCGATCTCGTTGTCGATCCTATGGATGGAAGTCGGGCGTCGCGCCGGCCTGGAGATGCAGGGCGTCGGCCTCCCGGGCCATTTCGTGGTCTACGCGGCCGGGCAACTGGTCGATCCATTCCACTACGGCGAGGCCATCGGCTTCGACGAGGCGGCGTCGCTGATCGCCAATGCGATCGGTGGCGACCCCAGACTGGATCGGCGCTGGCTCGAACCGGTCGGAACCGCCGACATCATCCGCCGGGTGCTTCGGAATCTGGAGAACGCCTACACCTACGAGGCCCCGGAACACGAGTGGCTCGCCGCCTGCCAGGCGGCATTGCGCGGCTGAGCCTCGCCTCCTGGGGCGTCCGCTTGCGGCGCCCGCGAAGCACCACGGCCGACCTGACGAACACCAACAGGCGCGGCAACGCCCCTCGCCTGTTCTGGGTCCAGAGGCGAACGCGACCCGGACCGCGGGCGAGGCAGGCCTCGCCCTACCTGAAGCCGAGGCGATCGAGGAGGTGCGGGGTCTGTTGCCAGTCGCGCTCCACGCTCACTCGCAGGTCGAGATGCACTTTGCCACCCAGCAGCCGCTCGAGTTCGAGCCGAGCCTCGGTGCCGGCGTCCCTGAGCAGCGAGCCGCCTTTGCCGATGACGATTCCCTTCTGCGATGCACGCTCGACGATCACCCGCGCCGAGATGGTGGTGAGCTCTTCCGTCGTGTCGATGTCGTCCGTCACCACCACGAGAGAATGCGGCACTTCGTCGCGCAAGCGCTCGAGGAACTTCTCCCTGACGATCTCGGAGATCAGCAGTTCTTCTGGCTGATCGGACTTCATGTCCGCAGGGAAGTAGAGCGGACCTTCCGGCAGTAATGCCACCACTTCCTCGATGACGGGCTCGAGATTCGTGCCGTGCAGCGCACTCACGGGAACATAGGCGGTGAAGTCCCATCCGCTCGCCTTGACCAGTTGCTCGACCACGTCGTCGTTCTTCGCCTTGTCGACCTTGTTCACCACGACCACGACTGCGACACCGGCCTCTTTGAGTCGCTCAGCGGTCAGCCGGTCACCCGGGCCGATCGGTTGGGTGGCATCGATCAGGAACAGGGCGGCGTCTGCGTCGGCCAGGCTTCCATAGACCAGTGTGTTGAGCCGGTTACCGAGCTCGGTCCGAGGCTTGTGCAGGCCGGGTGTGTCCACCAGCACGATCTGATAGATCGGTTCGCCCTCGTCGTAGCCGGTGACCGCTCCGCGAATCGTGTTCCGAGTCGTCTGCGGCCTGGATGATGTGATCGAGACCTTCTGTCCGACCAGTGCGTTGACCAGGGTCGATTTTCCGACGTTGGGCCGTCCGACCACGGAGACGAAGCCCGACTTCAACTCGCTTCCTCGGCACCGACGTGACGCTGAACCGTGATTTCGGAGACGCGGCGTCCCTGGACCCGGACGACGGTGAGGGTCAGCCCGTCGAGTTCGAATTGCTCGCGCTCGACCGGCACCCGGCCGGCCAGCCCGAGCACCAGGCCCCCGACGGTGTCCCACTCCTCCTCGGGCAACTCCAGGTTGACGGCTTCGGACAGATCCGACACGGACAGGCGTCCGTCGACTCGCCAGTTGTTGGATGCCGTCTGTTCCAGGAGCAACTCGTCCTCGTCGTACTCGTCGACGATCTCACCGACGAGTTCCTCCAACAGGTCCTCGATCGTGACGAGCCCCGCCGTGCCCCCGTACTCATCGACGACAACGGCCATGTGCGACTTGGACGCCTGCATGTCCCTGAGCAGGTCCGAGACGCGTTTGGTCTCGGGAACGAAGTCGATCGGCCGCATGACGGATCGCACCGTCGTCGACCGGTCTCCGTTGGCAAGGCGTGGCAGGAGATCCTTGACAATGACCATACCGACGACATCGTCGAGTGACGCTCCGACGACGGGGATCCGACTGAATCCGAACTCGTCGATCACTCGAAGCAGATCTGGGAGCGAGGCGTCGACTCGCACGCTGGTCATGTCGGTGCGTGGAACCATCACCTCGCGCACGAGCGTTTCGGAGAACTCGAGTACTGAGGTGATCAGCTCGATCTCCCCCTGATCATCGGGATCGCCGTCGGCGAGTTCGGGGTGCTCGTGCTCCTCGTCGTCGGACATGATCTCCGCGGCACGTGAGCCGAGGTTGACGAACATCGACAGGATCGGCGAGAGGCGGTAGGCGAGGCTCCGGGGGTTGCGGCGGCCGATGGCTCGGGGGATGAGATCTCCACACGAGACCAGGACCAGACCGAGCACCACCAGCGCGACGATCAGCATCGGCCCCTCGATGGAAGAGCTGAGCGCCCAGGCGGCGGGAAGGGCGGCCCCGACCAGCAAGATCGAATGCACGATGTTGATACTGGGAACGATCACCTGACGTTCCTCGAGCATCTCGGCGACGCGGCGGGCGCCAGGCACGTGGTCTCCTGCGTCGTGGAGTGCATCAGCTCGCGGAGTGAGGACGAGGGAGGCAGCCCCGGCCCGGGCGAATCCGGCGACCAGCAAGACCAGCGCCGCGACGATCATGGCGGGAATCATCTTCTGCCCATTCCATGCTTGGCGAGGATGCGGACCTCGATCGCCTCCATCACCTCGGCTTCTTCATCTTCGACATGGTCGTATCCCATGAGGTGAAGCACGCCGTGCACCGCCATCAGTGCCATCTCGGCGACTGGGTCGTAGCCGTGTCGTGTTGCCCGTTCGGCAACGACGTCGGGCGCGATGAAGACGTCCCCGAGAACGAGGGGCGGACCACCGGGGTCGACGGTCGGAGGGATGCCAGGGACGAGATCTTCGAGGGGAAACGAAACGACATCGGTGGGTCGATCCTTGCCGAATGCGTCCGCGTTGTGACGCCGGATGGTCTCCGAGCCGACCGTGTGGATGCAGACCTCGACGCGTTCGGGGTAGCGCTGGTCGATGAGCACATCTCGAGCCAGAGCGTCGAGCGTCCCCGAGATGTTCGTCGGATGATCGTCGAGGATGGTCACGTCGTGACCACTGGTACTTCGAGGGTTTGTCTTCAAGAGCCTGGGAAGTTCGGGTACGGGATGCGCTGATGGTAGTGGCCGACGAGCGCCTCGATGAAGGCTCCCTTCACCTGCGTGAGCTCGCCCAGTGTGAGATCACACTCGCCGAGCTGGCCGTCGGACACCTTCTCGTCGACGATTCTCGTGACGACCTTCTCGATCCCCTCGGGTGTGGGCTCTTCGTCGCCGAACACGGCTCGGCATGCCCCCTCCACGGAGTCGGCCATCATGACGATGGCCATCTCGCGACTCGTGGGCTTGTGCCCGGCATGTCGGTAGTCGTCCACGTCCACGTTCTCGTCGCCGTACTGCTGACGAGCCTTCTCGTAGAAGAAACGCATGATGGCGTCGCCATGGTGCGCCAGGATGCCCTCGGTGACCTCGGATGGGATCTTGTACTTCTCGGCGAGCGCAAGACCGTCGATGACGTGGCTGCGGATGATCTGCGCGGACTGCTCAGGAGGCAGCTCGTCGTGAGGATTGAGCGTGCCGAACTGGTTCTCGATGAAGTACATCGGGTTCTCGGTCTTGCCGAGGTCGTGATAGTAGGCAGCGGCTCGCGCCAGCAGGTTGTTGGCTTTGATCGCCCGGGCGGCGGCGTCGGCGAGCGTGCCGACCATGAGAGAGTGGTTGAAGGTGCCGAACGCCTTCTCCTGGAGGATCTGGAGTGCCTCGTGGTTCCGATCGGTGAGTTCGAGCAACCGGAGCGTCGTGGTGATGTCGAACGCCGACTCGAAGAACGGCATGATCGACAGGGCGACGAGCGACGCCACGAGACCGGTGCCGAACGCCCAGGCCATCGGAACCCCGACGTTGGCCAGCGCATCACCGATGGAGTCGAGGGTCGACTGGCCTGGGAAGAACATCCAGGCCACGGCACCGCCGATCACCCCCGAGGCGAACGCCGATGTGACCACCGAGTTGCGGAAGCTTCGCCGGCTCGAAACCCGCGAGACGAATCCGATCGGCGCCAGCGTGGCCAGCAAGGCGTACACCGTTACACCGGGGTCCCTGGTCCCGATGGCGGCGAGCACGCCGAGGGTGAGCGCCATGATGGTCCCCATCCGGTTGTCGAACAGCACCGCCGCCAGATACCCGAAGGCGACCGCCGGCAGGATGAACCACGAGGTCTGATCTTGGAACTCCACCGCCAATCGCACGGACGCGGCGCCGAGCACGATCAGCAGACCGAGCAGCGCCACCATCCTCGGAGCGTGCCAGAACTGGCTGCGGAACTTCGACAGGTAGTAGGCGAGGATCGAGATCAGCACCACCAGCATGAACGCTGCGGAGGGGGCGCGGACCGGGAGCGCGTTTCCGGGCCCCACCCGTGCGATGGCGTCGATCGCCAATTGGGTCAGCCGCTGCCCCTCGGCCACGATGGTCTGACCCGCATCGAAACGCTCTTCGAACTGAGACGGATCCACGGCGTCTCGTGCAGCCAGACGGTCCTCGCTCGTGAGTTGCTCGTCGGTCTCGGTGTTGACGACCAGGAACGAGGCCACCAGGTCTGCGACCGCCTGCCGGGCTTCCTCATCGATCACGCCGTCGACGAAGACCAATGGAGGGCTGAGGTAGATCTCGGTCTGGGTGGCGGCCAGCTCCTCCTGATTGTTGATCCGCTGGCCGAACTGGATGCCGATCGACCCGAGCGTCTCCTCGAGCAGCTGCGGCAGCACCGCCTGGGTGCCGATCAGCCGCCGCTTGACATCGTTGGTTGCGATCCGGACGAGCGTGCCGGCTGTGTCCGGCTGCAGCGTCGGATATGCGGCGATCAACGACTCGGTCTGCTGCTCCATCGTGCGAAATCGCGGACCGATCCCGACCGACTGGGCTTCACACTGTTCGCCGGCGGCGCAGTCGATGACCTGGACGGGCGCCTCGGTAGTGATGTCGACGTTGTCCGGGATGCCCGAGTCGACAGGATCCAGCCCCACCACCCACGCCCCCGGCGTGACTTGGAAACTGAAGGCACCGGTGGCGTCGGTCTTGGCGCGCACCACGGACCCATCGACTTCGGAGACCGCCACCCAGCCGAGGCCCTCCAACGGTCGATCGGCGAGCGGGCTGCCATCGGGCTCTGCGAAGACCCCGTCGGCGTCGGTGTCGAGGTAGACGAAACCGAGGATTCTCGCGAGCTCCTCTGGAACCGCCTCGGTCGTCGGGGACGTGGTCGATGCCTCGCCTGCCTCGGTGCTCGAGGTGGTTGTGGGAGCCGTGGTCGACGTGCTGGTGGTGCCGACGTCGGGCGTGACGTTCGGGCTTGGGATCGGCAGCGTCTGCTCTTCGATGGCGCCGTCGGCGACCTGTGTGAACAGGTCGTTGACGCGGCTGAAGATCTCTTCTTCGGTCTCGGTGTCTCGCCGCAGCACCGGAGGCACCGCCTCGGCCGCATCGTTCTGCGCGTTCTCGTAGGCGACCTGATCGAGGACGGTTCCATCGCGGGTTGCCACGTAGGTTTGGTCCGCCACCGTGTTGACCACCAGTTCCGAGCCCGAATCACCGGTGCCTGCGACCAGTGCCGCCCATGTCAGGCCCACGGTGGCAGCGAGGATTGCGAACTTGACGATGTTCTCGCGCTTCACGTTCGTTTCTCCCCCTGGCGGGCCTCGCCGTCGTCATGGCGTTGATATGCCTCGACGATGGCTGCCACGATACGGTGCCGGACCACGTCTCGGGCGGAAAGCTCGACGAATGCCACTCCAGGGATGCCGTCGAGGATCTCACGGACCACCCGGAGACCGGACTTGTGCTGAGTCGGAAGGTCGGTCTGGGTGATGTCACCGGTGATGATCATCTTGGAGTTGAAACCCAGTCGGGTGAGGAACATCTTCATCTGCTCGGGCGAGGTGTTCTGAGCCTCATCGAGGATGACGCAGGCATCGTTGAGCGTCCGGCCCCGCATGTACGCCAGCGGGGCGATCTCGATGGTCCCCCGGTCGATCAGGCTCGCCGTCTCGTCGGGCCCGAGCATGTCCCAGAGGGCGTCGTAGAGCGGACGGAGATACGGGTCGATCTTCTGGGCCAGGTCTCCCGGCAGGAAGCCCAGCCGCTCACCAGCCTCGACTGCCGGCCGGGTGAGCAGGATCCGCTTGACCGTTCCCGACGTGAGCGCTTCGACGGCCGCAGCCATGGCGAGGTAGGTCTTGCCGGTGCCGGCCGGCCCGATCCCGAATGTCAGCGTGTTGTCCCGGATCGCCTTCATGTAGGTCTGCTGGTTCGGGGTCTTCGCCCGCACGACCTTTCCACGCCCCACGGTGATGCCCTCGGTGAGCACACCGGACGGGGACGGAACGCGGTCCCGCACCATCTGGACGACCGATGCCACCCGACCCTCGGCGAGGCTCTGACCCTCCTGGACCAGGATCAGCAACTCGTTCAGGACGGTCTCCACGGACTCGGTGTCCGACTCCGGGCCGGCGAGGGCGATCTCGTTGCCCCGCGCAATCACACGCACGTCGGGGAACGAGGCCTCGAGCGAGCGCAGATGGACGTCTCCGGGGCCGACGAGGTCGGCCATGAGGTGATTGGACGGGACGCGGAGGATGCGAGAAGTGGTGTCGGCAGTCACAAAGAGAAAGGCCCGGTCGGGCCGACCGCACTATACCGCATCTCGGCCGGAATCGGCCAGTTTCAGCTCTCCTCGAACACTGCTTCGGGGTGCTCGACCTGCTCTGAGATGAAGGAATTGAGGATGTGGAGGTCCGACTGACGGACCGCCATGCCGATGCCGCTGGGGTCCTTTCGCATCGTCTGGATCGCATTGAGAAAGCGTTCCATTGCGTTGGCCTGGTCGAGGGAGAGGTTCTCGGCCTGGCTGAGGTCGATGACGAGCGGCTTCTCGGAACTGTCGTAGGGAGCCGGCAGCAACGATCCGGCAGGGACCTCGTAGAGATCGGCGAGTTTGCACAACCGATGCACCGACACCGAGCGCTCACCGCGCTCATACGCGCCCATCACGGACGCCTTGAAATCCCCCTGTGTGAGGTCCTCGACCTCGAGAAGTGACCAGCCTCGTGACTTCCGAGCTTCTCGGAGTCGCTGTCCCAGTTCAACGTTGAATCGCATGCGGTTGCCCTCTTTGCCCTCTATGCCCTGCGTAGCCCACCGACAAGGTACCACGGAGAGTGGTCGAATACCATCATTGATTCAGCGGCCCGGCAAGCGCGCTCCGAACAACGCGGCAGCCGCGATCGCAGCGGTCTCCGTCCGGAGGACGGACTCGCCGAATGAGACGACCGGAGTCGTCGGAGGAAGCTCCGACGGAGCCCATCCGCCTTCGGGGCCGATCGCCACCGTGATCGACCCTTCCGGCCGGAATGCAGTTCCCCGCTGATCTGCGGCAACGAAGTCACCGAGGTCGCCGAGCTCGCTCCAATCGGAGTCGACGACCGTCACTCGGGTGCGCCGGCTCTGCTCGAGCGCACTCTTCATCCAAGCCTGCGCCTTGTCCGACCGCGGCAGTCTCCCCTGGCCGAACTGCGTGCGGAGCCACCTGATCCGCGCAACGCCGAGCTCGGTGGACTTCTCGACCAGCCACCGTAGCCTGTCCTTGGAGTCGGGCGGCGCGACGGCCAGGGTGAGTACCGCCGACGGCTCCGGTGTGGACGTCTCGACCCCTCGCTCGATGTCGACACCGGTCCATGTTCCCTCCCCGATCACGCCGAGCCCGTTCGTATACGAGACCGGACTTCCGGGTTCTCGACGGAGAACGGCCGTCAGGTGCCTTCGCTGCTCGGGTGTGACTTCGATGTGGCCGTCGAGCCATGCCTCGGCGACGAGGACGTGTGGGACGTGCGCCACGTCAGAGCCAGCGGCGCTTTCCGCCGGTCTTCTCACCACGGAGTTCGGCGAACTTCTTGAGCAGGTCGCGTTCCTCGCGACTGAGGTCCGACGGAACCTCGACATCGACACCGACGACCATGTCCCCCCGCCCACGACGTCCCAGGCGCGACATCCCCTCGCCACGGATGGCAGTTGCCCATCCTGGCTGAGTTCCCGCAGGCACGTCGAGGCTGTGGTGCTTGCCGTCGAGCAGCGGAATGTCGAGAGTCGTACCCAGTGCGGCCTCGGCGATACCGATGCGGGTTCGGTGAATCAGCTCGGCGCCATCTCTGACATATCGATCGTCGGGTTCCACGCGGATCTCCACGAACAGATCACCGGGTTGGCCTCCCCTGCCCGCCGCCTCACCCTCGCGGTTGAGTCGCAGACGTGTGCCGTTGTCGACCCCAGGGGGGATCTCAACTGAGACCTCGCGGTCACTCGGAACGATCCCGGCTCCGACGCACCGCTCGCACGGGTCGGACACGACCTCGCCCGTCCCGCTGCAGGTGTCGCACGTCGCGACGGTCATCATCGTCCCGAGGATGCCCCGACGTTGAACCCTTACCGCCCCGGATCCGTGACACGTCGGGCAGGTCATTCGGTCCGTGCCTGGCTTGGCGCCAGAGCCCGAGCAGATGTCGCACGTGACGTTCGTCCGGAACGAGACCTTGGCCTCGACACCGAAGCAGGCCTCTTCCAGCGACACGTTCACCCTGGCGAGCACGTCGCGACCCCGCGAAGGACCTGGTTGCCGGGCCTGCCCGAACACCGACCCCTCGCCGAACACCGAGCGCAGGATGTCTTCGAAACCGCCGAACCCGCCAGCACCGAACAGGTCCCCGATGTCGAAGGTCTCACCCCGGTCGTAACGACGTCGTCGTTCCGGATCCTTGAGGACCTCGTACGCCTCGGCTACTTCCTTGAAACGAGTCTCGGCGGTTGGATCGTCCGGGTTGGCGTCGGGATGGGTTTCGCGAGCCACCCGCCGGAACGCCTTCTTGATGTCGTCCGCCGTTGCGTCTCGGGAAACGCCGAGCAGTTCGTAGTAGTCAATTGCCATCGACGCTCACTCGCCGATGCGCTCGCCGAGCTCACGCCCAACGCCTTCGACCGCCCTGATGACCCGCTTGTAGTCCATCCTCACAGGGCCGATGACGCCGACCCGACCGTCACCCACCTGGCTCTCGTACGACGTCGACACCACCGCGACGTCGACTTCATCTCCGATGGGGAGTTCGTCGCCGATCTGCACGTGGGTCCCGCGTTCCCCGGCCAGGATGTCCAGGAGCTTGGCCTCGGCCTCGAGAACCTCCAGCACGCGATGCACCGTCGAGATGTTGTCCCAGACCGTCGCCATCTGGTTTGCGCCCCCGACATAGATGTCGGCCGCCCGGTCACCCGTCCGAGCGATCGCAGCAGCGACCGTCTCGGCGGCTTCGGTCACACTGGGAGCGAGATCCGTCTCGCCGACCAGCGATACCGGGTCGGTGAGCAACTCCTTGCCGACCACGACCCGAGACAGGGCTTGCTCGGTCATCTCGATCTCCTGGGCGCTGAGCTCCTTGGGAAGGCGAGTCAGCTCCTGGACGATGCGACCCGAGTCGGTGACGACGACGGTGAGTGCGGTGGTCGCAGCCACCTGGACGAGGTGGAGGGACTTGACGGTCTCGCCGGAGGGACCTGGACTGACGGCGACCGCCGGGTACCTCGTCATGTCCGAGAGGAGATCCGTCGTGGCCTGGAGGAGACGGCCGAGCTCGTGGTGAATCGACGAGTAGAAGGTCTCGATCCGTGCTTGAGTCGGCGTGCGGAGCTTGCCGGGTCGCAGATGGTCGACGTAGTAGCGGTACGCCCGGGAGGTCGGCACCCGTCCCGCCGACGTGTGCGGCTGGAGTGCATATCCCTCACGCTCGAGCGCGGCGAGCGCCGAACGCACGGTCGCCGGTGACACGTGCAGATTGGTCGCCTCGAGCACGGACTTCGAACTGACCGGTTCACCGGTCTTGATGTGCAGTTCGACCAGCGCCCGCAGAATCTCGTCACGACGTTCTTCTCGCGGATCCTCCATGGTGAATACACGGTAGTTCGCCTCGGGAGTCACGCCACGTCGTCACGAAGCGCAACACGCACCACGCACCACGCCCCGATTCCTGAAGGAGTTCTCTTTGGGAGGAGAAAGGACACAACCGGCCGGGAGCCGCCGCGAGAACAGCAGTTGCGCCGACCGAAGAGAACAACGGTCGAGCACTCACCCTCCGGCGGCAGCACTCGTCGCAAACCGCAACCCGACCATTCCACGTTCTTGGGACAGTGAGAACACCACGGTTCTGAACTCACCACGATCAACTAGTGGTGGTCGCTGTCCCAAGAACAGACGCACACCAACGAATACCCAACCCGCGTCGTTAGCCCGTCGGCTCGTCCAGATCCAGGACGGCGCGGATGATCTCGTCGGTGAGAAGCGGGTTGGCGGCCACCAGGCGGTCGTCGGCGACCGCCAGCACACCGGCATCGAGCAGGCGCCGACCCTGAGGTGATGCCAGGAGCGCCGCTCCTCCGTCGCCCGACCGCACACCGGCTGTCCGCCGCAGCCCGAGCATGAGCCGCTCCAACTCGGCGTTCCAGCCCTCGATGATGTCGCTCGATTGGATCGGGCCGATCCCCGAACGCACCCGCTCGATGTAGGTGTCGAGGCGCCGCACCCGCCGGGATCTGACGCCATCCCGGTAGCTGTGGGCGCCCATCCCGAACGCCAGATACTCGCCCTGACCCCACACCGACAGGTTGTAGCGGCAGGCGTGCCCGGGCCGGGCGTGATTCGACACCTCGTAGCGGACGTAGCCGGCTCCACCCAGCAGATCTGCCGCCTCCTCCCACCGGTCGGCCTGGATGTCGGAGTCCGGAGCAGGGGCGCCGCTCCGGACCTGCTTCCACAGCTCAGTCCCCGGTTCGACGGTCAGCGAATAGGTCGACACGTGATCGGGGCGGACTTCGATCGCCGTGGTCAACGTGTCGATCCACGAGACCTCCGTCTCGACCGGATGGCCGTAGATCAGGTCGATGCTCACCGACTCGAACCCGGACCCTCTGGCGATGCCGACCGACTCGGCGGCCTGCGCCGGCGTGTGGAGACGGCCGAGTGACACCAGCACGACCGGGTCGAATGATTGGACACCGAACGAGACCCTGTTGAACCCCATGTCCGCCAGCGCGTCTGAGTGGTCCTGGGTCCAGTCTTCGGGGTTGGCCTCCAGGGTGATCTCGGCGCCGTCGGCGAGACCGAAACGAACGGCCAGCGCGTCGAGCACGCGGCGCATCTGCGCGGCCGGTAGACGACTCGGCGTGCCACCACCGACGAAGACGGCGTCGAGGGTTCGCCACGGCGGCTCCATGGCGATCTCCGCGACGACGGCGTCGATGTACTCGGACATCCGGTTGGCCTCACCGCCGACCACTGCGAAGTCGCAGTACGGGCAGACCCGTGCACAGAACGGAATGTGGACGTAGGCGGAGCGGATGTCGGCCGCCCGGTCGGCAGTGTCGGGATGGGCCGGCAGAGTGCTCACGGCCGCTTCAGTCGTCCACCTGAAGCGCCGCCACGAACGCCTCCTGGGGAACCTCGACCGAGCCGACCATCTTCATGCGGCGCTTCCCTTCCTTCTGCTTCTCGAGCAGCTTGCGCTTGCGCGAAACGTCACCGCCGTAGCACTTGGCGAGCACGTCCTTGCGCTTGGCCTTCACGGTCTCTCGGGAGATGATCCGTGAGCCGACCGCAGCCTGGATCGGGACGTCGAACATCTGTCTGGGGATGAGCTTGCGGAGCCGATCGACCATCGTGCGGCCGTAATCCTGGGCAGCCGAGCGGTGGACGATGGCGCTGAACGCGTCGACCGGCATGCCGTTCAGCAAGATGTCCACCTTCACGAGATCGGACTGCCGGTAGCCGTCGGTCTCGTAATCGAGTGAGGCGTACCCGCGGGTCCGGGACTTGAGGTTGTCGAAGAAGTCGAAAACGACCTCGGCGAGCGGCAGGTGATAGGTGAGTTCGACCCGATCGGTCGTGAGGTAGTGCATGTTTCCCACCTCACCCCGACGGTTCGTGACCAACTCCATGATCGTCCCGATGTACTCGGTCGGGGTGATGATCATCGCCCTCACGTATGGCTCGGAGATCGACTGGATCTCAGACGGATCCGGGAGATCCTGCGGGGAGCGAATGGTCGATCCGATTCCATCCGTCCGAACGAGTTCGTACGCGACCGAGGGGGCGGTCGCGACGAGGTCGAGGTCGTACTCGCGCTCGAGCCGTTCCCGGATGATCTCCATGTGGAGCAACCCGAGGAAGCCGGCTCGGAAGCCGAACCCGAGGGCCTTCGACGTCTCCGGCTCGTAGACGAGAGACGCATCGTTGAGGCGGAGCTTCTCGAGCGCTTCCCGCAATCGTTCGAAGTCGTCGCCGTCGGTCGGGAAGAGTCCGGAGAACACCATCGGCTTCGGCTCCTCGTAGCCCATCAGGGCTTCGGAGGCCCGGTTGGCCGCCGTCGTGACCGTGTCGCCGACCTTGATCTGGTCGATCTCCTTGACTCCGGTGATGAGATAGCCGACCTCGCCGGGCCCGAGCTTTGCGACCTCGACCGATCGGGGCGTGAGAACGCCCACCTCGTTGACGGGATGCTCCTCCTTGGTGGCCATGAAGCGGATGAGGTCGCCGTCTCGAAGCTCACCATCGACGACTCTGACGTAGCAGACGACCCCCCGATAGGCGTCGTAGTACGAGTCGAACACGAGGGCTCGCAACGGGGCGTTCGGGTCGCCGGTCGGAGCCGGCACCTTCTCCACGAGCTGTTCGAACAGCTCATCGACGCCTGCACCGGTCTTCGCCGAGATCCTGACCACATCGGACGGGTCACCGCCGAGGATCCCGACGATCTCGGCTGCTGCGCCATCGGGGTCGGCAGCCGGCAGGTCGATCTTGTTCAACGCCGGCACGATCTCGAGTCCGGCCTCGATCGCCAGGTACGAGTTGGCGAGTGTCTGTGCCTGCACCCCCTGGGCCGCGTCGACCAACAGGAGCGCACCCTCGCAGGCGGCCAGTGAGCGCCTGACCTCGTAGGAGAAGTCGACGTGACCGGGGGTGTCGATCAGATTCAGCGTGTAGTCCTGCCCGTCGTCCGCCGTGTAACGGAGCCGGACGGTCTGGGCTTTGATCGTGATTCCGCGCTCGCGCTCGAGGTCCATCGTGTCGAGCATCTGCTCACGCATCTCACGCTCGGTGATTGCACCGGTCCGCTCCAGCAACCGGTCGGCGAGCGTCGACTTGCCGTGGTCGATGTGGGCGATGATGCTGAAGTTGCGTATACGCGACTGGTCGGTCACTGTGCTCCGGGAGGATCGAGGTGGGCCGGGTGGAACCGTTCGGGATTGTACCCGCTCGGTGGACAGTGCTATCTTTCGCGCCCGCTGCGCGCCCTCCGGCGCCGCCCCGCCCACCGTCCGGTGGACCCGGGCTTCCGACAACAGTTTTCAGGTGCTCACGAACATGGCCAACATCAAGTCCCAAATGAAGCGCAACCGCCAGAACGAGAAGGCGCGTATGCGTAACAAGTCGGTCCGCTCAGAGATGAAGACCCGCGTCAAGCAGACGCTGGAAGCCGTCGAGGATCCGGCGACCGATGCCGCCGAAGCGTACAAGCTCGCCCAGAAGCGGATCGACGAAGCAGTCAGCAAGGGTGTGCTCCACAAGCGGACCGCCGCCCGCAAGAAGGCCCGCCTCGCCCGGCGGGTGAACGCGCAGTCGTAGCTTCACGGCAACCGCGTCATCACCTGAGATGACAGACAACAGATGACAGATACAGGAGGTCCCAGCTGCGGCTGGGACCTTCAATCATGGGACTCTGTCATCTGTGGACTGTCATCTGTCACCTCACCGGAGCCACAGACACAAGGCGATGGTGAGGCGTTCCATCGTGACGTGGTGGAGTTCGGCAGGGGCGCTCTTGAGGAGGCGATCGGCGCGGACCAGGGCGTCGTTGGCCTTGCGGAGATTGGAGTCCTTCAGCCGGCCCCGTTGACGCCACACCCGGTCGACCCAGCGGTCGTTGCCCTTTGCATTCATCGCCTCCCGGAACGTCTCCTTGTCGGGTGACGAGAGTGCAACCGCCCTGCGCCGGACCTCGGTCTCGAGGGTTGCCAGCAGCACCAGCGGGTGGTTGTGGACCAACTGGTCGTTGAGCCGTCGGAGGGCTTCGGCGGTGTCACCCTTCGTGACCGCATCGGTGTAGTGGAAGATCGGCTCGTTCGGACGATTCTTGAAGCGACCGAGAATCTGGGCCGCAGTCACGTGACCGGGGGTCTCGGCGATCTGATCGAGTGCCTGACCGAGCGACGCCACATCCGCCCCGAACTTCTGGACCAGCGCCTGCTCGGCGGCCGCATCGAGTCTCAGCCCCCGGCGGTCGATCTCGTCGTGGAGCCACGAGGCGGCATTCGACTCCCACATCTTCCTGATCGTCGTGGTGTCCGCCTCGGACTTGAGATACTTCGACAGCTTGGCCGGCACCGCGCCGGCCGACACGAAGGCGATGGCGAGTGCGTTGTGATCGACCTGATCGAGGAGTTCGATCAGCACGTCGGCCTCGGCTGCGGTCAGCTGCTGGGCGTCGACGAGGGCGAGCCCCTGGTGGCCACCGAACAGCGAGCCCGACTGGAGGACGGGGATCATGGGCTCCAGTTCATGTCGGACCGAGCCGACCGCCCCCTCGCTCTCTCCCCTGGCGGGCACGTCCAACCGGACGATGTCGTTGGGATGCACACCGACCCGAGCGAAGAAGGCATGCGCGGCGTCGAGCATCTGCTGACGCTCCCCCGGCCCTGCCCCTGACGGCCCCGTGACGTGCTGTATCGCCATGCCACCAGGCTACGGGGTGAGGCGGACGTCGGAGAAGGCGTGACCGTCGAACCTCGACCCGACAACACACTGGTTGTGTTGGCGAACCCTCGATTCTCGAAAGGGCCCCGGGTCCGGCTCAGCGTTGCGGAGGGAGCCGGTCGAAGAGCCGGGCCAGATCACAAGCCATCTCGACATCGTGCACTCGGATCATGTCGGCCCGATATTCCAGAGCCATGGCGATGTAGGCGGCGACCCGGTGATCCTCCTGCTTGCGCGGGATCGGCACGAGGATCGGCCGGCCGAGCCGTCGCAACTCGTCGAGGCCTCGAATCACGTCCAGCTGCATCCTCGTGTAGGCGAGGTAGTCGCCCCGATAGTTGATCGAGATCCCGGGATCCACGATGACGTCGGTGATGCCCATCGCCTCGAGCTCGGCGAGCCGGGCCATCAGCCTCCTCGAGGTGAGCGCCGCTTTGTCGGCGGTGATCTCGACCTCTTCCACGTCGTGGGGATTCGATCCCTCGATGTACATGACGATGGCGGTCACACCGGATTCGGCGACGATGCCCGCCATGCGGCGATCGGCGAGACCACCGGTGTCGTTGACGATCGCCGCACCCAGACCCACCATCACCTCGGCGACTTCCGGCTTCCAGGTGTCCACCGAGACGACATGACCGTCGGCGACCAGACGCTCGACCACGGGGGCGAGCCGGTCGATCTCCAGCGCCGCCTGGATCGTCGGGTTGGAGTAATGCGACGACTGGCCGCCGACATCGATCACGGTCGCCCCCGCACTGCGATACCGGTCTGCCATCGCAATGGCCTCATCTGCGTTGCCGGCGACGGTGTGGATGTTGTTCGACTCCGGAGACATGTTGATCACCCCCATCACGTGGGTGACGCCACCGAACAGGAGGGGTGCGATCATGGACCGATCAGCAATGCGCCGCCGAATTCGGTGACCCCGTCGCCCAGCGAGATATCGATCGACTCCTCGAGGCTCGATCCACTGGGCACCCTTCCGAGATCGATGGGAACCCGGACGTCACCGACCGAGAAATCGACGGTGCCGTACCAGTCGACGCTCGACTCGTTGCGCAAGGTCGCAAACACGGTGACGTCCCGCTCCGGCGATGGACCGACCGAGATCTCCACGGCGAGTCCTCCACACAACAGCACCGGGTCGCCCTCTTCGAGCGCAAACGAGCCGGTGACGATGGGCACGCCGTCGGTGAGGATCACCTGGAACGGCGTCTCGACCCGTTCCGTGCAGGTCAGGATGTGATCGATGCCCCGCAGCGAGCCTTGACCGATCGGAATCAGCAGGACGCCGGCCATGACCAAAACGGCGAGTCGGGTTCTCAGGTGAATCGGCACGGCACCATCCTGGAGGTGCATCGCGCCCAAGTCAACGTTCGGCGGCACGCTCGATGACCAGGAGGCCCGGCTGCCTCGGCATACACTGGCTCACCGATGAGATCGATGGACTGGGATCGGGCGCGCGGCGTCTTGTTGGCGACCGGTGTCGCCCTGATCGGGCTCATCGCACTCACCGCCTTCTTTCGTGGCGTGGACCGGGTGGAGGTGGTCGCGACCCTGATGTATGCGCCCGTGCTCGCCGGCATGCTGTCGTTCGGACTGTCAGGCGGGCTGCTGCTCGGTCTCGCAGCCGCCGGTGTGTACGTCGGCCTCCGGCTTCCGGCCATCGATCTGGTGGGCCTCACGCCGATCGCCGGCACCGTCATCTCCCGGGTTCTCGGCTATCTGGCGTTCGGAACGCTCGGAGGCTGGGCCGCCAACCAACTGCGTGTGGCACTGGATCGCTACGAGCTCATCGACGAACTCGACCAGGACTCGGGGCTCGGCAACCGGACGTCCGTCATCGGTGCGCTGGCCCGCGAATCGAACCGTGCCAGGCGGTATGGCAGCCCGTTCTCGGTCGTGACGACGACATTCGACGATATCGGGACCGACCGTCGAGCGAGAGCCAAACTGCGAGAGCTCGGCGCCAAGGTGGCCATGAGCATCCGGGCCGCCGATCACGCAGCCCACATCCGGACCGAGGCGGGTCATCAGATCATCGTCGTCCTCCCCGAGACGTCCGCAGAGGGAGCCGAGACGGTCGAGCAGAACCTCGGAGTGCTGGTCGCCGGTGTCGTTGGCCGCCAGGTGCACACCGAGGCGATCACCGACGGCGGCGGCGACGAAGACCCCCTCACGGCCCTGCGAGACCGATTGGCTGCGACGCGCTGAGTCGTCACCCGGCAAACACCAGATCGCCGTTCAGATCGGTCCGATGGACGACGGCTCCGGCCGAGGTCAACGTCTTCAGCACATCGGGCGACGGATGACCGAACTGGTTGGACCCGACGCTCACCACCGAGGTGTGCCCAGAATGGGCAGCGAGCCATCCGAGGTCCGAGGTCGCAGCGCCCTGATGAGGCACCTTCAACACATCCACTCGGGGAACCCGGAGTTCGGATTGCGCGAAGGTCTCGATGTCGCCACTCATGAGGACGCGCTGGTCTCCGACTGTTGCCACGACGACCACTGACTCGTCGTTCGGTGAGGCGTAGCGACGCTTGGGCCCGAGCACTTCGAATCCGAGGGATTCGGTGCCGAACCGCCAGCCGGGCTGCGGGCTCACCAGGTCGATGCGGAGACGCTCGGCCTCCGACAGGAGCCACTCGGCTGCGGGAGTCGCGTGATGCTCGAAATCGGCGACGATGAGCCCGACGGGGACCCGACCGATCACGGCCTCCAGCCCGACGATGTGATCGGCGTGCACGTGCGAGACGATCACGACGTCGAGCCGGTCGACGCCGTACCGCTCGAGCTTGCGTGTCAACACCACAGGATCGGGGCCTCCGTCGATCAACACCGTGAGGTCGTGGTCGAGGAACAGGGTTGCGTCACCCTGCCCGACATCGAGGAACACGACTGCCGGCAGCTCGTCCGGCCGCTGGTCCGCCGGCCAGACGTTCACGGCGATCAGCACCGCAATGACCGGCACCAGCAGGCCTCTGGCGAATCGGGCAAGGCACACCACACTCCCCAACAGGAGCAGCCAGCCCGCCCAATCCATCTGCGGCCAGGGCGCCGCCACTTCGGCGACGCCCAACACCGCAGCCGAGAACCCCGACGCCATCCCCACCAGCGTCTGCGATCCGATGACGACCCCGAAACCCGCGAGCGATGTGGCAGCCACGACCAGCGGCCCGGCGACGACGTTGGCGATAGGCGACAGCATCGGAACCGACCCGAACACGACGAGCAGCAGCGGACCGACGAGCGCCTGCGCCGAAACCGACGCGCTGAGTGCCGTCGAAACGAACGATGGTCGAAACCGCCAGAGATCGGATCCAGCGAGCACCCCACACGCCGCCAGAACCGACAGCTGGAACCCGACATCGGTCGCCAACTCTCCCGCGATCGTCAGGGCCCCGGCCACCGCAAGCGAGAGCGTTGCCCACGACGACAACGGAACGCCGATCGAGCGGCCGACGAGCAGCACACCAGCGGCGAGCGATGCCCGAATCACGGAAGGCTCCCACCGCGTCATCGCCGCAAAGACCACGAGCCCGGCGAGCCCCGCAAACGTTCGTACCCAGCCCCGGAGCCCGAGCGGACCGAGGAGCATCCACCAGAGCAGGAGGAACAGCGCGACGTTGCTGCCCGACACAGCAACGAAATGGGTCAAGCCGGCCCGCCGCATCAGGTCAATCGACGTGTCCGAGAGTCCCGTGGTGTCCCCGATCAGGAAGCCCGCCAGCAGCGCCCTGGACTCGGAGTCGGATGGCCTGACGACGGCGATGACTCGCTCTCTCAATGTGTTGGCAACCCGAAGATGGATGGCCGGCCGGTGTTCGACGGATTCCACACCGGAGACCGACACGCGCCCTGCCGCGACAGATCGGCGGATCCGGGTGACGCCCGGCGTGAAGAGGCCCGACACCCGGAATCGGTCCCCGACGGTCGATCGTTCGGTCCAAGGCGACAAGATCAGTGGATCGTTCGGAAGCACACCCATCGACACATCGACGGCGCTGGCGACGATCGCTGCGCCGTACTCGCCATCGATGACGTCGGTTCTCGCCTCGACCATCGCCTCGATTCGACCGGGCGCGACAAGCGTGTTCTCGAGCGAGGACCGCCGCTCGGCCACGAGAAGGCCCGAGCCCATTCCGACGACGAGCGAGGCGATGACCAGCCATCCGAAGGTCCCGTTGGAGAAGGCCCCATCGGACCTGAGCGCGACGACGCCGACGACCGTCACCGCCGAGACGGCGAGGATCGGAGATCCGGCCAGGAGGACGCCGAGCCACAGCGCCGCAGCAGCGGCGAGGAGGGGTCGATCGACCTCCGGGGGCCAGCGGACGCTCACGGGACGATGACACGATCCCGGAGCGCGGCCAGCTTCTGCTCTCCGATGCCGGGCACATCGAGGAGGTCCTCGACACTGCGGAACGGGCCGTATTCATCTCGATGGGCGATGATCGTCCCCGCAAGCACGGGCCCGACCCCCGGGAGCGTCTCGAGCGCAGAGGCGTCCGCCTCATTGATCCGGATCCGGCTGTCTGCTTCGACTGCCGGAACGGCGGCCGTACTCCGACCGCTCCCCGACGGAACGACCACCTGCTGCCCGTCGGCGACCGGTTCGGCGAGATTCACGCCGAGGAGGTCTGCGCGGACCGTGACGCCCCCCGCAGCAGCGATGACATCCGCGACCCTGGCATCGGATGGCACCTGGACCAGGCCGGCGGATTCGACCTCACCGGAGACGTGGACCACGATCAGGTCCACGGAGCTCTCGATCACGTTTCGTGGCGGATCGATGGTCGGAGGAGGCGCCTGGGGCGGCTGCGGCCTGCCGATCACGACGCCGGCCACGACGGCTCCGGCGAGCAGCACAGATGCCCTGAGCACTTGTCGATCGATCCGAGCGAACACAGCCCGGTGTCTATCTGATGGGATGGTCCGGGTCTAGTACTTCAGAATGGGCCGTACCCTGCCGAAGACAAGCCCGTGGCAGAACAGCAGAAGTCCCCATTCGCCCGTGTTCAGAACGGCTACGACCCCAAGCAGGTAGCGGCGTTCGCTGCCGAGGCATTGAGCTGGAAGAGGGAGCTCGTAGCCCTCCGATCCGAGGTCTCGGCGGCCGCCAAGCTCGTCGAGCGGTACGAGTCGGTGATCGGCAGCATCGAAGATGTCGAGCGAGAAGCGGCAGGGCTCGTCGATGACGCCGAGCGTCGCGCCGCCGGGCTCATCGAAGACGCCGAAGAGCGCGCCTCGAAGATCGTCGCAGAGGCCGAGGACGAGGCAGCCAGGATCCTCGAGATGGCGGAGAACCAGATCAGCGCGATTCCTGTCACCGAACTCGTCGAGTCCCAGCCAGAGCCGCCCCATGAGACCGAACCCGGCGATTCCCAGCCGGTGGTTGGCGAAGGCTGGCTCACGCCCGAGCCGAGCACGCAAGAGATTCCCGACGTGGTAGACCAGATCTTCGAGCCGATCGAAGAGGTCGGGTTGAGCGAGACCGACCTGAGTCTGGAACGGCGTGCCGCAGGAGCCGCGAACCTGTGGAAGCGTCGGGGTGTCGTCGCTCCGTCCGAGTGACGACTCGGAGCCGAACACCCGCCTAGGTTGAGGGTCATGACATTCGATACCTCCATCTACCGCGCCACCCCACCCATCGACTTGAGTTCGTTCGACACGCAGGACACGACCCTCTTCGACGATGGCAAGAAAGCCGGGAAGAAGGCTCACAAGGAGCTCAACTCGCGGCTCGAGGTACTGCAGGAACGGCTCTACGCCCAGGGCGAGCATCGGCTGCTCATCGTGCTCCAGGCGACCGATACCGGGGGGAAGGACGGCACCATCAGACGGGTGTTCGAAGGTGTCAACCCTCAGGGCGTCGACGTCGCCTCGTTCAAGAAGCCGACACCCGAAGAGCTCGCTCACGACTACCTGTGGAGGGTCCACAAGCACGTCCCCGGCGACGGGCGGATCACCATCTTCAACCGATCCCACTACGAAGACGTCCTCGTCGTCCGCGTCCACGATTTGGTTCCCGAAGAGCGCTGGTCGAAGCGGTACGAGCACATCCGCAACTTCGAGCAGATGCTGGTCGACGAGGGCACCACGATCCTCAAGTTCTTCCTGCACATCTCGAAGGACGAACAGAAGGAGCGACTCGAAGCCCGCCTCGAAAACCCCGACAAGCACTGGAAGTTCTCGCTCGGCGATCTCGAGGAGCGGAAGCGATGGAACGACTATCAAGCGGCGTTCGAGGCGATGATCAATGAGACGTCGACGCCCGACGCCCCCTGGTACGTCGTCCCGGCCGACCGCAAGTGGTACCGCGACCTGGTGATCTCGTCGACGATCGTCCAAACCCTCGAATCCCTCGACGTCGACTGGCCCGAAGCCGAATCCGACTACGCCGACGTCGAGGTCGTTTAGCTGTCCCCCAGCTTGTGTTCGGGCAAGTCCCGGCCGCATAGGTGTTCCCCACAAAGTGGGGAAAGGTCCCTGCCCGGCGAGGAACGAGCCGGGGAGGTAAGGGGCCAACTCCAACGGAGCCGTAGGGCGCGTCGACCCGGAGCGTTGGAGGGGTCCCCCTACCTCCGAACCGCCCGTCGACGCTCAGGGGGTGGACGAGTCATGCGTGCGTTTGCGCGAGGCTGGGGCGGTTCGCAGGGACCTTCCCCCAGCGAGCTGGGGGACATCTGTCAGCCCGCCGCCAGGTGTCTGGCGACGGCGACTCGGGCTTCCTTCTCGAGGCGGATGGCGAGGTAGGCGTGCTGGTGATCCATGCCCGCGCGGCGATTGCGGAGGTAATCGGTGAAGTAGATCCGGACGAACCGCCAGGTCCCCAACCGCTGCCATTGTCGAACGTGGACCAACTCGTGGAGGATCAGCGGCCCGGCGTCGGCCGACCTCAGATGATCGGGATCGACGTAGATGGCCCACGGCAGTGTCATCGCTGCGACCGGGCCCCGCCACAGCCGGCGCATCCACGTCGGGGCGAGGCGAATCGGCACGCCGTCCAGATCATCGAGTCCGGTGACGTCACATGCCTGTTCGGGTGTGACGCCGCATCCGTTCAGGACCGCCGACGGTGGGTACATCAGCCGATGACGAGGTTGACCAGGTTCGGCTCCCGCACGATCACCTTCCGAACCTCGCCCTCTGCGAGGTAGGCCTGGATCTTCTCAAGGCCCCGGGCCACGGCTTCGGCGTCCGCGGCAGAGATGTCGGCAGATACCTCGATCCGGTCACGCACCTTGCCGTTCACCTGGACCACCATCGTGACCAGATCGTCCTTTGCGGCCTCCGGATCGACGGCCGGCCACGAATGCACGTGGATCGAGTCGCCGTGTCCCCGCAGCCGCCAGAGCTCTTCGGTGATGTGTGGGGCGACGGGTGCGAGCAACAGCAACAGCGTCTCGATGCCCTCGTTCCACACCGTCACGCTCACGTTGGCTGCCCGTCGGGCGTCACCCAGCTGATTGCGCAGCGTCATGAGCGCAGCCACGGCGGTGTTCCACTTGAACTCCTCGAGATCGTCACCGACCTTCTGGATCGTCTGGTGGACGCGGCGTCGAAGCGTCACATCGGCGTCGGGATCGGCGCCACCCGGCTGATAGTCGGCCGTCCCGAGCTTCCAGACATCTTCGATGAAGCGCCGCGAGCCGACGATGCCGCGGCTGTCCCACGGACCGCCCTTCTGCCATTCGAATGCGAACATCAGATGGGTTCGGACCGTGTCGGCGCCGTACTCGGCCACCAGCTCGTCGGGGTTGACGACGTTGCCGCGCGATTTGGACATCCGCTGGACGTCCAGATGATGCTTCAGCTGGTTCACGTCGTTGGCGCCAGGGATGCCGGGGATCTCCACCGGCGTGCCCTCCGGGACCTCCACCGTCACGACTCCGTCTGCTGTCGACACGCCGAGGATGTTCTCGGTACGCCGCATCAGCTCACCGGCGATGATCCCACCCGAGGGCGCTCCGGTCGTGACCGTCACCTTGGACGCGATGATCCGGTTGCCATCGCGGGCGCCTTCGATGACGACGATGTCCCCTCGCCGCTCCTCGCCCAGGATCTGCCCCTGGTTCCGCAGCATCATGAAGGGCTCGTCGAACGCTCGCCCGATCGGCTTGTTGTGCTCCGCCATGATCTTCTCGGTGTCGGCGAACACGCCCATGTCCCGCATGGCCTTGACGAAGAACCGGGCGTAGAGGAGATGCATGACTGCGTGTTCGGCGCCGCCGGTGTAGGTGTCGACCGGCAGCCAGTAGGCGGCTTCCTCGGCGTCGAACGGCGCAGATTCCGAATGCGGCGAGAGATAGCGGAACCAGTACCACGACGAGCACATGAACGTGTCCATCGTGTCGGTCTCGCGTCTGGCCGCGTTTCCATCGGAGTCGGTGACGGCCAGGAAGTACGGGTCGTCGGCGAGCGGGCTACGACCGTCGAACTCGACCTCGCGGGGCAGCATCACCGGCAGGTCATCGTCCGGAACCGGTTCGATCATGCCGTCGGCGCGGTGGATCATCGGGATCGGCGACCCCCAGTAGCGCTGGCGGGAGATCAGCCAGTCACGCAGGCGGTAGTTGATCGACTCGGTGCCGGCGCCGGTCTCCTCGAGATGATCGATGGCCGCAGCGACGGACGGGTTCGCCCTGCCCTTGGCATCGGTGGTCTCTACCCCAGTGATCGCTCCCGAATCGACCATCACACCCGGCCCGACGAAGGCATCGTCCATCTCTTCTGCGACCAGCGGCATTCGGCACCTTCGGGTCGGATGACCGGCACGATGTCGAGTTCATAGCGGCGGGCGAAGGCGAAGTCGCGTTCGTCGTGGGCCGGAACGGCCATGATCGCCCCGGTGCCGTACGAGGACAGGACGTAGTCGGCGATCCACACCGGGATCTGCTCACCGTTGACAGGGTTGGTGGCGTAACCGCCGGTGAAGACGCCGGTCTTCTCCTTGTCGTCCTCGAGTCGCTCGAGCTCGGTCTTCGATGCAGCTTGGGTCCGGTAGGCCTCGACGGCGTCGCGCTGGTCGTCGGACGTCAGCGCATCGACCAAGCCGTGTTCGGGGGCGAGGACCATGAACGTGGCGCCCCAGAGGGTGTCGGGGCGGGTGGTGAACACTCGGATCGGCGTGCCGGCCCCGGTGGCGAACTCGACCTCGGCGCCTTCCGAGCGCCCGATCCAGTTGGTCTGCATCGACCGGATCGGCTCGGGCCAGTCGATCCCGTCGAACTCCAACAGCTCGTCGGCATAGTCGGTGATCTTGAAGAACCACTGTTCCATCGTCTTCTGGATGACCGGCTGGCCGGTCCGCTCGTCCTTGCCGTCGATCACCTGCTCGTTGGCGAGGACCGTTTGCAGCGTCGGAGACCAGTTGACGACCGCCTCCCCCCGGTAGGCGATGCCGTGTCGGAACATCTGCGAGAAGAACCACTCGGTCCATTTGTAGTAGTCGGGCTCACACGAGACGGCCTCGCGTTCCCAGTCGAACATCGCTCCCATCGACCTGAGCTGGCCCCGCATCCGCTCGATGTTGTCGAACGTCCACGTGGCGGGGTGGACTCCGCGCTGGACGGCGGCGTTCTCGGCGGGCAGCCCAAAAGCGTCGAACCCCATCGGGAAGAGAACGTTGAAGCCCTTCATCCGCATGTACCGGGCCCGGGCGTCCGAGGGGGTCATGGCGTACCAGTGACCCATGTGCAGATCCCCGGACGGATAGGGGAGCATCGTGAGGGCGTAGTGCTTGGGCCGGTCCCAATCGACCTTCGAGCGGTACAGCCCCTCGGACTCCCACCGTTCCTGCCAGCGTCGTTCGATCTCTTGATGGTCATATGACATGTGGTTGCTCAGGGTACTCACCGGTGCCCAGCGACCTGTCTGGATAATGAGCGGCGCGGCCACCGGACGGCAGGAGGTGGGGCGCAGTGGACGATGCGTCTGGGACGCCGAGGACGGCGGTCATCGACATTCTCCACTCGCAGATCGGCGTATTCACCGAGTTCCGTAGGCAGATCGCAGCTTCGATCACGAACACCTGACAATCATCGCGAACTTGGTCGCCGGCGATGCGATGCGCAGCGGCGCGTATCGTCGTGACTGTGGAGATCTCGAACCCGGACAAGGTCTTGTTCCCCGATGCGGGGCTGACGAAGGCCGATCTGATCCGGCACTACGAGAGTGTCGGGGAGCGGATGCTGCCCTTCGTCGCCAACTCCCCTCTGACGCTCGAGCGCTATCCGAGCGGGATCGACAAGAAGGGCTTCCGCCAGAAGAACGCCTCCAGTCACTTCCCCGAGTACATCGGCCGCATTGAAGTCGACAAGAACGACGGTGGCTCGACGGAGTATCCGACGATCGACACCGTCGAGGGCATCGCCTATCTGGCCAACCAGGGCACGATCACGTTTCACCCATGGACATCACGACTACCGGAACTCGACCGACCCGACTTCCTCGTCTCGACCTCGATCCGACCGAGGGCGACATCGAAGGAGTTCGAGTCGTTGCCGGAGTCGCTCGGACGTGTCTGAACGAGTTCGGGCTCGAGTCGATGCTCGCCACCAGCGGCTCGAAGGGGTTCCACATCTGGGTACCGATCGTTCCTGACCACAGCTTCGACGTCGTCGGGATCGATGGCGCGGGCGCTGGCCGGCCTCGTCGTCGATCCGGGACGACCACGCCACCACCGAGTTCCTGAAGGAAGATCGGGCCGGCCGGGTCTTCGTCGACTGGCTGAGAAACGGGTCGGGGATCCTCGATCGCCTCACCCTGGTCGGTCAGAGCCAGAGCCGGGCGCGCCCGTCGTCACGCCGATCCCGTGGAACATCTCGGATACGGCCGAGCCGGATCAGTGGTCGATCACCGATGTCGACACCGCACCCGAAGTCGGATCCCTGCACCAGACACTCGATCCCGATCCGATCATCGAAGCGCCACCGACGGCGGAGTGGATCTCGAGACCAGTTTCGACCGGTTCGGAAGGAAACGCTGACGCAGCTCCGCAGCGCACCGATCAGCGTCCGCCCACACCTGCTCCCCTGCCAACGGCGCTCGCAATCAGCCCGCCGATCGGGGTGGAGGACATGACAGGCGACGTACCGTTGCAGCCCAGGTGCCGAGCCGCGGTGCGATACGCTCGCGATCGGTACCGGCGCCGACCTGAGCCACGAGGACAGCGCCGGTCGCCATGTCGCGAGTGTGGAAGAGATGCGGCGTGATAACGTCGACCACCGGCAGAGGTGGGAAGAGGTTCGTGCTGGAGATTCGCATCCTTGGTCCGCTCGAGGTGACCGATGACGGCGTGAAGGTCTCGGTGCGGGGCAGACGGCGGGTCGCATTGCTCGCCGGGTTGGCGGCGAGTCCCGACATGGTGGCGTCGCGCGACCGGTTGGTCGAGGCAGTGTGGGCCGATGCGCCGCCAAGAGATCCCGTGCATGCGTTGCACTCGCTGGTGTCCCAAGTGCGACAGGCGCTGGGGAACGCGGACCTGATCGAGGCGACCGGCGACAGCTATACGCTGCAACACGACCTGGTTGAAGTGGACGTGACTGCGTTTCGTCGGCTGGTTGCGGACGGGAGACGGGCGGCCGACGCGGGGGATCAGGCGCAGGCCTCCCGCCTCTTCGCCGAAGCACTCGGCTTGTGGCGGGGCCAAGTGTTGGACGGGATCGACGTACCGGCGGTACTGCTCCCCGAGGTCGGCGAACTAGAGGAGTTGCACCGAGCAGCGATCGAGGCTCGGCTGCAGGCGGAACTGGAACTGGGCCATCACGATCGAGTGATCGGAGAACTCCGAGCGCTGACCCTGGCCGATCCGTTGCGCGAACGGGCATGGGGCATGTTGATGGTGGCCCTATATCGGTCGGGACGCCAGTCGGAGGCGTTACGCGCGTACCAGGACGCCCGGGAGCATCTCGGCGAACTGGTGGGAATCGAGCCAGGGCCGGAGCTGCGCGACCTGGAGGAGAAGATCCTGGTGCAGGACAGCTCGATCGCGTCCGCTAAACCACCTGCTGCACGAATGCACAACCTCCCGGAGTTCTGGACGGCCTTCATCGGACGTCTCGACGAACTGGAGGCGATCACTCGACTGTTCGATCGATCGCGACTGGTGACGCTGGTGGGCCCCGGTGGCGTGGGCAAGACGCGGCTGGCGGTCGAGGCCGCGCGCGTGCTGATCGCAGATGGAGGCGAAGCCCGGTTCGTCGATCTATCTCAGATCGAGCGACCTGACGACGTGGTGCCGGCGGTCGGTGTGGCGCTCGGACTGTTGGAGTCGAACTACGACGCGGTTCCCCACAGCGGTCTCGACATCGAAGCCCTGGTCACCTCGTACACCGCGTCGAGGGAACCCCTGATCGTCCTGGACAACTGCGAGCAGGTGATCGACGAGGCGGCCAGGATCGCCGGCCTCGTTCTGAACGCCGGTCCCGGTGTGCGAGTGCTTGCGACGAGCCGAGAGGGGCTGCGGGTAGCAGGCGAACAGGTTTGGGAAGCGCCCTCGCTGACCCTCTTCGGCTTCGAAGGCCCCGATGGCGCCGTGGACTTGCTCGGCTCGGACGCCGTGCGGCTGTTTGCGGATCGGGCATCGGCGGCTTCGACGACGTTCGAGTTGACAGCCGACAACATCGATCAGGTGGCATCGGTGTGTCACCGGCTGGAGGGGATGGCGCTGGCGATCGAGTTGGCGGCGGCCCAGGTGCGGGTGTTCGGGCTGCCGGAGATCCTGGAGCGGCTGGACCGGCAGCTGGCGTTGCTGGCGGGAGGGCCGCGCAGTGCGGATGCGCGGCATCAGTCGCTACGGGCGGCGATCGAGTGGAGCTACCGGTTGCTGACCCAGGACGAGCAGCGCGTGCTGAACGGCCTGGCGGTGTTCGCCGGAACCTTCGACGTGGCGGCAGTGGAGGAACTGTTCGCCGACGCGCCCGTCGACGGAGTGTTCGGCGAGCTGGTGCGCAAGTCGCTCGTGGTGGCGGAGGCGGGCCCAGGAGGGAGACGGCGCTACCGGTTGCTCGAGAGTGTGCGCGAGTTCGCCGGAGCCGAGCTGGCGACCACCGACGATGCGATGCTGCTCCCGGCTCGCCACGCCGAGCTGTTCCTCGATCGGGCGGAGGCCGCATGGGAGCAGTCAGAGACGAAGGATCGCCGTCTCGTGGCTGAGCGGCTGCTGCTCGACCTCGCCAACCTGCGTGCTGCGCTGGCCTGGCTCCAGAACAACGACACCGATCGTCTGTTGCAATTGTGCGGGGCGCTCGGGTGGTTCTGGGAGTTCCACTACCTCGACGCCGACGCCGAGCAGTGGACCGAACACGCATTGGCGACCACCGTCGACGAGGACTCCCCTCGGCGTGCGAGAGCACTCGAGGCAGCCGCTGCCGGGCTGCGCTCAGCAGGCGTGGCACGGCGCGATCACGCAATCGAGCGCGCATGGCAGGCTGTGGCGATGTATCGCCGGCTCGGCGACGAACACGGCGAGGCCCGCACCGGACTCTGGCTGGGGCGACTGGACCTGCTCTTCGAGGAGCTCACCGAACGAGGGCTCTCCGTGGAGCGGATCTGCGAGCTGTATCGAGAGAGCGGCTCGAGGTGGGGGTACGCGTCGGCAACGTTCAAGCATGCCGGCTACCTCATCTGGGTCGACCGCACCCGCTCGTTCGCGCTCGCCGGCGAGGCGGCCGACATCTTCCTCGAGCTCGGCGACGAGGTGTCGTGGGCACAGGTCGTCGTGTTGCGCAATTTCATGGCACTGATGACGGAAGCCGATGTGGATTTCGACGATGACGTCGCTCGCGCGCTCGCGACACTCGAACTGCGTGACAGTGACCGCTCGATCTTTTCAGACCTGCTCCGCGCTTCGCTGGCCCGTGAGCACTTCGACTGGGAGACGGCCGAGCGGCACGCCCTACAGGCGCTCGAACTGGCGATGGACACACCGGACCAGCACAAGGGCATGACTGCGGGGTACCTCGCATGGATCAAGTTCGACTCGGGCGATCCTGCCGGAGCCGTGGAGTACTTCCGACTTGCAGCCGACGCCTACCGGCCTCACCAGAACTTCCACGGTCAACTCCACGTGGTCGAAGCACTCATGACCGTCGCAGCGGGCATGGATCGCTTCCTGCTCGGCGCCCGTCTCCACGGCGCGGCGCGCTCTTTTCGGACTGCGCTGGTCGACGGGCCCTTCCGCGAGACCGGCTATGACATGCACGAGTGGGACGCACGCAGATACGAGCCGTCACTTGATCGCATCCGCACAAACCTGACCGCCCGGGAGTTCGAAACCGCAGTCACCGAAGGCGAGCGGTTGGAGCCTCGACCAGGCGGTAGACGTGGCAACGACGACCATGGCCGACTCTCGAATCGACCACTGAGCCGGTTCGCCTCTACCTCACGACGACTGCGCGACACTGCCTCGACGGAGATCCAGAGCGAGCTCGCACGTGTGAGCGGGCGTGCGAGCGATCTGCGATCGATGTGCGAGGGGCGATACGGAGAGTGGCACCTGTCAGCCGGATCCAACGGGGAACCGGCGAGGAAGGACAGGGAAAATGACTGCTCAACTCGAACTCCGCAACACGGGCATCACCGCCGATAGCCCGACCGTCACGGGTCGGCGGAGCGTTCGCATTGCGATCCTGGCAGCGATCGTCGCCGCCGTCGCCGGTGGGCTGATCGCAACGCAGGGCGACTCCGGCATGACGTCTTCGGATGTTCCGCCCGTTGGCGCATCGGCTGTTCCAGCGGTCGCCTCCGTCGTCGCTCCTGAGGGCTACTGGAACGCCTACCTCAACGAATGGGTCGAACTCGGCGCCGCCGAAACCACCGCACCCACCGGCTACTGGAACGCCTACCTCAACGAATGGGTCCAACCTCGGCGCCGCCGAGACCACCGCACCCACCGGCTACTGGAACGCCTACCTCAACGAATGGGTCCAACTCGGCGCCATCGAGACCACCGCACCCACCGGCTACTGGAACGCCTACCTCAACGAATGGGTCCACCTCGGCGGGTGACGGAGCGAGTGCGTCACGTGCGACCTCGGAGGACGCCACATCGATGCTCGCAACCCGGGGAGCGGACCGGAAGGTCCCCGTCGGCCCGGCCCGACCCAGTTCTGGGTCGGGCCGGGCTCGTTGTCGAGTGCTTCCAGCGTCTCGTTGAATGGGCGGCAGCACCGGCGCTACCGTCCAACCGGTGCCGAATTGGACACCGACACCGGGCGATGACGTCGCCCTACTACCGGCTCGTGCGGGTTTCGAGTCAGCGCATTCCGTGATCGGCCGACTCGTAGGTCTCGAGGGCTGACCGATGCAACTGCATCACGCCCAGGTCGCCATTCCGCCCGGTGGCGAGGACGCGGCACGGGCGTTCTGGATCGACGTCGTCGGATTCGCCGAGATCCCCAAGCCCGAGCCGTTGATCTCGCGTGGAGGATTCTGGATCCGACACGGCGAGGCCGAGATCCACCTCGGGATCGAGGAACCGTTCGCCCCGGCCCGCAAGGCACACCCGGGTCTCGTCGTCGAGGACATCGACGATCTCGAGGATCGCCTCCGGATCGCCGGCTACGAGATCCGACCGGACACACCGATTTACGGAATGCGCCGGTTACACATCTCAGACCCGTTCGGGAACCGGGTCGAGTTTCTCGGTTGAGCTCTCGACCCGCCGGCGGGCCGGGGTATCGCCGTCCGGCAGCTTGTGCAACGCCCGATAGATCGAGAAGAACACGACGCCGATGACCATGACGCCCACCACCACCCGGTACACCGGGTTGGTGACGTCGGTGCCGGCCATGCCGGCATGGAGCGTGGCGACGAAGAACAGTCCGAAGCTCGACATGTGAACCCACTTCCAGAGCCGGCGGGGCAGCCGCTTCATCGCCAGCGAGGTCGCCTGGACGGCGATCAACGCATAGAGGGCGACCACACCCCAGGCAACGGCGGCGGGACGCCACTCCGAGGCGAACGGCACGAACAACTCACGCACCCCGAACTCGACGTAGTCGTCGAGGACCAGTCCAAGCAGGTGCACCCCGGTGAAGGTGACCGACAGACCGCCGAGCCAACGATGCAGGTCGAGGACCCAGGCGGGGCGCGGCTTGCGCCCGAGGATCCGGGTCGCGACGAGGATTCCCCAGATGACGGCGATCGCCAGCATCACCCAGGCAACGATCCCCGAAGCCCTGGCCACATACCACCAGATTTTCATGCCGGCACCGCCAGTCGTGGCGTGTGACTGATCCCACCCGCCCGGTCGACCATCAGCCCGTGAAGACCGAGGCGCTCGAGGAGCTGGAGCCCATCCACGGGCCCGGACACGAGCGCAGCGGTAGCAGCCACCTCGGCGGTCGCCGCGTCCTGCGCCACGACGGTCACCGATGCGATGTCGGAGCCGACGGGTGCCCCGGTCCTCGGATCGATCACATGCGGCGCCGGGCCCTCCGGCGTGAGCCATCGACCGTGCAGTGCGGAGCTGGTGGCGACGCCACCCGCTGGGAGATGCAGCACAGCGATGTCACGCCGGAGGTCCGACGGATCTTGGATCGAGATGGTCCATTCGCCGCCCTGAGGCGACACGCCGGCGACGGCGATGTCGCCCCCGATGGAGACCAGGGCTCCGTCGGCACCTCGGCTGAGCACGGCTTCGACGGCGATGTCGGCGGCGAGACCCTTGCCGATGCCGCCCGGGTCGAACCCGACCCCGGCGTCCAGGCGGGCGCTCGTCCGCCGCTTGTCGACATGGATTGCACGAACGCCCCTGGCGGGCTTGGGCCTGGCGAACCACCTTGTCGGCATTCCCGCATCGAGGCTGGTGACGTATCCGAGCGACTCGACGTTCTCGAGAACCGTGGGATCGAATCGACCGCCGGTCATCTCCGAGCCGCTGCGAGCTGCCTCGAGCAGTCTGATCGTGTCGGCATGCACCGACACCGCCGAGCCGGCAGCCTGGTTCATCCGCGTGACGTCGCTGTCTGCGAGGAAGCGGCTCCAGCGGAGTTCGAGACGCTCGAGGAGCCGCCTGACCCGGCTCGTCTCGCTGCGTCCGGCACCCACGACCAGCACCTGCGCTTCACAGCCCATGACCCGAAAGCGGGACTCAGCGACTCGCACTGGTTCTTGCATTCGATGCCTGGGCCCGAACGGGCCGAGCGACGGTGATCGTCTGGATGGCCGGCTGCTGTGCCCGAAGCGGCTGTACGGCGGTAGGGCGAGACGCGGCTGCCGCGTCGGATGCCTGGAACGCAGCGAGGGGCTGGGTCTGAAAGACCGGCGCCTCGACGACCTCGACCACCCGGTCGGCCTGGGCCATGGCGGTCACCATCGTCAACACCGCAGCGGTACCGGCGCCGGCGGCGAGGACACGAGAGGACTCGGCAGGTCGGCGACGTTTCCCACTCTTCCGGCCGGCGCGCCTCCGCTCCAGCGCGATCAGGCGTTCGGCCGTCGAGGGATCAGTCGTCGTCATAGCTGCCCTCGTCGTCGTCATAGCTGCCCTCGTCGTCGTAGCCCTGCGACTCGCTTCCGTGGTCGTCATCGTCATAGCTGCCGGCCGCAGGCGCCGGGGTCTCGTCGATGACGTCGACCACAACCTGATCGCCGATCACCGACGCCGAGAACGCAATCACCTGACTGCTCGACGTGAATCGGATCGAGACGCCGTCGGTCGATGGCACCTGTGTGGCAGTCCACTGTTGGTCGACGTCGATGGAGGCGACAGCGAGCATGTCGGCGGTCCGCGTGAGCGTCACGACACCGACGCCCTCGACCTGATACGCCAGTGTTTGACTCGCTTCCGTGGTGGCGGTCACTTCCTGTACAGGAACGTCGACGAACGCATCGTCGGCGACCGTGGATACGATCGAAGGCATCACATCCGCCTCGTCCCCGCTTCCCGACAAGATGCCGAAGTTCGCCGCCAAGGCCGCGGTACCGGCCACGACGACGGCAACGACCGAGGCCGCCGCAGCGAGAGCCGTTCTGTTGATCTTCACTGTTCCTCCAGAGTTCGGGTTCGTGTGGTCAACGTACGACGAGCCGTGCAAGGCCCGAGGCATCGCCAGGCAAAGGTTCGGTAAAGACCCGCACGGCACGCGAGATCCGATGCCATCCTCTGTGTGATGCGACTGCTCCTGGTTGAGGACGATCCGGCGATTGCAACGCCCCTCGTGTCGGGCCTCGAACGTCAGGGATTCACGGTCCGTTGGGTGGAGACGGGGGCCGACGCGCTCAATGCCGAGCTCGGCGATCTGGTGCTGCTGGATCTCGGGCTGCCCGATCTGGACGGCCAGGTCGTGTGCCGGCGGCTGCGTGATCGGTCCTCGATCCCGATCATCGTCGTGACCGCCAGATCCGAAGAAGTCGACCGGGTCGCGTTGCTCGAGATGGGCGCGGACGACTACGTCGTAAAGCCGTTCGGCTTCCGCGAGCTGGTCGCCAGAATCCGCGCCGTCCTCAGACGGACCGGCCATGAAGAACCTCCGGCCGCTCCGCACGCAGGTCGGATCATGATCGACCGCCGCACCCGCCAGGTCGAGGTCGACGAGCGCCATGTCCAGCTCACCCCGAAGGAGTACGACCTGCTGTCGTTCCTCGCCGACGATGCCGGCGCGGTTCGGACCCGAGACGCGATCCTGCGGGCCGTCTGGGACGAGAACTGGTGGGGATCCTCCAAGACGCTCGATGTCCACGTGGCCTCGTTGCGCCGCAAGCTCGGGGATCCGGATCTCATCGAGACGGTGAGAGGCGTGGGGTACCGCCTGGCAGACGACAGATGACCCGTCGCCTGATCTTCTCGTACCTCACCGTCACGATGTTCGTACTCATCGTGCTCGAGGTCCCGTTCGCCGGGCTCGTGGCCGACCGACAGCGTCGCGAGCTGGTCACCGGGTTGGAGCGCGACGCCCTGATCCTGGCGACGATCTACGAAGATGCCTTGGATCGCAACGCCCCGTACAGCCCCACACCGGCCGACGACTACGCCGAGGAGACCGGAACGCGCGTCGTTGTCGTCGATCTCGAAGGTCGCTCGATCGTGGACTCGGTGCGGAACGTCAACGACGACTTCTCGAACCGAGAAGAGATCACCCGAGCGCTGTCCGGCGAGATCGCAAGCGGCACCCGACGTTCGGAGGACCTGGACCGGGATCTGCTCTTCGTTGCGGTCCCGGTGGCATCCGGAGGTGAGATCTACGGCGCAGTTCGGATCACCGCCGATCCTGCCGATGTGGAAGCAACGATCCACCGGTTCTGGTGGACCCTTGCCGGGGTCGCGGTCGTCGTGCTCGCAGCGATGGCGCTAGTGGGATGGGTGATCGCCCGATCGATCACTCGACCGATCGTCGCCGTACGCGATGCTGCGGTCAGGGCCGGATCGGGAGATCTGGACGTCGACATCGAAATCGGCGACGCTCCACCCGAGTTGGGTGAACTCGTCCATCGCTTCAACGAGATGGCTGGGAGACTGAGAGACCTGATCGACCGGCAGCGCTCGTTCGTCAGTGACGCCAGCCATCAGCTCCGCACGCCGCTCACCGGCCTTCGCCTTCGACTCGAGAACCTCGAGGCCACCGTCCACCCCGACGTGCTGCCCGAGGTGGAGGGCGCCCTCGCCGAGGTCGAGCGGCTCGGACGGCTCGTCGAGCAGTTGCTCACGCTGGCTCGAGCAGAGGACGCCCCGATCGATCCCGAGCCCGTCGACCTGGCGCAACTGGTTGCGGAGCGTTGTGAACTGTGGGGGGCGGTCGCAGCAGCCAACGAGGTGTCGATCCGAAAGGAAGGCGCCGACGACGGACCAGTGATGGGCCTCGCGCTCCCGGGCGCTCTCGATCAGATCCTCGACAACCTGATCGACAACGCCCTCTCGGTCTCACCGCCAGGCTCGGAGATCGTGGTGAGCGTCGAACCCGATCTCTCGGGTCACCGCACGCGAGTCACCGACTCAGGCCCAGGTATGACCCCCGAGCAGATCGACCACGCCTTCGACCGGTTCTGGCGCAGCGACACGTCGACGTCGGGCACCGGGCTCGGACTGGCCATCGTCCGGCGGCTCGCCGAGGCCTCGGGCGGAACCGCCTCGTTGGAGGCCTCCGAGTCCGGCGGCCTCGAGGCCGTCATCATGGTGCCCGCCCACCGCAGCCGCCTCGCGTGATGGGCCGCGCATCGGCCTCATCACCTCCTGATCGAGCGAGGGGACCCGCCCCTGGGACGGGTCCCCTCCGCATTCACGGACAGAACGCCAACGACGGTGTTCCGGCTGCCGTGAGCCCGGCGAACTTGGGAACGAGCGTGAACTCGCAGCCGAAGGTCGGGTCGGCAACCACGGCCGGATCGAGCACGGCGTCACCTTCAGGCTTCGGCCCACCGTCGGTCCAATCGATCAACGCCGACAGCCCGGCCACGATCTCGGATCCGTCGATGTCGCAGTGGATCGCACCGAGTATCGCCCGTTGGACGAGCAAGTCGCTCGTCCCAGACTCGGCTGCCTCGTTTCCGTAGACGATCTCGTTGTGGAAGGGCACGAAGAGGTCGCCGGTGTTGTGCAGCGTCAGAGTCGGGATCCGAATGTCGCCCGACACCTTCGGCACGTTCGACAGGCCGTTGCTGCTCCTCGCCGATCGGTCCGCCTGAACGCGAGCGATGCCCTCGTTCAAAGCGATCTCCGCGGCCGACAGCGCCGGGTCGAGGTCGGTCTGGTACTCGACCCCGACGTTGTCTGCAGCGACGCCTGGCCGTCCCGGCAGCGCTCCGTTGCCGGTCCCCAGGTCGAAGAGGAAGTTCCCGTTGGGATTCGTGGCCGTCGAGTTCCAGAATCGGAAGGCGTCATCGAAGTACGGTCGGTCACCACCCGAGCGGAGCTCGACCAGCTGGGCAAACGCCGCTCCGTCGGCATTGAGCACGAACGGGAAGATCGGCCCGAGAGCCGCCTTCACCTGCGGCACGGTCGTGGTCAGGTAGTCGTCGGCAACGGGGAAGCTCGAGGTGCCCAGGGCGATCTGTTGCGCGGCCACGTTGAAGTCGAGGAAGTAGTCGAACAGCTCGTAGTCGCCCACGACTCCGCACATCGGCATCGCCGCTGCGTAGCTGTTGGCATACTGCTCGGCCGACACCGCCGTGATGTGGCCTCCCATCGAGTACCCGATGATGAACACATCTTCGGGGTTGCCGACCAGCCCGTTGAAGAACTTGGAGAGGGCATGGGTGTCTTTCACGCCCTGGGCGACGTTGTAGCCGTTCTTGGAATAGGTCGACTGGGCCCAGGCGTAGCCGTTGGCGAGCATCCACGCCCGGACGTCGGGCGGGAACTCGGCAGGCTGATAGAGGCCCGAACCGGCCGGGAATTCCTCCCGGTTGAAGAACAGCCGGGCACCCTCACCCCGGTACCCATGGGCCCACATGATCAGGTCGCCATTCCAGTTGGCCGGAACCTCGATCTGATAGCCGGCGTTGTTGTGGATCCCCCACAATTGCTCAGCCGACTCGAAACCCGGCAGTGGCTCGAACGGCAGCGTGGCCTCGTCCACGTAGTAGTCGGGAGCGTCGGGCGCCTTCGCCTTCCCCGCGCTCGCCGCTCCCGGCATGACCGACACCAGCAACGCTGACAGCGCTGCGAGCAGCATGAACCGTCTCATTCCCACTCTCTCTCCTCGCGAAGCTTCGACCGTATTCAGCTTCACGTTCGAATGTCAGGCGAACCCGGGACTTTTTGGCCGACATCCATCACTGCGATGAGCCCAGCAGCGGCCACCCGCCGCCGGAGGTCCGAGTCACCACTTCGTTGCCCCACCTTCGAAACCACGCCGACGATTGCCCAGCGAACGATCGTTCGTTAGCCTGCGCCCCATGACCACGAAAACGACCGGACAGGAACGATTTCAGGCGATCCTCGACGAGGACGGCAAGATCGAGCCGAAGGACTGGATGCCCGACGGCTACCGCAAGACCCTCATCCGCCAGATCGCCCAGCACGCCCACTCGGAAGTGATCGGGATGCAACCCGAGGGCAACTGGATCAATCGGGCACCGAGCCTCCACCGCAAGGCGATCCTCATTGCAAAGGTGCAGGACGAAGCCGGCCACGGGCTCTACCTGTACTCGGCCGCAGAGACCCTCGGCGTGAGCCGGGACGAGCTCGTCGACCTGCTCCACGCCGGGAAACACAAGTACTCGTCGATCTTCAACTACCCGACGCTCAGCTGGGCCGACATCGGTGCGATCGGCTGGCTCGTTGACGGCGCCGCCATCACGAACCAGGTCATGCTCACCCGATGCTCGTACGGACCCTACGCACGCGCCATGGTCAGGATCTGCAAGGAGGAATCGTTCCATCAGCGGCAGGGCTACGAGATCCTGCTCACCCTCGCCAACGGCACCAACGAACAGAAGGCCATGGCCCAGGACGCCCTCGATCGCTGGTGGTGGCCCGCATTGATGATGTTCGGGCCGCACGACGCCGACTCGACGCACTCGGAGCAATCGACGGCATGGAAGATCAAACGCATGTCGAACGACGCATTGCGACAGCAGTTCGTCGACATGACCGTCCCACAGGCGGATTTCCTCGGACTCACCATTCCAGACCCCGACCTCAAATGGAACGAGGAGCGCGGCCACTACGACTTCGGCCCGATCGACTGGGACGAGTTCTGGAAGGTCGTCAAGGGAGACGGCCCGATGAACCGGGAACGGCTCGAGCACAAACGCAAGTACTGGGACGACGGAGCCTGGGTCAGAGAAGCCGCCGAGGCCTTCGCCGCCAAGCACGCCGGCAGGCCGCGAAGGGTTGCCTGATGGTCTACGAGGGACACGGCGCGCCTGAAGAGGGCTCGGAACCGACCGGCACCGGCCGGACCGGCTGGCCGCTGTGGGAGGTCTTCATCCGCCAGCGACGCGGCCTGTCCCACACCCACGCCGGCAGCATCCACGCACCCGATGCCGAGACTGCATTGCAGAACGCCCGAGACGTCTACACCAGGAGATCCGAGGGCGTCTCGATCTGGGTCGTGCCGAGCGCATCGATCTCCGCATCAGACCCCGACGCCGCAGAGGAGTTCTTCGACCCGGCCGCCGACAAGCCCTACCGCCACCCCACCTTCTACACCATCCCCGACGAAGTGGGGCACATGTGAGACTCGGTCGCAAGCTCCCTCGCCGTCTCACGTCTCACGTCTCACGTTTCACGTCTCGGCCCGTTACGTGTGACGTGGAACGTGGAACGAGGAGAGCAATCTGATGGCGGTCAAGACCAACCAGTCCCTGTTCTCGTACGTGCTGCGCCATGGCGATGACTGTTTGATCCTGGCGCAGCGGTTGGGGGATCTGGTGTCGCGGGCGCCGGAGCTCGAGGAGGACATCGCCCTGGCGAACATCGCCCTCGACATCCTCGGAACCGGGCGGCGGCTGCTCCAATACGCCGGCGAGATCGAAGGCGAGGGCCGGAGCGAGGACGACCTGGCGTTCGGACGAAGCGAGCGCGAATTCACCAACCTGCTTCTCACCGAAGCTCCGAACGGCGACTTCGGGCAGACGATGGCCCGACAGTTCCTGTTCGACGCCTACCACGACCTGCTCTGGAACCGGCTCGTCGAGTCGAGCGACGACACGATCGCAGGCATCGCCGGCAAGGCACGGAAGGAATCGGCCTACCACCTCCGCCACTCCCGTCTGTGGGTGCTGCGGCTCGGCGACGGCACCGAGGAATCTCACCGACGGATGCAGGCCGGTCTCGATGCCGTGTGGCGGTTCACCGGAGAGATGTTCATCGACGACGATGTCGACAGGGCTGCCGCCGACGCCGACTACGGAGTGCTTCCATCCTCCCTCCGCGATGAATGGCTGGCGACGATCACCGACGCCATCATCGAGGCGACACTCCACGTGCCGGACGACACCTCGGTCAGGACCGGCGGGCGAGAAGGCCGCCACTCCGAGGAGATGGGACCGCTGCTCGCAGAGATGCAGCACATGTATCGGTCGTTTCCGGGGGCATCGTGGTGAGCACCGCCTGGGACGTCGCCGCAGCGGTTCCCGATCCCGAAATCCCCGTGCTGGACATCGCCGAGATGGGAATCCTCCGCTCGGTGGAGGTCGACGAAACCGGCCACGTCACCGTGACGATCACCCCGACCTACTCGGGATGCCCCGCGATGGAAGCCATCCAGTCCACGATCCTCGACGACCTCGGCAAGGCCGGATTCACCGATGCGGAGGTGAAGACCGCGCTGTCGCCGGCGTGGACCACCGACTGGATGACCGACGATGCCCGCCGCAAACTGGAGGAACACGGCATCGCTCCCCCCGCCAGGACCGGATCGGAGCAGCCGGCCCGCTGCCCGCAGTGCTCGTCGACCAACACCGACGTCATCTCCCCGTTCGGATCCACGGCGTGTAAAGCGCTCATGGTCTGCTCCGATTGCGGCGAGCCCTTCCACCACTTCAAGACGCTCTGACTCGATGACGACGATCGCCACTCCCCCCGTCTTCCATCGCCTCGAGGTCATCGAGATCGAGCCGCTCACCGACGACTCCGTTGCGGTGACGTTCGACGTCCCTCCCGAACTCGAGGACGTGTTCACGTTCGTGCCCGGACAGCATGTCACCGTGCGCTCCCAGATCGACGGACAGGACGTCCGGCGCAGCTACTCGATCTCGTGCCCACCTGGTCAGGGCAGGGTGAGGGTCGGGATCAAACGTGTACCGACAGGGATCTTCTCGACGTTTGCCACGACGCGACTCGCGCCGGGCGATGTGCTCGAGGTGATGCCACCGGTCGGCGAGTTCACCCTCCCGTCGGAGCTGACAGACAAGCATCTGGTGGCGATCGTCGCCGGTTCGGGCATCACTCCCGTGCTCTCGATGATCGCCACCGCGCTCGGCAGCGACCCGACCTGCCGATTCACGCTGATCTACGGGAACCGGACGTCGATGTCCGTGATGTTCCTCGAAGAGCTCGAAGCGCTGAAGGATCGGTTCAGCGACCGCTTCCACCTCATGCACGTGCTCAGCCGCGAACCGCAGCCCGTCGACCTGTTCACCGGCCGGATCGACGCCGACAAGCTGGACGCGATCCTGTCCGCGCTCGTCGACCCCGACGACGTGGACGAATGGTTCCTGTGCGGCCCCCACGGTCTGATCGAGACGGCCCGAACCACCCTCGGACGTCGCGGCGTCCCCAGTGGCTCGATCAGGGACGAACTGTTCTACGCAGGCGACACCCCACCCGTTCCCGTGGTCGACGAGTCCGACGCCCAGGAGGGCTCCGTGCACGTCGGATTCACCCTCGACGGCCGGCGTTCGACCGTCGGGATGGAACCCCACCAGACGCTCCTCGAAGCAGCGATGCGGGTCCGTCGGGGCCTGCCGTTTTCGTGCAAGGGCGGTATGTGCGCAACCTGCAAGGCCCACGTCGTCAGCGGGGAGGTCCGGATGGACAAGAACTACGCGCTCGTCGCCGACGAGGTGGAGGCCGGATTCGTGCTCACCTGCCAGTCACATCCTGTCACGGACACCGTCGAGATCGACTTCGATGTCTGATGGTGACCGCCCGGAACAGCCGTGAAGACGTCATCGCTGCCGCCGGCAGGCTCTTCGCCGCCCGCGGCTATCAAGGGACGTCGATGCGGGACCTCGGAAGAGAACTCGGCCTCCACGGCTCGTCGCTCTACAGCCACGTGACCTCGAAGGAGGACCTGCTGGTCGCAGTCGTCGAACGCGGCGCCGAGCGCTTCGAGCACTCGGCGGAGCAAGCGCTCGGCGGCCACGACACCCCCGTCCAGCGCCTCCGAGCCCTCATCGGCGGCCACATCGACGTCGTCCTCGACCACACGGATGAGGCAAAGACCTTCCTCGACGAGGCCCGGTCGCTCGAAGATCCGGCCCGTCGGCGTATCCGCGACGCCCGTAACGGCTACGAGTTGCGGTTCCGAACCGTCATCACCGAGGGCATCGAGCGCGGAGCGTTCAGCACGACGACCGACCCCAAAATCGCCACGATCTTCATCCTGTCGATCCTCAACGCCATCGAACGGTGGTACGACCCCGCCGGCCCGCTCGGTCGCGACGATCTCAAGAGCGAGATCAGCGCGTTCGTGGAGAAGTCCTTGGTTTGAGTCATCCACTTCTGGGTACCACTCCGAACAAGGAGTGTCGTACCCGAGTGAGGAGAGAGACATGCGACGCAAACTGTCCATCATGTTGGCCGCCGCCCTGGCCATGACCGTGGTTGCCGTCCCGGCGACCGCAGACGAAGACCCCTTCACCATCGTCGACGCCGTGCTATTGGACGATGGCGAGTTCGATGTCCTCGAGGCCGCGGTGCTGGCCGTGGAGGACGCCGGCATCCTCGCCGCCGCCACCCTGCTGTCGAGCGAGGGTCAGTTCACGGTGTTCGCACCGACCGACAAGGCGTTCGCCAAGCTCGCCGAGGACCTGGGTGCAGGAGACCTGAAGTCCGATGACGACGTCGTGACCTGGCTCGTGACCAACGTCGGGCTCGAGACGATCGCTGCAGTGCTCGCCTACCACGTCGTCGACCCTGTCGCCGTGCCCTTCGCAGTCGACTCCTCGACTGTGGTGACGCTTCCCGCAGCTCCGATGTTCGACGGCAACACCGTCGGCATCTTCGCTCCGGGCAAGGCGTTCCGCTCGATCCAGTTCGTCGACAACGATCCCGACGCCCGTAACCCGAAGCTGGTCAAGGGCCTGTTCGACATCGAAGTCGACAACGGCATCATCCACGGCATCGACCGGGTCCTCCGTCCCATCGATCTGTGAGATAGCCACCGGCTGGCGGCCAACGGCCAAGAGCCATTCGCTGAGTTGGAGGGCGGTGCGACAGCGCCGTCCTCCAACTCGTTGGTCAGGCCGGGCGGACTTTCGGCACGAGGATGCCTGGCTCGTACTGATGTCGCGGGTACTGATCGATCGCCATCTCGGGATGGTCGGCTCTCCCGCAGATCACGCAAGCCTCGCGGCCGCCCCCGCCGGCCTCGGAGATGACGGTCCCGAACGCATGAAGCAACTGCCCGACGAACTGGACCTCATCCGCATCGAAACTGGTCCCGGTCTCGTTTTCGATCGCACGGCGCAACCGCAAGGTCACGCGCTCGAGGATTTCCCTGTCGTTGTCCATCGGGCGCCAACCTACCGGAAATCAGTCGCCGAGGCCGCCATCAGAGGGACGGTTGCGCAGAAACCGCTCGATCTCCGACGCCAGATCCTCTCCCGATGCCGGGAGTTCTTGGTCCACAACGGCCTCGAGCCGCTCGACCATCGTGGCGATGTCGGGCCGAGCCTCGGTGATGGCATCGAGGTGGATGCGCTGGGCGTCGGCCTCGGCTGCGAGGCCGACCGCATCGATCGCCATTCCGAGATGCCGCGAGATCCGCTCCACCAGGGCGAGCGCGGCACCGTGGAACTCGACGCCGACGTAATGCGGCACCCGAGCCCAGAACCCCATGGCTGGGATGCCCGTTGCCGTCAACTCCACCTCGATCGCACGCGAGATGGCGGCGGGAACCCGTATGAGACCCTCCGGCCGTTCATCCGAATCCCGGATGCGCGACAGGTCGGACGCGGTGGTCAGGACGGGAACCGGACGGGTGTGGGGCACGGCCCACGGAATCCCACCGATACCGATCACCTCCGTGACCCCGAGTTCGCCTGCAAGTGCCGCAACGGATTGCACGAACCCTCGCCATCGCAGCGCGGGCTCGGTCCCGGTGAGTACGACCAGATCGCGTGCGCCGCCCGAGACAGCGGTCATGGTGACCTCGGGCCATTCGAAGGACTCGATCACTCCTTCCCGGAGCTCGTGCATGGGCCGTTGATCCCGAAAATCGAACAGCTCGTCGGAATCGAACCGGATGAAGGGCGACCGATCGCCGACGATCCACGAGAGGGCACCGGTGCCGGCTGCGCCTGCGTCGATCCATCCGTCGAAGGCGACGAGGAGAACCGGCGCCACGACGTCGGGTTGTGTCAACCGCCGATACATGACTCCGAGTATGGCGGACTCCTCGCACAAGGAGATCCTTCAGATAGATTCGAGATCCACCGATCAATCGGCATCCAACCCGAAGGGGATCGACGTGAACACGCGTCACACCACACTGCTCGCCGTCGTTGCGCTGGTCGTCGGCGCGTGCACCAGTGGAACGAGCGACACCACGGTGGCGCCGACCACCACTGCCGCACCGACCACGACGACTGCGGCACCTGATGCCGACGTCTGCACGGTGCTCAAAGTCGCCGATTTCGACCTCTCGAACGGCATCTCCGACATCTTCTCCCCCGAGAACTTCGCCGATCCCGAGTCCGTCGACGAGGATCGGCTCGGACAGGAGTTCGCCGACGTGGTCATCGCGTATTACGACACCATCGCCGAGCTCGGGGAGACCGCCCCCGCCGACATCCGAGGCGATTTCGCCACCGTTGCAGCCGCGGTCGAACCGCTCCAGGCCGAGCTGGAGAACCTCGAGCCGGGTGAGTTCGACGGCGCGCTCGACGACTTCGCACCGGAGGACTTCTCGACACCGGAGCTGGAGGATGCAGCGGGACGGATCGAGAGCTGGACCGACCTCAACTGCGACGTGGAGGTGTCGGTCGATCCCGAGAGCGTCCTCACCGAGAAGATCTTCGCTGCGGCGTTCGCCTCCCTCGGTGGGCTGTTCGACGAGCTCGGCGAGGGTCTGGGGGAAAGCCTGGGAGATCTCGGAGATCTCGGCGGGATCGATGATTTCGACGGCACGTTCGACGCAGTGACCTTCGGGGACAACGCCGAACTGGACGCGCTGTGGGAACGATGCCAGTCGGACGACTACGCCGCCTGCGACGAGCTCTACTTCTCCAGTTTCAACGTGTACGAGTTGTTCTCGGTCACCTGCGCCGGGACCGTGCCCTTCTACGCCTTCTCCACGAGTTGTGACGAGAAGCACAACGGGACGGCACAGGTCTACGGAGACGACGGGTTCCTCGATTCGCTCTACGACTCGTGCGCCGAAGGCGACTCCTTCTCATGTGATCAACTCTTCGGCTCTTCGCCGATCGGATCGGAATACGAGACCTTCGCCCGGACGTGCGGCGACATCCGAGAGGCCGACAGCACACCGTGCGAGCTGTTCGGAACCGGTGAGCCCTTCACCTACGGTGACGACTCCGCGTTCGACGCGCTCTGGGACGCGTGCTCGGTCGGGGACGCGGATGCCTGCGACGACCTCTATTTCGAGTCGCCATTCGGCTCGGCCTACGAGGCATTCGGCGAGAACTGCGGACTGCTGGCCGAGCGGGGCGAAGACTGCGCGCTCGTCGCCGAACTCCTCGACGGCCCGGTGGGTTGAGATCACGCTCGGTTGGGTAACCCCGGCCCATGGATCTCAACTCGCTCATCGATCGATACCGGGACCGCGTCGTCGATCGCGCCACCGATCCCTTCGGCCACGCCGAATATCCGCTGGCACGCACACTCGACTATCAGGGTGACCCCGGGCTCTTCGGCCCGGATTCGGTGAGCTGGCGGGTCATCGGCGACGCTGCTGCGTTCGTCGGCGGGGTGCGAGCGCTGCTCGTCCAGGCGGCCCACCCCGAAGTCGTCGCAGGAGTCGCCGACCACTCCAGCTACCAGGCGGACCCGCTCGGTCGGCTCTCCCGGACTTCCTCGTACGTGACCGCGACCACCTTCGGCGCCCTTCCCGAGGTCGAACAGGCGGTAGCCAGGGTCCGACAGGCCCACCGCCCCGTGACCGGACGGAGCCACCGAAACGTCGCGTACAGCGCCGGCAAACCCGAGTTCGCCGCCTGGGTGCACAACGTCCTGACCGATTCGTTCCTCCAGGCCTATCAGGCGTACGGGCCCGGCCCGCTGACGACCGAGGAAGCGGACCGCTTCGTGCTCGAGCAGACCGAAGTCGGCAGCCTGCTCGACGCCGACCCGCTCCCCGAGACCGCAGCCGACCTGGCGGACTGGGTCGCCGACCACCCGGCGCTGGACGAGTCCCCCGGCATGACCGAGACGCGTGGATTCCTCTCGAACCCTCCCCTCGATCCCGTCCAACGCGTCGGCTACCAGGCGCTGTACCGGGGCGCGCTGCCCACCATCCCACCTCGCGTTCTCGAGTTGCTCGACCTCGAACCCGGCGTCGTCGACGGGGCGCTCGGGAGAAGGTTCGTGTCGTTCCTCCGGTGGGCGCTCGGCTCGTCGCCGTCGTGGCACGTGAGCCTCGTCCGGGTGGGTGCCGAGATCCCCGAGGGTGTGTTCCGTCAGCCCCTCCCGGTCGACGATGTCACCACCATCGGCACACCCAGGCAACGACGCTCGACGCAGGCCGTGAGCTGAGCGGGACACCACAGGACTTGTACACTCTCCGGTTCAGCAATCGAAGGCATACATGGCAGACGAAGACGAATACATCAGGATGCGCGGCACCGTGCAGAAGGTCCTGCGATCAGCGACGTTCCTGGTAGAGCTCGAGGGCGGCCTCCAGGTGACGGCACGCCCCTCCGGTCGCATGCGACGTGGCCGAATGATCCGCATCCTGCCGGGCGACGAGGTCGACGTCGAGGTGTCGACGTACGACCCCACCAAGGGACGAATCGTCTGGCGCTACCGCTGACGTGAAGATCATGTTCGCCGGCGACTGGCACGCCGGCATCGGCTTCGGGACCGCCGCCATCGCATCGGCAGCTGCTCGCGGAGCCGAAACGATCGCCCATGTCGGCGACTTCGGGTTCTGGCCCCGACACCCCGAAGGACAGAAGTACATCGACGCCATCAGCGCAGCCTGCCTCGAACACGACGTCACCGTGTGGTTCTGCGATGGCAACCACGAGGATCACGACTCGCTCCCCCACGACACCGCCTGGGAGCCTGTCGAGGTCGCCCCGGGAATCCGTTGGGTGCCGCGCGGCGTCACGTTGGAGTGGGCCTCGACACGCCTGTTGTTCATGGGTGGGGCAGTCTCTGTCGACCAGTTCTCCCGGTTTCCCGGCAAGACGTGGTTCCCCAACGAGACGCCATCACCCGGACACTGGCAACGTGCAATGGCGGCGACCGACATCGACATCGTCGTCGCTCACGACACCGTCCCCGGCATGCCCGTCTCCGGGCGTCCGGCCCTTTCGATCCCATGGTCGATCCGCAAACGGGCTTCCGATCACCGCAAACGGCTGGCAGCGCTGCAGAAGTCGTTGCAGCCCCGCCTGTGGGTCCACGGTCACTGGCATCAGCGGGCGACGGCAACCCTCAACGGCACCCGGTTCGAGTCGCTCGGCCATGACCGCGGCTTCGATTCCGACGCCGCGCTCTTCTGCGACCTTCCGTCTCTCGAGCTCACGGCGCCGTAGGCACCGTTACCGTTGGTGGGGTGCTGTCCGTCCCACTCGCAAAGGAACTCCGGCGGGCCGGCCTCGTTTGGAAGCCCGCCCTGTTCGACTTCTTCCACATCCCAGAACGAGATCTCGACGATCGAAAGTTCGTCATCGCCGACATGTCGATCGACATCCAGATCCTGGCCGACGGGATCGGGGCGATCACGTTCAACGGCGCCGTCGAGTGGTCGCTCGACTACATCCTGACCCAGGATGTGATCTGGCTCCCGACCGAGGCTCAGCTGCGTGAGCTCCTCGGCGACCGGTTCGCCGGCCTCGAGCGGATCGACGCCGGATACCGAGTCTCGGTTTCCGACGAAGCGGGCGATCGCCACTTCGACGGGCCCACCGCGGCGGAGGCCTACGGCTGGGCGGTCCTGAACGCTCTCACCGACTTCCGGTGACACGCCCGACCTGAAGCGATCATGAACTCGTCGTAACCTGCGCGCTACGAACGCGTCAGGTAGCGTTTGGACTTCGGAGCGTCGAGCTCCGGATCACAACACAGGGAGACATATGAAACACGCGAAACTGATCGCCTTGATCGCGGTCTTCGCTCTCGTTGCAGCCGCCTGTGGCGGTACTGCCGACGACGAGCCGACGACCACGACGGCAGGCGAACCGGCCGCAACCGAGACGACGGCCGCGCCGGCCACGACAGAACCGGCAGAGCCTTCCGCCGACTTCGAAGGCACGACCCTCGAAGCCGGATGCGACTACGGCGGCAAGATCAACTCGATCACGGCCGTCGACGAGCTCACCGTCGAATTCGACCTGTGCTCCCCCGACCCGGCGTTCCTGCCGAAACTCGCCTTCAGCGTGTTCGGCATCCAGCCGGCCGAACATCTCGAGGCAACCGGTGGAGCACCACTAGACAACCCGATCGGCACCGGCCCGTATTCGCTCAACGAATGGGTCCGTGGCGACTCGATCATCTACGACCGCTTCGACGACTACTACGGCACCGTGGCTCCGCATGCGACCGCCGTGCTGCGGTGGGCGACTGAGAGCGCCGGACGTCTGCTCGAGCTCCAGTCCGGAACCGTGGACGGGATCACCTTCCCCGGAACCGAGGACCTCGAGACGATCGAGAACGACCCGAACCTCCAGCTGCTCGACAAGCCCGAGCCGAACATCTTCTACATCGGCTTCACCAACACGTCCGAGCCGTGGAACGACGTCAACGTCCGCAAGGCCGTTGCGCTCGGCATCGATCGTCAGCGGATCGTCGACACCTTCTACCCGGCCGGTTCGGAGACCGCTTCGCACTTCACCCCGTGCTCGGTGGAGAACGGCTGTCAGGGTGAGTCGTGGTTCGACTTCGACCCCGAAGCGGGCCGTGAGTTGCTGGCCGAGGCCGGATATCCCGACGGGTTCGAGATGTCGATCTATTACCGGGACGTGACCCGCGGCTACCTGCCGACACCGGGTGACGTCGCAGCCGACATCCAGGCCCAGCTCGCCGACAACCTCGGCATCACGGCCGAAGTCGTGGTCGTCGAGTCCGGCGAGTTCATCCAGACCTCGTCGGCCGGTGGCTACGAGGACGGCGTCCACCTGCTCGGATGGACGGGTGACTACCCGCACGTGACCAACTTCCTGGACTTCCACTTCGCAGAGACCAACGCCCAGTTCGGCGATCCCTATCCGGAGATCTACGAGCCGCTGGACGCCGCGTCGAAGCTGGCGAGCGCCGAGGAGGCAGCACCGCTCTACGAAGAGGCGAACAACGCCATCAAGGAACTCGTTCCGATGATCCCCGTCGCCCACTCGGCGGCGAACTTCGCAGCCGCTGCGGACGTGGACGGCGCCTATGCACCGATTTGGGGTCAGGTCATGTTGAACCTCTGGGACAACGGCACCGACACGCTGGTCTTCATGCAGGGCAACGAGCCCATCTCGCTGTACTGCGCAGACGAGACCGACGGTGAATCGCTCCGGGCCTGCGCCCAGGTCGTCGAGGCGCTCTACTCCTACGCACCCGACGGCTCGATTCAGCCGCAGCTCGCCACCGAATGTGTGCCGAACGACGAGCTGACCAACTGGGTGTGCTCGCTGCGCAGCGGTGTGACGTTCCACAACGGCTCGGCATTCGACGCCAACGACGTCGTCGCCTCGTTCTCTGCCGGCCTCGACGCCGGGTCGCCGTTGCACACCGGCAACAGCGGCGTGTTCGAGTACTACGACTACCTGTGGGGCCTCATCCCCGAGGGATGATCTCCACCTGATTCGAAAGAGGGGTGGCGTCCAGCCGGACGCCATCCCTCTTTTGCTCGTAGTCTGCAGAGGCCTTGCTCAGCTACATCACCCGACGCGTGCTTCTCGCCATCCCGGTCCTCATCGGGATCGTCGTCGTGGTGTTCTTCCTCATTCGGGCCATCCCCGGGGATCCGTGCTCGTCGCTGCTCGGAGAACGCGCCACCGAAGAGGCGTGCGAACGTTTCAACGAGGCGAACGGGCTCAACGAACCGATCTTCGTCCAGCTCGGCATCTACATGCGCAATATCGTCACATTCGACCTCGGCGATTCGGTCAGATTCTCCCGCCCGGTCAATCAGCTGCTCCTCGAGCGCCTTCCGCTGACGACGGAGCTGGCCGTGTCAGCCCTCTTCGTGGCAGTGATCGTGGGCATTCCGCTCGGCGTCATCGCCGCCCGTCGCCACAACACCATTGCCGACACCGCAACCGTGGCGCTGGCGAACGTCGGGGTATCGATGCCGGTGTTCTGGCTGGGGCTCATGCTCCAATACCTCTTCGCGCTCGTGCTCAGGGACACCCCGCTCGCGCTCCAACCGACCGGCCGGCTCAGCGCCGGCGTCCGATCCACGCCGTACTACGACCTGTGGGAGTGGCAGCTCACCGACGGATCGCTGTGGGCCAAGTTCAACGAATACGTCGCCAACCATTATCTCTTCAACAACCTGATCACCGGCCAGTGGGAGGTGTTCTGGGACGCCGCGACCCATCTCATCCTGCCGACACTCGCCCTGTCGACGATCCCGCTGGCGATCATCGCCCGCATCACCCGCAGCTCGCTGCTGGAGGTGCTGAGCCGGGACTACATCCGGACGGCCAGAGCCAAGGGCGTGCGGGAACGAACCGTGGTACGCGAGCACGCATTGCGCAACGCCTTGCTGCCCGTCGTCACGATCGTCGGGCTCCAGCTCGGCGCCCTGCTCGGTGGCGCAGTCCTCACCGAGACGGTGTTCAACCTCGCCGGTGTCGGGCGAGCACTCTTCGACGCCATCACCGGCCGTGACTACGCCATCGTCCAGGGCTTCACGGTCGTTATCGCCGCCGTGTATGTGCTCGTCAACCTGCTCGTCGACCTGTCATACGCCTATCTCGACCCGAGGATCCGAATCGAATGACCTCTCCCAATCACAAGGAGGCGATGGAGCAGCTCGAGCGCGAGGCTGCCAACGCCAAGACCCTCTACGAGAAGCCGCTCACCCAGTGGCGACTCACGCTCCGCCGCTTCCGGCAGCGCAAATCGGGCATGATCGGCCTCGGCATCATCGCATTCCTGATCCTCGTCGCAGTCCTCGCTCCCCTCCTCGCCCCGTACGGGCCGAACGAGATCCTGATCGGAAAGGAAGACGTCGGCCGCTACGACCCGCCATGCATCCACATCCTCGGGTGCCCCGAAGAAACACCCCAGCACATCCTCGGGATCGACGGCAACGTTCGCGACGAGCTGTCCCGCATCATCTACGGGTCGAGGGTCAGCCTCACGCTCGGGTTCTTCACCGTCACCCTGGCGCTCGTCGTCGGCGCCACCATCGGAGCGATAGCCGGGTTCACGGGAGGTTGGCTCGACAACATCCTCATGCGGGCGATGGATGTCATCCTCGGGTTCCCATCGTTCTTGCTCGCCATCGCCATCGTTGCGTCGATCGGACGGGGCCTCCAGAACGCCCTGATCGCGATCGCCATCGTCACCATGCCCGGCTACGCCCGAGTGATGCGCGCCCAGGTGCTGGCGATCAAAGAGAGCGACTTCGTGGCGGCGTCGCGAGCCCTCGGCGCCAGGCCGAGCCAGATCCTGATTCGTCGCGTTGTGCCGAATGCGATGACCCCCCTCGTCGTGCTGGCCACGCTCGGCGTCGCCACGGCGATCCTCGAAGCGGCCGGCCTGTCGTTCCTCGGGCTGGGCGCACAGCCACCCCTGGCGGAATGGGGTTCGATGCTCGCATCGGAGCGCAACCAGGTGTTCACCGCACCTCACCTCGTCTTCTTCCCCGGACTGGCCATCATGATCACCGTGCTCGGCTTCAACCTCATGGGTGACGGGTTGCGCGACGCCCTCGACCCGACTCTCAACCGATGACGGACACATCAACCGGCAACATCGAGTTCGACAACGTGCGCGTCGCCGGGGAACGCCTGCTCGAGGTGAACGGGCTCAAGACCCATTTCGACACCAGAGACGGGGTCGTCAAGGCCGTCGACGGCGTCGATATCCACGTCGACCGGGGAGAGGTGCTCGGGATCGTCGGCGAATCCGGTTGCGGCAAGTCCGTCACGTCCCTGTCGATCATGGGCCTGATCAGCCATCCCGGAGAGATCGTGGCCGGCGAGATCCTCTTCGGAGGGCGCGACCTCGCCAAGATGAAGACGTCCGAGCTTCGCAAGCTGCGAGGCGAGCACATCTCGATGATCTTCCAGCAGCCTTCCTCCGCACTCAACCCGGTCTATCGAGCAGGTGCACAGATCAAGGAAGTCTTCGAGCTCCATCGTGAATGGTCCGACGAGGTCGAAGAGGAGAAGGTGGTCGAGATGCTCGCCAAGGTGGGCATCCCAGACCCGAAGAGCCGGGCACGCGCCTATCCCCACGAGCTCTCCGGCGGGATGGCACAACGCGTGATGATCGCCATGGCACTGGCGTGCGAGCCCGAGCTCCTCATCGCCGACGAGCCCACCACCGCGCTCGACGTCACCATCCAGGCACAGATCCTGGATCTCATGCGCGACCTGCAGGAGACGTCGAAGACGGCGGTGATCCTCATCACCCACGACCTGGGCGTCGTCGCAGAGATGGCCCACCGCGTGGCAGTCATGTACGCCGGTGAGGTGGTGGAGGAAGCCGACGTCCGTTCCATCTTCGGAGACCCACAACATCCCTACACCCGCGGCCTGATCGGATCGATCCCGGTACTGGGCGCCCGCAAGGACGTTCTCGACACGATTCCGGGCGTCGTGCCGTCACTGGTCGACCTGCCGGCCGGATGCCGGTTCGCAGCCCGCTGCGTGTCCCGTGTCGAGAACGGCCTGGAGATCTGCAACACCGACAAACCCGATCTGATCGAGACCGCACCCGGCCGCAAGGTGCGCTGCTGGCTGTACCAGGAGCATCCGAATGGCTGAGAACCTCGTCGAGATCCGCGATCTGGTGAAGGAGTTCCCGGTCCGAGGTGGGCTGCTCCAACGCCAGATCGGCTCAGTGCGGGCCGTCGCCGGAGTCGATCTCGACGTCATCAGGGGCGAGAGCTTGGGCCTGGTGGGCGAGTCGGGATGCGGGAAGACCACTCTGGGCCGGATGCTCGTGCGGTTGCTCGAACCGACGAGCGGAACCATCACCTTCGACGGTCGGGACATCACGCACCTGTCCGGTTCGGAGCTCAAGCCGTTCCGCAAGCGGGTCCAGATCATCTTCCAGGACCCGTACGGATCGCTCGATCCTCGCACGCAGGTCGGAGACGCCATCGCCGAGGGACTCCGACTCCACGGCGTGGACGACCGGGACGAGCGCCGCGAGCGGGTGGAGCGGATGCTCGAACTCGTAGGGATGAACGCCGGTCACGCCGGGCGTTACCCCCACGAGTTCTCGGGCGGACAGCGTCAGCGAATCGGAATCGCCAGGGCCCTGATCCTCGAACCCGATCTGGTCGTCGCCGACGAGCCCGTGTCTGCGCTCGATGTCTCTGTTCAGGCCCAGGTGCTGAACCTGCTGAAGGAACTGCAATCGGAGCTGGATCTCACGCTGCTCTTCGTCGCCCACAACCTCGGCGTGGTCGAGCACATCTCCGATCGGGTCGCCGTGATGTATCTCGGGCGAATCGTCGAGTTGGCTGAGCGGGACTCCCTGTATGCAAACCCGGTGCACCCATACACCGAGGCGCTGCTGTCTGCGATCCCGATCCCCGACCCCGACCGGCCGCGGAACCGCCAGATCCTCCAGGGAGAGATCCCTAGCCCGCTCAATCCGCCGACCGGATGCCACTTCCATCCCCGCTGTCCCATCGCGAAGCCCGGGCTGTGCGACGTCCAGGAGCCGCCCCTCGCCGATTCGGCCTTCCCCGGGCACAAAGCCGCCTGTCTGCTCCGCACCGGACCCCGGGCTGCCGCCCGCTAGTGGCACCCGGCCCGGACAAGTTTGCGCTGGGTCTGGGAAGAGTGCTGTCAGCCATCGGCCATCGGCTTTCATCTCTCGATCTGGCCGACGTCGCTCGATAGCTGGACAGCTGAGGGCCGACAGCACACCGTCTCGATGCACCGGCACCGTCGAGATCGCGGTGGAATCGGGAGGGCCTCCGCGGGGTTGGTGAAGACCGATGAGGGACACGAACATCCACGAGCATCAGATCGCTGTCGTCGGTGGTGGATCAGCCGGGCTGGTGGTTGCGTACGGGGCGGCATCGGCCGGAATCGATGTCGCATTGGTCGAAGCCGACCGGCTCGGCGGCGAGTGCACCTGGACCGGATGCGTGCCGTCCAAGACGCTCATCGACGCCGCCCGACGCGCTCACGAGGCAGGCAATTCCGGACACATCGGCGTCACCTCCTCCGACGTATCAGTCGACTTCGGTGCACTGATGCGTCACATCCACGACACCTCGGCGCACATCGCTGCAGAAGAGGGACTGGAACGGGCCCTGCAGGCGAAGATCACCGTCTACCAGTCGTTCGCCAGGTTCGAGGATCGCCGGACGCTCGCCCTCGACAGCGGAGAGCGGATCCGCGCCAAACGGATCGTGCTCGCAACCGGGAGCAGGCCGAACACACCTCCGCCCCTTCGCGGCATCCGCCACCTGACCAACGAGACGATCTGGGGCCTCACCGAACTCCCCGAACACCTCGCCGTCGTCGGAGGGGGCACAATCGGAACGGAGCTGGCCCAGGCGTTCCGCAGACTCGGGAGCCACGTCACGATCATCACCGACGTCCACGGACTCCTGCCTGACGCACATCCCGACGCCTCGAAGCTGATCGCCGAACGACTGACGGTCGAGGGCGTCTCGATCCACACAAACACGATGGTCGTCTCCGCAGTCGAGGGCACTGACGAGATCAGGCTTGCGATCGAAGACGGCACCGTCATCACCGCGTCACATGTCCTGGTCAGCGTCGGCCGGGATGCGTCGTTGCATTCGATGAATCCTCAGGCTGCGGGGGTCGATCTCGACGAGTCGGGCGTTCCGATCCTCGATGACCGTCTCAGGACGAGCGAGAAGCACATCTACGTCTGTGGCGACGCGGCGGGGGCCGGTCTCACCCATGTCGCTTCGGCACAGGGGTCCGCGGTGCTACAGAACATCGTCGGCCTGAGAACGAAACCGGTCGACACCGGCGTGCCCCGCTGGGCGGTCTTCACCGACCCCGAGATCGCCCAGGTGGGGTTGACCAAGGACGAGGCGCTGGGGCGAGGTCTCGACATTCGCATCACCCGCGTGCCGATCGCGCGGGTCGACCGTGCGAGCATCACCGGCGCCTCGAACGGTTTTGTCGAGGCCGTCCACAGCAGAACGGGAAAGCTGCACGGAGTCACGATCGTCGGTCCTCAGGCGGCCGAGTGGGCGAATCAGTGGGTCGAACCGATCTCGAAGAACCGACGGCTCGCCGAACTCGTATTCATCCCGACCATTTATCCAACGATGGGATCGTCGAGTGCCGTCGTCGCCTACGAATGGGGAGAATCGATCCTGCGGCGGGGCCTGCTCGGTCGCGTCGTCCGTCTCGCCGGCAGAGCGCGCATGTGGCTCGCCCGGAATCCGTGAAGCACCGGTCGCCGGGTAGCGTGACGGCCTCATGAACCAACGCCCTCCCATCCGGCGTCTGCTTGCCTATGCGCGGCCGCATCGACGCGATCTTCGGATGGCGACCACGTGGTCGGTCCTCAACAAGATCATGGACATCGCTCCGGAGATCCTCATCGGAGGAGCGGTCGACGTCGTCGTGAGAGGCGAGCGATCCTGGCTGGCGGCGCTCGGCGTCACTGCCGTCAGGGATCAGTTGATCGTGCTCGGCATCCTCACCTTCATCGTGTGGGCATTGGAGTCCGCCTTCGAATACGCGCTCAAGATCCGCTGGCGCAACCTGGCCCAGACGATCCAGCATGATCTCCGCGTCGAGACCTACGACCACACCCAGGGCCTCGAACTCGGCTACTTCGAGAACCGATCGACGGGCGCCCTGATGGCGGTGCTGAACGACGACGTCAACCAACTCGAGCGATTCCTCGACGTCGGCGCCAATCAGATCATCCAGACCCTGACCAGCGTCGTCGGTGTGGGAGCCGTCTTCTTCTTCCTGTCCCCATCGATCGCTGCGCTGTCGCTGATCCCCATCCCGATCATCGTCTGGGGATCCCTCCGATTCACCAGGGCGCTGGCACCCCGCTATATGGGGGTCAGGAACCAGGCCGGCGTGCTCAACTCGGTCTTGTCGAACAATCTCGGCGGAATCGCCACCATCAAGTCGTTCACGGCCGAGGCACGTGAGACCGCCCGGATCGAACAGGAGTCGGGCCGGTACCGGACGGTGAACGAGGGAGCGATCAAGCTCTCGTCGGCGTTCGTCCCGGCGATCCGCATCGCCATCCTCGCCGGATTCCTCGTGACCCTTCTGTACGGCGGGTTCCAGGTGCTCGAAGGCGGTCTCGAAGTCGGCGCGTACTCGGTGCTCATCTTCCTCACGCAGCGACTCCTGTGGCCGCTCACCATGCTCGGCGAGACGCTCGACCTGTATCAGCGTTCGATGGCGTCCGCGAGTCGCATTCTCGATCTCCTCGACACGGAGCCAGGAATGTCGGATGGAACCGTTCCACTCGGCGAGCCCATCGGGCGTGTCACGTTCGATGGGGTTGCCTTCTCATACGATGCGGGATTCCCGGTGCTCCACGGGATCGACATCGACATTCCCGCCGGTCAGACGGCTGCGATCGTGGGCGCGACCGGTTCGGGGAAGACCACCATGTTGAAGCTGCTCCTGCGGTTCGCCGACGTCGACACCGGGGCCGTGAAACTGGACGGACACGACGTCAGGGACCTGAGATCGGCGGACCTCCGGAGGGCGATCGGACTCGTCAGCCAAGACGTGTTCCTGTTCCACGGGACCGTGAGAGAGAACATCGCGTACGGCGCGCCTGACGCCGATCTCGACGCCGTCATGAGAGCGGCCGAGCTCGCAGAAGCCGACGGGTTCATCCGGGCGCTTCCGGAAGGCTACGACACGGTGGTCGGCGAACGCGGTCAGAAACTCTCGGGTGGACAGCGACAGCGCATCTCGATCGCCAGAGCGATCCTCACCGACCCGGCCGTTCTCGTGCTCGACGAGGCGACCTCCGCAGTCGACAACGAGACGGAGGCGGCGATCCAGCGTTCCCTCGAGAAGGTGGCGGTGGACCGCACCACGATCGTGGTCGCGCACCGACTCTCGACGATTCGACATGCCGACTGCATCTATGTGCTCGAACGGGGAAAGCTGGTCGAGTCCGGCACCCACGAGGAACTCGTGTCACACGAGGGCCAGTACCACTCGTTGTGGAGGGTTCAGACGGGCGAGCGAGTCCCCTGACCTCAACGCGGCCGAACACCCTCGGCTGACTTCCGGACGGTCTCGGCAATCCGCTTCCGCCGAGTGTCGAGCCGCTTCGCTCGCATGATCCTCTCGAGCGTTCGAGCTCGTCGTCGAACGTGGGAATCCGTCGAATCGTTCGTTCGCACGGAGTTCCAACGAATCGTTTCGGGACAGCTCCGAAGCGCCGATTGACCCGCGGCCGGGTGGTCCGTCGCAGGGCCGTATGCGTTCTGGGCCGTCTGGAAGGCGCCGTGCTCAGTGCGGGTCGGGTTCGGGTTCACAGCGAGGTGCGGCCCTCGGTACTGCCCGAAGGACCTAAAGCACTGTGGCGGCCTGAGGCTTGGTGACAGACTGGAAGTGCTCGTCGCGGAACGGAAGGTGAGTGCCGTGAGGACGTCGGCAAACCGGATACAGGGCGTGACGATGGCCGTCTTGGCGGTCTTGGCGGTGGGCCTGATTGCCGTCAGCGCATGTGGCGATGATGACGATGCTGCGTCTCCCGACACCGGCACCATCAAGATCGTCGTTGAGGGTTGGGAGGACGTCGAGGGATACCGGCTTCTGGCTGGCGTCGATCCCGCTGGCGGTGGCGCGTTCTGGACGATCGTCGATAGCGACCCATGGTCGGGCGAGGACGTTGTGCACCCTCCATATTGGGGCGAGGGGGAATACGTCGGGGGCAGCGACGATGGTTGGGGTGCCGGCGACTACATGTGGGATCAAACCCAACGGCTCGAACCAGGCTCATACAGCGTTCAGTTCTGGGCGCACCCTGGTGAACTGGCTCCGTTTGGGAGCCATATCCCCGCTGATCCGATCGAGCGGAGTTGCTCGGTAGACGTTGACGTATCCGCCGGGGAAACCACCACCGTCGTGATCTCAGACATCCCACCCGGCGGCGGGGACATCTGCCCAGACGCAAGTTGGTCCAGCGACTGAGAACGAAGGCACTGAGCCGCTGATATTGCTGCAACCGGCCTGCCTGACCGCCCCCGACCGCCGGCTTCTGGACGCGCCGTCGGCCGTTCGCGAGCGTCCGAAGAGCGATCCCTTCCTGAGACGATGGGCCGCCGACGGGGCGTGTCAGTTGGGCGTCGAGCCTGGTCGAACTGATCGGACCATCCGAGACCGAGCAGCTCCTGCACGACCTCCTCCCAGGGCACATACAGCTCCGGTCTCACAGACTTCTTGTAGGTGACCAACCAGACACTCGAGGACTGTTGATGTCTGGCCTCGAGCCAGGATCTGAGCTTCGCACGGGAGGTCACTTCGATCCGCTCGAAGCTCTGTCACGCCCGCGCCCATCTCGTCCAGGCGTACGGCCAGCGACGTCCGGCAACTCGACTGTGACCTCCCTCTTCCACCAGGGCAAACCGGTCACCCAGAGCGACGGCGAGATCCTCCGTGGCGAATCCCCACGGAGGGCCGCCCTCCGATGCCGGTCTTCCGAACGGGAACACGATCGATATGAGTGCTCCAGAACGCCCGAGCACGCGGTCCGCCATCGCACCGAACCTGGGTCGATCCGGGGGATCGATGGCGCAGAAGAACGTGTGGTCGAAGACCAGGTCGAACGGCTCGTCGGCCTCGATCTCGAGAGAGTCTGCGATGAGCACCGAGGCGTGCTCGGCGTCGAGACGGCGAAGCAGCGCCGCCTCGACGGCGGGGGCGACGTCGACGGCCGTCACACGCCATCCGGCTTGCGCCAGGGCTGCCGCATCATGACCGGTCCCGGCTCCCGGCACCAGCACCCTCCCCACCGCTCGGGTGCCGAGCGCCGGGTCGAGGGCCAGCCGGGTCTCCAGTTCTGGATGAGCCCGGCCGAGGTCCCATGGGATCGATCCGATCTCGTATCTGGCGTTCCAAGCGTCAGCGTCCGGCACAAAACCTCCGTGTTGTGATCACGATGGTACGTCCCGGTGTCTGCCACGGTCGGCCCTGTCAGAATGAGGCTCGAACGAGATGGAAGGAACCATGAGCGGGATATCGAAACTCGGCGTCGTCGGCGGCGGCCAGATGGGAGCAGGGATCGCCGAGGTGGCAGCGAAGGCCGGCACGGACGTGATGATCATGGAGGTGAAGCCCGAGTTCGCGGAGAAGAGCCGCGAACGCCTCGTCCGATCGCTCGATCGTGCGGTGGAGCGCGGCAAGCTGGAAGCCGGCGACAGAGACGCTGCGCTGTCCCGGGTGGGATACACCACCGATCTCGCCGAGTTCGCCGACCGCGATCTCGTCATCGAGGCCGTCACCGAGGACGAGGAACTCAAGATCGGGATCTTCCGGACGTTGGACGCCGCCGTGGAGTCTGACGACGCGATCCTCGCGTCGAACACCTCGTCGATCCCCATCACGCGGCTGGCTGCGGTGACCAAGCGCCCATCCCACGTCGTGGGGATGCACTTCTTCAACCCGGTGCCGGTGATGGCACTCATGGAGTTGGTCACGACCGTGCGTTCCGACGAATCGGTCGAGGAGCGGGCGCAGGCCTATGCCACCGAAACCCTGGGCAAGACCGTCATCCGGGCGAAGGATCGTGGCGGCTTCGTGGTCAACATGCTGCTGGTGCCCTACCTCCTCGGCGGGATCCGCATGTACGAGGCCGGGATCGCCACCGCCGATGACATCGACACCGGGATGCGCCTCGGGGCCAACCACCCGATGGGCCCGCTCGAACTGAGCGACTTCATCGGGCTCGACACGATGAAACTGGTCGCCGACGTCCTTTTCGACGAGTACAAGGAGCCGTTGTACGCCTCACCACCGCTCCTCACCCGGATGGTCGAGGCCGGCCTGCTGGGTCGCAAGACGGGACAGGGGTTCTACACCTACTGAGTGTTTCACGTTCTACGTCGGACGTGAAACGTGGAACGCCGAACGTGGAACGTTCAGGAAACCGGCACCGGGAAACGGCGGAGACGGTTCCTCGGCGAGCGAAGGAGAACGGGGTACCAGGAGTGATCACCGGCCTCGGCCGCCTCGTAGAAGGCCTCCAGGGCGCAATCGAGACATGCGAACCCCGATGGAATGAGGGCAGCGGCTCTGGCGCCGCACAACCCACATTCCATCGTGATTCGCTTCGGATTCGCTCCCAGCGTCGCTCCGGCATATGTCATGTACCCATTGTCGACCACGACGTAGCACAATCTGGAGTAGGGTTCCTGCTACGCACACAGTGACTAGTCATCCGGCCGACCTCCTGGTTCACTTGCCCGCATATCGGCCGATAGAGAGAGCATGAACTCACCGAGAGCCGCGGCGTTCTCTCCTTCCACAGGCGTGGATGCGATCGATCGCGCCCTCACGATGCTCGGGCTCTCGATCGGTCGGGCCCCAACCCGCGACCAGTGGGGTGAGTTCCTCAGCCTCATCGCATACGAGTACCACCACTCGGACACGGCGCGATTCGAGACGCTCTTCGCCGCCTCACCCATTCCCACGCTCGAACAGGACTACTCCGAGGTCGTCGCTCGATTCTCGGCCCTGCGTGCAGCCGGCGTCAGCGACATCAGAGCGCACATCGACGAGAATGACACACTCCTTCGGGAGTTGGTCGGCAGCATCCGCAATGTGGCCGTCAACCCTGCTGCGATCGCGATCATCGGCTTGACGGAGGAACACGTCGAGGGCTACATCGACCCGGTGATCGTCAACGACGAGTCGGTTGGAAGTTGGATCGACCAACTCGAGACCGTCTGGCACGGGCGGACTTCCAGCGAATTCGAGTACACCGGTAGAACGCTGCATGGGGCGCCCTTCGATGCCAGACGGACGATGGCGGTGCCGGTCGGGCCGCTCGGCCCCGACTACCGCCGGGTGGTCGTGACCATCGAGGACGCCACTCGAGAACGGAACGAACAGCGTCGACTCGCGCACCTCGTCGAGGAGAAGAACGAGTTCCTGGCCGCAGTCAGCCACGAGATCCGCACACCGCTCACCGGTGTGCTCGGTTTCACCGAGATCCTCATGGACAACGGCAGAGACATGAGTGTCTCGGAACGGTCCGAGATCCTGGCTTCGATCGCACGCCAGGCCCAGGACGTCTCCGACATCGTCGAAGATCTCCTCACCTCCACGCGCTCGGAATCGGGTGACCTCGCCGTGACCCGAGAGCCGGTCGATCTCGCGGCAGAAGTCGCCACCGTTCTCCACAACGGCGGCTCACACACCCAGGGCGTCGAGATCGGCATCGACGCAACATCCACGGTCACGACCGGGGATCCGGGTCGTGTCCGTCAGATCATCCGAAATCTCCTGACCAACGCCGAGCGATACGGTGGACCTGACGTTCGGATCGACGTGCGTGAGCTTCCCGACGCCATCGTCGTGTCCGTCTCCGACGACGGCTGCGGGGTAGCGCCCGACCGTATCGCGACGCTGTTCTCGTCGGCTCGATCGATGTCCGCCGCGACCGTGTCGGGCTCCGCCGGCCTCGGCCTGTCGATCTGTCAGAAGCTGGCAGAGCTCATGGGCGGCTCGCTCGGCTACGAGCGTCGCGATGAGCGAACCTACTTCACCTTGGCGCTGCCGAAAGGCGACTGATCAACCGGCGGCGAGGATCGCCAAACCGACACCGGTCAACACCACCATGAGCGCCAGCATGGCGTACTGCGTCCGCACCGCAACGGCGTCGTCGAAGTCGTAGAGCGCTCGATCGTGCGCCAAGATGACGGCGGCGACATGGCCGGCGACGATCACACCCAACTGGACGTACCACACCCCGGTCGGAGAGATCAGCGTGAAATCGATCGGACGGTCGACGGTGCCGAACAGATCCAGCCCGGTCCCGAAGGGGTCGGACATCGAACTGATGATCCGTTGCCCCTCGAAGAGGACGAGGGTGAAGTAGTGGGCGACTGCATAGGCGAGGGCGATCGGCACGAGTGTGTGCGCGAACCGGTCGGCGACGCGTTGGGTGGTCCACCCGTCACCGGCGATCCGGGCGGCTGCCAGACAGGCCCCCGCATAAGCCATGCCGATGACCCCTACGGTCACGACCAGCAGGACCGTGCCACCTGAGAGCGACGTGGCGAACGAACCGAACAGATCTCGGAACCACGGGGTCTCGGAGATCCCGTCGTAGGTCACCGTCCCCACCATCACGACGAGGAAGAGCGAGATCCCGGGTACCTCGTCGAGCGTCGCCAGACCACGCAACCAGCCTCTCCACGCCGGCCGACCATCCGGAGTCCGAGTGAACGGTGCGATCCGAGAGAACAAGCGGTTGTAGACGGCGAACCCGTCGACCGACTTCAGTGTGGTGGCAGAACCGAGGCGTTCGATCGAAACGAGCATCGCCACGAGATAGACGAGCGCCATGATCGCCACGGTGCGTGGAGCGGCCGGCTCGGGGTACACGGTCTCGACCCATACGAAGGCGAGGAGCACACCCGCAGCCGGGTAGAGCCCGTTGGTGACGACGAATTCGGGCCGTTCCTCTCCTCCGATCCTCAACCACCGTGCGAGGGTCGGGAACGGATTGAGAAACCGATAGAGATCACCGAGTAACGCCGACATGAACGGCACCAAGAGCCAGAAGCCCACCCACAGCAGCACCGGCGCCGGGTTCCGACTCGCGTTGTTCACACCGAACACTCCGGTTGCGATCATGAAGACGAGCACCACCACGCCGACGATCCGCAACCCGGCCAACAGGCCACCGAACCCCGGAATGCTGAGTGGCCGCGGTGTCACTTCCTCTTGCCAGCGGTGCCCCGGCCAGAGCACGACGAGCGCAGCGAACGAGAGAATGAGTACGACGGCAGCGCCCGCAAGAAACATCCCGAGAGGGATCGGCAGGTCCGCCCGGCCGCCCAGTCCGTGCGCCGAGGCGGGCAGCGCTGCGATCATCAGCGCTGCCGTCAGCATCAGCACGATCGGGGTTCGCCTCAAGGAGCGACCTCCAGGTCGGCGAGAAGGACGCCGGCACCCTCGAGTTCGAGTTCGAAGATGCCCGGAATATCGGCGACGAACTCGATCACGCCCGTGCTGCCGGGTTCGAGGTCGACGTAGATGTCATACCCGTGGAGATGGCCCTCGTCGGCCACGTCGCTGTCGATCCGGATGACGACGGGTTCGCCGAGCGGCACCTCGATCCGCCCTCCCCCTTCGACGCTCCCGGACACGTAGCTGATCTCGATCTCGAGGACCTCGGGAGCGACTGCCGTGGTGGTGGTCGCCGGGGCCTCGGTCGTGGTCGGAGAGACGGTCGTCGACGTCGGCTCAACGGCGGTCGTTGAGGTCTCCTGCTCGACGCCCGTCGTCGACGTCGGTGCGACGGTCGGCTCCCCAGCATCGGACGAGCACGCAGCGAGGACGAGCGACAGGGCGGCGGCAATGAGTATGGATTTCACGGTCATGGGACACACTCCTCGTAGCCGGTCAAGGTAGCCCCGCTCGTGAGTTGCCTGGCACTGCGCGGCGTCAGGTTGCTACCGCTCGACCCCTGTGGCCAACACCAGGATCGACTCCGCGGACGTGATCGACGACGCCACCTCTCGGTCGAGCAGCCCGGCCATTCCGGCCGTACCGGTGGCGCTGACATCGAGACCCAGTACCTCGCGCCCGACCCGATGGGCCTCGACCACCGCGCGCTCGTCCACGACGACAGGCCAACCCCCCGACCGGATCGTGGGCTCGAGGAGGCCGAGCCAGTCGTAGGTGATGTCGTCGAGGATCCCGGTCGCCGCCGTCTCGCCCACCGGATCCCATGGATACATGAACCGATCTGACTCGTTGTTGGCGAGACTCGTGACCACGGCGATTGCCCCTGCGTCCTCTCTCAGGTTGGTCGCCCGCTCCTCATCGCTGGGCGAATCCTCGACGGACGCGGCTCGCAATAGCGAGTCCCATGCGCGGTACAGCGGGGCGCACGCCTCGGTCTGGACCGGGTGGTATCTCGGTTCGATCCGCACCCAGTCATGGAACACGCCGGTCTCGATCCCCGAGGCGACGGCCGCCGCCATCGCCCCTCCCCCAACCTGAAGCATGACACGCATCGGTCCTTCCACTCCGAGATTTCCGAGTTGCTCGGCAGCTTCCCACCCGAGCGTGCGTCCCCCATCGATCGTCGTCGGGGTGACCGTGCTCTGCACCGAGAACGGCACGGCCCCGCGATTCACCGCCTCCATGAAGCGAAGATACGTGGGGTCACCAGCCTCACCCGGCCTTCGTTCGCACACCTCGATCCGAGCGTCGAGGCGACCCAGCTCCTCGACCACGGAGCGGTCCGCCCACGTCGGGATGAAGACCCGGAGTGGCCGCTGCTCGGCCCGAGCGACGACCGCTGCAGCGAGCGCCGCGTTTCCGCACGAGGCAATGGCCAGCTCCGAATCGGCGTCTTCGAGATCAAGTGCCTGATGCAGCATGACACCGAACAGGTGCCGTGCCTTGTGCGAACCTCCGACGTTGTGGGTGTCGTCCTTGATCCAGAGTCGATCGGACTTCAACTCGAGCGCCTCGGCGGCTTCGGGCCGCATCGAGATCGGAGTCATCATGAAGCCCCGGCCGTCGACTCCGCGGACTGCCTCGTCGAGCCGGTCGACCAGCGACACGAAGTCGTCATCCGACCATCCGCCCGCCATGGCCCGACGGAAGGAGTCGAGAAACCGCCGGTACCGAATGAACGGGTTGCCGGAGTCCAGGTCGATCGTGCTCACAGAGTGGCGCCGGTCCGTTCGTTGAACTCGCGGATCATCTCATCCCATCGATCCGTGTAGCTACGGAGCCCATCCCACCACTCCAGTCGGCGCCGGGCTTCGAAGGTCGGGAACGGAATGTCCTGCTGCTCGACCCAGGTGTAGTAACCGAGGTTGAAGATCCGACGTCTGTCGACCTCGCTCAGCTCGAGCAGATGCTCGGTGTCGGTTCCCTCGAGGAAGCGGGCGTGGGCTGCTGCGGCCGCAGCCCGGTCGAAGTCGCCGCCGTGGTCCCGTTCGATGATCGGCTCCAACTCCGAGCTGTACATCTCGAAGCCATCGGTGGCTACGGTGACGATCACATCGTCGGATCCGTAGCCGTGATACTTGGCGAGCTTGATCGCGGCCAGCATGTTTGCGATCGACGAGTACCCGAGATGACGGAGCTGGGCGACGAACTCCGGGTCGAGCCCGAGTCCGACCAGATACTCCTTGCCGGCCGGTGTGTTGAACAACACGGTCAACGTGTCGGTCGCCCGATCGGAGATGGCGACGACGTCGTCTGAGTTGGTGACGTTGTGGATGAGTGGGATGTGCTTGTCGCCGATCCCCTGGATGTTGTGCTCCCCGTAGCCGTTGTAGAGCATGGTGGGACACTCGAGCGCCTCGACCGGGACGATCCGGCATCCGTGTCGCTCCTTGAGATAATCGCCTGCGCCCAGGGTCCCCGCCGATCCCGACGCCGAGACGTAGGCCACGAGGTTCGAGCCGCCGGTGTCCTCGAAGACCCGTTCCAACGCCGGTCCGGTCACCCGGTAGTGGCCCAGGTGGTTCGAGAACTCCGAGAACTGGTTGAGGATCACGTTGCTCTCGTCCTTGGCCAGTTCCTTGCAGGCGTCGTAGATCTCCTTGACGTTCGACTCGGTGCCGTACGTGCGGATGACGTCGGACGGATCGGCGATCCACGCGTCCAGCCAGTCGAAACGCTCCCGGCTCATCCCCTCCGGCAGCACCGCCACTCCACGACAGCCCATGATTCGCGAGATCGCCACGCCACCCCGCGCGTAGTTGCCGGTCGAGGGCCAGATCGCCCGGTGCCGGGTCGGGTCGAATGCGCCTGCCACGAGCTTCGGAGCCAGGCACGAGTAGGCGGCCAGCACCTTGTGGGCGGTGATCATGGGGAATCGATGGCCGAGCGCCAACACGATCCGGGCGTCGACACCAGAGAGTTCACTCGGGATCTCGAGGTAGCCGGGCACGTCGACGCGGCCCCGCCGGTCGTCGGCGTTGTACCAGTGGACGCGCCAGAGGTTGCGGGCGTCGGCGTCGTCCGGTCCGATGGGTTCGAGTGCCCGCTCGGTCTGCTCCGGCATCAGCGACGGATCCGCGAGCTGAGCGAAGGTGGGGAGGACGATGTTGCGCTCTCGGAAGCGGTCGATCGTGCGGGTGAGCGCCTCGGCATCGACGATCTCGTCGTACAGGCCCAACAGTTCAGCAGTCATTCTTCTGACGCTAGTACCTGCATATCCGGTGTTTCCGTCGCGAGCACGAATTCGGCACCGTGGGCGCCTTCACAACTCTGCGATCCTCGCGTAGGTCTCGGGGCGGCGGTCACGGAAGAACTGCCAGTAGTTGCGGGTCTCCTCGACCATCGACATGTCGAGATCCCGGACGACGACATCGTCGTCGGCATCCGAACCGAGATCCCCGACGAAGTTGGCGCGCGGGTCCACGAAATAGGACGACCCGTAGTACTCGGTTCCTTCGTACGGGTCGGTTCCCACCCGGTTGATCGCTCCGATGAAGTACTCGTTGGCGACGGCCGCGGCCGGCTGTTCCAGACGCCACAGGTAATCGGAGTGCCCCTTGGTGGTCGCCGAAGGGTTGAACACGATCTTGGCTCCGTTGAGTCCGAGCTCACGCCACCCCTCAGGGAAGTGGCGGTCGTAACAGATGTACACCCCGATCGTCCCGACTGCGGTCTCGAACACGGGATAGCCCAGGTTCCCGGGCCGAAAGTAGAACTTCTCCCAGAATCCCTTCACCTGGGGAATGTGGTTCTTTCGGTACTTTCCCAGCAGTTCGCCGTCGGCGTCGATCACGGCGGCCGTGTTGTAGTACGTGCCGTCGTCGACCTTCTCGAACATCGGGACGACCAGCACCATCCCGGTCTCCTTCGCAAGGGCCACCATCCGCTCGGTGGTGGGACCCGGCATCGGCTCTGCGTAGGCAAAGTGCTCTCGCTCCTGGATGGCACAGAAGTACGGGGTGGAGAAGATCTCCTGGAAGCACAGCACCTGGGCGCCGTCTTCGGCGGCCTGGCGGGCGTACCCGATCTGCTTTTCGACCATGGACTCGACGTCGCCGGTCCATTCGGCCTGCACGAGTGCGGCGCGCACGATGCTGCTCATTCGAACTCCTCGGGGGTTTTCGACGAATTGTAAATCTGGACGATCACGCCACCGCGACGATGGCGATCTCGACCTTCCACCGGCGCTGCGCCAGCTCGGGAACGGTGACGAGCGTCGACGCAGCACGATGATCGCCCATGAAACGGTCGCGTTCGGCCATGACGGCGACGAGGTCATTGCCGGCGACGACATACGTCACGACCGACACGATGTCGGTGACCTCCATGGCTGCTTCCGACAGCATGGCCGCGATGTTCGACCACACTACGGCTGCCTGCTCGCCGATGTCCTCGGGAGTACTTCCGTCCACTCGGGCGGGGACGACTCCCGACGTGTGCAGCATCCTGGTGCCTGTCGAGACCACGGCGTGGGCATAGTTGGCGGCGGGAGCGGGGATCCCGTCCGGCGAGATGAGGCGGTGCATCCGCCGAGTGTGACAGATGGCACGTGATCGGGTGGGGCCGACCGGATATGTTCGGTGGATGACTGCATCCAACCCGACCAGGGTCTTGATCCTGGGAGCCGCCGGCCGCGACTTCCACAACTTCAACATGCTCTATCGCGACGATCCCTCCCAGCGCGTCGTTGCGTTCACCGCCACACAGATCCCGGACATCGCAGGTCGGGTCTATCCGCCCGAGCTGGCTGGAGACCTCTACCCCGCCGGCGTCCCCATCGTGCCGGAGGAACGCCTGGAGGCGCTCGTCGCCGAAGAGGACATCGATGTCGTGATGTTCGCCTATTCCGATGTCGGCCACGACCACGTCATGCACCTTGCTGCGCGGGCGAATGCCGCCGGTGCCTCGTTCCTGTTGGCCGGAGACGAGACGATGCTGCGCTCTTCCAAGCCGGTCATCTCCGTCACGGCGGCACGCACCGGATCTGGCAAGAGTCAGACCTCGCGGAGGATCCGCTCCATCGCCGCCGAGATGGGAGCTCGGGCCGCTGCGATCCGACACCCCATGCCATACGGCAATCTCGTCAAGCAACGTGTGCAGCGGTTCGAGACGTTCGATGAGCTCGTGGCCGCCGAAGCCACCATCGAGGAGCGCGAGGAGTACGAGCCGTACCTGCGGGAAGGCGCCATCGTGTTCGCCGGAGCCGACTACGCCGCCATCCTCGAAGCGGCCGAATCGGAGACCGATGTCGTCTTGTGGGACGGGGGAAACAACGACACGCCGTTCATCCGGCCCGATCTCGACATCTGCGTCGTCGACCCGCACCGGGCGGGACACGAACTCAGGTACTGGCCCGGTGAGGCGAACCTCCGGCGGGCGGGCGTCATCGTCGTCAACAAGGTCGACTCTGCTCGCCCGGAGGATCTGGACACGATCCGGTCCAACATCTCCATCGCCAATCCCGATGCATTGGTGATCGAGGCCGCGTCCGTGGTTCGGGTGGACGACCCGGACCTCATCGCCGGCAAGCGCGTGCTCGTCGTCGAGGACGGCCCGACCACCACGCACGGCGAGATGGCCTACGGGGCCGGGATGGTCGCAGCTCGGACGTTCGGCGCGGCCGAGGTGATCGACCCTCGACCGTTCGCCGTCGGGTCACTGGTGGACATCTTCGAGAAGTGGACCCACCTCGAACAGGTGCTCCCGGCGATGGGCTACGGCGAGCAGCAGCGCGCCGACCTGCGGGAGACTATCCACCGGGCGTCCGCTCAGGCGGACGTCGTCGTCATCGGAACCCCGATCGACCTCGCCGGGCTGCTCGACCTCGAGACACCGTCGGTTCGCGTGTTCTACGACCTCGAGGAGAAGAGCGGCCCCAGCCTCGAAGAGTTGGTCGCCCCGTTGCTGTGAGAGTCATTGGCTCTTGGCTCTTGGCTCTTGGCTCTTGGCTCTTGGCTCTTGGCTCTCGGCTCTTGGCTCTTGGCCTGGGCACTCTGTGCCGAACTCCACTTGAAACCTGAAACGGGAGACCTCGGACCCGAGACGCTCAGTCGGCGGCGTAGAAGACGATGGCTTCGTCGATCGTGCTGCCCGGGGGCGGCCAGACGCCGATCCGGAGATCGGGGGTCGATGCGATCTCGAACGGGACGTTGATCGCGAGAGTCGTCGAGCGGAACCCGCTCCCACGCTTCGCCATCGATCGACCGCCACAGCGCCGGGACGGCCTGGACTCCGGATCGGCGCGCGTCGAAGTCCTCGCCGGACACCCAGATGTACCCGTCGGCCACGGTCAGTGCTTGACCTGTCATATACGCCACCGAGGGGTCAGTCGTTTCGGGCGGAGGTGGCAGACGCCGCCATTCGAACCCGTCCGGCGACGCCCAGGCGGTCATCAGTCCGGTCTGGAAGAAGTCTCCTCCGACAGCGAAATACCGGTCGCCGACACGTGCGATGTCCAAGATCATGTGGTCGTCGAAGCCAGGCCCACCCGCAGGCGTCACCCGCCGCCACCTGAGCCCGTCCGGTGACGTGAACACGGCGGCGGTCGGCACGAACTCACCTCCCGGTGAGGACCCTGCGGCGAGCAGGCCGTCGCCTCCTTCGATCACCGAAGCGATCCCTGAGCTGTCGAACAAGGACTGCGACGGGTGAGCGTTCTCGACCCAGGTCTCGCCGTCGGTCGTCGTGACGAGCGTGGCGACCGTCGACTCGTTCAAGGACGCTCGCCGATACAGCACCGTCATACGCTCGCCGTCAGGTGAGACGAACAGGTTGTCGACGTATCCGAGCTGGAAGGTCTCCTCGTAGCCGAGGATGCCCGGGACGTCGACGATCTCCCACACCTCCCCGTCCGAGGACCGCAGGAGCGGCCCGAGCCCGCCGGCGAACCAGCCGAACGGCGTCGAGACGACCTCCTGGACGCATCGAACGTCCTGCGGCCCCGCCGTCTCGGGTTCGGACGCCCGCTCGAAATCGAAACCCTCATCCGACCACCAGACGGGGAAACCCGTAGAACCGTCAGACGGGCAGCCGACGAGGACCAGCCTGCCGTCCTCCATTGCCCCATCGACCGGGACGACCCCACCGAAGACGTCCGTGTCGACATCGAGCCGACCCCAGCCCTCGGCTGGATCGGGACGCGTGGTCGAGGTCGTCGGCACATCCGTAGAGGACGATGACGTCGACATATCCGATGATGTGGTGGCGACGGACGTCGTGGACACCTGAACATCCGATGTGTCCGACGAGCTGCCATCGCAGCCGGCAATGGCAAGGGCGACGAGCAGAATGGCGCACATGGGTTTCGAGACGCTCATTGCGTGATCTTCTCTCGCGCGAGGACTCTCCTCCAGGGGTCGAAGGTAACGGGATCGAAACCTTGTGATTTGTATAGTTGATGGGGATGAGCCGAAACCTGAAGATCGCCGCTGCGCACATGGGTCCGGTCCATCCGAGCGACCGGCGCGACGACGGTGTGCTCCCCCCTACGGAGGACATCAGATGACACTCGCTCCCCACCAGACGGTCACGATCACGATCAATGGCGAAGCCAAATCGGTCGAAGCCGACCACCCCCATCTGCTGGCCGCTCTCCGCGAAGAGCTCGACGTCACCTCCCCGAAGGACGGATGCTCGCCCTCGGGCCAATGCGGCTGCTGCACCGTCTTGATGGACGGCAAGGCGATCCAGGCGTGCCTGGTGTCGATGGAGAAGGCGAATGGCCGAGAGATCGTCACGCTCGAAGGATTCGACGACGAGGAGCGGGGCCGGCTCGCTCGCGCCTTCGCAGCCAAGGGTGCGCTCCAGTGCGGGTTCTGCACCCCCGGGATCCTCGTGCGGGCGAAGGCGCTCATCGATCAGAAGGGCCCCGACCTCGACCGATCGACGATCCAGGGGCGGCTCGGCGCCCACCTCTGTCGCTGCACGGGGTACACGAAGATCATCGAGGCGATCGAACTGCTCGCCACCGGCGAAGAGATCCCCGTACCACCGGCTCCCGACGGCATCGGCTCGGGTGGAGCCAAGTACGAGGCCGTCGAACTCGCGCTCGGCGACCGCGGATTCATCGACGATCTGCGTGTCCCCGGGATGTTGCACGGTGCGCTTCGCCTCACCGATCACGCCCGGGCGGATGTGCTCGACATCGACACGACCGACGCCGAGGCGCTCGAAGGTGTCGTGGCGATCTTCACCGGTGACGACGTCCCCGGACAGCTCTCCGTCGGTCTCATCCACACCGACTGGCCGGTGTTCATCCCGATCGGGGGGCGCACCAGCTACCTCGGCGATGTACTGGCGATCGTGGTCGCCGAGACCCAACAGACCGCAAGGGAGGCGGCCGAACTGATCCGCGTCTCCTACGACGTGCACACCCCGTTCACCGACGCGCTCACCGCGCTCGAGTCCGAGGAGGATGCCGTGTGGGGCCTCGACGGCAACGTCCTGTCGCGCTCGGTGTACGCCCGGGGGGACGTCGACGCTGCACTGGCCGGCTCGACCCACGTGGTCAGAGAGGTGTTCGAGACCCAACGCGTCGAGCAGGCGTTCCTCGAGCCAGAGTCCACTCTGGTCGTTCCCCGTGAGGACGGCGGACTCCACGTCTACTCGGGCGGACAGGGAATCTGGGACGACCGCAATCAGATCTGCGCAGTGCTCGGCCTCCCGACCGACCAGGTCAGCGTCCAACTCGTTTCGAACGGCGGGGCGTTCGGCGGCAAGGAGGATCTGTCGAACCAGGCGCAGACGGCGCTGGCGGCGCACCTCACCGGACGGCCGGTCAAGTGCACACTGACCCGCGAGCAGTCGCTCCTGATGCACGCCAAACGCCATCCGATCCGCATCGACCTGACGGTCGCCTGCGACGGCGACGGCAAACTCACGGCAGTCAAGGCGAGGATGATCGGCGACTCGGGGCCCTACGCCTCGGTCGGCATGAAGGTGCTCGAACGCGCGGCCGGGCACGCATCCGGACCGTACGTGACACCCACGATCGACGTCGACGCCGTCGCCGTCCGGACCAACAACCCCGTCTGCGGGGCGTTCCGAGGGTTCGGAGCCAACCAGGCCCAGTTCGCCATGGAGGGGGCACTCGACCGGCTGGCCGAACTGGTCGGCATCACGGGATGGGAGATCCGAAGCAGGAACGTCATCGAACCCGGTGTGATCTGGGGGCCGGGCCAGCGCATGGACGACGGATGCCTCGGCGCGCGCTCCTGTCTCGACGCCGTCAAGCAGGCCTATGACGACGCCCGTGCCGCCGGCAAGGCGGTGGGACTCGGCCTCTCGCTCAAGAACTCCGGCCTCGGGAACGGCTCCAAGGAGATCGCGCGAGCCGTCGTGCACTTCCGGGACGATGGCCAGATCGAGGTCCGGCACTGCTGGACCGAGATGGGCCAGGGCGTTCACACCGTCGCCCAGCAGGTGGCCGTGACCGAACTGGGAATCGAGCCGGGCCGGATCGAGGTCCTCGTCGACACCAGCCGCGAGCTGGGGGCCGGCCAGACCACCGGATCCCGCGGGACCCTGATGGCTGCAGGTTCCGTGAAGGCCGCGTGTGAAGCTGCCCTGGCGGGCGGCTGCCAGAGCGGCGTCGACTATGCCGGCGAGTACGTCGTCGATTGGACGCACTCGCTCGAGGACGACATCGGTGAGCCCACACTCCATTCGGTATTCGCGTACGCTGCGCAGGTCGTGATCGCCGATCCCGAGACCGGAGAGATCGAACGCGTCGTGGCGGCGCATGACGTCGGAAAGGCGGTCAACCCGACGCTGTGCGAAGGCCAGGTGGAAGGCGCCGTTCACATGGGCCTCGGGTACGCGCTCACCGAGGACTTCCCAACCGACGAGCACGGGCGCCCCACGAACATGACCCTTCGGAGCTTGGGGATCATCCGCCCGAAGGACATGCCGGAGGTCGACGTGATCCTGATCGAGTCTCCAGACCCGAACTCGCCGTACGGGATCAAGGGGGTCGGCGAGATCGGGCTGGTACCCACCGCCGGGGCAGTCGCGGCGGCGCTACACGAGGTCGACGGCGTCTGGCGGACCAAGCTGCCATTCGACGTTCATCAGCCGGTGACGAGATGAGAGAGACCACACCCGGGATGGTGTGTGCCCACCACCACCTCTACTCCACGCTGGCGCGCGGCATGCCCGCTCCCCCGGAGACCCCGACCACCTTCCAGGGGATCCTCGAGCAGATCTGGTGGAGGCTTGATGCTGCGCTCGATCTCGAGATGCTCGAGTGGTCGGCGAAGCTCGGAGCGCTCGAAGCCCTCCAACAGGGCACCACCGCCATCATCGATCATCACGAGTCACCGAACGCCATCGAAGGTTCGCTTTCGGTCATCGCCGAGGCATGCGCCGAGATCGGCGTCAGGGTGATCACCGCGTACGGCGTCACCGATCGTCACGGTGCCGACGGAGCGGCTCGAGGACTGGAGGAGAACCGCCGATTCCTCTCGGAGGGCGGTTCCGGTCTCGTCGGGATCCACGCTGCCTTCACCTGCTCGGACGAGACGCTCGAGGCGGCCGCCGCCCTGGCCGCCGAGTTCGGCACAGGCGTGCACATCCACGTGTGCGAGGGACCCGAGGACGCTGACGCCCCGAATCGGCTGCGGGGGCTCACGAACGACGATTGGCTCCTCGCCCATTGCGTGCACCTGCCGACCGACCACGATCTGGCGGGCACGATCCTGCACAACCCGATGTCGAACCTGAACAACTCGGTCGGATACGCCGACCCGGCCCGCTTCGACAACCCGGTCGCACTCGGCACCGACGGGATCGGCGCCGACATGATCGAGACCTTCCGCCTTGCCTACGTGATGAGCCGATCGGTCGATGTCACCGCCTCCCCCGAGCACGCCTGGTCGTGGCTCGAACAGGGCTGGAAGCTGGTGCCCGAGGCACGACAAGACACCGTCACCTGGTCGTACGCGCCGATGGAGCCCTGGCACGTTGCGTTCACTGCGGGCATCCGGCCCCTCGACATCGTGATCGACGGCGAACGGGTGCTCGAAGACGGCGAACCGACTCGTGTCGACGCATTCGAGATCAGAGCCAAAGCAGCCGAACAGGCCGCCAGACTCCACGCCCGACTCTGAGGAGGTCACATGACCATTCCCCCACTCACCCCCATGCCTCTGAACACCCTTCTCGGGCGCATCGCCGAGGAGTGGGATTCACGGAGCCGGATCTTCGACCTCCCGACCGCCCGGTTCTACGACGTGTCGTCGGGTCCCGACCTCTCGGTCGACTTCATGGGAAGGAGCGCCGCCACACCGATCGGACCGGCAGCCGGTCCCCACAGCCAGCTCGCCGAGAACATCGTGCTCGCATGGCTCGGCGGGTCGAGGATCATCGAACTGAAGACCGTCCAGATCCTCGACGAGCTCGAGATAGGGCGACCGTGCATCGACATGGAGACGATCGGCTTCAACATCGAGTGGAGCCAGGAGCTGCGGGTCGCCGAGTCACTCGAGGAGTACGTCAAGGCCTGGATGATGATCGACATCCTCTCGGGATGGGGCGAGCTGAAATCTCACCTCGGGGCGGACCCGGGACCGCACATCTTCGATCTGTCGGTCGGTTACGACCTCGAGGGCATCCAGTCGGAGAAGGTTGCGGGGTTCATCGACGGCCTCGTCGATGCTTCGGCGGTGATCGAGCGGCTACGCGAAGCGATCCCAGAGTCGTTCGCTGCGTGGCGCGACCACGATTTCAACCCTCACATCGCCGACACCGTCACCCTGTCGACCTTCCACGGATGCCCGCCGGATGAGATCGAGTCGATCACCAAGCACCTCATGACCCGGCACGGACTGGACGTCGTCGTCAAGCTCAACCCGACCCTGCTCGGCTTCGACCGGGTGCACGGGATCCTCAAAGGCACGCTTGGATATGACGAGCTCCGGCTCAGGCGGTCGGACTTCGATGCCGACCTCCGGTTCGATCGTGGCATCGAGTTGATCGGAGAGCTCCGCCGTTTCGCGACCGACCACGACAGACGGTTCGGGATCAAACTCACGAACACGATGGTGGTCGAGAACCATCGGGGCTTCATGCCCGACGACACGATGTACATGTCGGGACCACCGTTGCACGTGCTGTCGATGACGCTCCTCGGCGAGCTCGATGCCGCCCTGCCCGGGGTGCTCGCAGTCGGGGAGAACGATGGCGACGTCCAGGTGAGCTTCTCGGCCGGCATCACCAAGGAGAATCTCGGGCATGCCGTCGGCCTCGGGCTGGCCCCGGTCACGATCTGCTCCGACCTGCTCAAGCCGGGTGGCTACGGGCGGCTCAAGCCGATGTTGACGACGCTCGCCCACGACATGGGCGAGGCAGGCGCCTCCGACCTGGGCGCCTGGCGGACGGTCAGGACGGCGCAAGCGCACGCTGCCGGCCATCCGGGCGTCGTGTCGCACTACATCGCGAGCCTCCACGATCCTGACACCAACGGGGCGTACACGCGCGACGGAACCTCGAAGTTGCCGCGGGCGGTCGACCACGAACTCGAGATGTGGGGCTGTGTTGCCTGCAACTTCTGCGTGACCGTCTGCCCCAACGACGCCTTCTTCCGCCTGCCCACGCCAGAAGAAATGGAGGTGGAAGGGAGACAGCAGTACTTCGTGCTCGCCGAGCTCTGCAACGAGTGCGGAAACTGTCTCACGTTCTGTCCCGAGATCGGTGACCCTGCCGTCGTGAAACCCCGGATCTACACGGAGCTGTCCAGGTTCGAGACCGGAGACCGCCCCGGATTCCTCGTGACGGCCGGGACGGACCGCGTCGAAGTGCGTGCGGCACCGGGTCTCGATGCCGACGTCGAGCGGCTCTCGTGGATCCTCAACGAGCCGGAGGGACTGCCGCTCGAGCTGTCCACGCTGCTCGAGGCGGGTTCGTGATCACACTGGCCCTGCCCGACTGGCTCGACGACGCCGTAACGAACTTCGCCGGGCACCGCACCGACGCAGAGCGCATGGGCGGTGTGATCGAACTCGCCCGCCGCAACGTCGACGAGCAGACGGGCGGGCCGTTCTCGGCTGCGATCTTCGACACCGCCTCGGGTCGGTTGATCGCCGCAGGCGTGAACGTCGTCGTCCCCACCAACGCAGCCATCGCCCACGCCGAGGCAATGGCGGTCGCAGCGGCCGGCCAGAGGCTCGAGTCGTTCGATCTCGGAAGGCACGGGCCCACGTCGCTGTTTGCATCGACCGAGCCCTGCGTGATGTGTATGGGCGTGACCGTGTGGTCGGGCGTGTCGAGACTCGTGTGTGCCGGGAGGGACGAAGACGCACGTGAGATCGGGTTCGATGAAGGCCCCAAGCACCCCGATTGGGTGGCAGAGTTGGAGAGGCGAGGCATCACGGTCGAGCGCGACCTCGAACGGGGCTCGTCGATCGAGGTTCTCCGCCACTACCTGGCAAGCGGGGGAAGCATCTACAACGCCGGTATCGGGGAGGGTGGCCATGCATGAAGTCCAGCTGAGGGGCACTCGGGCCACGCGCCATCTCGTGGCCTCGACCATCGGCGAGGCGGTGGAGATGCTCGCCGTCGAAGGAGAGCGGGCTCGAGTGATCGCCGGCGGAACCGACCTGCTTCTCGAGATGGAGCGACGCCAACGGCCCGAGATCGACACGCTGATCGACATCACCGGCATCCCCGGCCTTGCCGGCATCGATTTCAGAGACGAACGGATCCACATCGGAGCACTCACGACCCACAACCAGGTCGTCGCCTCCGACGTGGCGTGGAAGCATCTCACGCCTCTGGCTCAAGCGTGCCACGAGGTCGCCTCGCCGCAGCTGCGCAATCAGGCGACGGTCGTCGGCAACCTGGTCACCGCAAGCCCGGCCAACGACACCATCACACCGTTGCGCGCCCTGGGGACGACAGTGCACGTCGAGTCCACAGATGGGGCCCGCAGCATCGATCTGAGCGACCTGCACACCGGAGTCAGAAAGACCACACTCAGACCGGGCGAACTGGTGACCGGTCTCACCGTCGCCCCGCTTGCGGAGAACCAGCGCGCCGTCTACGTCAAGGCAGGGCTCCGCGCAGCGCAGGCGATCTCGGTCGTCCACTTGACGATTCTGCTCGAGTTCGCCGACGACGTCGTGCAAGACGCCAGGATCCTGCTGGGGTCGGTTGCACCGACGATCGTCCACAGCCCCGAAGCCGAGCAGGCATTGGTCGGAAGCCGGCTCGATGCGGACTCGATCGGGGCCGCCGCCCGGGCCGTCGTGGCGTCGGTCAGTCCGATCGACGACGTCAGATCGACGGCCGAGCACCGGCGGCGTCTGCTGGGCTCGATGACCACCCGGGCATTGACCACCCTCCGAGATGGAACGACGGCCGCGCCGGAGTCGCGGGTGCTGCTGTCACCCACCGGAACCGTCTTCGGGGCGACTCCGGCGGCAAACGCGGTGGTCGAGACGACCATCAACGGCACATCGGTCCGTGCGGCGGGCGCCATCGGCGAATCGTTGCTCGACTGGCTCCGCGACCACGCCGGACCGGCGTCGGGCTTCTCGCTCACCGGCACGAAGGAGGGCTGCGCCGAAGGCGAGTGCGGCGCATGCACCGTGATGATCGACGGCACCGCCGTGATGTCGTGTCTGGTCCCTGCGGTTCGGGCTCACGGCGCCCACATCACGACCGTCGAGGGCCTGGCACACGACGGCAGTCTGCACCCGGTCCAACAAGCCTTCATCGACGACGCCGCCGTGCAGTGCGGATTCTGCATCCCCGGCTTCCTCGTCTCCGGGGCTGCCCTGCTGGAAGAACAGGATCGACCGACCCGAGCCGAGATCCTCGAAGGCCTGAGCGGCAACCTCTGTCGCTGCACCGGCTACGTCAAGATCATCGACGCCATCGAGACGGCGGCACGGTCATGACACTGGGAACATCACAGCCCCGCATCGACGCGCCGGGCAAGGTCACGGGCGAGGCGAGGTATCCCGCCGACGCTCCTGCAGACGGGCACCTGCGCGCTCTCGTCGTCTTCAGCGATCAACCGCACGCCCGGATGACCGCGATGGACCTGTCGGAGGCCCGATCCGTGCCCGGCGTCGTGGCGATCTTCACCGCGGCAGACGTCCCCGTGAACGAATACGGCCTGACGATGTCGGATCAGCCGGTGTTGGTGGGCCTCGACGACACCGGACGCTCGGAAGTGCCTGCAGACGTGAGTCGATGGGAGGCCGACCACATCGCACTCGTCGTCGCCGAGACGCTCGACGCCGCCCACACCGCTGCCGAGGCGATCGACGTGTCGTGGGAGCAGCTCCCCCTCGTGGCCGACATCGACGCCGCGCTCACCGACGGCGCCCCATTGGTGCATCCCGAGAAGGGATCGAACGCCTACCTGCACTACAAGATCCGCAAGGGCGACCCGTCGACCGCCTGGGACGAGGCAGCTGCGATCGTCGAAACCACCTACACCGTTCCTCACCAGGAGCACGCCTACCTCCAGCCCGAAGCCGCCATCGCCTACGTCGACGAACAGGGCAGGGTCACCGTGGAGATCGCAGGCCAGTGGACCCATGAGGACCAGATGCAGATCGCCCACGCCCTCGATCTCGACGACGAGCAAGTGCGGATCATCTACCCGGCCATCGGCGGCGCCTTCGGCGGGCGCGAGGACATGAGCCTCCAGATCGTGCTCGCACTTGCAGCGATGCGTTTGAGCGAGCGCGGCGAAACCCGGCCGATCCGATGCCAGTGGTCTCGCGAGGAGTCGATCGTGGGCCATCACAAGCGCCACCGCGGCCGGATCCACGCCAAGTGGGGCGCCAGGGCAGACGGGACACTCGTGGCGATCGAGGCCGAGGGGTATCTCGATGCCGGGGCCTACAACTACACCACGAACAAGGTGCTGGGGAACATGCACTTCACGCTCGCCGGGCCGTATCGATGTGACAACGTTCGCCTCGACTCGTACGGCGTCTACACGACGACGGTCCCGGGTGGAGCGTTCCGAGGGTTCGGAGCGCCGCAGGGCGCGTTCGTCGCCGAGTCGCAGATGAACAAGCTGGCCGTCGCCCTCGGGATGGACCCGGTCGAACTGCGCAGGATCAATCTCCTCGAAGATGGCGATCCGGGACCAACCCAGACTCCCCTGCCGCCGGGTGTGAGCATCCGGGGCGTCGTGGATGCATGCGCCGACCACGCAGCTTGGGGCGAGCCCGCCACCGACACCGGGCCGGTCACCGCATTCCGAACGTTGCCCGGCGACGCCGCTGCAACCAAACGCGGTCGCGGTTTTGCCTGTGGGCTCAAGAACGTCGGGTTCAGCTTTGCCTTCCCCGAACGTTCGGAGGCTCGAATCGAGTTGCAGGCCGACTACGCAACCGTGTTCGTGGCGGGCGCCGATGTGGGACAGGGCGCCCACACCGTCTTCCGCCAGATCGCCGCCGATGCGCTCGGACTCGACCTCGACACCGTCGAGATGGTCACCTCCGACACGGCAACGTCAGGCGATTCGGGGTCCGCCTCGGCGTCGCGGCTCACCTTCATGCAGGGCAATGCCATTCTCGGCGCAGCCGAGGAGGCCCAGAAGCGATGGCTCGAAGGGGACCGCCCAGCCATCGGCGAGTTCCGATTCGAGCCGCCCCCGACCGAGTTGCTCGACCCGGACGGCGGGCCCTCCACGCCCAACTTCGCGTATGGCTACGTCGCGGAGGTCGTCGATGTCTCCATCGATGTCGAGACGGGCGTGATCCGGGTGGATCGTGTGGTGGCGTGCACGGATGTGGGAAGGGCACTCAACCCGCAGCTGATCGAGGCGCAGACCGAAGGGGCGGTGGTTCAAGCCCACGGCTATGCGGTCACCGAGCACCTGCAGGTCAGGGACTGCCGCATCCTCAACCCACGCCTGAGCCAATACCTGATCCCGGGGATCGGTGACGCTCCTCGCCGGATCGAGACGGTCATCTATGAGCACCCGGATCCACTGGGACCGCATGGTGCACGCGGGATGGGCGAGATGCCGTACATCCCCTATGCACCGGCGCTCACTGCGGCGTTGTTCGACGCCACGGGAGTGTGGTTCCACGATCTCCCGCTGACTCCCGATCGGGTCGCCGCTGCACTGGTCTCGGATTAGGCGAGGAAAGGCACGGTCGCTGCGTAGGCGACGATCAAGAGCAGGCCCTCGCGTCTGGTCACCGTGTGCTGGGTTCTCATCGCCACGAGCGCCAGCAACGACACGACCGCTGCGGCGATCGGAGCCACCACGGTGACACCGACGTCGTCGATCGGCACCGGCCTCGCCAAGCCGACGATGCCTCCCACGACGAGCGCGTTGAAGAGATTCGATCCGAGCAGGTTCCCGACGATCAGGTCGGTCTCCCCACGTCTGGCGGATTGGATGACGGTCACAAGCTCCGGCAGCGACGTGCCCACTGCGACGATCGTTGCGCCGACGAAGCCGCTGCTCAACCCGGCGCGCTCGGCGAGGTCGATGGCACCCCACAGGAGGGCCTGAGCGCCGCCGACGGTGCCGGCGAGACCGAGCAGCGTTCGCGCGGATTCGACGCCGATGCGGTGCTCCGAAGGCTCGGCGAGTTCCGTCGTCTCCGGCCCGAGCGGGTCGCCGGGGGAACGCCTCGTCACCAGATAGAGGACACCGATCATCAGCGCCAACAGCAGTCCGCCCTCGAACGGAGAGATTCCGCCCCCCTGGACGACGCCGGCGAAGATGATCGCAGCGCCCAGCGCCAACGTCGCCTCCTGCCGCACCGTGCGCGAGTCGACGGTGAGCGGGACCAGCATTGCTCCGACACCGAGGAGCAGCGAGAGGTTGGCGAGATTGGATCCCACGATGTTCCCGACGGCGATCGCCGCCTCGTCGCCGACCGCGGCGATCGCAGAAACGAGCATCTCCGGAAGGCTGGTGCCGAACCCGACGATCAGCACCCCGACCACCAGCGGCCGAACGCGCTTGATGAGGGCGACGCGGGCGGCGCCGAGCACGAACTGGTCGGCGGAGTAGGCGAGCAGTCCGATGCCGCCGAGGAGGGCGATCAGCGCGAGATACACCGAATGGCCAGTCGAAGGAGGTCAGTCAATGCGCGGGATCGTACCACCTGGCAGGATTGGTGTTGGAGGTGCTCATGGCGTTACACATCAACACACTGACAATCGACTGCCACGACCCACACGAGCAGGCGAGGTTCTGGTCGCAGGCGCTCGAGTGGGAGTTGATCCTCGACCCAGACGGGGATCCGATGATCGTCCCGACCAGCGACCGCGCTGCCTTCCCGGAGGGCGCGTTTCCGATCCTTTTCTTGGGAGCACCCGGCACGAAGCACGCCAAGAACCGACTCCATCTCGATCTCGCTCCGGACGACCAGGACGCCGAGGTGGAACGGCTGGAGCGGCTTGGCGCGACCAGAGTCGACATCGGTCAGAAGGCCGTCTCTTGGGTGGTCATGGCCGACCCCGAGGGCAACGAATTCTGCGTGTTGACGAGCCTGTCTGTCCCCACTCAGGGGGGACAGGCTGCCCCCTAGGGCAGGCTGGGGGTTCGGTGTCTGTCCCATCCCAGAGGGGACAGGCTGCCCCGTAGGCCAGGGAGGATTCGGTGTTTGTCCCATCCCAGAGGGGACAGGCTGCCCCGTAGGCCAGGGAGGATTCGGTGTTTGTCCCCTCTCAGGGGGGACAGGCTGCCCTCCAGGGCAGCCAGGGGGGATTCGGTGCTTTCCCTCTCACACGGTGAACGGCTCCCAGCTGTCGACCGATACACGGGCTCCAGGGCGCGTTCTGCCATGATGCCGAGATGACCGCTCACACGCGCTCGACCGGGGCTCTGGCTTCGGACCCTGCACGGCTCACCGCCCTGTTCGGACGCGACGACCTGTTGTCACTCTGGATCGCGGAGCCGTACATCGACATCGCCCCTGGAATCCAGCAGGCGCTGGTGGAGCGCGCGGCGTCGGGTTGGTACGGGTACGAGGCGCGGGACGAGAGCATTCTCGACGCGTTCTGGGGATGGATGCAGGCGCGCCACGGATGGAATGGCTCCGACCTGGCCGTGTCGGTCAGCCCGAGCGTCGGCACGTCGGTCGGTGCGATGATCGAACTGTTGAGTGACGACGGCGATGGGGTGATCATCCAGCCACCGGTGTTCACCGACTTCAAACCGCTGATCGTGAAGGCCGGGCGCACGGTCGTGCGGAATCCGCTGGTTCTCACCGATCACGGGTACCGAATGGACCTCGATCACCTCGACCGGTTGACTTCCGACCAGTCGACCAGGCTGTTGATCCTGTGCAACCCCCACAACCCGGTCGGACGCCTGTGGTCCGAAGAGGAACTGCATGCCGTGGCCGAGATCTGCTCGTCACATCAGGTGGCGGTCGTCGCGGACGAGATTCACGCCGACCTGACACTGGGAAGCAGGACATTCACGCCGTTCGCCCGTGCTGCGTCCGACACCGGTGTCGTGTGGGCCGCGACGCACGGTCCGATCAAGACGTTCGGCCTCGCCGGCGTGTGTGACACGCTGCTGGTGACCGACAACGCGCAGCTCGCCGACCAGTTCCGGAAGATGAGCAGCCGCCTCCACCTCACCCGCAACAACGTCTTCGGCCTGGCAGCCGTCGAAGCCGCCTACCGCACGGGAGCGGACTGGCTCGATTCCACGCTTGCACTCGTTTCTCGGAATCTTCGAGCTCTCGAGGAGGGTCTCGGCGAGACGATCTCGGTCATCGAGCCGGAAGCCACCTACCTGGCGTGGCTCGACCTCCGCAGCCTCGGCCTGGAGGCGCCGGAGCTGGCCGGATGGCTGGCCGATGCGGGGCTCGCGCTCAGTCCCGGGCACTGGTTCGGGAGAGAAGGTGCGGGATTCGCCCGCATGACGGTGGCGGCGCCCGGGGCCGAGATCTCGGAGGCCGTCGAGCGACTCACTCGGGCGATCGGCGCCCGCCGCTGAACGCCGCCGATCAGAACCGCAGGGCGGCCGCAGACCAGTGGAACCCGGCCCCGAACGCGACCAGCACGACGAGGTCACCCCGGTCGATCACGCCTGTGTGAACAGCTTCCGAAAGCGCGAGTGGTACCGACGCCGAACCGGTGTTGCCGTAGCGGTCGACGTTGACATAGACACGATCCGAGTCGATCTTCAGCCGGTTCCCGACTGCCGTGATGATCCGCTCGTTCGCCTGGTGCGGAATCAGACAGGCGACGTCGTCGACGCCGGCGCCGACCTTCTCCAGCACGTCCTGCACGGCGCCAGACATCCGGCGGACGGCCGACTTGAACACCTCGTGGCCGTCCATCACCAGCCGCTGATGGTCACCCGTGGCAGCGACCTCGGCGGTGAACGGACGACGCGTGCCGCCGACACCGAGCGTCAGGATGTCGGATTTCGACCCGTCCGTGCCGGCGACGAACCCGAGTAGCTCGGCGCGTCCGCCACCGGGTTCGGCGACCACGGCCCCGGCCCCGTCGCCGAAGAGGATGTCCGTCCCACGGTCCTTCCACGACAGCAGCCGGCTGATCAACTCGACGCCGACGACCAGGATGCGTTTGGGCTCCACGGTGGCACGCGCCCGAGCGACGTCCAGCGCTTGGACGAACCCGGCGCAGCCACTGCCTCCCAGGTCGTAGGCGGGGATGGTGCGGGCGCCGAGCCGGTCCTGGAGAAAGGCCGCCGTGTCGGGGGTGTAGACCTCAGGCGTGTCGGTGGCCACGATGATCTCGTCGATCTGATCGGCGGTGACGCCGGCGTGGGAGAGTGCCTGGAGCGACGCCTCGGCTGCGAGATCGAGTGTGGACTGGTCGGGTGCTGCGATGCGCCGCTCGCGAATGCCCGTTCGCTGGACGATCCACTCGTCCGATGTGTCGAACATCTCCTCGAGTTCGACGTTCGTCATCACCCGCTCCGGCACGTATCCGCCGAAGCCCGAGATACCGATGCTCACCATGCACTGCCTCCTCTCACCGGACGATACGCATCGGATTCCTCGTGTGGTCTCCGTTCAGACGTCGGTCCGGAGTGCTCGCCGCATGATCTTTCCGGTCGTTGTTCGGGGCAGGTCATCGAGGAACGTGACCCTGCGTGGCACTTCATGGGCGGCGAGGCGTGATCGGACGTGGTGCTGGAGCTCGGCGGCGAGATCGTCGGTAGCCTCGAACCCGTCGTTCACGACCACGAAGGCAGCGGGGACCTGACCGCGGATCTCGTCGGGGACACCGATCACGGCACACATCGCCACCGCCGGATGACCCATGAGCGACTCCTCGATCTCGCCTGGCCCGATCCGGTATCCCATCGACGAGACGACATCGTCCTTGCGGCTCTCGAACCACAGATAGCCGTCGTGGTCCTCTCGTCCGAGGTCTCCGGTGAGCAACCACCCGTTGCGGTACTTCGACTCGGTGGCGTCGGGCCGGTTCCAGTAGCCGAGCATCATCACCGGGTCGGGCGCCTTCACGACGATCTCCCCCACCTCGTCGATCAGCCGGTTGCCGTCGTCGTCTTGGACCTCCACGTTGTGCCCCGGGATCGCCCGCCCCATCGACCCCGGCCGGACCGGCCAGACCCGTGACGAGTTGCCCACGACGATGTTCGCCTCGGTCTGTCCGTACCCCTCGTTGATCGGGCATCCCAGCTCGTGCTGCGCCCAAGCGAGCATCTCTTCACCGAGCGCCTCTCCACCGGTGAAGATCGCCCGAAGATCGAGGCTGGAACCGTCGACCCCGGCCGCCCGCATCATCTTCAGCGCCGTCGGCGGGAGGAACGCCAGGGTCACATTCTGTTCCGTCATCAGTCGGACCGCAGCATGCGGCTCGAAGTCCATGTCGGCCGTCAGTACGGTCATGCCGTGGTACCAGGCAGGTATCACGACGTCCATCAGCGCTCCGATCCACGCCCAGTCGGCCGGTGTCCAGATGACGTCTCCGGGCTGCGGGGCGAAGTCGTAATAGAGCTCGAACGCCGGGAGGTGCCCGAAGATCGTCCGGTGCGCATGCACCGCTCCCTTCGGTGGGCCGGTGGTGCCAGAGGTGTAGATCAGGAAGACCGGGTCTTCGGCTGCCGTGTCGGCCACGGCTTCGAGCGGCAGACCCGACATCGCCTCGCTGAGCGCTGCCCCGGTCTCCATGGTTCGGATGTCCGGCGCGGCCTCGGCGACTTTGTCGCGATTGTCTGCCGACACGATCGCCAGCGTGGCGCCTGAGTCCATCAATCGGTACCGGAGCGCATCGGGGCCGAACAGCGAAGCGAGTGGCAGGGAGACGGCGCCGAGCTTCCAGATCGCCAGGTGGGCGATCCCGACCTCGAGGGACTGCGGTGCGACCACCGCGACCCGGTCACCGCGCTGGATCCCGAGTCGGGCGAGCGCCCCGGCGAGGCGCGACGTCCGCTCGGACAGTTCTCCAAAGGACTCTGTCGCAGACGCTCCGGAGGAGTCGACGGAGATCACGGCAGGAGCGTCGATCGGATGTGGGTCGGCGCAGGCCGCACCCAGGTTGAATCGCTCCGGGATGGCGTAGGAGAACCCCCGAATCAAGTCCTCGTACGCGAGGCCATTCCGGTAGCGGAAGCTCGGCTCAGCCATGCCGGCGAGTGTAGGAAGCGGATGTGCCGACCGGCCGGGTCATTGTGCCCTGGTGACCCGTATCACCTGGAGTGACCGTGATTGGATGGAGCCGCTGATCGAACTCGTGAGTGTCAGCCGGAAGTACGAACTCGGGACTACGACCGTCACCGCACTCGACGACGTGGATCTCCACATCGACCCCGGTGAGTTCCTGGTGGTGCTTGGGCCATCCGGTAGCGGCAAGACCACCCTCCTCAACGTGATCGGCGCGCTCGACAGCCCGACATCTGGAACGATCCGCGTCGCCGGCACCAACATCACCGCCGCCAGCCAATCGGAGCTGTTCGCGTTCCGGCGATCCACCGTGAGCTTCATTTTTCAGAGTTTCAACATCTTCCCTGGGCTCACGGCCGCAGAGAACGTCCACTTCGGAATCGATGTAGCCGGACGCAGGAACGGCGCGTCCGTCGAGAGAATCCTGGCGTCGGTGGGACTGGGAAACCGCGGCGATCACTTCCCACACGAACTGTCGGGGGGAGAACAGCAGCGAGTCGCCATCGCTCGCGCGCTGGCGACGGGAAACCCGATCCTGCTCGCCGACGAGCCGACCGGTGAACTCGACTTCGAGACCGGCGTCCAGATCCTGGACCTGCTCAGGGCGCAAGCCACCGACGGCAGAGCCGTTCTCGTGGTCACACACAACCGCGAAATCTCCCGCATAGCCGACCGGGTGGTGGAACTGTCATCGGGGCGGGTCGTGTCCGACGGGCCGCCACCGAGCGGAAAAGCAGCCCTCGCCGACCTCCACTGGTAGTCGGCAATGCGAGGCCTCACGCTCAGATGGACATGGCGAGACCTGAGAGCCAGGTGGGTTCAGGTCGCCGTGATCGCAATGGTCGTCGCCATCGGCACCGGGATGTACGCAGGCATGATGTCCATGTCGCAGTGGGCCGAGACCTCCTACGACGCCAGCTATGCCGCCACGAACCTCCATGATGTGCGGGCGACGCTCGCCCCGGGAAGCCTCACCGCAGCAGGCACGCTGATCGCGGCCGTCGAAGACCTCGACGGTGTCGAACGAGCCGAGGAGCGGCTGATCGTACCGATCCAGTTCGACGCGTCGACCGAGGACGAGACGATCATCGTGCGCGGTGTCTTGATCGGCGCCCCGATCGATGCCGAAATCAACACCATCGACATCCTCGTGGGACGGCACCTCACAACAGAGGACGGGGAAGCGGTCATCCTCGAACGCAACTTCGCCGCGTACTACGACCTACCCGAATCCGGCACGATCACGCTGGCTGGAGGAACGGAGCTCCGCTATGTCGGTCAGGCCGTCGCCCCCGAGTATTTCATCGTCCAGCCACCCGATGGAGGGTTCTTCGGCCAGGCGGAGTACGGCGTGTTGCTCACGTCGCTCGAAACGGCACAGGCGGTCAGCGGTCTCGACGGGATGGTGAACGATCTCCTCATCACCGCCAGCATCGAACAGGATCCACTCGCCGACGCCGTGACGGCTCGCTTCGATACGACGCTGCCCGAACTGGGTGCCTCAGTGACCACCGGCGAAGAGGAACCGACGAGACGACTCCTCTACGACGACCTCGAAGGCGACCGCCAGTTCTTCGGTGTCTTCGCCGCCTTGATCTTCGCGGGTGCCGTCGTGGCCGCCTTCAATCTGACATCGAGAATGGTGGAAGCCACGCGCCGCGAGTTCGGGATCGCAATGGCGCTCGGCGTTCCGAAGGCCAGGATCGCCGTCCGCCCGCTGCTGGTCGGTGCCCAGATCTCGTTGCTCGGCACAGCCTTCGGCGTGGGCCTCGGACTCGTGATCAACTCCGCCATGGGGACCGTTCTCGAAGAGTTCCTCCCGCTTCCGGTCTGGGAGACACCCTTCCAACTCGAACAGTTCTCGCTCGCCGCCGGCCTCGGCTTCCTCGCACCTTTCCTGGCGGCCGCTGTCCCGGTGTGGCGGGCACTCAAGGTTCAACCGGTCGATGCGATCCGCACAGGGCACCTTGCCGCTCGCGGTGGTGGCCTCGCCCCACTCCTGCGACGGATCCCCGGCAACACGTTCACCAAAATGCCGTTCAGGAACCTGCTCCGCGCGCCGCGCCGGACTGTCCTCACAGCCTTGGGCGTTGGTGCCGCCGTCACCGTGCTCGTCGGAATGATCGTGATGGTCGACTCGTTCCTGTCGACCATCGACGCCGGTGCGGCGGAGATGACCGCCGGGTCTCCCGATCGAATCCTGGTCGGACTCGACACCTTCCATCCCGTCGACGCTCCCGAGATTCTCGCTGTGGCCGAGGCGGAAAGCGTCGGATCGGTTGAACCGTCACTCAAGATCGCAGCTTCGGCGTCGAGCCACAACTCGACGCTGGATCTCCAGATCGAGGTCGTCGATCTCACCAGTGACCTCTGGCATCCGACGATCACCGAGGGCGACGCCGCGACAGCGGGCATCGTCCTCGCCGAGAAGGGAGCCTCGGATCTTGGAGTACAGGTGGGCGACACCGTTGCGGTGCGTCACCCCCGAAGGGCAGGTATCGCATCGTTTGCGCTGGTCGACACCGAAATGACCGTTGCGGCGATCCACCCCCATCCATTCCGCTTCGTCGCCTACCTCGACGAAAGCCAGGTGGACATTCTGGGAATGGCCGGTCTGACGAACAGTCTGAGTGTCGAACCGGCGGCGGGGTTCGATGTCGACACTGTCCAGAGGGAGCTCTTCGACAATGCCGCTGTCACGGCGGTTCTCTCGGCGCGCTCGGTCGCCGATATCATCCGCGACTTCCTGGAGCAGTTCCTCGGCATCCTCCAGATCGCCGAGGTGGGAGCGATCGCCCTGATGTTCCTGATCGCTTTCAACTCGGCGTCGGTCGCCTTCGACGAACGTGCACGCGATCACGCAACAATGATGGCCTTCGGAGTACCGCGGCGGCGGATCCTCAGGTCGGCGGTGACCGAGAGCGGAGCGACGGGAGTCCTCGCCACCCTCTTGGGTGCGCTCGGTGGCTACGCCTTCCTCCGATTGGCGGTCCGAACCAACATCGAGGAGACGGTCCCCGACATCGCGATCACCTACGCCGTCACACCGACGCTGCTCGGCGGGGTCATTGCACTCGGGGTAGTGGTCGTAGCCCTGGCGCCACTGCTCACGGCCCGCAAGCTATGGCGTCTGGACATCCCTTCGACTCTCCGGGTGATGGAGTGATCAGCCTCGCGCAGACTTCTCCACGAGGTAGCTGGCCGCGCCGTCGATCGTCATGAAGTGTGACGCATCACGATCCGGGATCTCGATCCCGGTTCGAGCGTTGATCCCGACCAGCCAGTGGAGGTAGTCCATGGAGTCGAGGTCGAGCTGCTCGGTGAGGTCCACCGACTTGTCGATCTCGGAGGCATCCACCTCGGGGGCGATCTCCGCCAGCACGTCGTAGATGACCGTGACGGCGTCATCGGTCGTGAGGGTCTTGGTGGTCATAGCTTCTCCGGTTCTTGGAGTCGTTGTTCGAGCGCTGCAAGGAACAGGCCGCCGCGGTGTCCATCGGACACACGATGGTCGGCCACGAGCGTGGCGTCGACCGTGGGCCGGACGGCGAGCATGCCGTCGATGGCAACCGGCCGATCCATCACCCGGCCCAGCCCGATGATGGCGACCTGCGGCGGAATCACGATCGGGAACGCCGTGCCCACTCCTCGGTCGCCCAGGTTGGTGAGCGTGGCGGTGGCGGACGCCATCTCCGACGTCCGGAGTTTCCACGATCGGGCGCGTCGCACCAGGTCATCGAGCGCAGCCATCAACTCGTCGAGCGTGAGGGCGTCGGCGTTACGGATCGCAGGGGCGACGAGGCCGCCGGTGCGCAGCGAGATCGCCATACCGAGGTTGATGTCGTCCGACGGCTCGAACCGGTCCTCGACGTAGTGCCCGTTGAGCTCAGGCACCTCTCGGAGCGCCAGGGCGGCCGCCTTTGCGAACAGTGCCGCAGGGAGGATCCGGGCGGTGACCGGGCGCTCGGCGTTGGCGTCGTTCAGCCAGTCGAGGGCGCTCTTCATGTCGATCCGCGTCACGAGCGAATACTGCGGGATCTCGCGGTTCGATCGGGCCATCGATCGGGCGATCGCCCGGCGCATCGCCAGGGCGGGATCGTCCGGCTCGGCCTCGAGCTCGGTCGTCGGTTCCGCGGTGGGTGCCGGCGCCTCGAACACCGGAGCGACCTCCTCGGCCGGAGCCTTCGCCTCGACGCCACTCAGGTCGGCGACGACGATCATGCCGTCTGGACCGGTCGCCGAAACGAGCGACAGATCGATGCCCTCTTCGGTGGCGAGCCTGCGTGCTCGTGGCGACACTCTGCGCCGGCCCGCGGCCCGTCTCACGTCTTCACGGCTGATGGCGCCCTCCGGCCCGGTCGCCGTGACCGAATCGATGTCGACACCGAGCTGATGGGCAAGGTGACGGACGGGAGGCGAGACGTGCCGGGTCACGTGTGGAGGCGGTGGGACCGGCGCCTCGGGCGGAGCTGCAACGCCGACCGCGACAGGCGCGCGGGCCGGCTCGAGCTCCGGCACCGGCTCGTGCTCCTGAACCCGTTCGGGCTCGGCGGCCGGAGCCTCGTCCAACGCACGTATCCGAGCCAGCGGCGTCCCGACCGGGAGCTTGGTCGAACTCGGCTCGATCAGGAACTCCTCGATGATTCCCTCGTCCCAGCACTCGACCTCCATCACCCCCTTGTCGGTCTCGACTTCGGCGATGATGTCACCGCGGGAGACCTCGTCGCCAGGTGACACCAGCCACCCCACGAGCATCGCCTCGTCCATGTCCGCTCCCAGTGATGGGAGCTTGAACTCGATCATGCCCCCATCACCTCCCGAACCGCCGAGACGATCCCGCCGACTTGGGGAATGGACGCCTCCTCCATGTGACGCGCGTACGGGATCGGCACTTCGGCTCCGCAGACCCTGCGAAGCGGTGCATCCATCTCCCAGATGGCCTCCTCGAAGACCCGCGCAGCGATCTCGGCAGAGATGCCCACGCTCTTCCATCCCTCGTCGACGACCACCAGCCGGTGGGTCTTGGAGATCGTCGAGACTATCGCGTCGGTGTCCAACGGACGCAGCACCCTGAGATCGAGCACCTCGGCGGAGATGCCTTCCTCCGCCAGGGCGTCGGCGGCCGCGAGTGACTTCGAGAGCGACCCGCCGTACGTGACGAGGCTCACATCCGTGCCCGGCCTCCGAACCGCCGCGTGAGCCAGGTCGGCCGGGCCCGCATCGGCATCCAGTTCGCCGCTCGTGTTGTACAACGCAGCGTTCTCGAACAGGATCACCGGATCGGGGTCCTCGAGCGCGGTCGCCAGCATCCAGCGAGCGTCGGTGATCGTCGCCGGGGTTGCCACCTTGATGCCCGGGATGTGGGCGTACCAGCCTTCCAGCGAGTGGGAGTGCTGGGCAGCGAGCTGCCGGCCGGCCCCGGTCGCCATCCGGATGACGACCGGTACGTTGAATTGCCCACCAGACATGTGCAGGTACAACGCCGCAGTGTTGACGATCTGATCGAGCGCCAGCAGCGAGAAGTTGACGGTCATGACCTCGACGATCGGACGCATCCCGTTCATGGATGCACCGATCCCGGCTCCGACGAACGCCGACTCCGACAGCGGTGTGTCGCGGATTCGCTCGGGGCCGAACTCGTCGAACAATCCCTTCGACACGGCGTAGCAGCCTCCGTACATGCCGACGTCTTCGCCCATCAGGAACACCCGGTCGTCGGCACGCATCGCTTCGGCGATCGCCTCGCGAACGGCCTCCCGATAGGTCATGGTGCGGACACCGTCGGTCGCCGGTACGGCCGCCTGGTCGACTTCTGTGGCAGTCATGCGCTCACCTCCGAGTACACGAATCGTTCGAGGTCTTCGACCGGCTCCCAGTCGGCTGCCTCGGCGTATGCAACTGCAGCCTCGACTTCCGATGCGACGTCGCCCTCCATTGCCTGCCACGTCTCCTCGGTCAGGAGCCCGTCTTCGGTGAGGCGCTCACGGAACAGGTCGATGGGGTCGCGTTCCTTCCACTCCTCGACCTCGGTGCGCTCCCGGTACAACTCGGCGTCGAACATCGAGTGTGCCCGGAACCGGTATGTCCGGAACTCGAGGAAGTGCGGGCCGCCTCCGGCGCGCACCGCTTCGATCGCCGTCTTGGCAGCCTTCTCGACCTCCAACACGTCCATCCCGTCCACCGACCAGGCCGGCAGTTGATAGGAAGCGGCTTTCAGAGTGAGCGCGGTCTGGGACTCGGACCGGCCCAACGCAGTTCCCATCGCATAGAGGTTGTTCTCGCAGCAGAACAGCACCGGGAGCTCCCAGAGTGCAGCGAGATTCATCGACTCGTGGAACTCACCCTCTGCCACCGCTCCTTCGCCGAAGAACACCGCCGTCACCTGGTCCCGACCCGTCATCTTGTCCGCGAGTGCCAGGCCGATCGCGAGCGGTAGTCCTCCTCCAACGATGGCGTTGCCGCCGTAGAAGCGTGCATCGCGGTCGAAGATGTGCATCGAGCCGCCCCGCCCCATGCTGCATCCGCCGACCTTCCCGTACATCTCCGCCATGATGCAACCGGCGTCGAGCCCCCGAACGAGGGCATGCCCATGCTCTCGGTAGGTCGCGACGATGGCGTCCTCGGGCCGGAGCGAGTTGATCACGCCGACCGCCACCGCCTCCTCACCGATGTACAGATGAAGGAATCCTCTGATCTTCTCGGCCTGATAGAGCTCGGCGCAGCGCTCTTCGAACCGCCGCACCCGCAGCATGTCGTGAAGCAGGTGGAGTCGATGATCGGTCACGAGTCTTGCTCCTCTCCCTCGAGCGTCGAGAGGTCGCCGGTCGGCAACCCCAGCTCCCACGCCTTGAGCAGCCGGCGCATGATCTTTCCTGAACGGGTGTGCGGCAGGTTGGGCTCGTAGTCGATCTCTCGTGGAGCAACCGACGCACCGAGCCGGGTTCGAGTCCAGCCGATCAGCTCGCGCATGAGGTCGTCTGACCATTCGAATCCATCGTTGAGCGACACGAACGCCTTGACGATCTCACCGGCGGTCTCGTCCGGCTTTCCGATCACGCCGGCCTCGGCGACGGCAGGGTGCTCGACGAGGACACTCTCGACCTCGAAGGGGCCGATGAGATGCCCGGCGCTCTTGATGACGTCGTCTGCGCGGCCGACGAAGAAGAAGTACCCGTCTTCGTCCCGCTCGGCGAGGTCACCCGAGTGATACCAGTCTCCGCTGAACGCCGACGCGTACCGCTCTTCCATGCCGAGGTACCCGCGGAACATCGACGGCCATCCCGGCTTGAGGGCGAGCTCACCTTCGACGAACGGCTCGGTGACCTCGACGGGATCCCCGTGCTCGTCGAGGACGATACGGCCCTGCTCGTCGCGGGCGAGGATGGTCGCCGCGATCCCGGGAAGCGGCCGCCCCATGGACCCGGGGCGGACGTCGGTGGCCGCATAGTTGGCGATCATGATCCCGCCCGTCTCGGTCTGCCACCAGTTGTCGTGGATCGGCATGTCGAACGCCTCGAGGCCCCAGAGCACACCTTCGGGATTGAGCGGCTCGCCGACGCTGGCGATGAACCGGAGCGACGACAGGTCGTACTCCTTGGCCACCCCGGCGCCGATCTTCATCAGCATCCGGATGGCAGTCGGGGCCGTGTACCACACGGTGACGCCCTGCTCCTGGATGATGCGGTACCAGCGGTCGGCGTCGAACTCGCCCTCGTCGATGATGTTCGTGACGCCGTGGACCAGTGGGGCGATCATCCCGTACGAGGTGCCGGTGACCCAACCCGGGTCGGCGGTGCACCAGAAGATGTCGTCAGGATGCAGATCGAGGGCGTACTTCGCAGACGCCCAGTGGTGGAGCACTGCCTGGTGGACGTGCATCGCCCCCTTCGGGGTCCCGGTCGTCCCGGATGTGAAGTGGAGCAGTGCCAGATCCTCGGGATCCATCGGCCGTGCGGGCGTGTCGGGGTCGCCTGCGGCGAGCACGTCGGCGAACGCGATCGTTCCCTCCGGGAGGTCGGCACCGTCGGGTGCGACGACGATGACGTGTTCGAGATCATCGAGGTGGTCGCGGATCTTGGCGACCTTGCGCTTGTAGAGCGGCAACGTGGTGACCAGCACCGATCCGGCACCCAGCTTCATCCTGGTTTCGATCGGTTCGGGGCCGAAAGCCGAGAACAGTGGCGCAACGACCGACCCGTTCTTCAGTGCGCCGAGCGCGGCGATGTACAACTCGGGGATCCGATGCGACAGCACGAAGACCCGTGCACCTTCGTTCACGCCGATCGCTCGGAGCCCGGATGCGAACCGCGAGGTCTCCGCTGCGAGTTGGGCGTAGGTCAGATCCCGCGTCTCTGCCTTCTTTCCCAGCCAGCGAATCGCCACGTGTTCGGCGCGCTCGCCGCGACCGTGCCGGTCTACCGCCTCGTAGGCGATATTCCAACGTCCCCCCGGAAGAAGGCTGAGTCCTCGCTGTTCGACTCCCCACTCGAACTCGCTGCGGGAGCGCTCGTATTCGACGAGGTTGGGCTGGACGACGAAGGGACCGGTCTTGGTGATCGGCTCGTGTTCCATGGTCACGATCTCCTGTCTCACTCGTTGTCCAGACTGCCGGGCGATACCGACCGTCAGTAGTGGCAAAAGCCCGTTTCTTCAGGGTGTATCGGGACGTCCGACCCTTGTCCGGAAGGCGAACGCAGCCGAAGATCGCGGAGAGGGAGGTCTGGATGGAATCGATCAAGCAACCCATCGTGCTGGCGGTCGACGGATCAGAGCACTCCGATCGGGCGGCTGCATTCGCCGGGCAGCTGTCGCAGTGGTCGGGTGAGGTGGTCGACATCCTTCACGTCGTCCACGAGCCGGATGTCATTCCTGCCGCGGTCATGCGCGAGTACTCGAACCTCGAGCACGTCTACGTGACCCAGCGCGACATGCTCGAGAACGTCGGAGCCCAGATCGTCGCGAACGCCGCTCAGATCGTCCGTTCGAACGGTGGGACGGTCGGCCACGAGGAGGTGGAGGTCGGGAGCGCTCCCCAGGAGATCTCCGCCTACGCCGACCGTGTGAATGCCCACAGCATCGTCTTGGGACGGCGCGGTCTCGGCGATGTCCAGGGTCTCTTCCTGGGCAGCGTGTCACACCGGGTCGGTCACCTCTCACACCGGACGCTGATCACGACCGAGTGAGGTCGGATCAGGCCGATCCGACCTCGATCGCTCCGATCCGCTCGAAGCTCGCCGCATCGTGGATGGCGATCCCGGCTCGGGTGATCGTGTAGACGTGGTCTTCGATGACGATCGTCCGCAGCGGCACCCATGCCCATGGGTCTCCGCCGACCCATTCCTTCTCCTCGATCGGGCCGTCGCCGACCGGACGAAGGACCGACTCGAGTGTGAGCTCGGTGCCTTCGACGCGAGCGGCGATCACGCCGGTGTCGAAGATCGAACGCCCACCGTCACCGTCTTCGATCCAGTCCCATCGTTGGTACGGGGCGAGCGCCAGCCCGTCGATGAAGGTGAATGCGTGGTGGTCGCCTTCCGCCTCCGACCATCCGCCTTCCATGGTGACCGTGTCCAGCCGTTTCGGATCGGAGGGGTCGTTGACGTCGAAGAGCGAGAGTTGTGTCCCCTTGGTGCGGCCGAGATCGTCTGCGTCCTGGCCGAGCCCGAGCACCATGCCCTCGCCGACGGGATGCAGGTAGGCCGAGTACCCGAGGATCTTCAACTCGCCGGCGACCCGCGGCTCTGTCGGGTTGGCGAGATCGATCGTGTACAGCGGGTCGGTCTGACGGAACGTGACCACGTAGCCCATGTCGCCCATGAACCGAACGGCGTAGATGCGTTCGCCCTCACCGAGCCCGCCGACCTCTCCCACGGCAACGAGTTCGGGACCCTGCCGTTCGAGCACGGTGACCATGCTCTCGGACTCGTCGGACCACCACCAGCCCTGCGGCGAGGTCGTCGACGCCAGCCTCAGGTGCCCGTTGTACTCGTCCATCGAGAACTGATTGAGCAGGAAGCCGTCGACTGATCCGCTGGCGACATAGCTGGGGGTGCCGACCGTCTCGAACAGATGGATGCTCGTGGTGAAGCCCTCAGACTCCTCCTGCACCCTGGCGTCGTCCCAAGCCCACCAGTCCATCCAGCGTTGGGTTGCGAGGTAGGTGTGGTCTGCGGTCGCGTACATCGTGGCCCCGGAGGCGACCACGCCTGCCCCGTCCCAGTTTCCGAGGCCGGCATCGACGTCGAACATCAACAGTGACAACGTCGACAGCCCCGAGAACTCCTTGGGAACCATCACTTGCGTGCAATCCAGCAGATCGCCTTCGGTTTCGACACTGCCACGGGTGACGACCGAGTAGGGGAGCCAGTTCTCGATGGTCGAGTTGCGGATGATCTCCCGGTTTGCCTCGGTCGCTTCGCGCTCAGCCCGCAGGCCTCCTCCGGATGGGTACTGCCACTCGAATCCAACAGGGTCGGAGTTGACGGCCACGCGCAGGCTGCCATCGACCAGGCGAGACTGGACGTACGCTCCGTCGAAGTCGACCGAGGTGACGATCGTGGGATTCGCAAGGTCGCTGATGTCGATCTGCGCCATCCGCGTGATCGATGAGCCATACGACGGAGCGATGCTGGTCTCGGCGACTCCGAGCGGACGAACGTCCCAGACTCCACCGATCGTGATGACGGTGTCGCCTCGCAGGAACATCGCCTGTGGCCAGAAGGGCAGCTGCAGGCTGCCGACGTGGGTGACGCCGGGATCGCCGACCTCCCAGGTGCGGAGGTGGTCGTCGAGGGCGGTCACGATGCGGAAGCCGTCGGTCTTGACGATGTCGGCTTCGTCGACACCCTCGACCTGAACATTGGTGTCTGTGTAGTCACGCGACGGTGCCGTAGCGCCGGCATCGTCTCCTGCAGCCGAGTCCTCCATCACTTCTGGGCCGTACCACGGGCCGCCGTACCCGCCGAGCCCATACGGGCCCACGATCTCGAGCGCGTTCGAGATGTAGTAATCCAACAGATCCTCACAGGTGTCGAGCACCACCAGTTCCGACGCGAACACGCCGATCGGACCCGAATCCTCGGTCGTTGTCGTGAGGGCCGGATCCTGGGAGGCGCATGCCGCCGCAACCATCGAGAAGACCACCAGGGCTGCCAAGCGTCGCATCTGTCACTCCGAATCGTCCGACTACCGATGTGACGCGCGGATTGCCTGAAGGGTTCCCGACGAGATCGCCCGACGATGGGAGCGAGGCGTCAGCGAGCGATTCTCGCGCCGAGCGTCTGGAGGATGTCGCCGATCGGGATGTGGTCTTCGAGTGGGTGACGCAACGGCGTCTCGGAAATGACTTCGTAGTGGTTCCTTCGCCCGACCTTCTCGTGAGTGAGATAGCCCGCGTCTTCGAGTTCCGCCACGATCCGTTGTGCCGCCCGCTCGGTGATACCGACCAGTTCTGCGACCTCCCTGAGCCGGAGGTCGGGGTCGTTCGCGATACTCACGAGCACGTGGGCGTGGTTTGTGAAGAAGGTCCAACTCACAGCGGATCCTGGATGGCTGGAATCAGTATATACACGACGATTGTAGTACGTAATTCATTTCGTGTATTGTGCTTCGCATGGTTGCTCTGATCCTCGGACACGTGGCCCTCGCCGCCGTCCTCGTACTGGCGAGGACGCGGGTCGGTCGTGCCGCGTTCGCCATCGGGGCAGTCGGACCGGCCGCAACCCTGGCATATGCGATCGCCGTCCTTCCCGAGGTGCTCGACGGCGATTCCAGGACCGCGAGCGTCAGCTGGGTGCCGAGTCTCGAATTGGGATTCGACCTGCGGCTCGATGCCTACGGCACCGTGTTCCTGCTCGTGATCGGGACCGCCGGTGTCGCCATCTTCCTCCACGCAACCCGCTACTTCGAAGGAACGGCCAAGGCCGCCGCGTTCGCAGCGACGATGACCCTGTTCGCCGGGGCGATGACCGGCATCGTCGTGTCCGACCACCTCCTCTCGCTCTTCGTGTTCTGGGAGCTCACCACCATCACCTCCTATCTGCTGATCGGGTACTCCGACCAGCTGGCCCGGGCACGCTCGGCCGCGCTGCATGCCGCGCTCGTCACGGGCGCAGGTGGCCTCGCGCTGCTCGGTGGTCTCGTGCTCCTGGCGAGGGAGTCGGGCACGTACCTCATCTCGGAACTCGACGGTTCGCTCACCGCCGGTCCGGTGACGACCACGGCGTTCGTCCTGATCCTCATCGGAGCTGTGACCAAGTCCGCCCAGTTCCCGTTCCACGGATGGCTGCCGGGCGCGATGGCCGCGCCGACCCCCGCCAGCGCCTTCCTCCACTCGGCAACGATGGTGAAGGCCGGCATCTTCCTGGTCGGGAAGCTCGGCTTCATCGCCGTTGCGGTCATGGACTGGTGGTTTCCGGCCGTGGCGACCATCGGGTTCGTCACGATGGCGCTGGGCGGATGGGCTGCGCTGAGACAGACTGATCTGAAGCTACTGCTCGCGTACGGCACCGTGTCACAGTTGGGCTTCCTGTTCGCACTCGTCGGCAGCGGTGATCGCAATCTGGCATTCGGCGGCCTCGCCCTGCTCGTCGCCCACGCGGCGTTCAAAGCGAGCCTGTTCATGACCGTCGGGGCGATCGACAAGCTGACCGGCACTCGAGACGTCCGCCAGCTGAGCGGCCTCGCGCGCAGTCAGCCGGCGCTCCTCTGGACCGCGATCGCAGCGACGGCGTCGATGGCGGCGTTCCCGCTCACGTTCGGGTTCGCCGCCAAGGAAGCCGTCTTCGACGGTCTCCTCGGACTGAGCCCTGTCTTCATCATCGTGGCCACGATCGCGTCGATCCTCACCGTCGCCTACTCGATTCGCTTCCTGGTGGGTGCCTTCGGCCCCAACGAGCCCGGATCGGAACCGGCGACCGCCCCGGCCGGCACTCCGTGGGGCCTGCTGATCCCCGCCAGCGCACTGGCACTGTTGGGAATCGTGTTGGGGTTGATGCCGACACTCCCAAAGAAACTGATCGATCTGGCCGGCGCCTCGATTCCCGGCGAGATCGACGTGAAGCTCGCCGTCTGGCCCGGGTTCGTTCCGGCGCTCGGTTTCTCGCTCGCCTCCCTGGGGCTCGGTGCGCTCCTCGCGCTCACGCCCGCTCTGATCGGCCCGATCGCTCGATCGAGTCAGATCACCCCTCAGGCAGATGCCGTGTTCGCGTCCACGGTGCGACGGCTGATCGCGAGCGCAGACCGGATCAGCGGCATCGTGCAGAACGGATCGCTCCCCGCCTATCTCGGCACCATCCTCATCGTCGCGGTCGGGCTGCCATTGACGGCGCTGTGGCGAATCGAGGGAGTCGCCATCCCCGAGTCGGGCTCCGCGATCGAACTCCTCATCGCCGTGGTCATCCTCACTGCGACCGTCGGGCTCATGGTCGTTCGCCGGCGGTTCGCCGCCGTCATCCTGCTGGGCGCCGTCGGCTACGGGCTCGCCGGACTCTTCCTGGTCCTCGGAGGCGCAGACCTCGCCATCACGCAGCTGCTGGTCGAGACGCTCGTGATCGGGCTCTTCGCGCTGGTGCTCCGCAGGCTCCCGGCTGGATTCGACAAGCTCCGCCTCCAGCCGCTCAGGCTCGCGATCGCGGTGTCCGTCGCCGCATTCGTCTTCGTGCTCGGCCTTGGATTCGGTGCCGCAGAACCCGACAGCACGGTCTCGGACGGATATCTGGAGCGTTCGGTACCCGAGGCGGCGGGGCAGAACGTGGTCAACGTGATCCTGGTGGACTTCCGCGGCCTCGACACTCTCGGCGAGATCACCGTGCTCGCCGTCGCCGCCATCGGAGCCGCCGGCCTGGTGGTGCCGATCATCCGGTCGAGGAAGGAGCAGACGTGAAGCCCGAGCGGCGGTCTGCGATCCTCGATGCAGGCATCACCGTGGCCTCCGGGCCCATCCTCGTGTTCTCGCTCTTCCTCCTCGCCGCCGGCCACAACCAGCCGGGCGGAGGCTTCGCAGGCGGTCTGGTCGCGGGGGTTGCAGTCCTGTTGGCCTGGGCGGGCGGGGGAACCGACCTCGTCCGACGGATCGTGCCACTGCGCTCCTCGGCGCTGCTGGGAGCCGGGCTGCTCATCTCGACGCTCACCGGATTGGCACCGCTCCTGCTCGACCTCGGGTTCCTCGAGTCCGGGTACATCGAGTTCGACGTGCCCGTGATCGGGGAAGTCAAACTCGTCTCCGCCGTGCTCTTCGACATCGGCGTCTACCTGCTGGTGATCGGCATGTCTCTTGCCCTCGTGCGGGCACTCGGAGAGTCCGGGCCTGCTGAACCGGGGGAAGCAGCATGAACCTGATCACACTCACAGTCGTTTCGATCCTGTTCGGCGCAGGGACGTTCCTTCTGCTCCAACGATCACTAGCGAAGGTCATCATCGGCCTCGGCCTCATATCACACGGTGCCAACCTGCTCATCTTGCTGAGCTCCACCGGGTCGGGCGGTCCTCCGGTGCTCGCAGAAGGCGTGGATCCCGCCTCGGTGGCGGATCCCCTCCCCCAGGCCATGGTGCTCACTGCAATCGTCATCACCTTCGGCGTTACCGCGTTCCTGCTCGCCTTGGCGCTCCGCAGCTTCCTCCTCACCGGATCCGACGAGGTCGAGGACGACCTCGAAGACCGCCGGATCGGCCGACACGAGGTGGAGCACGCATGAGTTGGCTCCTCCCGGTGCTCGTCGCCGCCCCCCTGCTCGGCGCAGCCCTGACGCTCGTCCTCGGCCGCCGCCTGGTGCCCCAGCGGATCGTGACGCTCTCGATCGTGGCGGGGACCGCGGCCGGAGCGGTCGCACTGCTGCTGAATGTCGACGCAGACGGCCCGGTCACCGCCCAGATGGGCGGGTGGCCCGCTCCACTCGGCATCACCCTGATCGCCGACCGGTTCTCGGCGATCGTCCTCTCCGTGTCGACCCTGATGCTGGTCGCCGTGCTGGTGTACGCCATGGCTCAGCTCGGACGCGACGCAATTGACTGGTGGTTCCACACCAAATATCTGACACTCACCGCGGGAGTGACGCTGTCGCTGCTCACCGGTGACCTCTTCAACCTCTTCGTCGGCTTCGAGGTGATGCTGGTCTCGAGCTACGTGCTGCTGACCGTCCGTTCGACCCAGCGCGAGATCCGCTCGACGATGACCTACGTCGTGATCAATCTGCTTGCGTCCGCGCTGTTCCTCGTGACGATCGCCTTCACCTACGGGATCAGCGGGACCATGAACCTGGCCGACCTCTCGCTCCGGTTGGCGGACGTCGACCCGGCGGCGGCCCAGACGCTCAGCATGTTGATGCTGGTCGTGTTCGGGATCAAGGCGGCGTTGTTCCCCTTGTTCATGTGGCTGCCCGATTCGTACCCGACCGCGCCCACGCCGGTCACGGCGATCTTCGCCGGCCTACTCACGAAGGTGGGGGTCTTCGTGATCATCCGCACCCAGACCCTCTTGTTCCCCGCCGACGAGCCTTCAGGGCTGCTCCTGTTCGTCGCCGGAGCGACCATGACCATCGGCGTGCTCGGGGCGATCGCCCAGAACGACGTCAAGCGCATCCTCAGCTTCCACATCGTCAGCCAGATCGGATACATGATCATGGGGCTGGGCCTGCTCTCGATCGCAGGCCTCGCCGCCGCCGTCCTGTACATCACCCACCACATCATCGTGAAGACCGGCCTGTTCCTCGTGGCCGGCGTGGTCGAGTCCGAGTACGGAACCGGAGCGCTCGATCGTACTGGCGGTCTCCTCCACCGAAGGCCGGTCGTTGCGGCGCTGTTCCTCCCACTCGCCCTCAGCCTGGCGGGCATTCCACCGTTCAGTGGGTTCGTGGCCAAGCTCGCCCTCGTCCAGGAGGGCCTGGAACTCGGCCAGGGCGCAATCGTCGCGGTCAGCCTCGCAGTCAGCGCGCTCACGCTCTTTTCGATGACGAAGATCTGGGGTGCGACGTTCTGGGGCGAGGAGAAGGAATCCTCGGGGCGAGCGAGTCGGACCCAGCTGGCGACGACGGGCCTCGTGTTGGCCCTGAGTCTCGCGGTGGCCGCCACCGCGGGCCCGCTCGGAGACCTGAGCCTCCGGGCCGCCACGGATCTGATGGATCCGGCCGTCTACGTGTCCGCCGTGCTGGGAGGGAACTGACATGGACACCTTCGTCACGGTCGTACAGATCACTCTCGGCCTCGCAGCGCTGCTCGCCATCGCGCGGGCGATCAAGGGCCCGGCGATCGTGGACCGGATCGTCGCCGTCGATCTACTCCTGTTGCTGCTCGCCGCCGGCGTCGGTGCCGAAGCGGCGCGGTCCGGCTCGGAGGTCTATTCGGCGATCGCCATCATCGTGGCACTGATGGCCTTTGCGGGCACCGTGCTGGTCGCTCGCTTCGTCGAATGGAGGGACGTGGAATGACGGTCCTCGGCGGCATCGTCATGGCGATGGGCACCGCACTGTCGTTGCTCTCGACATTCGGCGTCTGGCGTTTCCCGACGGCGATCTCCCGGATGCACGCTGCAACCAAGTCGGCATCACTGGGCCTGGCACTGGTCATGCTCGGTGCCGGCATCGCGTCGTCGTCGCCGGGGATCGTCGGGATCGGCGTGCTGACGACGGCATTGCTGTTCCTGACCGCTCCGATCTCGGGCCATCTGCTCGGCAGGGCCTCGTACCTCACCGGAGCCGAGCAGTATCGATTCGATGCCCTGAACGGGGTGGCGACGGCCCCGCTCGAGGTCGGGCCGTCCGGAGCCCCCGACTTCTCGATCACACGCTGGATCGGGCTCATCGGTGTCTGGGGGCTGCTGTGGCGGGACTTCTCGATCGGTTCGGTCTTGGGAGGCGCCGCAGTGACGTTCGTGATCGAACTGACACGCAGAAGTGTGGCAAGCCCCCGACCGATCCGACTCGGTGCGCTCGCCCGGTTTGCGGCGTACTACCTCGCAGCCCTGATCCGCACCAACGCCCGGGTGGCGTGGGAGGTCGCGACGCCGCTCAAGGACGACATCGACGAGGCCATCGTCGGCATTCCCCTCACGGTCGAGTCCCCCCAGGCCGCCCTTCTGGTTGCCAACGCGGTGACGTTCACGCCAGGGACGCTGACCGTCGAACTGTCCGGCGAACCGCTCACGCTCTACGCACATGTCCTCCAGTTCGAGGGGGAAGCCGAGCTGCAAGCGGAGATCAATCGTCTGGAGAAGCTGGCAGACGCAATATTTGCACGTCGCTGATTACACGAAATCAATTACGTGTTATAGTCATCGTAGGTATCCTCGGTTCGACCCAGGAGGCGGCCATGAAGAGATTCAAGAGCATTCTCGTGCACATCGCGACCGAAGACCCGCTGCCGAGCAAGCTCGAATCCGCGGTCGATCTCGCTCACCGAAACGACGCCTCCCTCACCCTGTTCGATGTCGTCCCCGCCCTGTCGACGGGCCGGCGGATCCTCAAGACCGAAACCAGCCAACTCGACGTCGAAACCGCCATGGCGGACGATCGACTGGAGAAACTCGACGAGATCGCTTCGACCCTGGACGCCCCGCACGTCGACACGGCCGTCGGCCACGGCACCGGGTACATCGAGATCATCCGGCGCGTATCGAGCCATGGACACGATCTGATCATCACCGCCCCCGACGAGCCCCGTCGGCTCGCATTCGCCGGCGCCGCGACGACGATGCACCTCCTGCGAAAGTCGCCCGTGCCGGTCTGGGTCCACTCTGCAGCCGAGGTCGGAGCCCACGGCGTCGCCGTCGCAGTCGGGCCATTCGACGCCGAGCGCCGCAACCTCGGCCTCAATCGGACACTCATGCAGCTCGCCTCGTCGCTGGCCGCTCAGCGGGACGAAGCCCTGCACGTGATCAGCGCATGGCGCCTTCAGGGCGAGTCGATGCTGCGGAGCTCGCGATCGTCCTTCACCGACGCCGAGGTGACGGAGATGCTCAGAGAGGCGCGTGACGAGGTCAGGAGCGACATCGATCGCTTGATCTCGGAAGCCGAACCGATCCCGGTGCCGGTCGAGATCCATCTCTCGAAGGGCGAGCCGGGGCTGACGGTGGCAAACATCGTCAACGAGGTGAAGCCGAACACGCTCGTGATGGGCACGATCGCGAGAACCGGCCTCAGCGGGATGATCATCGGCAACACCGCCGAGCAGGTATTGGGGCTCATTCAGACATCGGTGATCGCCGTGAAGCCAGAGGGGTTCGAATCACCGGTGACCCTGTGATCGACACCCTTTTGCTCCTTGCATCCTTCGGGCTGCTCTCCATCGCCTCGGATCGGATCGGCGCGACCTTTCGCAGATTCGGGCTGCCCACCATCACCGGGTATCTGTTCGCCGGCGCGATCGCAGGCTCCTTCGCGCTCGACCTGATCCCGTCCACGGCCACCGAGGACCTCAGATTCGTCGACGAGATCGCGCTGGCGGTGATCGCGTTCGTCGCTGGGAGCGAGCTGTACCTCAAGGAGATCAAACCGCGCCTCCGACCGATTCTCAGCATCTCGGGCGGCATCATCGCCGTGACCTACGTGGTCTTGGGGGTCGGCGTGTATCTGCTGACCGGAGTGATCTCGTTCACCGAGGACCTGAGCGACGGGGCGAGACTGGCGACCGCGCTTCTCGGGGCGGCGGTGCTGCTTGCGCTCTCTCCCCCGTCGACCATCGCCGTGATCAAGGAGCTCGCTGCCCGGGGCCGCTTCACACGGACCGTGCTCGGCGTCACCGTGACCATGGACGTCGCCATCATCGTGCTGTTCGCAACGATCACGTCGGTGGCCTCACCACTGTTGACCGACGAGGCGCTCGAACTGTCCTTCGTTCCGCTCCTGCTGCTCGACCTGGCCGTCGCAGCGGGACTCGGGTACGCGTCGGGCCTCGTGCTCCGAACCACTCTGAGCACCGACCTGCACCATGTCGTCAAGAGCGGTCTCGTGCTCGGCACCGGCTTCGGGATCTACGAACTCGGCGACTTCATCACCGAGTGGAGCAAGTCGAACCTCGGCTTCGAGGTCCACATGGAGCCGCTGCTCATCGCCCTGATCGCCGGGTTCTACGTCACGAACTACACACGTTTCAGGGAGCAGTTCGACGAGCTCCTCCACCGGATCGGCCCCATGGTGTACGTCGCCTTCTTCACGATCACCGGCCTTTCGCTCAAACTCGACCTGCTGTGGTCGGTCCTCCCGATCGCCATCGCCCTCTTCGTCCTGCGGGCCGCCGGCATCGCGGGAGGGTCGCTGCTCGGCAGCCGATTCTCGGGGGAGCCGAAGCGGTTCCGCCTCACCTACTGGGCCGCATTCATCACGCAGGCCGGCATCGCCCTCGGCCTGGCCCGTGAAGTCGCGGTGCAGTTCCCCACCCTCGGCGACGCGTTCGCAACGCTCATCATCTCTGTGGTCGTCATCAACGAGATCGTGGGGCCGCTCTTCCTCAAGTGGGGGCTCCGCCGGGCCAGGGAGACCCACGAGCCGGACGCCGACCGCAGGCCCGGCCGTCACGTCGTCATTCTCGGCGTCGAGGGCCAGTCGATCGCACTGGCGAGGACGTTGCAGGCTCAGGGATGGGCCGCCGTCCTGGCGGACACCGACGCCGAACAGATCGAGCGGCTGGCCGCAGAGGACGTCGAGGAACGACACATCGAGCGGGTCGACGAGGAGAGCATCCGCTCACTCGTCACCGACAAGACCGAGGCGCTCGTGGCGATGCTGGGAAACGACGCGGACAACCAGACCGCCCTCTCGCTCGCAGCCGAGATGGGTGTGCAGGGCCTGGTGGCGAGACCGTCCGACCCGGCCTCTCGCCACGCGTTCATGGAGGACATCGACATCATGACGATCGACCCGGGCACTGCGGTCGTCTCGCTCCTGGAACAGGCGGTCACCTCACCGCAATCGGCCACACTCCTGCTCCGCCGCGATCCCGAGCGGACGGTGTCTCAGGTGAAACTCGTCAACCCGGACCTGGACGGCACACCGGTGCGCGACCTCAGGCTGCCGACCGACGTGCTCCTGTTGCAGATCATCAGAGACGGGAACTCGGTCGTCGTCCACGGCCACACCGCCCTCAAGACCGGCGACGACATCCTGCTCCTCGCCAGCGAGGACAGCCTGACCGAGATCCGCTCACGCCTGTCGGGGTGAGCAGGGTGCTCTGTGCATCGTCGCCCGAACAGGGCCGGGCACATCGGAATGTTCCACATGGCCCTGGTCCGACGTCGACACCTGGGGTTCGATGGACCCAGACGGTGTGGAACCGACACCGAGACCAGGGGGTCGTCGATGCGTGCTGCGGACAGGGCGGATTGGACCGAATGGTGTGAGCTCGTCAACCACCGCCTCGAGCGTGGCGACTGCATCCTCGCCGACATCGACGGGCACGACCGGGTTCTCGCCCGGATCGACTACGACCCATTCGACGACGAGATCGAAATCGTGCTGTGCGAATCTGAACAGACGCGGCCCATGCTCATCGAACGCCCCTGCCAGGTCCGCGTCCCCGACGAGGAGGACGTGTTCTCGATCGTGGTCGTCTCCGGGTCGGACGAGATCCGGCTCACGGTCCTCTCGCCCGGCGTGAACAGTCGTACCAACCATCTCCCGGACCCGGCGTTTCCCCCTGAACTGAAGGGCGCCTACTTCGGCGGCTGACCGGTTCGAGCCTCAAGACCGGGCGCAATGACTCCCCTCGTAGCACCATCGGTCGTGTCGGGTCGTCACCGGTGACGTCCAAAGGTGGGAGGTGCCTGGGGCCGCACCCGGCTCCTCAGGCGAGTCCTCGGAGAGGGCCTTTCGGAGTGGCGCACGTGCGCAACACCGACGCCGGTACCTGGCAGGCCCGATACCGAGCCCAGGACGGTCGGGAACGGGCGCGCAACTTCCGCCGGAAGGTCGCCCGGGCCCGATCTCTCGCGGACTCTGCGCCGATCCGAACCACCTTCATTCGGCCTCTGTAACGGCGAAATCCCCCACAGATGACAGGGGATTTCGGAACCTACTCGCCTCCGGCGAGTACGCGTGGAGCTGAGGGGATTTGAACCCCTGACCCCTTGATGCGATTGATGATCGGCACACATCGCCGACCTGGCCAGATGCCCGCATAGCCCCGTATTCATTGACGATTCGCGCGTGTCATCACCGGTCGTTTCGGGTCCTCACCGGTCCTCTCGCGGACTTTCCGCGGACTCTGCTCGGACTCGGGGTGTTGGACGGATGATCGAACAGCGTGGCTAGCCGGGAATGTCGAGGACGAGACCGAGCGTGTCCCGGATCTGGCTGATGACTGCGGCACCGATGTTCCCGGTCACCTCGTCGACTCGCTTCGTCGACACCGCCCTGATGTGTTGGCACTGGGCTGCAGACTGGGTTCGCAGGCCATTGACGGTATCGGGCTCGATCGTGACCTCCGCGGCGAAGCCGCGCACACCGCTGGTCAACGGCACCACTTGGATCACACTTGGCTGCGCATCCAAGATCCGCTGAGCGGTCACCACTACAGCAGGATGACGAAACCCGGCCTCTCGGCCTTCGGGAACCCCGAGATCGAGCTGTATCACGTCACCCGAGGTCAGCATCGAGCCAGCCAACTTCGTCAGGACTCAACGTCGCAGTGAGCTCTTCGCCGATCTGGTCCTGTCTCAAGCGCCGGACCGCCAGGGCGACGGTCTCCCCCACCGTCGTGCCCAGCCGATCAGCCAAGCGTTTCAGTTCCTGGTGAGTAGCTCGATCGATTCGAACGCTCGTGCTCTGCATGCCAATCAGCATACATTGTTGCATGCATTCCTGGAAAGGCCGCCCGAGACCACGCACCTGTCACGGGTTTCGTCAAAGAATCCGATGTCGCGTACATGAGCCTCGACGGCACCGACTACCTGATGGATGTCTACACACCTGACACCGAGGGGCCGTGGCCGGTTGCGGTCGTGTTCCATGGCCTCGATTCCGACGGGAAAGACGGCCCCGACCAGACCGTGATCGCCAAACGGGCCGCCGCTCAGGGGATCTTGGTCTTCGTGCCCTCATGGCTCGGCAGATTCTCCGGTCTCAACCTCGAGTCATGGCTGAAGTGGAAACAGACCACTGGATGCGCCGTGGTGTTCGCACAGGAGCAGGCAGCTCTCGCGCGGCGGGGACCCCGCCGAGACCGTTCTCCACGGGTTCTCGGCGGGCGTGGGTGGCCCCCTCTGGGCCTCGCATGAACCGATACAGGGCCCGATCGCTGGTTGTTCGGCCGAAGGAGCACCCATACCGCCGAAGGGATTGGTGCTTGGTGACGGCCACTACACCTTGTTCTCGCCGGATTGGGACCCTGTGTTCAGCAGCAACCTCGAGGCGATGCGAGCCGAGCTGGCTGCGCTGTTGGATCCGACGCGCTGGCCTGCCGATCTGAGCGAAAGGGTGTTCCTGTGGACCGCGACGAACGGGAGCCCGCCGCCAAGAACTGTCGAATCTGGGTGGATGGACCTGAGGGATCCGGATGGCACGATTCGCGCCGACCTGGAGCGGCTCGGGCTGCTCAATGACTGCGAAGTATCCACCGGCGACGAGGGTCGGCTGTTGGCGCAGCGAATGAGGGAAGCGGGCTTGGAGGTCACGATCAACGAATTCCCCGGTGGCCACGTCGTGCTCGGCAAGTCCGAGGCACTGGTCGCATACATCGAAGCCGCACTTTCCGACTAGCGGCGCTCCGCGATGGTGCGGAGTCGTCGAGCAGGTCAGAGATTCCATTGCGATGCGCCGTAGTCGGCCACGCTCTCCACGTTCGACTGGCCGAGACCACCCGAGTGAAACAAAAAAGATCCCCTGCAACTGCAGGGGATTTCGTGGTGTGGAGCTGAGGGGATTTGAACCCCTGACCCCTTGCATGCCATGCAAGTGCTCTGCCAGGCTGAGCTACAGCCCCAATGGGGAATCGGCAGTGTATTCGATCGGCGTGGGCCCGGCAATTCCGCTGCTATCAGCTCTCGCTGTGAACCGACGGCTCCCACTGGATCCTGGGAGCATCACCCCAGAGCCGCTCGAGACCGTAGAAATCCCGCGGAGTCTCCTGAAACACGTGCACAACGAAGTCTCCATAGTCCAACAGGACCCACTCGCCCTCAGCTGCACCTTCTGTGCGGAGCGGGCGTCGCCCGTGCTCCTTCAGTCTCTCGTCGACCGCCTCGGCGAGCGTTCTCACATGCGGTCGCGAGGTTCCGGTGACGATCACGAAGACCTCGGTGATGGAAAGCAGATCACCCACATCCAGCAGGGCGACGTCCATGCCCTTCTTGTCGTCGAGTGCGTCGGCTGCGATGCGGACGAAGTCGATGGTTTCGGTGGTTGGTGAGACGGCGCCCTCCTGAGGCTCGGTGTTGTCGTCAACAGGATACCGTCGCACCTCCGAAATCAATCCGAGAAATCGATGCCGTAGAGGCCGTTCATCACGATGTAGTCCCACACCGCCTCCCGCACCATGAACCGGATCGAGCCGCCGGCAGCAGCCCGAGCCCGCAGTCGGGTTCCGCTCACGGGCAGGAGCGGCATGTCGAGCCACTCCACGCCTCCGATCGCCTTCTCGACGGTCGATCGATCGGTGCCTGGACGTTCGGCGACGGCCACCGACACCCGCTCGAGCAGCGCGGTGGACTCGTGCCACGTCGGTATCCCAGCGGCAGCGTCCGAACCGAGGATCAACGTGATCCGATCATCCTCGGGAAACGAACGGACCGTTTCGATCGTGTACGTCCAGCCGTCTCGATTCACCTCGCGATCGTCAGCCTCGAAGTACTCGACTCCAGCCACTGCCCGCTCGGTCATGTGCCAGCGATGACCGGCTTCGGTCACGCCGTCACCCGCCTTCTGCCAGGGCGCGCCAGCCGGAAGAAACGTGACCACGTCGACGTCGAGCGCCCGATAGGCCGCCTCTCCGGCGACGAGATGGGCGAGATGGGGCGGATCGAAGGTTCCGCCGAGGAGCGCTCGTTTGACCACGAATCCGGATGCTACCGGGCGGCGACCAGCCGGATGGTGCCGCTCCGGCACCGGAGATACCCGATCGGATCGACGTAGTCGCCGCCGACTCGGACCGAGACGTGCACGGCAGGCTCACCGTGGGCGAGGCCTGATCGACCGACGACCGTGCCGGCTTCCACGCGAGAGCCGGCGTGGATCTCGACCGAAGACAAGTAGGACAGTGAGACTCGCACGTCGGCGCCGATCAGGATGGTCACCGAATTCATGCCCGCCACCCGCCCCGCAAACGTCACCACGCCGCCTTCGGGAGCCCTGATCTCCGAACCGAACGGCGCGGCGATGTCGATGCCCCAATGGCCGGCATATCCCGACGATGGTTCGAACCCCGCCACCACCGGTCCTTCCATCGGCGGCAGTGTCAGACAGACGGCGAGGACGAATGCGAGCATCGCTGCACCGTATGCACCGCGGGTTCGCATGTGAACCCCCTCGCGTCGGCCGAACACGCCGTGAATTCGCCCGGCGCAATGTGGCCTCCATCGGGCGTCGACTAGCTTTGAATCGAACCGGAAGAAGGAACCAGGACATGAGCAAGACTCGTATCGGCCTCATGGGATTCGGACGCATCGGAAAGAACGTCTTCCGAATGCTGACCGATCACCCCGACCTCGAGGTTGCGGTGATCGCGGACATCGACGATCCCGCAGGATTGACGTATCTCCTGAAATACGACTCGATCTACGGCCGGTTCCCCAAACCGGTCGAACTCGAAGGGTCCAGCCTGTTCCTCGACGGTCGCCGCATCCCATTCATCGACGCCAGGGAGCCGGGAGACGCCGACTGGGCAGCCCACGGCGTCGACATCGTCGTGCAGGCAACGGGCAAGTACCGGACGGCAGCCGATCTCCAGAAGCATCTGGACGCCGGCGCCAAGAAGGTGATCATGGCTTCGACCCCGGCGCTGGATGAGGACATCCCGCTTCTCCTCCGTGGCATCAACGACGAGGTGCTGACCGACTCCACGAACATCGTCTCGATGGGTTCGAACACCTCGAACGCTCTTGCGCCGATCCTGCGGGTCCTCGACTCCTCATTCGGTATCGACAAGGCGATGTTCACGACGGTGCACGCCATGACGAACTCCCAACGGCTCGCCGACGTGCCGACCAGCGGCTTCAGGCAGAGCCGGGCGGCGGGTGAGAACATCATCCCAGGACCGACGAACTCCGCGGAGATCCTCATCAGCGTGATGCCGGAGTTCGCCGGGAAGCTCTCCGCGCAGGCACTCAACGTCCCAGTCGCCGACGGATCCACCGTCGACCTGGTCGCGTGGGTCTCCAAGCCGACCACCGCCGAGGAGGTCAACGCCGCCGTCAAGAGCGCAGCGGCCGGCCCGTATGCCGGGATCATCGAGTACAACACGGATCCGATCGTGTCGTCTGATGTCAGGATGGACACCGAATCCGGTGTCTTCGACAGCCTGGCCACGATGGTGATGGGTGGAACGTTCGTGAAGACGATCACCTGGTACAACAACGGATGGGGATACACCGCCAGAGTGATCGAGGTGGCCGAGACCATGGCCGAGAGCCTCCAAGGAGTGTCAGCATGACGACGAGAGTCGCAATCAACGGATTCGGCCGGATCGGCCGCAGTGTCTTCCGCATCATCCTGAAGCGGGACAACCCCGACATCGAGGTCGTGGCGATCAACGATCTCGCCGACGACGACGTGCTGGCCTACCTGCTCGAGTACGACTCGGTGATGGGCGTGCTCGACGTCGAGCCAACGGTGTCCGACGGCGTGATGACCGTCGGACGCCATTCGGTCAAGATGCTGATGGAGCGCGATCCGTCCCAACTCCCCTGGGACGAGCTCGGCGTCGATGTCGTGATCGAGGCCACCGGCATCTTCCGCGACCGGGAGAAGATCCAGAAGCACGTCGATGCGGGAGCCAAGCGTGTCATCCTGACCGTGCCGCCGAAGGGCGCCGTCGACGAGATGGTCGTCCTGGGCGTCAACGATCAGGATCTCGATGCCGGAGACGTCATCGTGTCCAACGCCTCGTGCACGACCAACTGCCTCGCTCCCCTCGCCAAGGTCCTCGACGACGCGTTCGGGATCGAGCGAGGGATCATGACGACCGTCCACGCCTACACGAACGATCAGCGCCTCGCCGACGTGCCACACAAGGACCTGCGCCGTTCCCGGGCCGCCACCGAGAACATCATCCCGACGACGACCGGCGCCGCCGCCGCCGTCGGCAAGGTGCTCCCGAATCTCGAGGGCAAGCTCGACGGCATGGCGATGCGGGTCCCGGTTCCGGATGGATCCACGGTCGACCTCGTGCTCGAACTGGGGAGGAACGTGACCGTCGAAGAGGTCAACGCCGCCGTGAAGGCAGCCGCCGAGGGGCCGCTCAAGGGCATCCTCCAGTATTCCGAGGATCCGTTGGTGTCGACGGACATCATCGGGAATCCCCATTCCTCGATCTTCGATGCCGACTCGACGCAGGTGCTCGGCGGCAACATGGTGAAGGTGCTCAGCTGGTACGACAACGAGTGGGGCTACTCGAACCGTGTCGTGGACCTGATCGTCCGCATGGCAGAGTTGATCGAAGCCTGATCCCGTTCTCGGGTCGGGCTGGCGGCCGCCGACCGACCCGGGAACGCATTCACCGCCGTGAGGCGGCCCACAGCACTGCGAGAGCGATCACTCCGAGGACCCAGCCTGCGATGAGGATCGCCGCCGGCGGGTTCGGGACCGACGCTCCGAGCCCCGGATCGGCGATCGTCGATCCTGTGGATTCGACTGCTGTGAAAAAAGTCGTGGAAAGGCCGGCGACTCCGTGGAACCGATCTGTGCCGAGGCACTCGACACACACAGAGCGGAGGGTCCGAGAGGTGGGCCGGCGGCTGCCTCCGATCGCCTCGACGGTGCGGTCAGGCGGGCGGACGGCGATTGCCGGCGCTCCGAGAGCGACCATCGCGCACGTCCGGAGCTTCGCATCGCTCGGACTCACGAGAGCCCCGTCTGCATGGCGAGGAGGCGATCGAGATCACCGTGGGCCTCGAGACCGGTGTTCCTCCCGACCCCCTCGAACACCAGCGCGCCCGACGCGGTCCGAAGACTGAGAGCGACCTCCGAGAGCATCGTCTCGCCGACGCGATCGCTCATCCGATCTCGAGTCGGACCGAGCAGCAGGCCAGCCTTCGCTCGAAGCGCTTCGATCGACAGGACGTGGTCGTCGTCCGCGACGACCCATTCGATCGCCTGGTCGGTGATACGCAAGTGCCGGGTCTCGGCTCCGGTGTAGGTGGCGAAACGGAAGAGCCGACCGTCCAACAGCACCCCGATGATGAAGCCTGGGAACGACGAGAACAACCACGGGATGATCGCGATCGAGCCGACGAAGCTCACGCCGGTGCGGTCGAAATGATTCGACTGGATCCAGGCGTATCCCGCCGGGAACGACTTGCCCCAATCCTTCTCGGTGTACCCGCGGCCCCCCGAGAGATCGACGTCGATCCCGTCGACGGTCAACGATCCTCCCAACCCGTGATCGAGGCTGACGACGCCGTGGTTGCATTCCATCCGCGGCACCCACCCGTACGGCCCCATGATCCCGAGCGAGCGCCATGTCACCGGCCACGGCACCGATTCGGTGAAGTTCACACGCCCGGACAACTCGAGTGCATCGTCGGCGATCTGGATGTCGATGCCCCCGTCCCAGAAGTGGTTCGGGCCGATCCACACGTCGAACGAATCGGATGCGGCACGGAACACTTCGCCGGCGAATCGGTGATACGTGGCGGTTCCCGTGCTTCCGTCGAGGACCTGGATGAAGGCGTGCGCTTCGTCGGGATCGTCACTCAGAAAGATCCCCGGGATGATGGCGTAGCGGTGACGTTCGGATCCATCGACCAGTTTGAAATACCATCCCTCGAAGAAAGGCGGTCGACGGCGATGGCCGTGATACCGCTCAGGATGGAACAGGCTGCTGAACACGATGATCACTCCTGGTCGCCCAGACCCTAGACATCATCCGCGTCCGGGCATGATCGATCTGCGGTCGGGTCCCACACAAAAGGACCGCCACCCCGTGTAGCGGTCCTTGCGAATTCCTCGACGCGTGACTCAGGCGATGAGATCCAACACCGTCTGTCTGAAATCGTTCGGCTGGAACGGCTTCGTCACGAAGGCGTCGGCGCCACCCTCGTCGGCACGGCGCCGTGACTCCTCCTCTGCGTGTGCGGTGAGCACCACGACCGGAAGCGAGCGAGTGGCTTCGTCACTGCGAATGTGATCCAGGACCTGCCATCCATCCATTCCGGGAAGCCCGATGTCGAGCACGAGGAGATCCGGCGACTCGGCGCGAACCGCGTCGAGTCCGCTTGGGCCGTCCTCACGCATCAGGATCTCGAGGTCGGCTGCCCGGAGGCAGACCTCGATGAGCCGACGGATCACGGCTGAGTCTTCGATCACGAGAATTCGTTGTCCCACGGTCTTCCTCTCGTCACGTCACGGGGTGTAGTTGAGGATATTTTTCGAAGCCGTGCGATTTCCCCGACCGGAGGCGGGAGTCACTGCGCGTTTCCGAATTGTATGTCGTTCGACCGCGATGGACTCGACAAAGCTCTCGAGTTGCCTGAGGTTACGAACCTCGAACACCTCGTCGCAATATCGAGCGTATCGGCTCATCACCGAATCACCGCTGTCCCAATAACTCGTCGGCTCAGGATTCAGCCAATAAAGCGATTTCGCCGACGACGAGATTTCGGCCAGGTAGGCCTCGCGAGGTTCGCGGTAGTTGTTTCGGGCATCTCCGGTGATGATGACGGTCGATCTCGGTGTGATCTCGCGGCCGTATTTCTCGCTGAACTGTGCAAATGCGTGTCCATAGTCGCTGTGACCGTCCAGCCAGACCACGTCGGCTTCCGTCGAGATCCTGGTGAGCGCCTCCTTGAAGTCACTGCCTGGCTTGAGGAAGTCGGTCACCTCGTCGACGGCGTCCACGAACACGAAGGCCCTCAGCTTCGAGAACTGCGACGCCATGGCATAGGTGAACTGCAACGTGAACCGAGCGAAGGTCGCCATGGAACCGGAGATGTCGCAGATGAGGAACAGCTCCGGCTTGTGCGGCCGCTTGTTCTTGAACTTTGGCTCGAGCGGCACTCCCCCGGTCGCCAGCGACGTCCGCACCGTCTTGCGGAAATCCAGCCGTCCTCGGTTCTGGTTCCGACGCTTCTGTGCGAGCCGCGCCGCGAGCTTGCGGGTGAGCGGACCGACGATCTCCTCGATGGCCGCCAGGTCCGACCGGGTGGCATGCATGAGATCCAGCTCCTCGGTCAGGGGTTTGCGGAGAGTCTGCGCCACGGCCTCGTGTCCCCGGTCCTCGACCAGCCTCCGACGGATCTCCTCTTCGAGCTCGGCTCGCAGGCGCTCGATTCGTTCGGCGACCTCTTCGGTGATGAGGCGCTCCTCCAGCTCGTCGATGTCGGGGTGCTCGGCGAGCATCGCCTCGAGCAGCCGAGCCTCCAACGCATCGATGTCGAGCTGACGCAGGGTGCGATACAGGTAGTAGGTGCCGCCCACCGGACGGCCCGGCTCCATGCCTGCGAGCTGGTCGACAGCGTCGCGCGCAGACTGGCGAAGCCGCCCGAAGTCCTGCTGAGCCATCGCATCGAACAGCGACTGGATGAGCTCGTCGAGATCCATCGACGAGCCGCCACCCGACCCATCGGTTCCCGATCCTTCCGAGCTCCCGGCCAGATCCGAATCAGCAAGCTCGTCCGGTTCGAATGCGAGCAGCCGACTCCGATCGGCGAAGAAGACCTCGAACGCAGTCTCGAACGCAGGCTCGTGTCTGCTGTTCTTGATCAACGTCGCCCGGAGTGTCTCCTTGAAGGCATCCCGGTCCCCGAGATCCACCACGCCGACGGCGTTCATGGCATCGATCGCTTCGACCATCGATACCGGGACGCCGACCGCTCGCAGCTCCTCGACGAAGGCCGTCATCAGCGAGAGCATCGTGTCACTCCGATGTCGCGAACTCCTTCAGCGCGCGATCGATGTCCGTCTGATACTTGAGGAACACGTGAACCGTGTCGGCCACGACGTCGCTGTCGATGTGCTCGATGCCGAGCGCCAGAAGTGTTCGCGCCCAATCGATCGTCTCCGACACCGACGGCGACTTCTTCAGATCCATCGCACGGACCGAGCGAGCGACCCGAGCGATCTCGTCGGCGAGTTTCGCCGGCAGCTCCGGCACCCTGGCCATCAGGATCTCCCGCTCGCGCTCGGGTGTCGGGTAGCTGATGTGGAGGAACAGGCACCGCCGCTTCAGTGCCTCCGACAGCTCGCGGGTGTTGTTCGACGTCAGCAACACCATCGGCTGCGTCTTGGCCGCAACCGTGCCCAACTCGGGGATCGAGACCTGGAAATCGGAGAGCACCTCCAACAGGAGCGCCTCGGTCTCCATCTCGACCCGATCGATCTCGTCGATCAGCAGGACAACCGGTTTCTCCGAACGGATCGCCTGGAGGAGCGGCCGGGCGAGGAGGAAGTCCTCGGAGAAGATGTCGCCGGAGATCTCCGACCAGTCCGACCCCTCGTCGGCCTGGATTCGAAGCAGCTGCTTCTTGTAGTTCCACTCGTACAGCGCTCGTGACTCGTCCAACCCCTCATAGCACTGGAGCCGGATCAGCTCCCGACCGGTGATCACGGCCAGCGACTTCGCCAGCTCGGTCTTGCCGACCCCCGCCGGGCCCTCGACCAGGATCGGCTTGCCCAGGGCATCGGCCAGGTACGCGACCTGTGAGATCCGCTCGTCGGGCAGGTAGTCGACGGAGCGGAGCGCCTCTGCGAGGGCAGCCGGGGATTCGAACTGGGACATGGGGTGGACACTCCCGAAATCGTGAAGCGCCGTCAGTCTACCGAGCACCCGTGCACGGTGAGCGGGGCCAATACCGACGCCGGGTGGCCTGGAGCGTATCCTGCTCGGAGTGATGGAAGCCCCATGCGAATCGTGATCGTCGGAGCCGGCGCCGTCGGCTCCTATCTCGCCGAACGGCTGTCGGCCGAAGGCCAGGACGTCGTCGTCATCGAAGACGACGAAGACCGCGCAGCCGATCTCCAGGATCGCATCGACGCCCTCGTGATCACGGGCAACGGAGCGAGTCCTACGGTCCTCCACGAGGCCGGCGTCGACCGGGCCGACCTCCTCATCGCAGTGTCCAACTCGGACGGCGCCAACGTCCTGGCCTGTCACGTCGCAGCCGACCTCGGTGTGAAGCGGACCGTCGCCAGAGTCGAGGACTCCGACATGCGCGAAGCCGTGGCGGGGCTCGAGGTGGACTTCGTGATCGACCCGGGCGAGGCCGCTGCGTTCGAGCTCGGCGCACTCGTCAAGCAGTCGGGCGTCTCAGAACTGGTCGAATTCGGCGGCGGCAACCTCACACTCGTCGGGGCCACCGTTCCTCCCACCTCACCCCTCGCCTCGAAGCCCCTCAGCGAGCTGCGTGTGAGTCAGTCCGACTTCGATTGGGTCGTTGCGGCACTCGTGAGACACGGAGAGACGATCGTGGCCCATGGCGACACCACGATCGAGGCCGGCGACCACGTTCTCATCATGGTCAACTCCCGCGACGTCGATCGGGCGACGTTGCTCCTCGGGGTGCGCCACCATTCGATCGAGCGGGTCGTCATCCTCGGGGCGACCCGGCTCGCCGAACTCACCGCCGCGCACCTCACCAACGAGGGCTACGAAGTCATCGTCATCGACGAAGACCCGGCCCGATGCCGAAGACTCGCAGAGCATCAGGGCAAGACGCTCGTCATCTGTGACGACCCGACCAACCCCGAGACCCTGAGAAGCCTCAATCTCGACGATCGCGACGCCGTGCTCGGGCTCACCGGCTGGGACGAGGTGAACGTGCTCGGCTGCTTGCTCGGCAAGGCACTCGGCGCTTCGTCGACGGTCGCCAGGTTCAATCGCATCGAGTACGTCAGCCTGCTCCAGGGCACCGGCATCGAGGCCGCCGTGTCGAGCCGCCTGATTGCTGCCGGCGCGATCCTCCGCTTCGTTCGACGTGGACGCATCCACTCGGTCGTGACCTTCAAGGACACCGACGCCGAGGCGATCGAGCTCGAGGTCGGCAGGGATTCCCCAGCCGTCGGTCGGTCGATCGTCGAGCTCGGCATGCCCCGCGATTCCGTCATCGGTGGCGTCCTGAGAAGCGGAGAGACGTTCGTCCCGTCCGGTATCAGCACCATCGAGGCCGGCGACCGCATCATCCTGTTCTCGATGCCCGACTCGATCAAGACGGTCGAGAAGCTCTTCGCCCAAACATGACGTCGCTCTTCGACCTGAAAGAGTCGAAGGGGCGGCCGGGCATGGCCCGCCGGCTGCTGCTCATCATCGGAGCAGTGGTCACGGCGTCCGGAGCGGCCATGCTTCCCGCCGCCCTGGTCTCGGTGGCGTACGGCGAAGGCCTCGCTGCACTCGAGATATTCGCCGCCGCGTTGGTGACGATGGCCATGGGGTTCCTCGCCTGGCGGGTGTTCGGACAGACCGGCGTGCTCACGACACGGGAAGGCTTCGCCGCCGTGGGACTGGCGTGGTTCGTGATGTCGGCATTCGGAACGCTGCCCTTCCTCCTGTCGAGATCGATTCCCAACTTCTTCGATGCCTATTTCGAGGTGGCGTCGGGCTTCACGACGACCGGCGCTTCGATCTTGCCCGATCCCGCTGCTCTCCCCAAGGGCGTCCTGTTCTGGCGGTCGACGACACAGTGGATCGGGGGCATGGGAGTGATCGTCCTGTCGATTGCCATCCTCCCGTTGCTCGGCGTCGGAGGTGTGCAGTTGGCGCGAGCCGAGTCCCCCGGCCCGACGCCCGACCGATTGACCCCCCGGTTCCAGGAGACCGCCAAGCGGTTGTGGCTCGTGTACGTCGGGCTCACCGCCGTCCAGACGGTGCTGCTCCTGCCGGGCGACATGGACCTCTTCCAATCCGTCAACCACGCAATGACGACCATGTCGACGGGCGGTTTCGGCACCGAGGCGACATCGATCACCAACTTCAGTGCCTACACCCAATGGATCATCACGTTGTTCATGTTCCTCGCGGGCATGTCGTTCGCACTCCACTACCGAGCACTGCGCGCCCCGAGGGCCTACTTCCGCAACGCCGAGTTCGGTCTCTATTCGGCCATCTTCTTCGGAGCAGTGGTCATCATCACCGGCGGCCTGCTCGGGCCCGGCGTGCAGTTCTCAGATGCGATACGCGACGCAGCGTTCACCGCGGGAACGTTGATCACGACGACCGGATTCGCCACCGCCGATTTCGGGGCTTGGCGGCCGGCGCTCCAGGTCTTCGTCGTCGGTCTGATGTTTCTCGGTGGCATGGCCGGTTCGACCGCCGGAGGAGTCAAGACCTTCCGAGTCGGGATCCTCGCCAAGGCTGCGCTCGCCGACCTCCGCCGAATCGTTCACCCCAAGGCGGTCCTCATCACCAGGTTCGGAAAGGACCGGGTTCGAGACGGAGTCGTCGAGAGCATCCAGAGCTTCTTCCTGTTCTACATGTTCCTGTTCATGACGGGGACGTTCCTGATCTCGTTCATCGACGCGAACCTCGGCGAAGAGATCAACCTCGTGACCTCGGCGAGTGCGGTCGCCGCATCGCTCGGCAACATCGGCCCCGGCCTCGGCGACGTCGGACCCGCTGCGAACTACCTTGCGATCCCCATGCCCGGCAGGACGCTGCTGGCGTTCCTCATGATCGTGGGACGGCTCGAGATCTTCCCCGTGCTGCTGCTCTTCACGCGGCACCTGTGGAAGCGCTAGCGACTCCAGTCCCCCGCCACCCGCTGCGTACACTCACCGTCCATGCACATCGTCATCGCCGGCGTCGGCCGGGTCGGCTCCGAACTCGCTCGAAGGACCTCTCTCGATGGACACGACGTGGTCGCGATCGACAAACGGGTCGAGGCACTCGATCGTCTCGGCCCGGAGTTCAACGGCGAGACGGTCATCGGGGAGGCGTTCGACGTCTCGGTGCTCAGACAGGCCGGAATCGAGCGGGCAGAGGTCTTTCTGGCGGTGACGTCGAGTGACAACGCCAACCTGATGGCGACGGAGGTCGTGCGCCGTGTGTTCAAGACCCCGCGCGCGATCGCCCGCCTCTACGACCCGGTCCGCCAACCGAGTTACCAGGCCCTCGGCATCGACTTCATCACCGGAACACAGCTGATCGCGAACGTGATCTACGAGCAGGTCGTCAGTCAGGACTTCCAGTTCCACGTCACCTTCCCCGAGGGCGACGTCGAGATGATCGATTTCACGCTCAACTCCGAAGCAAACGGGATGGCACTGAACGAGCTCGAGATCCGAAACAAGCTGAGAGTCGCCGCGGTCCACAGGGACGGGCAGACGATCATCCCGACGAAGCGGTTCGTCCTCGCCGCAGGCGACCTGGTGGTCGCCGCCGCTCGTGACGGAGTCCAGAACCGCATCGATCACCTCGTCCAGGGGCCGCAATGAGGTTGATCGTGATGGGCGGAGGCAAGGTCGGCGGGCAGATCGCTCGCGATCTTGATCACGAAGGTCACGCGGTGATGGTCATCGAGGCGAACCCGGACCGCGCTGCGGCCCTCGCCAACACGACCGACATCCTGGTCCTGCGTGGCGACGGAACCGACCTCGGCCTGCTCAGCGAGCTCGGCATCAGATCCGACGACTTCTTCCTCGCGTTGACCGGTGTCGACGAGGACAACCTGGTGGCATGCGAGCTGGTTCGGGTCACGTTCGGTGTGCAACGGCTGCTGGCGCGACTCAACGATCCCAAGAACGGGCTGACCTTCAAGGCACTCGACATCCCGCACGTCTCGGTGACCGACCTGCTGGCGGGGATCATCACCGATCGGCTGGAGCTCGCAGAGCTCGGTCAGGCGTCGATCGGACGCGGGGCGTCGATGACGTTCCTGACGGTGCTCGTCCCCGAAGATGCCGATCCGGTGAGGGTTCACGAACTCGATCTCCCGCCATCCACGATCATCGTGGCGCTCGAGAACGACGACGGGATCAGGGTTCCAACCGGTGACACCGCCATCGAGCCCGGCGAACGGGTCGTCGTTCTGACCACGATCGGGTCCGAGGACGATGTCGTGAACGTGCTGCGAGGAGGAGGCACACCATGATCAGGAGGCTGAGAAACGCCGCCGAGGTGTTGCTCCAGGGGGCGTACGGTGTGACGGTCGAGATCCTCGCACTCGCGGTGCTGTTCGGCTTCGCCGCACTGGTCGCCTTCCTGGTGACGTTGATCCCCTGATGCTCCTCAAGCCGACCCTCGACGACGCTCGGAGAATCGCGGTTGACCTCGGCAGGATCCTCGCAGTCGTGGCGGTTGCGGGCCTCGTACCGCTGTTGTGGGCGATCGCCGCGAGGGAGTGGAAGCCCGCTGCCGACCTCCTCCTCATGATCGGAGTGGCGGCGCTACTCGCAGGGATCGCAGAGAGCTGGCACCCTCGCACGAAGGCGCAGCCGGTCTGGGGGCACGGACTGATCGTCGTGTCGCTCGTCTGGTTGGTCGTCCCGGCGGTCGGATCGATCCCGCTGATGCTCTCGGGCCACTACGCCGATCTCATCGACGCCTACTTCGACGCGATGAGCGGCCTGACCACGACGGGCCTGGCGACGATCCAGGACCTCGACCACCTCGCAAGCTCCACGAACGTATGGCGTCACGCCCTCCAATTCCTGGGTGGACAAGGCATCGTCCTGGCTGCACTCGTGTTCTTCTCGGCATCCGGCGCCCTGTCCCTCTACGAGGCAGAGGGCCGAGACCAACGGATCTTCCCCAGTGTGGGCTCGACGGCTCGCTTCATCTGGCTCGTCAGCCTCGTACACGGGATCTTGGGGGTGAGTGCGCTGACGATCGACGGCGTCGTGGCCCAGGGATTCGAGTGGTCGCGATCGCTGTTCCATGGGTTCACGATCTTCATGGCTGCCTTCGACACCGGAGGCTTCTCCCCTCAGAGCACGAGCGTCGGGTACTACCACTCGGCCTCGTTCGAGGCGGTCGTTGCGGTGTTGATGCTCGCCGGGGCACTCAGCTTCGGCCTGCACCACGCCATCTGGCAGCGGCGAGCCGGCCTCCTCAAGAACATAGAGGTCCGGACGTTCGCAACCACCGTGTCGGTCACGCTGCTCGTCACGATCACGGGACTCGCGGTCGGAGGCATCTACACCGGAACCTCACCGCTTCTCCGGCGCGGGTTCTTCCAGCTGCTCTCCGCCCACACCGGGACGGGCTTCGCCACCGTCAGCACCGGTGAGCTCGCCCGCTGGAGTGGACTGGCATTCGCGGGCATGACTGTTGCCATGGCGCTCGGTGGCATGAGCTCATCGACGGCCGGCGGCGTCAAGGCACTCCGGATCGGGCTGACCGTGAAGTCTGTCATGATGACCGTTCGGGAGGCGCTCACTCCGAGCCGAACCGTCATCAGCCGCACCTACTTCCAGTACGGCCGCCACCGACTCGAGCCGGAGCTCGCCGCTTCGGTGATGGCCGTCTCGCTGCTCTACGTCGCGCTGTATCTCCTCGGCGCGGCGGTGGGGCTCGCCTACGGGTACGGGCTCGCGGAGTCGTTGTTCGAATCCGTCAGCGCCGCCGCAGCGGTCGGACTGTCGGTTGGGGTCGTGAGCCCGGACATGCCGGTCGGGTTGCAGATCATCATGATCCTTCAGATGTGGATCGGGCGCCTCGAGTTCATCGCAGTCTTCGCACTGCTCGGGTTCGGGCTCTCGGTGGTGAGAGGCAGATGATCCAGACCATCGCCGCACTGATCATCATTGCCGTGACGGCCGTTCCCGTGTCCGAGCTCGATGCCGATCCTGCCACCTGGAATGGCACCGATGTCGCGGTGACCGGCGAAATCATCGGCGATTACTCGATCAGAGACGACGTCGTCTGGTTCCAACTGAACGACGACCCCTACACCGCAGCCCCGCTCGGCGAGAGCCGGGTCCTCCAGGGCGGGAACGTCGGAATCGGGGTTCGCATCCTCCGCTCCGATTGGTCGTCGGCATGGGGCGAACCAGGACGGTACGGACAACGGGGTCCAATCGTCGAAGTGACCGGCACGTTTCGGCACAACAGCCCCGATGACCAGGGTGAGACCTTCATCGACGGCTCCCGGATTCGACTCGTGGAGGCGGGCCGACCGATCGAGAACCCCCCTGCCTCGGTCGGACGGGCAGTCGTCGGCGGCGTGCTGGCCGTCGTCGGACTCGCCCTCTACTGGCTGGGGCGCAGGCCGCGTTACCGCCGGGTGTGAGTCAGCGAGACAGCACGACGAGGTCGTCGCGATGAACGACCACGAGACCGGCATCTGGCCCATCTCCACCGATCGCGCGGGTCAGCTCGGCTGCAGCGAGCCGTGCGATGCCCTTCCCCACCAGTGACCCGTCCATTCCGTGGATCTCCACGGCTGAGCCGGCACCGAACTCGCCGTGAACCCGACGGACGCCAACGGCCAGAAGCGATCGACCGTTGTCCAACAGTGCGACCCGAGCTCCGTCGTCGATCGAGAGCGTGCCTTCCGAAGGCTGTCCGAACGCGATCCACAGCTTCCTGGCGGGAATCCGCTCCTCGCGAGGCTCCACCCAGGTTCCAACATCGTCCCCGGCAATCGCCCGACCGAGCGCGTCGGGCATACGCGAAGGGCCGATCACCGTGGGGACACCCGACCAGGCCGCCATCCGGGCGGCAGCGATCTTGGACCCGACCCCACCGGAGCCGAGCGGCCCCGAGCGCGCCCCGGCGAGCTCATCGAGCAGCCGGTCCTGGTGTGAGATCTCGCTGAGCAACGTCGCGTCGTCGGCGACGCGGGGATCTGCAGACAGGAGTCCAACGGTATCGGTGAGCAACACCAGCAGCTCGGCTCCGACGAGATGTGCGACCAGAGCGGCCATCCGGTCATTGTCACCCAGCCGGAGCTCCTCGACGGCGACCGTGTCGTTCTCGTTGACGATCGGCACCACGCCGAGCGCGAGCATCCTGTGAAGCGCCTGTCGGGCGTGGAGGTACTGCTCCCGGTCGGCCAACACCGACTTCGTCAGGAGGATCTGACCGGCGACCATGCCCTCATCCGAGAACGCCTTGCTGTATCGCTCCATCAGGCGTCCCTGGCCCACAGCAGCCGCCACCTGCAGACTCGGGACATCGGTCGGTCTCGATTTCAGCCCGAGCTCTCCGAGCCCTGCCGCAACGGCCGCGGACGTCACGAGCACCGTCGGATGCCCGGCGCGCCAGCTGTCGGAGACCTGCGTGGCGATCCGTCCGATCGCCTCATCGTTGACTCGGAGCCCGTCGGTCGTGAGCGACGACGAGCCGATCTTGGCGACGACGACGCCGCCAGGAATCACGGCGCGCCTCATTGCTCACCCTCCTCGTCGTCGTCGAGCGTGAGGAATTCGAATTCGAGATCGCCGATTCGCACTGTGTCACCTTCCTCGGCGCCGGCCTCGAGCAAGGCGGCCTCGACCCCGATCCGCTCGAGCCGCTCGGCGGCCATGTCGGCGGCTTGAGGATTCGTGAGATCGGCGAAACGAACGGCTCGCTGCGCCCCGATTCCCTCCACCACCCAGACGTCTCCCGATCGCTCGACCGAGAACTGCGGCCGAACCGGGCGATGGAGCACATAGCCTTCCCGTTCGGGGCGTGCCCGCTCGGCCTGATCGACGAGCGCGCCGATCGCGTAGAGCAACTCCTTGACCCCGTCACCTGTCAGCGACGAGATCAGATGGGCCTCCGGGATCGCTTGCGCGGCAGTCTTCGCTTCCGGCAGATCCGCCTTCGTCACGGCGAACACACGTGGACGGTCGGCCAACTCGGGCGAGAACGCCCCCAGCTCCCCGAGCAGGACGTCGCGCTGGACGTCGACCGGATCGGTTGCGGTGATCGCTGGATCCAGCAGGATCACGAGGACCTGAGCCCGTTCGGTGTGTCTGAGGAACTCGTGACCGAGTCCCTTGCCCTCGGCGGCGCCTTCGATGAGGCCCGGGATGTCGGCCAGCACGAACTCCTGGTCGTCGAACGCGACCACGCCGAGGTTCGGCTCGAGCGTCGTGAACGGATAGTCGGCGATCTTCGGGCGAGCAGCCGACACGCTTGCGATGAACGTCGACTTGCCCGCATTGGGGAACCCGACGAGGGCGGCATCCGCCATCAGCTTCAATTCGAGCGTGAAGGTCTCCTCGGCGCCGTACTCGCCTTGCTCGCAGATGGACGGCGCCCGCCGTTTGGGTGATACGAAGGCGGCGTTCCCGCGTCCTCCCCGCCCGCCTTTCAACACCACGACCTGCTGACCCGGTTCGACCAGATCGGCGATCATCCTGCCCGATTCGTCGTAGACGGTGGTGCCTGGCGGCACGGGCAGCACGAGGTCTTCGCCGGAGCGCCCGTGCTGATAGTCCCCGGTCCCGTGGCTCCCGGATCCGGCCTTGTGATGCGGATGGCGCCGGTAGGTGAGAAGCGTCGAGACGCCCTCATCGGCGCGGATGATCACGTCCCCGCCGTTGCCGCCATTCCCGCCTGTCGGCTTTCCCTGCGGCTTCCCTTTTGCGCGGACAAACGCGGCAACGCCCGCGCCTCCGTTCCCGGCGCGGGCGTGTACCTGTGTCCGGTCGACGAACATGCGACCGGAACTCGATCAGTCTGCGAGGACGTCGACCAGACGACGGTTGTTCCGTGTCGTGTACTTGACGGTCCCCTCGGCCATTGCGAACAGCGTGTCGTCGTTCCCTCGACCGACGTTCACGCCAGGGTGGATGCGAGTTCCTCGCTGGCGAACGATCACCGCGCCGGCGTTGACGGCCTGGCCGTCGAATACCTTCGGCCCGAGACGCTGGGCGCGAGAGTCACGCCCGTTCTTGCTGGAACCGCCTGCTTTGGTCTTCGACATGGGTCATTCCTCCTCGGAGGCGGCCTCGACGGGCGCCTCTGTCGTATCGGCGGCAGGAGCCTTCGCCGGCTCCGACTTCTTCGACTTCTTCGCTCCACCGGGGAGGTCGATGCCGGTCACCTCGAGCGAGGTGTACTGCTGGCGATGGCCCATGCGGCGGCGATAGCCGGTCTTGTTCTTGTACTTGAAGATGTCGATCTTCGGTCCCTTGACGTCACCCAGGACCTTGGCCGTGACCGAGGCCTTGGACAGGCTGTCTTTGTCCGAGATCGTCGATCCTTGATCGTCGACGATGAGGATCGGCGTGAGCGAGACGCTCTCGTCCTCGGTGTGGAGGAGCTCGACCTCGATGATGTCACCGGGACTCACCTTGGCCTGCTTCCCACCCGACTTGATGATGGCATACATGGAAAAACCTCTGAGAGGGGGATCAGCGCCAATGTACTACGGCGCGTGTCTCTCGGCAAAGCGGGTTTGCCGTGCGCCCGTCCACAGTGCTGTCGGCTTTCAGCCTTCGGCAGTCGGTTACCGACGGGTAGAACGTTGTGAGCGCGTGGCTTCCGCAGAATCGGACTCCACGATTCCAGCAATGCGCGCTCCGTGGAGCTGATGGCTGATAGCCGACTGCTGATGGCGGCGAGCCGCCAGGCGAGCCCAGAAGGTATCGTCCTGGCTCGAGTGCGAGAGGGAACGGTGGGATCACGGCCATGAGTGACACAATGCACGCATCTGGGAAGTGTCTCCTCGCCGTCATGGCTCATCCCGACGACGAGTCGTTCGGCCCCGGAGGCGCCCTCGCCGCGGCCGTGGCCGCCGGCGCGAGCGTCCATCTCGCCACGATGACCGACGGCGCCGCCGGGACCACCGACGAGGACCTCACCCCCGACGCTCTCGCCGAGCGTCGCGCCGAGGAGCTACGCCGCGCCGCCGAGATCCTCGGGGTCACCCTGCACCACTTCCGCCACCGCGACTCCGGATTCCACGATCCCGTCACGGGCTCCCATCCTGAAGCGCTGGTCAACGTCCCCGAAGACCGGCTCGTCGAAGAGCTCCAGAACCTGATCCAGGAGATCCGCCCAGACGTCGTCATGACCCACGACGAGACCGGCGGCTATGGCCATCCCGACCACATCCGATGTCACGAGATCACGGTGGCGGCGATACGCAACGCCGCTCCATGGAAGCCTGCCCGCCTCTACTGCGACGCGACCTCGGACCGCTGGGTGAGGATCGCCATCAAGGTGATGCGTCTTCTCAGGAAGGACCCGACCCGACTGGGGGCGAACAACGACGTCGACCTGACGAAGATCGGCGTGCCCGCCGCATCGATCACGACCCGCATCGACATCCGCGAGCACTGGGCGACCAAGAAGGCGGCGGGCGCGTGTCACCGCTCCCAACAAGGAGCCGGGCCGCCGCTCGTCAGGTACCTGCCGGTCTGGGCCCTGCGGCTCCTGTTGCCGGCGGAGACCTTCGTCCGGGTACTCCCGCCCGGCACCGAAGGCCTCCACGAGACGTCGTTCTTCGCGGGTCTCTGATGGGTGCGCTGACATCGTCGACCTTCCGGACCTTGGGGTTCCTCGGCGGTCGCGTGATGCTCTCCCGCTTCGAACGCACAGCCCGACGTGGCGTCACCTCGAACCGCAAGACGCTCATGACGATCCTCGAGGAGAACAAGGAAACCGAGTTCGGGCTCTCCCACCGATTCGGTGAGCTCGTCCGGGATCCGAGCGGACAGGCGTTCCGGCAGGCGGTTCCGTTGAGTCGCTACGAGGACTACATCGAGGCGATCGAACGAATGGAGCGGGGCGAGAGCGGGATCCTCGCCGCAGACGACCTGCTGTTCTTCGCAGTCTCGTCTGGGACGACCGGGAGACCGAAACTCGTCCCGACGACCAAACGACACCACGGGTTCACGTTCAAGTACATGGGCACCGTCGTGCAGGGTGTGATCAGCCGGCACCTCCATACGTCCTCGTCGACGGATCGGGGCGTCGATCTGATGACCTTCAGCGGTGAACAGCGGTTCGCTTCCGGCGGAACGCCCATCGGCGGCGCAACGGCGGAGGCGGTGAGACGGATGGCGCGCATCGTCCCGCATCTGTGGAACTCCCCGATCGAGGTGTACACCCTCGACCACCAGCCGAGTGCCTGGTATCTCCATGCCCTCTACGGACTTCACAATCCCAGGAACCAGTTCGTGGAGGCAGTGTTCGCACCTCACCTGCTCGAGTGGTTTCGGAGCGTCGAGGAGCGGTGGGACGAGCTGTTGAGCGATGTTCACCACGGAACACTCACCGAGCACCTCGAGATCGACGACTTGCTACGCACCCGCGTGGTCACCGACAACCCCCCGAATCCGGCACGGGCCGAGCAGCTCCGTGCAGCGGCTCACGACGGCTTCGACGGATTCATCACCCGGATCTGGCCGCACATGACCCACGTCATGACGATCACCAGCGGCTCGTTCGCCACGTACCTGCCAGGGCTCCGGAAGTACGTCGGCGAGCTGCCGATCTACAGCCCGAGCTACGGAGCGACCGAGTCGTTCATCGGAGTCGGGCTCTGGCCGGATCGGCCTCACCAGTACGTGATGGCGACCGACCCGTCCTACTTCGAGTTCATTCCTGTCGAACTCGCCGGTGAGCACCAACCCTCCACCGTCGACATGGCAGGGGTCGAGATCGGCGGGCAATACGAACTGGTGATCACCAACCACGCCGGGCTGTATCGGTACCGACTGGGCGACATCGTCACGGTCGTCGATCGATTGGGTGAGACACCGGTGATCGAGTTCGTGCACCGCGTGGGCACCCAGTTCGACCTCGTAGGCGAGAAGACCTCCGAGGACCAACTCGCTGCCGCCATCGGCGAGCTGTCGAAGGCGATGGAGATCCACGACTACACGACGGCCGAGGACGTCGAAGCGTCACCGGCGAGATACGTGATCTATCTCGAGGCTGAGCCCCCACGTTCGATCGAAGAGATGGCGGACGCATTCGATGCAGAGATGCAGAAGGCCAACCCGGTCACGAGCGGCTTCCGAGCGAACGAGCTGCTGGGCCGGCCGAGGCTGGCCGTCGTCGCGCCCGGTACATTCACCCGACTCCGCCGCCTGATCGCCGAGTCGGATCTCCCACCCGCGACGAGTCAGCTCAAGATCCCCCGCCGTCTCACCAACCCCGCACAGCAGGCCCTTCTCGAGGAATCGGTGATCGCTACCAGCTCGTAGAGCCTGGGCGCTGCGATCGCGAATCGTTCGCAGTGATCCGTGCCGAGGTGCTGTCGGCCATCGGCCATCAGCTACGGAACATGAACAGCATGCGATGCGGGCGAGTCGACCTTCATGAAGCCGACAGCCGATACAGCGAGGCCGCCAGGCCGACCTTCAGTCCACGTCTTCGGCGGTTCCGGAGATCGGAACGGCATGGGTTGCGGCTTCCTCGTGGAGGAGCACACCCCGACCCTCACAGTGTGGGCATTGCTCGGAGAAGGATTCCAGCAGTCCGGCCGAGACGTTCTTCCTGGTCATCTCGACGAGACCGAGATGAGAGACATCGAACACCTGCGTCCGGGTCTTGTCGCGTGCCAGCGTCTCTCTCAGGCGTCGAAGCACCATCTGCTGGTTCTTCTCGACCTCCATGTCGATGAAGTCGATCACGATGATCCCACCGATGTCCCGCAGCCGGAGTTGACGTCCGATCTCCTCTGCCGCCTCGAGATTGTTCTGCAACACGGTGTCTTCGAGATTCGAGGAGCCGACGAACTTGCCGGTGTTGACGTCGATGACGGTCAGCGCCTCCGTGCGATCGATGACCAAGTGCCCACCGGACGGCAGGTACACGCGTCGGTCGAGCGCCTTTCGCAGTTGATCCTCGACGTGATACCGCTCGAACAACGGGAGCTCGTCGTCGTACTTGGTGATCTTGGAGACGAGATCCGGAGCGGTCCGGCCCAGATAGTCGGTCACCTGCTTGAGCGAGGTGTCGTCGTCGATCAACATCCGGCGGAAGTCGGCGGTGAAGTGCTCCCTGATCACCCGGATGAGCAGGTCAGGCTCTTCGTAGACCACCCTCGGCGCCCGACCATCGGCCTCGGCGTCCGTCGTGATCTGCTCCCAGTTCTTGAGCAATCGTGAGATGTCCGCGGCAATCTCCTCGTCCGAGGCGTGGAGCGCCGCCGTCCGCACGATGACGCCGAAGCCCTTCGGCTTGACCTTTGAGATGACTTCCCGCAGCCGGCTCCGCTCGTTCTCGGGAAGCCGGCGCGAAATCCCCTGGGCATCGGAGTCGGGAACCAACACGAGATAGCGTCCAGGCAAGGACGGCTGGCCGGTCAGTCGGGCACCCTTGGCTCCCATCGCGTCCTTGACCACCTGGACCAGGATCTGGTCACCGACCTTGAGAACCTCTTCGATGCGTGGGCGACGCTTCCCGAAGGTCTCGGGATCGACCCTCACGTCGGAGGCGTACACGACGCCGTTCTTGGCAGCCCCGAAGTCGACGAACGCCGCCTCCATCCCGGGGAGGACGTTGCGAACCTTGCCGAGGTAGATGTTGCCGACGAGTGACGTCCGATCCGCGGACGTCACGTAGTGCTCGACGAGCACAGGACCTTCGAGGACGACGCACTGCGTCTGGTGAGGCGTGACACGAACGAGCATCTGTTTGCGCGCGCTCTCGACCGGAATGATGATCTCTTCATCCCGACGCTGCCGCGTCCGTGACGAACCGCTCCGGTTGTTGCGACCGTTGCGGTTGTCCCTGTGCTTGTTGTCCGCACCGGGCTTCCGCTGCTTGGGTTGCTGCTTCGGCTTGGCTTCGGGCTCAGGCTTCGGGGCCTCTTTGACCCGCCTGACCTCCACCTTCTGTCCTCCGAGTCGCACCGATTTGCGCTCCTCGACGACCTGACCGTCCGCACCTCTGCGGATCACCTCCGGTGTCCGCTTTCGGAAGAATGCCATTGATGATCACTCCTGAATCGCGCCGGACCCTGCGAGGGCAACGGCTGAGCTCGCCACTCGAGGTGGCGTGGGGATGAGCTCCGGGGATGCTCGAGGCAACTGCCGAAGTCCCAGAATCAACCGCAGGCTTGCGATCGGGGACGTTGTGAATGCAGATGAACACGATGAGCGGCTCCGGGGCCGAAAATGTCGGAACGCCCATCCGGATACGGTCGGCATGAGCCTGGCACTGTGAGGGGCTGAAGCCGCTGCACCGAATCGGGGCGTCACGTCGCCAGTGGCGACGACTCCCAGGCTAGCAGTCCGCGGCCGCTGTCCCAGCCACTCACCGTGGCCTCGATCGATCCGGTGCCCCGTCGCTACGCTCGCCGGGATGTACCGAAGACCACAATCGGGATGGATCGAGGTCATCTGTGGCCCGATGTTCTCGGGCAAGAGCGAAGAGCTGATCCGTCGCGTGACGAGATCTCGTATCGCGCGGATACCGGTCCAGACGTTCAAGCCTGCCATCGACGTTCGATACGCAGATCGGGAGGTCGTCTCTCACTCCAAGCTACGCGCCGATGCCGATCCGGTCGGCGACTCGGACAGCCTGTTGCGAGCCGTGGAGGACTCCACGGTCGTCGTCGGTATCGACGAAGCACAGTTCTTCGACGCGGGCCTGGTCGAAGTGTGCGAGCGACTTGCTGCAGCCGGCAAACAGATCATCGTGGCAGGCCTCGATCTCGACTACCTGCGGAGACCGTTCGAGCCGATTCCGACTCTCGTGGGCCGGTCGGAGTACGTGTCGAAGATGCTGGCGGTGTGCCACCGTTGCGGAGGCCCGGCGCTGTTCACACAGCGGATCGCCCGCTCCGACGAGTTGGTCGTGCTCGGGGCGGAGGGCGCCTACGAAGCCCGGTGCCGCTTCTGCTACCACACCGAAGAGCCCGAACAACTCGCCCTGCAGTCGGATGACAGATGACAGATGACAGATGACAGATGACAGATGACAGATGACAGATTGTGCCATCACCCAGAGGAATCAGGGCGCAGGGGAATGCAACCCCGAGTGAGACGACGGCACGATCGAGCAACGCCGGGCGGTCTCGGGGGTGCGGGGGTCGTCCCCCGCAAAAGCATCAGGGCGCGGGGGGATGCAACCCCGAGTGAGACGACGGCACGATCGAGCAACGCCGGGCGGTCTCGGGGGTGCGGGGGTCGTCCCCCGCAAAAGCATCAGGGCGCGGGGGGATGCAACCCCGAGTGAGACGACGGCACGATCGAGCAACGCCGGGCGGTCTCGGGGGTGCGGGGGTCGTCCCCCGCAAAAGCATCAGGGCGCGGGGGGATGCAACCCCGAGTGAGACGACGGCACGATCGAGCAACGCCGGGCGGTCTCGGGGGTGCGGGGGTCGTCCCCCGCAGATGAGTCAGGGCTCTAAGCGGTCGGGGACCGGGGAACGTTTGAGCCAGATGGAGTTGGCGATGCCGATCGATATGGCCATGGCCAGATAGAAGCTCCCCCCCAGCGACAGGAACGGAAGCGGTAGGCCGGTGACCGGCGCGATGCCGACCGTCATCCCGATGTTCACGAACACGTGGAAGACGAACATGCCGGCGACGCCGACCGCGATCAGCGAGCCGAAGCGATCCCTGGAGTGGGCGGCGATCACCAGCAACCGCCAGATCAGCACCAGAAAAGCCGTCACGAGGATCACGCCACCGACGAAGCCCAGTTGCTCGCCAACGGCCGTGAAGATGAAGTCGGTCTCTGCTTCGGGGACATAGGCGAGATTCGTCTGAGTACCCTCGAACAGACCCTTGCCGGTGAGTTGCCCAGAACCGATCGCCAGCTTCGACTGTCGGAGCTGGAATCCCATGCCCTGAGGATCGAGATCGGGATCGAGAAAGACCCTGATCCGTCGCTCCTGGTGATCCTGCAGGAGGTCGAATCGGAATGCGGCCGCCACCGCGACCACGCCCGACCCGATCAACGTGGTGAGCTGTTTCCAGTTCGCGCCTGCGGCGAACAGCATCACCAGCATCACGAACGGGATGGTCAGCGTGGTTCCCAGATCGGGCTCGAGAAGGATCAGCGCTGCGGGGAGGCCCGCCAGGATGAGGATCTGAACGATCTGGCGCCACCGCACCCGGTCGGAGTCGGTCCCCTGGCTGAGCACATAGGCCATCGTGATGATCACGACTGGCTTGGTGAACTCGGCCGGCTGGAGATTGAACAGGGGGATCGGAATCCATCGTTGCGCCCCGTTCACCTCGGGGACCAAGAAGACCGCGAGCAGCAGCAGCACGATCGCTCCATAGATCATCGGGAGGACGTTGCGGTACTCCCGGTAGTCGATGAAGGAGAACAAACCGATGGCGATGAGCCCGGCCGTGACGAAGATCATCTGCCGTTCCATGGTGCCGGTCGGGATCTGTTCGGCCCGCTCGAGGCCGAATCGGGTAGCCGAGTAGATCATCACCAGGCCGAACCCGGACAGCAACAAGACCATCGACAGGAGGATCGAGTCCGGTCGGTTCCCGCGCCGATCGGCCACGGCCGTCAGCGAAGGTGCGGCAGTTGCCATCAGCGAACCTCCAATCGGGCACGGCTCATTGAGCGGACTCCCCCACAACGATCGGGTCGAGTTCCTCGCCCATCAGGTACTGCATGATCTGGCGTGCCACCGGCGCCGCGACAGCGCCACCGCTGCCACCCTCGTCGATCAGGACGACAACCGAGTACCGAGGATCGGAGAGCGGCGCGATTCCGGCGAACCAGGCATGGTTGTCTTTTGCGGCGATCGATTGCCCGGTCCCGGTCTTCCCACCGACATCGAAGATCGAATCGCCGAACCCGCTGAACGCAGAAGCTGCGGTGCCACGAGTCACCACGCGGTTGAGGTCTGTCAGCAGGCGGGCAACATTGGCAGGATCCAGATCGACCTCGTTCTTCAGCGTCGGCGTGTTGATCTCCACCAGATTGCCACTCGGGTCACGGATCTCTCGCACGACGTACGGCTCCCACACCTTGCCGCCGTTGGCGATCGCGGCGTACGACACCGCAACCTGCAACGGGGTGGCCGAGACGGTTCCCTGGCCGATTGCGGCGTTCATCAGATCGCCACCGAACCAGGGATCTCGACCGTCGAGCCGAGACTCGTCGAGGAGCCGGGGCGCCTCCTCGGGATCCTCCATCTGCGCCTCCTGCCAAGCCAGGAACAGCTCACGATCCGGAATGACACCTGCAGGATCGCTGGTCAGGTCGATGCCGGTCGGCGCCCCGTAGCCGAGCCCTCTGGCCATGTCCTGGAGCACCGTTTCACGCTCGGTACCGTCCCATGCGTCATGGATCCCCAGGGCCACCGAGTAGAAGAAGATGTTGCACGACTCCTGGAGTGAGGCCGACACGTCGAGCCAGCCCTTGTCGCCCGTGTACCAATCCCGAAAGATCTGGGCGCTGCCGTCGTTGAGCCGGGACAGCTCCAACTGACCGTCGCAATGAACCACATTCGAACCAGGGTCGATGCCTTCGACATCGTTCGGCAACGGAACGCCCTCCTCGAGGAAGGTCAGATAGGGCACGACTTTGAACGTCGACGCCGGCGGGTACTGACCGGACACCGCAAGGTTCAGGAATGCCTGCTGATCGGCCAGGAGCGAATACGTCTCGGTGTCGAGCCCCCCGACGAACAGGGACGGGTCGTAGCTCGGGTACGACGCCATCGAAAGGACCTCGCCCGTCTTGACGTCCAGGACGATCGCCGCACCCCGGACCGTGTCGTTCTTGGCGGCGTCGGAGTTGCCTGCTGCTCTCTGGGCGGCCTTCCACTCATTCGAGAGCTGGATCCCCTCGGTCAGCGCGTTCTCCACAACGGCTTCGAGCTCCGAGTCGAGCGTCAGGATCACCGTGTTGCCCGGAGTCGCCGGAACTTCTGGACGCTGGGTGATCACGTCGCCGAGCCGAACCTGATACGAGACCTCGCCCGAGTCACCCTGCAGCCACTCGTCGTAGCGGGCCTCGACCCCTGATTTGCCGATTCGCACACTCGGATTGAGGTCGGGCCGCTCCTCGATGTCATCGGCGGTCGGCAGACCGAGCTGACCGATGACATGCGCCATCGACGAACCCGAGATGTACACGCGCTCAGGGACCTTCTCGATCCGGACGCCTGGGAAGAGCGCCAGCTTCTCGTTGATCTGATACGCCTCGATCGTGTCGACGATCGCAACCGTGAACGTTCCGTTGACCCCTGCGGCCTCGTACATCTCGGCGATGTCGTCGGCGGGGATCGCCAGCAACGCAGAGAGCCGCTGGATGAGGACATCCTTGTCATCCCGGTTGACGAGGTGACGGTCGACGACCACGGCCGGCACGAATCGCGACGTGGCGAGCACCAACCCGTTGCGGTCGCGGATGTCACCGCGCGGAGCGGGCGTGTCGACCGAGACCCAGGACTGGTTGTCGGTCGCCTCGACCGCGGCCGCACCTTCAGCGATCTGGACGAACCACAGCCGCATGCTCAGAATCGCGAACAACCCGAGAAAGAGACCGAAGAGCACCGTGAGCCGAAGGCTGAATCTCATATGAATCCACGTCGAGATGGGGCGAGCAACCGGGCAGACAACGGGGCCAGAACCACGGCGAGTGCCAGGTTGTAGATGGGTACGAGGATGATGCGTCGCATGGCCTCGCCTGCGTCGATGTTCACCTGTCCGAAGATCGTACCAACCACGAGATACAACACGACACCCGCCAGGGTCATCAAACCGACCCAGGCGGCGACCGAGAACGGGTTGGAGTCCATGCGGTCGATCGTGCGGATCGCGAGAAACGCCACGGCCGCGTAGGTCCCCGCACGCAATCCGAGGGCGGTCGCCGACAGCGCATCGAACACGAGACCGGCGACGAACGCGAACAGAATCGCAGGTTCACTTCGGCTCCGCACTGCGAACAGGAGCACGGCGATCAAGACCGCGTCCGGAGCGACGCCGCCGATGCTCAGACGGCCGAACAACGTCGTCTGGAGGGCGAGCGCCACGAGAGCACCGAAGACGGCGAGCAGGACCGAACGTGCGGTCATGGAGCCGAGCCCGCGCCCGGATCGACCACATCGCCTCCTGGCACGACCGGGATCTCCGGTGTCTCCTGGCCCTCCTGGAGCTGATCGGTGGGCCAGGTGATCACGATCACACTTCGGAGCCGCGTGGGCTCGGAGAACGGTCTGACCTGGGCGGTGAGAGCCTGGCCCGTCGGGCGAGTGTCGTCTGCGATCTCCCCGACCGGGAGACCGGGAGGATATGCCTCCGCCAGGCTCGAGGTCACCACGGCGTCGCCGGCAGCGACCGGGACCGCCGTCTCGAACACCTGGAACACCATGATGTCGGAGCCGATCACCGCCTCGAGGGTGCCCGTCTGCTCGCCGACTCGGACCGTGACGGCATTCACGTCGGCGATGATGGGCACCACGATCGAGCCACCCGACCACGATTGCGCCACGCGCCCCACGAGATAGCCGAAATCGTCGACGACCGGGTGCCCGACGAGGATGCCGGCCTCTTCGCCTTTGTCGAGACGGAACGAGAGGTCGAACGAGTCGGTCTGGCCGATGACGTTGGCGGCGGTCGTCGTGTAGTCGGCGAGATCTTCGGAGCGGACGTCGTTCACACGCTCCAACACCGCCACCCGCGCCGCAAGGTCGGCATTGGCGGCGTTTCGGGCCTGCTCCTCGGCCAGCTTCGCCCTGAGAGCCTCGTTCTCGTCTCGGAGAGAGCGGATCTCGCTGAGGTTCTCGATCACGTCTGCCAACGGCGAGACGACGACCGACCCGAGCCGCTCGACCGGTTCGAGGATCGAATTCGTGGCACCTCGGACCGTCGCCAGCACGCCTTCACCCTCCGACCTGATGTCGAACGTCATGATGACGATCGACAGCACCACCAGCGTCACGACGAGCGGAAGGGCACGGTCATTGGTTCGGAACTCACGCATGGTGCTTGGACGGGCGGCGCGCCCGCATCCTCAGGGACGAGAGGAGGAGACGAGGACGTGATGCAACGTGTCGAACTCCTCCAGACACTTGCCCGATCCGAGCACGACCGACTGGAGCGGCTTGCCCGCCGTCACGATCGGCATGCCCGTTTCGTTGGCAAGGCGGTGATCCAGTCCCTCCAACAAGGCACCACCACCGGTGAGCCAGATACCGCGCTCCATGATGTCGGCGGCCAGCTCGGGCGGAGTCTTGTCCAACGTGTACTTGACTGCGTCGACGATGGCCTGCGCCGGCTCCTCGATCGCTTCGCGGATCTCCGGGGAGGTGAGCAGGATCGTCTTGGGAAGTCCGGTGACGAGGTCGCGCCCTCTCACCTCGGCGGCGGGCTCGTCGGTCTGCGGCCAGGCGGAAGCGACCGCCATCTTGAGCTGCTCGGCAGTCCGCTCACCGAGGAGGACATTGTGCTCCTTCTTGACCCAATCGATGATCGCCTCGTCGAGCTCGTCCCCGCCGACCCGAATCGACCGGGAAACGACGATGCCACCCAGCGAGATGACCGCCACCTCGGTGGTCCCACCGCCGATGTCGACGACCATCGACCCGGACGGCTCCCCGATGGGAAGCCCACATCCGATCGCTGCCGCCATGGGCTCCTCGATGGTGTAGGCGCGGCGGGCACCGGCATGGTACGCCGCCTCTTCGACCGCACGGCGCTCCACCGGCGTGATCCCCGAAGGGACACAGACGACGATCCGTGGCCGGGCCCAACGGCGACGGTGGACCTTCTGGATGAAGTAGCGGAGCATCTTCTCGGTGATGTCGAAGTCGGCGATCACCCCGTCGCGGAGTGGCCGGATGGCGGTGATGTTCGCCGGCGTACGGCCGATCATCCGCTTCGCCTCCATCCCCACGGCGAGAGCTCGGTTGTTGTGAGAGTTGATCGCGACAACAGAGGGCTCGTTGAGAACGATCCCCTGACCGCGGACGAACACCAATGTGTTGGCCGTCCCCAAGTCGATGGCCATGTCCTGGCCTGCAAACGCGAGAAGTGACTCTGCCACGCCTTACTCCGCCTGTGGCTCGTATGTCCGGAGGCTCCGGACGATGAACCGCGAGTGTAGGCCACCAGCGCGTGACAATGGCCACTCGCAGTGGCACGCTGCCGCGCCATCAGTCAGAGATGACAGATGACAGATGACAGATGACACTTCCGACATCACTGAGGATCTAGGCGGGGATACAACCTCGCGTCCGGGAAGCGTTCCACCAACGATCGACCTGCGACCCGGGACTGTCGTCTGTCATCTGTTCACTGTCATCTTCTCAGAACCAGATGGACAGTTCGCGCTCGGCGCTCTCGACCGAGTCGGAGCCGTGAACGATGTTCTCGGTGAGTAATGTGGCGAGGTCCCCACGGATCGACCCTGGTGCGGCATTGGCGGGATTCGTGGCACCCATGATGTTGCGCGCCGACGCAACCGCCTCCTCACCGGACCACTCCATCGCGACCACGGGGCCGCGTGTGATGAACTCGAGGAGCTCACCGAAGAACGGCCTGTCCACGTGCTCGGAGTAGTGCTCGGTTGCGATCTCGCTGGTCGGGGTCAGCATGCGCATGCGCTCGAGCGTGAATCCCTTCTTCTCGAAGCGACCGATGACCTCACCGACCAGTCCGCGCTCGACCCCGTCGGGCTTCACCATGATGAAAGTTCGTTCAGTAGCCATGCGGCGAGGATAGGCGGACTCGTTCGCAGGACTCACTCCGCTTCGCAGCTATGAGCTTTGAGCTTTGAGCTTTGAGCTTTGAGCTTTGAGCTTTGACGCCGTATCACCTGTGATCGTGTGGCGCAACGGTTTGGCTCGTGGCTCATAGCTCATCCCTCATGGCTCACGGCTACCGCTCGTTCGGGGTGGTGTCCGCGCCCATCAAGTGGGCGCGGATGGCGCCGACGAGGTACAGAGAACCGGTAACCAGGATGCCGTCACCCTCCCCCGCCAGGGTCCGGGCATGCTCCAGGGCGGCGACCGGAACGGCGACCACGGTGACCGGAGTCAGCCCTATGAGCGATTCCAGACGTGCACCCAGATCGACTGCCGGGCGTGCGCGCGGCGAATCGACCTGGGTGGCAACGACGGCCAACAGTCGCGGAGCCAGGGGCAGCCACATCGCGTCGAGGTCCTTGTCCTCCATCGCTGCAGTCACCACCACCCAGCGGGTCGTCGGATACTCCTCAGCGAGCGATTGGGCGACAGCGGCGAAGCCATCGGCGTTGTGCGCGCCGTCGATGATGAGCGGAGGGTTCGTCTCGATCAACTCCATCCGACCAGGGTTGGTTACGACCGTGGCGGCGTCGATCACCGCTTCGGAGTCGAGCGTGCGGTTCGTGAGCGCCTCGACTGCGGCGATCGCGACGGCGAAGTTGATCGTCTGGTAGCGGCCGTGCAGCGGGAGGAAGATCTCCTCGTAGAGACCCTGCGTGCCTTCGATGTCGATCTGCCATCCCCCGACACCCTTGAGTGCGCCTTCGAGCCGGAAGTCCCGTCCATAGAGCCTCAATTCGGCAGAACGGTCGCGGCAGACCTCCTCGGCGATCGTCACGACGCTGTCGGGGAGCGGACCGGCGACGAGCGTCGATCCCTCCTCGACGATCGCCAGCTTCTCGCGTGCGATCAGTTCGATCGTGTCACCCAGATACTCGGCGTGGTCCATCCCGACACTGGTGAGCACCGCCACCGTTCCGTGGGCGGCGTTGGTGGCGTCTAGGCGCCCGCCGAGACCCACCTCGATCACGCCGACGTCGACGGCCTGATCGGCAAACCACGAGAACGCCAGTGCAGCGGTCAACTCGAAGTAGCTGATCGGACGACCGCTCCGCTCCTCGTAGATGTCCGCGAACACCTTGGTGTCGAACACCGCCTGGGCGAAGTCGTCTCTGCTGGTCGCCTCGCCGTTGATCGACACCCGCTCCTCCACTCCTTGCAGATGAGGCGACGTGAAGGTGCCGGTCGTGAGCCCGTGAGCGACGCACAAGAAGGTGACCATGCGAGACACGGACGTCTTGCCGTTGGTACCGGCGATGTGGACGACCGGATAGGAGTCCTCGGGGTTCCCCATCAGATCCAGCAGTTCGGTGATCGTCTCCAGCCCCGGATGCATTCCGCGACCGATGTGGGCATTGAGGTAGTCGACCGCCTCTTGGTACGAGAACACGGTCAGAGCAGGTCCAACTGAGCCTGGATCTTGGCGATCAGATCGCTCAGCTCACGCTGCTTCCCGCGCTCCTTCTCCACGATCTCGTCCGGTGCCTTGTCGATGAACGACGGGTTCCCGAGCTTCTTCTCGACCCGGTCGAGGTCCTGGCGAGCCGCGGCGATCCGCTTGGAGAGCCGATCTCGCTCGGCATCGGTGTCGATCAGGCCGTCGAGCGGAATGAATCCCTGGAACCGGCCCGCCACGATCCGGGTGTGGCCGTCGCTGGGAGGAGTCTCGATGGCTTCGACGCCGACCGAGGCGAGATCCGTGAGCAGTCGCGACGCCCAGGCCGGAAGGCCATCCCCGCCATGCACTCGCAGCGTCAGGCCGGTCCGTGGCGAGATCCCCTGCTCGGCGCGGAAACGGCGGACACCCGTGATGAGTTCCTGGAGATCCTCCATCTCCTCGGGTCCCTCGTACTCGGGGACGTCGGGCCAGTTGGCGCCTGCCACGAACCCGTCGCCGACGACGTTCATCCAGAGCTCCTCGGTGAGGTACGGGATCGCCGGATGGAAGAGCTTGATCACGTCGCGGATCACGACGCCCAGCGTCAGCCGGGTTGCAGCAGCGGTGGATTCGTCGGCCAGCGCACCTTTCGACATCTCCAGGTACCAGTCGAACACCTCCGACCACGTGAACGAGTACAGCAGGCCGAAGGCGTCCGAGAAGCGGTACTGGTCGCACAACTCGTCGAACCGGCGGGACACGTCACCAAGTCGCGACAGGATCCATGCGTCGATCTCGCCGGGCTGATCCGGATAGCCGCCGTCGGCGGGAACCGAGCCGGGCTCGACACTGCGAAGCACGAACCGGGTGCCGTTCCACAGTTTGTTGCCGAACTTGCGCGTCCCCTCCACCCACTCCATGTTGAGCGGGACGTCCTGACCGGGGTTGGCCGCCTGGATGAGCGCAAGGCGCAGCGGGTCGGCACCATGCTCTTCGGCGACTTCGAGAGGGTCCATCGTGTTGCCACGCGACTTCGACATCTTGTTGCCGTCTGCGTCGCGGACCAGGCCGTGGATGATCGTGTCGAAGAACGGAACCTCGTCCATGAAGTGGATCCCCATCAGCATCATCCGGGCCACCCAGAAGAAGATGATGTCGAACCCGGTGATCAGAATGGCGTTGGGATAGAAGCGCTCCAGGTCCTCGGTCTGCTTTGGCCAGCCGAGCGTCGAGAACGGCCAGAGCGCCGACGAGAACCAGGTGTCGAGCACATCGGGGTCCTGCACGAGGCCCGAGGCCCCGCAGTCCGTGCACGCCGCCGGCTCGTCCCGAGACACGATGACGTGACCGTCCGGGCAGTACCAGGCAGGGATCCGATGCCCCCACCAGATCTGCCGGCTGATCGTCCAGTCGCGGATGTTCTCCATCCAATGGAAGTAGGTCTTCTCCCAGCGTTCGGGGACGAACCGGTTATCACCGTTCTTCACGGCGTCGATCGCCGGGCGAGCGAGATCGGATACCGCCACGAACCATTGATCGGAGAGGTACGGCTCCACCACCGTGTCGCAGCGGTAGCAGTGCCCCACGTTGTGCTGGTGCTCCTCGGTGGCGACGATCGCCCCCTCGGCCTTCAGGGCCTCGATGACGGCGGACCTCGCCTCGAAGCGGTCGAGCCCTTCGAATCGTCCGCCCGCTGCCGTCACCGTCGCCTTGGCGTCGAGGATGGCGATCACCTCGAGGCCGTGCCGTTCACCGATGTCGAAGTCGTTGGGATCGTGCGCCGGCGTGACCTTGACCGCTCCGGTCCCGAACTCGGGATCGACGACGTCGTCGGCCACGATCGGGATCTCCCGGCCGACGAGCGGCAAGCGGACCGTCTTGCCGATGAGGCCCGCGTATCGGTCATCGTCGGGGTGGACGGCGACGCCCGTGTCGCCGAGCATCGTCTCGGGACGGGTGGTGGCAACGGTCACTCCGCCGTCGCCGTCGGTGAACGGATAGAAGATGTGCGTCAGCGTGCCCGCCTGATCCCGGTACTCCACTTCGATCTCGGCGAGCGCCGTCTCGCATCTGGGACACCAATGGATGATTCGGTTCCCGCGGTAGATCAGCCCTTCCTCGTAGAGACGCACGAAGACCTCACGGACCGCCTCCGAAAGCCCATCATCGAGTGTGAACCGCTCACGACTCCAGTCACAGGAAGCCCCCATCCGGCGAATCTGCTTGGTGATGCGATCGCCGTAGACACGCTTCCATTCCCAGACCTGTCGAACGAACTCCTCTCGGCCGAGCTCGTGTCGATCCATCCCCTCGGCGGCGAGTTCGCGCTCGACGACGTTCTGGGTGGCGATCCCGGCGTGGTCGGTTCCGGGCAGCCACAGGGCGGCGTAGCCCTGCATTCGCTTGCGGCGGATGATGACATCGTGGATCGCGTGATTCAGGGCGTGCCCCATGTGCAGCGCTCCGGTCACGTTGGGCGGCGGGATCACCACCGCGTACGGCTCGCCGTCCGGGCGGTACTCGGGCCGGAAGAGCCCGGCATCCTCCCATTTGGCGTACCAGTCGGCTTCGACGTCTCTTGGTTCGTAGGTGGGGTTCATCACTGGTCCGTGAGTATGGCGTTGGCCCGGTCAGCAGGGCGGTTGATTGCGGGAGCCTACCGCCCACGCGGTCGACCCCCGGATCAGTCGATCCGGGGTCGCGATCAAAGGCGGGTTCCGCTCGGTGGTTCATCCACCGATCGATCGACACCCCCGCTCGGCTGTGTCGGGAGCGAGTCAGCGGCGAGCCGATCAGTCCCCGATCACGAGGAAACGCCACACGCCGTCGTCGTCGACCCCCAGGCGCCAGCCGAGGTACATACCGTCGGCATACCACCCGGCGACGACCTCCTCGCTGAAGATCGACTCGAGTCGGGCCCGGTCGGCCGTCGTGGCCTGCTCACCCATCACGGCGGGCGTCACGTTGATGCCGACCTGCGAGCCGTCCTCGTTGTTGGCGAGCGTTCGCGTGAATCCGGCATCGAGCAGCCCGAGTATGACTTCGGGCACGGTCGGATCTTGGAACGTCGACCAGAACGTCGCCAACTCGGTGGGGTCGGTGAAGGCCTGGCCGAACGAGGCCGTGAACAACGTGTCCGAGGACAGCGCCAGCTCAGCAAGGGCGTCCAGGTCTCCTGCGGTGGCGGCAGATCCGATCGCCTCGAGCGTTGCGGTGGCCTCCGGAGTCGCGGTGCCCTCGGTCGTCGTGGTCGGCGGTGGGGTCGTCGTCGTATCGGGGGTCGTCGTCGAGGGTGTGATCGCCGTGGCCTCAGGAAGCGAGGTGGTCTCCGCAACGGCGGCGGTCGTCGTGGTGTCTGCAACCTCTCCACCGCAGGCGGACAGAGACACTGCCAGCACGACCACGAGTGTGGCCGTGCGAATCCTGGTGTTGGATTTCATGCAGTTTCGACGTGTAGAAACACTGGAATGTTCCACCAACAGAAGGCGGTCCCGGACAGTTGTCCGGGACCGCTTTCTCCTTCGATTCGATTCGAGATCAGGAGTGCCGGTTCGACCAGCTCGTTCCAGCGTCGCCGACGGCGAAGATCTCCTCATCTCTTCGGGCAACGGCGATCAGGAGTGCCGCCCCACCGAGCATGGCGCCGAGCGCGACCAGCACGGTCTGCTCGGTTTCCAGGCCGGTGAACGGCAGCGTCTCGACCGTCACCGGCTCGATCGGAGGCGGAGTCGTCGTCGTGGTCGGCTCGACCTGGATGCCCTTGACCTCGACGACCAAGCCGGCATCCCACGTCAGGTCCGTCACCCCCGCAGGCAGGTTGATCAGCCCAGTCATAGCGCAACCGGTCTTGTCGGTAAGGACGAAGACGTCGCTGTCCGAACCGTCCGACACGCCAGGCGCATCAGTCGTTGTGTACTCGGCACCGGCGAGGCACACCCGCACCCGGTAGTTGCCGGCTTCGAGCTCATCGAACAGGTACAGGCCATCGACGCTCGTCACCTGCTCGGCGAGGACCGATCCATCCGGAGCCAGCAGCGACACTGTCACTCCCGAGATCGGGAACTCGAGGTCACCACCGTCCTGACGGCCGTTCTCGTTCTCGTCGAACCACACCAGATCACCGAGCGCGCTCTTCGGCTCCTTCGCCTGGGTCGTGCTCGTCGTCGAGTTGCAGCTCCGCACCTCGACGCTGCCTTCCGCTCCGCCGGTCAGCACGTAGCCATCGGCCGCCGATGACGTGTACGTCCATGTTCCGAGAGCGCCGTCGACCGTCGCGTCGCCGGAATAGTCCTGAACCGACTGATCCGGGCCGGTGACGACGACCTTGGCGCCACCATCAGGATTCATGTCGATCTCGATGCGGGCGAAGTTCCCATCAGGGATGCACACACCAGTGACAGCGACAGAGACCGGCTTCGGCTCCGGACGCTTGCAGTCTTCGATCGTGACCTCACCAGACGACTCGCCCACGACCTCGAAACCATCGGCAGCGACCGCCGACCATGCATAGATCCCCGGCGCCTCGACCGCGATGCCGGACGTCGACTCGGTGTACGTCTTGCCCGCCACCGTCACCGCAGCACCCGACGCAGGATCGATCGTCACGGTCAAGAACCCGTTGGCCTCGCCATCATCACTCTGAACACAGGTACCGCTCACGGAGACCGTCACAGGCTTCGGCTGTGGCCGCTTGCAGTCTTCGATCGTGACCTCACCAGACGACTCGCCCACGACCTCGAAACCATCGGCAGCGACCGCCGACCATGCATAGATCCCCGGCGCCTCGACCGCGATGCCGGACGTCGACTCGGTGTACGTCTTGCCCGCCACCGTCACCGCGGCACCCGACGCAGGATCGATCGTCACGGTCAAGAACCCATTGGCGTCGCCCTTGTCATCGGTGGCACACTCCCCGGACACTGCGACCGTCACCGGCACGGGCTTGGTCTCACACTTCTCGTCGACCTTCACGTAGGTCGAGCGCTTCTCACCTGCGCTAGCGAGGTTCTCCTTGATGCCCCACTTGACCTTTGCGGTCACGACGATCTCGATCGTCTGTCCGAAATACGGCTCAGCGACGAAGGACCCGCTGAACGAATATCCGTTGGCGGCCGTGAACGCGCCCGAGCCCACTTCGACGCCGTCGACGGTGACGGCGACGTCGTTGTTGTGACGACGGTTCTGGTCGCCGTCATAGGCCCATGCCGTCGCCTGGAACTGGATCTGTGTCCCTTTCTCGACGCACACGACCGAAGCCTCGACCTCTGGATGGTGTGCGCTCGCCGGCGCTGCGTTCACTGTGATCAGCACATACTGGAGTACCGAAAACAGGATCATGATCGCAGCGGCTGCCGCCGTTCTGCGTTGTGCCATGGCACTCATACGATTCTGCCTCCCTGAGCTTGCCCGCTCGTTCGGGGAGGGCCGGTCTCACCACTGACTCGCCATGTGCCTCGGTGACCGAACTAACGGCACACAGGTCGACGTCTCCCAGCCTCAATTGCCCTACACCACTCTTCGTGGCATACGCTCACTATGTGTAGCATCGATCACGGGCGGCTCAAGACCCGTTTCCAGACGTTACGGGCCATATCAGGCTTCACCGGATGGACTAGCCACTGCGGCGCGGGCCTCGGAACGAGCGAAAGTCGACAACGAAAAACGGCCCCGGGAAGCCCCGGGGCCGAGTTCCGTCTGAGCGGGCGGCTCAAATCAGTCGTTGCTCCAACCGGAGACAACTTCACCTTCGGTCTCGTCCTCACGCCGCCCCATGAGGAGCAGGAGCGCCGATCCTGCAGCGAGCACGCCGATCCCAAGCAACGCCATGTCTTCGACTTCAAACCCGGTGAACGGCAGCGTTCCGACCGTCACAGGCTCGATCGTGGTGGTCGTCGTGGGTTCGATCTGGATGCCTTGAACCTCGATGAGAACCACGCCGGCATCCCACGTCCGATCGGTCACCCCTGCGGGCAGATCGATGAAGCTCGTCAGGCCTACGTTCGAATCAACCTCTGCCACGGCATCACTGTCGAGGTCGTCGGGGACGGAGTCTGAACAGGGTCCAGTGAACGCATAATCGATCTCCGCCGTATCCGTCAGCGTGAACTGGACCTGATACGTGCTGCTCGGCTCGAGATCTTCGAACAGGTAGCCGCCGTTGGCATCCGTCGTCGTCGACGCAACGAGAACGCCGTTGTCGAAGAGATCGACCTGGATCCCCGCCAGCGGCAGTTCGAAGTCGCTCTGGGTGCAGTCACCGTTCGTATCGATCCACACGTAGTCCCCCAAGGCGGAGGTCAACGGCTGGGTGGTTGTGGTGGTGGCAGGGGGTGGTGGCGGTGGTGGCGGCGGAGGAGGCGGAGGCGTGCAGTCAGCGACATTCGCGGTCCCAGACACAGACCCCGACTTCAGTCCCAACGAACACGGACCCATCCGGCGCAGTCGCAACCCAGGTGGCCGAACCCGAATCCGACACATACGTCTCACCGTTCGTGAGATTCTGATTCCCACCATCGAAATCGACCGTCACACCCTCACTGGCGGTCACCGTGTACGTGTACGACGCAACCTCGTCATACGCACACACACCATCCACCGCAACTCTCACCTCACCAGGAGGCGGAGGAGGCGGAGGCGTGCAGTCAGCGACATTCGCGGTCCCAGACACAGACCCCGACTTCAGTCCCAACGAACACGGACCCATCCGGCGCAGTCGCAACCCAGGTGGCCGAACCCGAATCCGACACATACGTCTCACCGTTCGTGAGATTCTGATTCCCACCATCGAAATCGACCGTCACACCCTCACTGGCGGTCACCGTGTACGTGTACGACGCAACCTCGTCATACGCACACACACCATCCACCGCAACTCTCACCTCACCAGGAGGCGGAGGAGGCGGAGGCGTGCAGTGCAGTCGACATTCGCGGTCCCAGACACAGACCCCGACTCGACCGTCCCACCGAACACCGACCCATCCGGCGCAGTCGCAACCCAGGTGGCCGAACCCGAATCCGACACATACGTCTCACCGTTCGTGAGATCCTGATTCCCACCATCGAAGATCGACCGTCACACCCTCACTGGCGGTCACCGTGTACGTGTCACGACGCAACCTCGTCATACGCACACACACCATCCACCGCAACTCTCACCTCACCAGGAGGCGGAGGAGGCGGAGGCGTGCAGTCAGCGACCTCGAAGACATCACTGATGGTGGTCGTTCCCCCCGCGAACTCGTTGTTCCCGACTGCAGTCGCCTCCCATGCGACCGACTCACCGACCCCAGCGGTGACCAGGTATGTCCCGTTCACCGAGGCCAGACTCTCCAGCACCGAAGTCGCCATCACCGTTCAGGTCGATCGAGACCGAAGCATTCGACACATCAGAGACTCGAGCAATGAAGTCATCCTTGTCATCACATCCGGCTTCGACCACAGCAGTCGCCGCTCCGGGCTCTTCTGGGCACTGGATCGTGAGCGAGCCACCGCCGCGGGCGTTGCTCGCCGTATCGCCGTCGCTGTTGAAATGGACCTCGATCGTGTAGTCCCCGGGAGCGAGGTTCGGGACGACCGTCTCGAAGCCGCTGTCGCCTACTGCAACCTCGGTGGTGTTCACCTCGGATTGACCGAGTTCGTAGATCTTCACCCACGCATCCTGGAGGCCATCGAAGGCGCCATCACTGAGCGCAAGGACATACAGACTCGACGTATCGCAGTCGTATCGGAGATACGCCTTCCCGAGTACCTCGGTCTGGCCTCCATTCCCGCCTGCCTTGATCATGTCGGCGAAGTAATCTGCGCCCAGATCCCACTCACCGATGTCGCCATCCACAACGGCTGACCCATAGGTGGGTTCCGGTCCGGCCGCATCGGCAGGAGCCGGATTCACTGCGAACAGTACGAATTGCAGTACTGCCAGCAGCATCGTGATCGCAGCGGCTGCCGCCGTTCTGCGCTGTGCCAAAGCACTCATATCGAGATGCCTCCCTGAGCTCGTTGCCCGCTCGTTCGGGGAGGGCCGGTCTCACCACTGACTCGCTGCGATCCTCGGTGACCGTACTTGTACGGATCGCAGGTCGACGTCTCCCAATTGTGTTCAATACCCCGGGAACAACCACCATTTGTGGCTGTCCACCACTCTTTGTAACAGAATTCGACCTTCTCACAAGAAAGCCGTCTTGGTCATTGGAGGTTGTCCAATGTAGCTAGACAGCGCTATGGGTCCGTAGTCCCTTCGCTCGCCTCCAGCTCACGACTCGCGGGCAATCGAGCGTCCAACCGAGACCCTGACACGCCCAGACACGGAGTTGGGCCCGGCGAAAGCCGGGCCCAACACAAATTGCAGTCAGATCAGCGGTTTATCCAACGACTGAAGGTTGCACTCGGACGTTCGTGACGTCCGCCTCGGACGAAGGACGGCCGGAAGGCTGAACCTCCCAGCAGAAGCGCACCCACGAAGAGCGTCAGCAGGCCTGTGAACACCAGCTGGCTCGAGCCATCACCCGTGAAGGGGAGCGTGTCAGCCGTCACGGCCTCGACAGTGGTGGTCGTCGCCTCGATCTGGACTCCCAGCACGACCACATCGTCCGCCGCGGCCTCATCCTGTGGAGGCTCAGGCTTCACGCACTCACCGACCTCGTTCTCGGCGGTGTAGTCGAAACACGGTGTTCCAGTCTCGGTGGGCATCGGGCGTGAGGTCGGCTGGGATGTTGGGGTCTCGCCTTCTTCGTAGGTGTTGATCACGGTGCAGACGATGTCCTCACCCGCACCGATCTCCTCGATCACCAACGACGAACCACGAGACCCGAACGGCTCCTTGCGCTCATCCGACACGCAAGAGATCGCCGTCGACCAACCATCCTCTTCGATCGGCTGCTCGGCGATACCGAAGTTCTTCGTCCCCGCCAACGGCAAGAACGTATGCGACCCGCCATCCTCGAACGCCATCGTCACATTCCGATCACGCGTCCCAACAAGGATGTCGAACGATGTCGTCTTCGCCCCGGAATCTCCAGAGACTTCCTTCTTCACCGTCACCGACGGCGTGTCCTCCGGAGTCTTGTCGTATCGGTTGACGAAGGTGCACGTGACGTCGGCGCCGTCGAGCAGGCTGACACTTGCACGGGAACCTTGTGCGGGATCTCCCTGTCACCGATGGCACACGAAGCCGACACGAAGGAGAACCCTGCTTCCAACTCGCCCGTGAGTTCACCCACGACCACGTCGAAGCGATCGGAGTCGAAAACGAAGTCGAAGCTCTTCGACCCGCCATCGGCCAAGGCGAACGAGGACGTCTCTCCGTCGGCGGCGATCACGAACGGGAAACTGGCCCGAGGCACTTCTTGCTCGGTCGATCTCACGTACTTCACGATGGTCAGCGTCGCTTCGTTTGATCCTCCGGTTTGCATTCACCGAGGTAGTCCTGTTCGTGACCTGCCGATCTGTGGCGTCCCGTTCTCGATAGACAGTGACCTGCGGGTCCGTACACGGCGGAATAACCGACGGTCAGCGCGTTGATAATGGACGGTAGTCGCATCCCGGTCAGGAGAGCCCTGCGTAGCATGACAGATCGTCACTTTCGGCTCGCGGCCGAGTCTCCTCGACCTGCGCCGGCCGGTGAGGCGGCGGCCATGAGGCTGAACACCAGCATCGTGGCCGTCAATGCTGCCAGCCTCACGCGCTTCGCTCGAGCATCCCCGAGCCCCGATCGTACGTTCGTACCCTTCACGATGGGTTCCTCCCTGAGCAATGCGCTCATTTGTGTCTGGGAGGGCCGGTCTCACCATTGACTCGCTGCGCCCCTCGGTGACCGATCTGACGGGTCGCAGGTCCACGTCTCCCACAAGCCCCCCTGTCTCGGGTTCCATTCCCGAGTCTTTTCAGTAGGAAGAGGCGCTCGACCACTCGCTGATACCTACGAAATCAGTGTCGCGAATGGGACTAGTCACCGCCATGGTTCCGAAGGCTCATCCTCCGATGACGAAGGGCTTCGGTCGCCGGCGTGTCAGGCAGATCGCTCCTGGATATCGTCGATCTCCGAGCGTGGGATCAGCGTTGGATTCACCCGCTCGGCCACGACTTCCTTGGTGATCTCGACGCGACCGATGTCGTCGCGTGAGGGGATGTCGAACATGGTGTTCAACAGCACCTCTTCGAGGATCGCCCGCAGTCCGCGGGCACCGGTGCCGCGCCTGATCGCCTGATCGGCGACCGCATCGAGGGCGTCTTCGGTGAACACGAGTTCGACCCCGTCCATTTCGAACATGCGTGCGTACTGACGGGCAAGTGCGTTCCGGGGCTCGGTGAGAATCTTGACCAAGGCGTCCTTGTCGAGATGCTCGACCGTCGCAACCACCGGCAGTCGCCCGATGAACTCGGGGATCAAACCGAATTTGATGAGGTCCTCGGGAAGCACCTCCGACAGCACCGCGGAGCGATCGAGATCGTTGCGGGACTTCACGTCTGCCCCGAATCCGACCTGCTTTGCGCCGATCCGGTTGTTGATGATGTCGTCGAGCCCTGCGAAGGCGCCACCGCAGATGAAGAGCACGTTCGACGTGTCGATCTGGATGAATTCCTGGTGTGGGTGCTTTCGACCACCCTGTGGAGGGACGCTCGCCACGGTGCCCTCGAGAATCTTCAGGAGCGCCTGCTGGACGCCCTCGCCCGAGACGTCGCGGGTGATCGACGGGTTCTCTGCCTTGCGGGCGACCTTGTCGATCTCGTCGATGTAGATGATCCCCTGTTCGGCCCGTTTGACGTCGTAGTCGGCCGCCTGGATGAGCTTGAGCAGGATGTTCTCGACATCCTCGCCGACATAGCCGGCCTCGGTGAGTGCGGTGGCGTCGGCGATCGCAATCGGCACGTTCAATTGGCGGGCAAGCGTCTGTACGAGGAACGTCTTGCCCGACCCCGTCGGCCCCACCATGAGGATGTTCGACTTCGCCAATTCGACGTCATCGTGTCTCGGGTCACCGGTCCGCACCCGCTTGTAGTGGTTGTACACGGCCACCGCGAGCGACTTCTTGGCGTGCTCCTGGCCCACGACGTATTCATCGAGATATGAACGGATCTCGACAGGCTTGGGAAGGTCCGTGAACGTCACATCGTCACTCGAAGAGAGCTCCTCCTCGATGATCTCATTACACAGATCGATGCACTCGTCGCAGATGTAGACGCCTGGGCCGGCGATCAGCTTCTTGACCTGGCGCTGCGATTTTCCGCAGAAGCTGCACTTCAGCAGTTCGCTGTTCTCGGTGAACTTCGACATCGGTGGCGCGCCTCCTTATTCAGAAGACGTTACCGCAGAAAGCTCCCTTCGGGTGAGCACTTGATCGATGATGCCGTATTCCTTGGCCGCAGGAGCGAGCATCCAGTAGTCGCGTTCGGTGTCCTTCTCGACCTTCTCGAGCGGCTGCCCGGAGTGCTCGGCGAGGATCGCATTCAGCTGTTCGCGCATCTCGACGATCAGCTTCGCTTGGATCTCGATGTCGGTTGCCTGGCCCTGGGCGCCGCCGTGTGGCTGGTGCAGCATGATCCGGGCGTGGGGCAGGGCGAAGCGCTTCCCCTGGGTCCCGCCGGCGAGGATCACCGCGGCCGCGGAGGCCGCCATGCCCATGCAGACGGTGTTCACGTCGGGCTTGATGTAGTTCATCGTGTCGTAGATGGCGAACAGCGACGTGATCGATCCACCCGGCGAGTTGATGTAGAGGAAGACGTCCTTGTCGGGATCATCCGACTCGAGGTGCAGCAGCTGCGCCATGATCAGGTTCGCGACGGTGTCGTCGATCGGCGTACCGAGGAAGATGATCCGATCCTTCAGCAGACGACTGTAGATGTCGTAGGTGCGCTCGCCGCGGCTGGTGTTCTCTGTGACATATGGGACTGGCATGTATGCCTGGGGGTCCATCATTCCTCCTCGTTGGATGCGATGACCTCTGCTTCAACAACTTGTGCTTCGACGACGTCCGTCTGGTCGGCGTCCACCGCCTCGGCTTCGACGACGTGCGTCGTGGCCGGTGGGGCGATCGTGAGATCGACCTCGTTGCCTTCTTCGTCGACGGGTCGAGCACCGTTCACGATGGCCTCGAGCGCCTTGTTTCGCAGGATATCACCGGCCAGGTTCTTTCTCTGGAGGTCGTTCTGGAGCGCAAGGCGGATCCGTTCGGGGTCTTCCGACGATGCAACGACCATCTCGATGACCGAAGCGAGTTCCTCTTCACCGACCTCGAAACCCTCCACATCGATGACGGCCTCGAGCAGCAGGCGGGTCTTCAGGCTGCGTTCGGCCTGGGACTCGAGATCCGAGATGAACGCCTCCTGTTGGATGCCGGTCACCCGGAAGTAGTCCTCGAGACCGATCTGCTGCTCTTCGAGACGGTGACTGAACCGGTGGAACACCTCGTCCATCTCGGCGCGCACGAGCGCTTCCGGGAGGTCGACGACGACCTCGTCGACGAGTTGATCGAGCGCTCGATCCTGGAATGTTCCTGCCAGTGATCGCCTCTTCATGTCGCTCATCTGCCCGAGCAGCGTCGAGCGGAGTTCGTCGACCGTTTCGAATTCGGTCGTTTCGGTCACCCACTCGTCTGTCACCTCGGGAAGGACACGCTCGCGGACGTCGTTGACCTTCACCGAGTAGATGACCTCCATCCCGGCCTTCTCACCGAAACCCTCGGGAAGCGGACCCTCGAAGGTGACAGTGTCACCGGCACCTGCGCCCACCAGTGATTCGTCCAGCGCTGCGATGAGACCTCCGGACCCGACCTCGTACAGCAACCCGGCGGCGGCGGCTTCCGGAACGTCCTCCCCGTCCTTCGTCGCCGAGATGTCCATGGACACGAAGTCACCGGTGCTCGCTGTGCGGTCGACCTCCTCGACGGAGGCGAACTGCTCCCGGAACCGATCGATCTGGGCGTCCAATTCCTCGTCGGTCACCTCGACCGACCCGACCTCCACCACGCGGTCGTGGATCTCAGGCACCTCCCCGAGTTCAGGCCAGGTCGTGACCTTCACCTCGACCTTGACTCCCGTGAGGCTGTCTTCGATCGACTCGAGCGCCGGCGAGACGGCAGGCTCGATATCGAGCTCGGTGAGCACGTCGCCGACCTTCTTCGGCAGCATCTCGTCGATGGCCTCGGAGCGAAGACGTTCCGCTCCGACGGTCGCCTCGACGATCGCCCTCGGCGCTTTGCCCGGGCGGAACCCACGGATCTTGACTTCCTGCGAGATCTTGCGCGCTGCGGCGTTCTTCGCCGGTTCGAGCTCCGCCTCGGCGACCTCGAAACTGATCAGCTTCTCATGTGGACCGGCTTCGGTCACGGTGACATCTGTCACGAATGTGCTCCTGGTTGGACATGAATCGTCCGGGAGGCGGAAACCTCCCGGACGTTCGAGGGTGACCGAGGGGAATTGAACCCCCGACCTCCAGTACCACAAACTGGCGCTCTAACCAACTGAGCTACGGCCACCATGTTGGAGCGGACGATGCCTCTCCGGGTCGTGAGACACGGTGCCCCCGGAAGGATTCGAACCTCCGACCAAGAGCTTAGAAGGCTCCTGCTCTGTCCACTGAGCTACGAGGGCACAGTGGGGAGAATCTTACCGATGGGGACTCGCGTTCACGACCCGATGAAGCTGCCGAAGCGCTCCGGAGCGGGTGAAGGGAATCGAACCCTCACGACCAGCTTGGAAGGCTGGGGCTCTACCATTGAGCTACACCCGCGGGATAGAGGAGTATACGGCTTCGACGCGAAACGTCACATGCCGGTTGCGTCTCACGTCCCACGTCTCACGTCCCATGATCGTGACGCCGGGGAGAGCGCAGACAGACCGGCGTCGGTCATGGACCCGTGAACCGCTCCGACTCCGACGAACCCGTCCATCAGTCGACCGAACACGGGCAACAGGCTGTGGGCTCGACCACGCAACCCGCGGCGGGAGCACTGGCCGACCGGCGTCTGTATTGGACTCGTGAACCGCTCCGACTCCTGAACGGCCATCCATCGGTCGGCCAACATCACGGCAGCACAGAGGCGGACCGGGAACCGGAACACGGGGCGGCAGCCTTGACCGATCGGCGTCTGTTCGAAGCTCGACAATCAATGCAGAACTCCGATGGACCCGCTTCGAAGTTGGTCAACATCAATACTGTCGGGTTGGTGGGACTTGAACCCACGACCTCCTGCTCCCAAAGCAGGCGCGCTACCAAGCTGCGCCACAACCCGTGACGGGAACGCTACCCGGTGCGCAGGCCATCGACCAGCCGAATGCGTCACAGATGCGGGATACGTTCCCGGTATGCGACCCGCGCTACCGGACGACGTACAACGCCGGTTGAAGCACGTATCAGATCTCAGCCAATGGGAACGAGCGGAGCTCGGACGATCGCTGCGACGGCTCGGATGGACGTACACCGAGATCGGCGCCGTCGTCCCCGCAGCAAAGAGCACCATTGCCGGATGGTGCCGAGGCATCGAACTCTCGCCGGGCCAGATCGACGCCATCGCCCGTCGTACCGACACCAAGGCAGGAATCCCCAGAGACACGCAATGGCGTCGGCACGCGGAGCGTGCAGCGATCATCGAGGCCGCTCGCGCAGAGGCGAAGTGCAGAACAGCCGATCCGGAGTGGGTGGCGGGGGTGATGCTGTACTGGGGTGAGGGTTTCAAGACCGAGAACGCACTTGGACTGGCGAACTCCGACGCAGACCTCATGCGCTTGTTCATGCATTGGTCGAGAACGCATCTCGACTCGAGGATGGAATTCAGAGCCAAACTCAACCTGCACGCTGGAAACGACGAAACCACAGCCACCATCTACTGGGCTCGAGCTTTGTCGATACCGACGGAACACTTCAACAAGACGTTCATCAAGCCCGAAGGGACGGGCCACCGAAGAAACCACCTCGAGCATGGGGTGATTCAGGTTCGCGCACGCCGGAGCACCGATCATTTCCTTCGCACAATGGGATGGATCGAGGGCCTCCGCAGCGTTTGGATGTCACAGCAGAACTATGACTAACCTCGAACACGGGTCGCTAGCTCAACTGGTCAGAGCAGGGGCCTCTTAAGCCCAAGGTTCCGGGTTCGAGTCCCGGGCGGCCTACCCACACGACGAAAGCCCTCCGCGTCCTGCGGAGGGCTTTCGTGCGGGTGGAGGGACTCGAACCCCCACAGGCTTTCGCCCACCAGGACCTAAACCTGGCGCGTCTCCCAATTCCGCCACACCCGCGTGGCAGTGCCATTGTGACATGGCCTCAGCCCCGAGTCCCATCGGGGCCGAGCGCGGCGGCCAAGGCACGAAGCGCCAGCGCCCGATGCGAGATCCGATGCTTCTCCTCGCTCCTCATCTCGGCGAACGTCCGGCCACCGACGCTGAAGACCGGGTCGTAGCCGAAGCCGTCATCGCCGCGCGGCTCGGTGGTGATCTCGCCTTCGACGACCCCCTCGACGGTGATCTCCTTGCCCGATGCATCGACGAGAGCAATGGCTGTCTTGAAGCGGGCGGATCGCCGTCTGACCCCATCCATTTCGGCGAGGAGCTTGGCGACGTTGTCCGAGTATGACGCGTCCGGCCCTGCGTATCGGGCAGTGTGAACCCCGGGCTCTCCCCCGAGCGCGTCCACTTCGAGTCCGGTGTCGTCGGCGACTGCTGTCAGGCCCGTGGCGCGCTGGACGGCACGCGCCTTCAACAGTGCGTTGCCGAGCAGCGTCGGCTCGGTCTCCTCGACGTCCGGCCACTCGAGCCCTCGAACGATCTCACGGACCAGACCGAGACCTGCGAGCACCTCTTCGACCTCGGCGATCTTGTCGGGATTCTTCGATGCGACCACCAGCCGTTCGATCACTGCTCGGTCGCCGCTTTCTGGGCTTCGACGAGCTCGGCGATCCCCCCGGCCGCCAGGTCGAGCATTCCGTCGAGCTCTACTCTCGTGAAGGGCGCGCCCTCAGCAGTGCCCTGGACCTCGACGAGCAGCCCGCGACCGGACATCACGACGTTCATGTCGACCTCGGCCGAGACATCGTCGACGTATTCGAGGTCGAGCAACGTCGCCCCGTCGACGAGACCGACCGAGACGGCGGCCACCTGGTCGATGATCGGGTTCCTCGCCATCGTGCCGTTGCCCACGGCCCATTCGAACGCCTGGTGCAATGCGATCCACGCCCCGGTGACCGCTGCGGTCCGGGTGCCGCCGTCGGCTTCGATCACGTCGCAGTCCACCCGGACCATCCCTTCACCCATGGCCTTCATGTCGACCACGGCGCGGAGCGCACGTCCGATGAGACGGGAGATCTCTTGTTGCCTGCCTTTCGTGTACGAATCACGACGAATCCTGGTGTCACTGGAGCCGGGCAGCATGCCGTACTCTGCCGTGACCCAACCCTTGCCCGAGCCCTTCATCCAGCGCGGCACCTCGGCCTCGACGGCCGCAGTGCACAAAACCCGGGTCTTGCCCATCTCGATCAGCACAGAGCCGGGCGTCGACTCCGTGAATCCCAGGTGAAGTCTCACCGGGCGAAGCTCGTCGGGTTGTCGTGTTCGCGTCATGGTTCACACCTCGTAGGTCATTCCCGGGACCGCCGCCATGACGGTTCGCCCGTGGGTGGTTTCCGCCTCCCGGACCGATATGAGCGGATCGAGGTGCGGTGGAATATGTGTCAAGACCAGTCTGGTCGCTCCGACGTGGGAGGCGATCCGGCCCGCCTGCGAGGCGGTCAAGTGCTGCCGAAATGCGTCGTCGCCCGGGTCACCCTGGAAGCTCGCTTCGCTGACGAGCAGGTCGACGGGACCCACCGTGTCGACCCACGCGCCGGCCGCGCCGGTGTCCGCCGTGTAGAAGACCCTGCGCGCCGAGCATTCGAACTCGAACCCGAGTGTCGGAACGGAATGGTCCATCCCCACGGCCCGGATGGCAACGTCGCCGACGGTCCAGCGGCTGCCACCTTCGACAGGGGTGAGGTCGAAGGTGGAGTGGATCACGTGATCGTCCTCGGCATCGAGGAAACCGAGGACGTGATCGATCACCGAACGGTGCGCAAACAGCGGAACACCGCGCACGGGCTCGGGACGATAGGTGAGCGCATGGAACGCGGCGAACAGATCGACGCAGTGATCCGGGTGACGATGAGAGATGACGATGGCGTCGACATCGGCCGGGTCGATCACCGACGCCAGGGCCTGAAAGCCACCGGAGCCCGCGTCACACCAGATCGTGGTCCGGTCGGTCCTCACGAGGTACGAGGAGGCGGCGTTGGTGGGAGTCGGGTAGGTTCCGCTGGAGCCCAGAACGGTGAAGCGCACCGAGCCGAGTGTACGGCTCAGGGGGCGAGACGCACCTTCGACCAACCCGACTCGCCACGTTCGAAGGAGATCCGGTCGTGAAGTCGGTTCGGGCGTCCCTGCCAGAACTCGAAGCCCGAAGGCTGGACGCGATACCCGCCCCATGTCGGCGGCCGGGTGACTGGCCGTTCGGTCGAGGCCCGGAGCTGCTCGACTCGATCCTCCAGCCATCGCCGCGAGGGAATGACGCTGCTCTGAGGCGACGCCACCGCACCGATTTGCGCATCGACCGGACGGCTGGCGAAGTAGGCGTCGGCCTCGGACTCGCTCACCGGTTGTGCGATCCCATCGATGTGGACCTGACGATGGAGCAGAAGCCAGACGAACAGCAACGAGATGCGAGGTTCGACCTCGATCTCTTTCCCTTTGCGCGACGAGGTGTTGGTGTAGAACACGAAGCCGTTGTGGTCGAATGACTTCATCAGCACGGTCCTCGACCTGGGGCCGCCGCCGTGCGGACACGGTGGAGACCACCATGGCGTTCGGCTCCTCCACTTCGGCGGCGATCGCTTCGGTGAACCAGCGGTCGAACTGTTCGATCGGGTCGTCTGCAATCTCGGCCATCGACAGCGGGGTGCTCTCGTAGTCGATCCTGAGCCGGCGGATACGGTCGTCGCTCACGCCGTCAACCGTACCGCGCTCCGGACATCGAGCGCATTCCGTGGACGGGCCCGCCCTTTCTACACTCGATGTCGTGAGAGATCCGTCCGCAACTTTCTTCACGATGCTCGGCCGAGCTGTCGTGCGACGATGCCCCCGGTGCGGCGCAGGCGGGGCCTTCGCGAGCTGGGCAGCCCTCAACGAATACTGCACCACCTGCGGGTTCAAGTTCGAGCGCGAACCCGGCTACTGGGTTGGCGCGCTGATCATCAACATGGCCGTCGCGCTGTTGGTGTTTCTGGTGACGCTGGTCGGCGGCATTGCGCTGACCTGGCCGGATCCGCCGTGGAACGTGCTCTCGGCCCTGACCATCGGCGTGATGCTCGTGGTGCCGATCGCGTTCTATCCATGGTCGAAGAGCATCTGGATGGCCATCGAGCTCAGCTACCACAAGCTCGAGGAGAAGGAACAGTTCGAAGCCGCCCTTCGGGCGGAGATGACAGATCACAGATGACAGATCACAGATGACCGAACCGTCACCTTGTGCCGGCAATCGCAAACACGCCTCGATCGACTGACGACGCACTCAGCCTCTGGAATCACTTCTGTGGAGCCAGGACTATCTGTCGTCTGTCATCTTGAATCTGTCATCTGGCCCGAGGAACGAGGGTCATCACATTCGCTTGGCGATCTCTTCCAGCATCACCTCGGTGGCGCCCCCTCCGATCGAATGGATCCGGGCGTCGCGGTACATGCGCTCGATGGCACTCTCGGTGAGGTAGCCCATGCCGCCATGGAACTGGACACAGTCGTACATGACCCGATTAACCAGCTCACCGACGACGGCCTTGACCATGGAGATCTCCTTGACGGCGTCATGCCCCTGCTCCATCAGCCAGCCCGAGTGGTACACGAGCTGGCGAGCCGCCTCGACCTCACCCGACAGCATCGCCAGCCGCTGACGGATCGCCTGCTTGCCCCACAGTGTCGCTCCGAACGCCTTGCGGTTCTTGACCCACTCGACGGTCAACTCCAGCGCCTTCTGCGCTTCGCCGAGTGCCATCGCCCCGAGCACGAGGCGCTCGTTCTGGAAGTTGTTCATGATCGAATAGAACCCCTTGTCGAGGTCGCCGATCACGTTCTCTGCGGGCACCCAGGCGTCGTTGAAGCTGAGCTCGGCGGTGTTCGAACACCGCCAGCCCATCTTGTCGAGTTTGCGGCTGGGCGAGAAGCCTTCGGTGTCGCTCGGCACGGCGAAGATCGTGATCCCCCGTGACGGCTTCACATCGGTGTTGGTCTTGGCCGCGATGAACAAGAGGTTGGCGATGCCGCCGTTCGTGATGTAGAGCTTCGACCCGTTGAGCCGGTAGCCGTCACCGTCGCGAGTCGCCGTCGTCCGCATCCCGGCGACGTCCGATCCGTGGTCCGGTTCGGTGACTCCGATGGCCGTGAAGATCTCACCGGTGAGCATGTCCGGCAGCCATGTGCGCTTCTGCTCGTCACTCCCGTAGTTCAGGAGATACGGCATGGCCAGATCGGTGTGGACGATCGCCGTTGCGGTGAAGCCTCCGTAGGTTCCCCGACCCAGCTCTTCGGCGAAGACGACCGACGCGAGCTCGCCCATCCCGATCCCGCCGTATTCCTCCGGTACTCGCAGTCCGAAGAACCCGATCTTGCCCATCTCCTCGATGAGGTGCCTCGGCACCTGACCGGCTTCCTCCCAATCGTCGCCTCGCCCGAAGACCTTCTCCTCGACGAATCGTCTGGTCTGGGCGCGAATCGCAGCGAGATCCTCGGTCTCGTAGATGGTCGTGGTCATGTCGCCTTCCCGGAGTCTGGTTCTACCGTACCTGGGATGAACCGCACCACGACCCTGATCGTGACCGTCGGAAGGGGTTTCGATCGGCCTTCGGAGCGGGTGGCTGATGTGGCCGAGAACGTGGCCAGAGAGCAGGCGCCCGAGCCGGTCGAGTCTCTCACCGACTGGGTCGACCAACTGCGCCGCACATGGGTGGCAGCTCAGCGCCGGTCGACGATCTACACCCTGCTGACGGGAGATCCGCTCGGTCCGGCGGTGAGGGAATGGGCTCGACGCCTGGACGGGGAACCGACCGAACTCGAGCTGGCGATCGGACTCCTGGCCGATGCACCGTTGGCGGACTTCTATCTGGTCGATCCGTCCATCACCGGGTCTGCTGCCCACTGGTATCTCGATCATCTCCCCAAGCTCGCCCCCCGACGCATCGTGCTGATCGAGCCGACCGAAGACGCCCTGCTCTCGGCGGTCCGCAAGCTGCCGTATGGAAAGCCGCTCCCGACGACTGCTGACGTGTTGGAGTCCGCCCGGACGTATGTGCCACTGCCCGAACTCGACACATCGACGGAAACCACGCTGCTGACCTGATCGAACACCTGTTCGATATAATCTGAATCCATGTCACAACAGTCATTCAGATGGTCGTCGCTCGAACCGCGGTCCGATGGTCTCTTCCGACACTCCAAACGGGTCGTGGGGAGAGGCGAGTACCGATCACTCACCTTTCACGAGATCGAATCGAAGACTCTGATCAACCGTGTGCCGGAATCGTCTCAGGTTCCCTTCACATACACGATCAACCCCTACCGGGGCTGTTCGCACGCCTGCTCCTACTGCTTCGCCCGACCGACTCATGAGTATCTGGGCTTCGACATCGGAGCAGCCTTCGACAACCAGATCGTCGTGAAGACGAACGCCGTCGCCCTGGCGCGCGCCGAGACGGCGCCGGGTCGCTGGGCAGGCGATCGGATCGCGATGGGAACCAACACGGATCCGTACCAGAAGGCCGAAGGCAAGTACCGGCTCACCCGAGGAATCATCGAGGTACTGACCGAGCGGAGCAATCCCTTCTCGATCCTCACCAAATCCACGCTGGCGCTTCGAGATCTCGACCTGTTCATCCGAGCTGCAGCCGTGACCAGCGTCTCGGTCGACTTCTCGATCGCCACGCTGGACGAGGACGTGTGGCGTGAGACCGAGCCGGGAACTCCGCATCCGCGTCAGCGGCTGGCCGCCGTGCGCCGACTCAACGAAGCCGGCGTGCCGAGCGGTGTCTTGGCCGCACCGCTGCTCCCCTCGCTCAGTGACGGGGAAGACCAGGTTGCCGCCGTGACGATGGCTGCCGAAGAGGCGGGCGCCACGTTCGTCACTCCGATGCTGCTGTACCTGACCCCAATCATGAAGCGGCACTGGATGGCGTGGCTCAGAAGACATCGACCCGGGTTGGTCCGGACCTACGCCGAGCTCTATCGAGGCCGTTCACGGCTGCAGCCGGTCTCGATCACACCGCGGAACGACTGGGAGAAGCGCGCCGGGATGCCGTCGGCTCCCGAGAGCACCACCGAGCAGTTGGGGCTGTTCGACACCGAAACGTGACGTTCGGCCGCAGCATTGACGGACGGGTCGGATAGCGTCGGAGCCGATGTTTGCATCCATCCCTTCCCCGCCGTTCAACACGATCCCGATCGGGCCGCTCGATCTGCACGTCTACGGTCTCCTGATCGGCATCGGCGTGATTCTTGCCGCAACGATCACGCTGAACCGATACACCGACGACCCCGACGTCCGGCAGGACATCGAACGCATCCTGGTGAGAGCGGTCATCATCGGGTTCATCGGCGCCCGATTGGCGTACGTCTCGACGCACCTCGGGCGGTTCGAAGGTGAGTGGTGGAAGGTCGTCGCCATCTGGGAGGGCGGGCTGGCGTTGTTCGGAGGCCTCACTGCCGGGACGCTCACGGCGATCTACTTGATCAGGCGACGCAATGGCGACATGTGGAAGCTCCTCGATTCCGCAGCCGTCGGCATTCCCGTCGCACAGGCGATCGGACGCTGGGGCAACTACTTCAACCAGGAGTTGTTCGGCACGCCGAGCGACCTGCCTTGGGCGGTAGAGATCGAACCCCGGTTTCGCCCGGAGGCGTATCCGGACGCAGCCACATTCCACCCGACCTTCCTCTACGAATCGCTCTGGAACATTGCGCTCGTCGTCCCCGTCCTCCTGTGGGTCGAGCGGCGATTCGATCTGCCACGAGGTGGACTGTTCTTCGTCTACGCCGCCCTCTACGGCATCGGCCGCTTCGCGCTCGAGCTCATCCGCACCGACACGACATTCCGCCTGCTCGGATTGAGTCGCAACGGGTGGGTGTCGCTCCTCATCGTGACTGGCGCCGTGATTGCCCTCTACCTCCGTCGTCGCTCCGGCGATCGGTCGCCATCGACCACCTGAAATCGCGAAATCTCGGTATCGCCACGACGGGAACGCGAGGACGGATCGGCGATCACGGTCGAACTCTCCCAGCCCCTTGGGCGGCCGCATCCTCGAGATCGGAGGCGCCCCAGTCAACGGCTGACACCCGGATCCGTGCGACCACGAAGGAGACCCGGAGCCATGCTCCGGGTCTTCGTTCGTCCCTGGGTCCGAGCAAGTGAGCCGATACGCCGCAGTGTTGGGCATTCTCTCGTGAGCCTCGCCTCATGGATCCGGAGGGTGCACGGGTACCCCGGACCGTGGCGCGGCGATCCGGCATCAGATCGACATGTCGAACGAGCCCAAGAACGGTGGCCCAGCACGACCGAGATGAGAAGACGCATTCCAGGGGGCCTGACCGATGGGACAACCACAGCCCACTCGGCGATCTATCCCTCTCGAACAGAGCGAATCGGGCGAGGCTGGTGCCCCTCTCGACGACAGTCCCCGCCTGTCAGCCTGCTCGACGGCGTGCATGCCAGGCAATCAGCGCAGGGTCACCGAGGCGAGCCGGGCGAGGCCCTGGTCGGCTGCCGCTCGGAGCAGCGCCGGGTCGCCCTCAGCGCGAAGGAGGACGAACATCCCCATCAGCAGCACGGTGAAGAAGCGGCCCAGTTCCTCGGTGGAGGCCGCCGGGTCCAGGCGGCCGGCCACCGCCGCGTTGTCGAGTGCGTTGCGGAATGCGGCAACGAGGCGGTTCGCGTAGTCGTCCATGATGGCCCGGCTCAGTGTCGCCGTGGGTGCGAGTTCGGTGGCCGCGTTGCACAGCAGGCAGCCGATCGTGGCGCCCTGGACCGTCCGTGCCTCGCCGAAGAACTGCAGCACCGCCGCAACCTCCTCCAGCGAGGCCGATTCCTGCTCGAGCGCGCCGAAGTGGCCGGTGACCACGATTTCGTCGTAGCGGACGACTGCCTCCTCGTAGAGGGCTTGTTTGCTGTCGAACTCGGCGTAGATGCTGGAGGCGTTGACGCCGGTCGCGTCGACGACGTCACGCATCGAGGTGGCGTGATAGCCGTGCTCCCAGAACAGGCGCATTGCCCGGTCGGTCAGCTCGGTGCGGTCGTACGTCTTGCGCCTACCCATGTCGGTCCTCCACTCAGCTGTCTTATCCAAACGATCGTTCTGTTATCGTAGCGGGCCACCGGGACGACCCGTCCCTGTGCATCCAACAGAGGAGACCCCATGAGAACGACCGCGGCACAGTCCAACCCGCTCGAGCAGTGGGCGGCCACTGGTGACCCGCTCGACGTCCCCGGCACGGCAGCGACTCGCATCTGGCGGCAGGGCACGGGACCGACGGTCGTCTGTCTCCACGGGGTGCCGACCTCTGCCTACCTGTACCGCAAGGTCCTGCGGGCGCTCGCTGCGCGAGGGCTGGAGGGCGTGGCACTCGACTTCCCCGGGCTCGGGTTCGCCGAGCGCCCGGTCGACTTCGACTATTCCTGGACGGGGCTCTCGGCGTGGCTGGAGCAGGCAATCGACGCCGCAGGCATCGAGTCGTTTCACCTCGTGGTCCACGACCTCGGCGGCCCGGTCGGGTTCGACCTGATCCGCCGTGTGCCTGACCGGGTCCGCTCGCTCACGGTCCTCAACACCCTCGTCGCGACGTCCCGTTTCACCAAGCCCCTAGCGATGCGCCCGTTCTCGATTCCCGGCCTGCGACGCATCTGGGTGCGTCAGATGGACTCACCCGGCATCTACCCCTTCTTCCGGTGGAAGGGCGTACTGGACGGTCCCACCTACGAGGAGATCCGCGCCTACGGACGGCTGCTCACGCGGGGGGACGGAGGGGACGCGTTCCTCGAGATCATGGACGGCTTCGAGACGACAGCGGAGTTCGAGGCTCGGATCAGGGGGCCACTGCAGGACCGCGACTTTCCGGCCCAGGTGATCTGGGGTCGCCGGGATGCAGAGTTGACCGTCGACGAGCACGGCGCCGACATCGTGGATGCCCTCGGCCTGGCCACCTCGATCCAGACCGTGGAGGGCAAGCATTTCCTGCAGGAGGACGTGCCCGAAGAGATCGCTGAGCGCGTGGCGCTGCTGGTCGAAAGTGGAGTCGACCGGTGACGGTCTTTCGGGGACCGCACCGCTCCGCCCAGTCCGAGGTGGTTCCCGATGTCTCTTGCGTGCGAACGGCATGCGCGAATCGACTCGCCGGGAGGAGTGCGGGGAGTGGAACGACCACGCAACGAGAAGGGCCGCCGACCAGAAGCCGACGACCCTTCTGGGTTTCTACCGACAGGTCTCGGTTTCTCCACCGAGACCACTTCGTTTGTGGAGGTGCGGGGAGTCGAACCCCGGTCCGCTGAACCCTTCACGCCGGCATCTCCGAGCGCAGCCATCAGCAAGCATTCGGTCGTCGGAACTCTGACGGCCAGTTTTCCGACTTCCTATCTGCGATCAGTCTTTGACATTCGGTCACAGACCCCGAATGCCGCAGCCCACGAAGCGACGCCCGCATTCCGGCGAGGTGGGCACCCACCGGGCGGACGAGCTGTTACTGAGGGTTACTCAGGCAGCCAGTGCCATTTGAGGTTTGGCATTTCTTGTTGGTTTCCAGGTTGTTGACGGGGCCCCGGAGTCCCCGGCTCGCTTCCAGCGTTTCAACATTCAACGTCGAAACCAGTACACCCCCAAGGTGTCCTCTCACTGTAACAACTCCCAGCGAGATTTCTTCCCCCAGCCCGTAACACTGACCACCCTACGTGGACTTGACCACCGAGAGTGGAGTCAACATTGCTAGGAGTGGACACTCATGAAGAAGAACAAGCTCGTTGCTTTGTTCGCAGGTCTTTCGCTGGCGTTCGTCGGCTCGGCGGCGTTGGCGGCCCCGAGCGCAGACACCCTGCTGGTGGCCGGTTACGACAGCGATCAGATGGCCGTGCTGTACGGCGTGTCGGACATCGATGCCGACGACGCAGAGACGGCGACGCTCGACTGCACGTTGGTCGGCGACTTCGTCTACGAACTGGACGTTGAGGCGAACGAAGAAGACACCGAGGTCGGGGTGACCGGGCTCTGGTCGAAGGACAAGGACGCCGAAGACGGCAAAGGCGACCAGGTCGAGTTCTCCTTCGAGGGCGACGACGAAGAAGGTGCCAGCGTCCGCTACGGGACCGAGACCACGGACGACGAGGACGGCGCCGAAGAGTGCGCACTCACCTCGGTGAAGATCGAGCCGAACGGCAACGGCGAGATCAACCACGGCACGATCGTGTCGACGTTCGCCAAGCTGCTCAAGGGTGGGAACGGATGCCTCATCCGCCACTTCGCCCAGAGCGATTTCGGCAAGGGCGACTACGACGAAGTCGACGCAGAGTCTTTCGAGGTGACACTCGCATCCTTCGAGACTGCGTGCAACAACAAGGGCAGGAGCGACTCGGTCGACGATGACGACGAATCCGCCTCCGAGTCACGCGGCAAGGACAACGCCCCCGGCCAGGAGAAGAAGGACAAGCCGGGCAAGGGCAAGGACAACGCCCCTGGCCAGAAGAACAAGGCCGCCAAGGGCGACGACAGCTCCAGCGACTGAACCCTCGAACCATCGACTCACCGGGGCCGAGAGGTTCCGGAACGCAAGAAAGAGGCGGGGTCCCCCTCCCCGCCTCTTTCTGTGTCGAGGTTGGCCCACGGCGCAAGGTCGGTCACGGCTACCGCCGCATGTTGCGCCTACGAGCCGGTCCGAGTCGGAGTTGCATGCCGGGCTCGCTGGTGGGTACGCCGCGGGTCAAATGCACGCTGGCGTGCGTCTGTTCTTGGGACAGCGACCACCCAAGCCTTGACTGGTTGGGGCCAGAACCGTGGAGTTCGCGCTGTCCCAAGAACCCGGAATGGCCGACTTCGGCTTGCGACGAGGGCTGCCGCCCGTCGGCTGTGTGCTCGACCGTCGTTCTTGTCCAGTCGGCGCGTCGTGGCCTCGTCGTGAAGCACGGCTGGCGCGGTGTCCGGTCCTCCCCAACAAGAACTCCTTGACGAAGGTGGCTAGGACGTGAGACGTGGGACGTGAGACGGATCACCGCTCGCGAAGGGCGCGGTCCATCTCGCGCTTCAGCTGCTTCTCCTTCAGGGCGTGGCGCTTGTCGTAGGTCGTCTTACCTCGCGCCAGGCCGAGTTCCAGCTTGGCGTAGCCGTTCTTGAAGTAGATCCGCAGCGGCACCATCGTGTAGCCCTTCTCTGCCATGCGACCGGCGATCCGATCGATCTCACGTCGAGTCAGCAAGAGCTTGCGGGTCCGTTCGGGATCGTGCCCGCCCTGGCGAGAGAACGCATGGGGCGCGATGTACAAGCCGATCAGGAACGCTTCGCCGTTGGCGATGTGGGCGAAGGAGTCCTTGATCGTCACCTTCCCGGCGCGGAGACTCTTGACTTCCGATCCACGGAGGACGAGACCCGCCTCGTAGGTGTCGATGATCTCGTAGTCGTGCCTGGCCTTGCGGTTCGTGGCGACGGTCTTCTCGGTCATCCGTTCAGATACTTCATCGGGTCGACTCTGGCACCGCGCTCCCGAGTCTCGAAATGCAGGTGGGGTCCGGTGCAGCTGCCCGAGCAGCCGACGTAGCCGATCGTGTCACCGCGTTCGACGCGTTGACCCACCGAGACGGCAATGCTCGATTGGTGGGCATAGAGGGTGGCGAGTCCACCGCCGTGATCGATGACGACGGCACGCCCATACCCCCCGTAGGTCTCGGCGAGGATCACACGGCCCGAGCCGGCAGCAGCGATCGGGGTCCCCGAGCTCGCAGCGATGTCGATCCCGGTGTGGAGCTTGCGGGTCCCGAAGATCGGGTGGATGCGATACCCGTATGGCGACGACACCCGACCATTGACCGGCCATCCCAGCACACCGGGATTGGTGCCGCCCTGCTCTTGCAGAGCGGCGAGCTCGGCTTCGAGCCGGGCGGCGTCGGCTTCCAGCGATTCGTGTTGGGACTCTGCGGCCTGAATGTCCCGGTTGATCTGGTTCAGGAGCGCTCTCACGCTTTCGAGGTTCGACTCCGCCTCGGCCCTGAGCTCCTCGACCGCGGCCACCTCTCCTTCGAGGACGACCCGTTCGCCTTCGAGCGCGACCAGGATCTCCTCGACCTCGGTTTGACGATCGAGCGCGAGATCCTGCTGGCGTTCCTCCTCCAGCTTGAGGAACTCGAAGGTGTCGAGCAGGTCTTCGCTCTGTCCCGTCACCTCCTCCACGTACACCAGACCCACAGACGCCTCGGCGGCGGTGTCGAAACCGAGCAGCATCGTGGTGACGGAGGCAGTGGCGTTCATGTACAACTCGACGACCTGCACCTCGAGATCATCCAGAGTGTTCTGGAGCTCGATGGTCGTCTCGACCAGGTTCTGCTGGATGACGTCGAGCTGTGCGTTGACATCGGCCAGATGAGCCTCCTCCCCCTGGATCTGGGCTGTCAGTGCATCCACGCGACCCTGGGCCTCCGCAAGCTCTCCTTGCACAGCAGCGAGCTGGTCCTGAGCGGCGCTGAGCCGCTCCCCGACTGCGCGACTCTCCGCTCTCGAATTGTCGATCTGGGCCGATAGCGCCTCGAGTTCGTCCCGCACTGCATCGAGTTCCGACGACGGGTCCTGTGCGCCGGCCGGGCCCGACACGAGCCCGACCAGCAGGATCATCGACAAGAGCAGGGCGGCGGGACGCATCAGGCGGTCACCGGCACTCCACTGCCGTCGGCCTCACGCAGATATCGACTGAGTCCCACGACAGAACCCACGATGCCCGCCAGCGCACCGAAGACGACGAACAGCACACCCCACTGGATGAAGAACGATGTCGGGATGTCGAGGGTGAGGAGCGGAATGGCTTCGCCCACCGACACCAGGTTCTGGGATGCGATCCACACGGTCAGCACGGCCAAACCGGCTCCGAGAATCCCTTCGATCATCCCTTCGAGGACGAACGGGACACGGATGAACCAGTTGGACGCACCAACGAGTTTCATGATCGACACCTCGTCCCGCCTGGCATAGATCGCCATGCGGATCGTGTTGGCGATCAGGATGACCGCCGAGACCCCGAGAAGCACGGCCAACCCGAGGCCGAGCACGTTGAGCACGGTGCTGAGCGACGAGAGCTGTTCGATCTGCTCCCCTGCAGAGGTCACGTTGAGGACTGCAGGGTTGGACTGCAGTCGGAACACGACGTCACGATAAAGATCGATGTCGGTGAGCTCGATTCGGATCGAAGTGGGAAGCGCGTTCGGATTGATCTCCTGAACGAGTTCGGGCCGGCGCTCACCGAACAGCAGCTCGAATTCCTGGAAGGCCGCCAGCTTGTCGACGTACCGCGTCGTCTCGACCTGCTCCCAGGCCTGGATCTCGTCCATCAATCCGAGTTGACCGGCCGTCTCGAGTCCGCCCTGATCGGCGTCTTTCAACCAGGCGATGACATGGGTCCCGTCCTGCCACGTGAGTGTGTTCCGCTGGACCAGCTCGTTCAGGACGAGCGCGCCGAACGCCAGGGAGAGCGAGATGAACACGGCCAGGATGGCCCCGACGACGACCAGAGCGTTGCGTCGCAGGTTCACGAGCGCTTCGCGCATCAGGAAGGCGATGCGGCTCATTCGTGCACACCGTCCATCTCGACGTCGGGGCTCTCCGACCCGATCGCTTCTTCGGTCTGCTCAGCAGCCTCCGGTGTCGCTTCGGGCGGCGCGCCGGTCGGCTGGTCACCTGGGACGATGGTCGAACCCGGGTCGATGGCGTGCTGCATCGTCGTCTCGTACCTGCCGGTGGCATCGTCACGAACGACGGAACCGTTCTCCACCGCGACCACTCGTCGCTGCATGGCGTCGACGATCGCGTGGTCATGGGTGGCCATCACGATGGTGGTCCCGGTCCTATTGATCCGGTCCAGGAGCTTCATGATGCCCACCGATGTGGCCGGATCGAGGTTCCCGGTCGGCTCGTCGGCGAGCAGGATCGGCGGGCGGTTGACGAAGGCACGCCCCACCGAGACTCGCTGCTGTTCTCCTCCCGACAGCTGCCGGGGATACCGATCGGCCTTGCCGTCGAGACCGACGAGGTCGAGCACCTGCTCGACCTGTGGTCTGATGACGGATCTCGGCCTCCCGAGCACCTCGAGCGTGAACGCGATGTTCTCGGCAACGGTCTTGTTCGGAAGCAGCTTGAAGTCCTGGAACACCGTCCCGATCGAACGGCGAAGATACGGGACCTTCCAGTTCGGGAGTGCAGTGATGTCCTTGCCTGCGACCCAGATCTTGCCGCGGGTGATGGGCTCTTGACGGAGCATCAGCCGGATGAGTGTCGACTTGCCCGAACCCGACGGTCCGACCAGGAACACGAACTCACCCCGCTGAATGTCGAGGTTCACGTCGCGTGCGGCGACCGTTCCGCCCTCGTACACCTTGGTGACGTCTTGGAGTCGAATCATTGAAAATGGCCTCGGTTCCCCCGGAGGAGCATTGCGCGCGCTCCCACCACAGAACGCGAAAAGTGAATGGTGATGGTACCACTGGGACTTGGGTATTCCGTATCACCCCGGGCGGCGATGCTGCGCGCAGGGACGCAACGATGGCTTCGCTGAGCATGCGTTCTTGGGACAGCGACCACCCCAGAAGCGACCACGGCCCCTCGTGGAGACTCGAGCCGCGAGCGACGCGCTCGCCAGTGTTGATTCTGTTTTGGGACGGCGACCACCCCAGTCCGACCACAGCACCCGTGAGGGCTCGAGCCGCGCACTGCGCGCTCGCCGGAGGTGCTTCTGTTCTTGGGACAGCGACCACCCCAAGTTGGTGGTGGTGGGTTCAGAACCGTGGTGTTCTCCCTGTCCCAAGAACGTCGATCGGTCGACCCCCGCTTGCGACAAGTGCTGCCGCTCGCGTCGTACGCGCTCGACCGTCGTTCTTGTCAGTCGCCACGAACCGGGATTCCGGGGAGTGAGATGGACGTTCATACGCCGCTCCCAACAAGAACTCCTTCAGAAGCAGCCGACGGCGATTCAAGTAGGCCACAACATTGCGCCTTCGGGACGGGGTCAGCCTGCTTGTTCGTGTTGGGCTCGGCGCCAGCGGAGGTAGGACTCGGTGAGATCTCCCATGTCGCCATCGAGAACGGCACCGACATTGCCGATCTCGAGTCCGGTCCGGAGATCCTTGACCATCTGGTACGGCTGGAGCACGTAGGAGCGGATCTGACTCCCCCACGCGGCCCCGGTCGTCTCACCTCGGATCTCTGCCAGCTCGGCGGCCTGCTCATGGCGGGCGCGCTCGGCCAGCTTGGCCTTGAGTTGTGTCATGGCGCGAGCCTTGTTCTGTAGCTGAGACCGCTCGTTCTGACAGGACGCCACGATCCCGGTCGGGAGGTGGGTGATCCTGACGGCGGAGTCGGTCGTGTTGACGTGCTGACCACCGGCACCCTGGGATCGATACGTATCGATTCGAAGATCATCGTCCTTGATCTCGATCTCGACCTCATCGCCGATGTCCGGAACCACGTCAACGCCGGCAAACGCCGTGTGCCTCCGGGCGTTGGAATCGAATGGGGAGATCCTGACGAGTCGATGCGTTCCCCGTTCGGCTTCCATCACACCATGGGCGTGGTCGCCCTCGACCGAGATCGTCGCCGATTTGATCCCGGCCTCCTCGCCCTCGGACCACTCCTCGACGGTGACCTTGAAGCCCTCGTTCGTCAGGTAGCGCTCGTAGGACCGCAACAGCATCTCCGCCCAGTCCTGTGCATCGACACCGCCCGCTCCGGCGTACACGGTGACGATCGCCGGGTAGTCGTCGTACTCCTCGAAGAACAACGACTCGAGTTCGAGACGCGACAGCTGTGCTGCGACGCCATTCATCTCCCGCTGCGCCTCGGCTTTGGAATCGTCGTCGCCGAACTCGAGGAGTACCTCGGCGTCCGACAGCCCGCGTTCGAGATCGGCAACCAGCTCGAACAGGCGCTCATACCTGTTCAGCTTCTCGGTGACGGCGCGTCCCTCGTCGGGGTCGTCCCACAGGTCGGGACGACTCGCCTCGTCCCTCAGCTCTGCGAGCTCGGTTTCCTTCTGATCCAAGTCAAAGGAACCTCCTGGCTTCGAGCAGGCGGTTGCGGAGTTCTTCGATGTCGTGCGTGGGCTGGTTGTTCGTCATGAGATCAGAACGGTAGTTCGGGTCGGACGGTTGACAGATGACAGATGACAGATGACAGATGATCGATCACGTGCCACGGTGAGAGGGAATCTGGGTCGGCGAAGCCGACACGATATGACTGTCATCTTTCGACCGTCATCTGTCATCAGCGCCGAGGAACGAGGCGGCTAGTTCGCTCCGTGGCAGCGCTTGTACTTCTTGCCGGAGCCGCACGGGCAGGGTTCGTTGCGACCGATCTTGTCACCCGCCACCGCTTGCTTCGGCGCCAACGTCGGGCCGGACGTGGTGACCTGCTTGGGCTGCTCCGCCGGCTGTTGGGTCACCTGCACGTGGAAGAGGTAGCGGACGGCGTCTCGCTTCACCGCCTCGACCAGATCGGCGAACATGTCGAACGCCTCTCGCTGGTATTCGGTCAACGGATCACGCTGGCCCATGGCCCGGAGGCCGATCCCCGCACGCAGATAGTCCATGTCTGCGAGGTGCTCGCGCCACTTGGTGTCGATCACCTGCAACATGACCTGACGCTCGATCTGGCGGAGCATGTCCTCGCCGAGCTCCTTCTCCCGCTCGGCGTATCGCTCGTGCGCCTCTGCGATGGCGGCATCGACCACCTTGTCGACAGAGAGCCGACCTTCGACGGAGTCACCGTCGAGCTCGGTCGGATACAGCACGGTGAGCTCGGTTCGGAGTTCTTCCCAATCCCACTGGTTCGGCGGGGTCTCGTCGGAGATGACCGTTGTGACGGTGTCTTCGACGACCTTGTCGATCCACTCGTTGATCAGCTCGGTGGTCGATCCATCGTGGAGGATGCCCGACCGCCACGAGTAGATGACCTCGCGCTGGCGGTTCATCACCTCGTCGTACTTGAGAACGTTCTTGCGGATCTCGAAGTTCTGTGACTCGACCTGGCTCTGGGCGCGTTCCACCGCGCGGTTGATCATCTTGTGCTCGATCGGGACATCGTCGGGGATCTTCAGGGTCTGCATCACACTCGCCACCCGGTCACCGGAGAATCGCCGCATCAGTTCGTCCTCGAGCGAGAGATAGAACCGTGACTCGCCTGGATCGCCCTGGCGGCCGGACCGGCCGCGCAGCTGATTGTCGATCCGCCGAGAGTCGTGTCGTTCGGTTCCGATCACGTAGAGCCCGCCGGCTCGTTTCACCGCCTCCTGGCGATCCGACAGCTCGGCCTGATACTTCTCGGTGAGCTCGGCGAGCAGGTCGAGATACTGCTCGGATTCGGGGTCCTCACCGCGGCGCTTCAGCTCGATCTTGGCAAGCGCCTCGGGGTTGCCGCCGAGCTGGATGTCGACGCCTCGCCCGGCCATGTTGGTTGCAACGGTCACGGCTCCGGGCCGACCCGCCTGCGCGACGATCTCTGCTTCCCGTGCGTGAGCTTTGGCGTTGAGGATCTCGTGATCGATACCTCGCTTCTTGAGAAGGCTCGACACGATCTCCGACTGTTCGATCGAGATGGTTCCCAACAGCACCGGTTGACCGTGCTCATAACGCTGGGCGACGTCGTCGGCCACCGCGTGGTACTTCGCCATCGCCGTCTTGAAGACGAGATCGGGCTCATCGAGCCGGGCGATCGGACGGTTGGTGGGAATGACCACGACGTCCAGGCCATAGATCTGGGCCAGCTCGGAGGCCTCGGTGGCGGCGGTGCCGGTCATGCCTGCAAGCTTGTCGTACAGCCGGAAGTAGTTCTGGAGCGTGATCGTTGCCAGCGTCTGATTCTCCTGCTTGATCGTGACGCCTTCTTTGGCTTCGATGGCCTGGTGCAGGCCCTCCGAGTAGCGGCGGCCCTCGAGTACCCGGCCGGTGAACTCGTCGACGATCTTGATCTCGCCGTGGTCGATGAGGTACTCGACGTCCTTGTGGTACAGCTCCTTGGCCTTGAGCGAGACCTCCATGTGGTGCACGAGGTCGACGGCGGCGTGGTCGTACAGGTTCTCCACACCGATGATCTCCTCGACGCGGGCGACACCGTCCTCGTTGACGAGCACCTGGCGCTTCTTCTCGTCGACCTCGTAGTGGACGTCCGGCATCAGCCGCTGGGAGATCGTGGCGAAGGTCCGATACCACTTGGCGTTGTCCCCGACCGTTCCCGAGATGATCAGAGGGGTCCGCGCCTCGTCGATGAGAATCGAGTCGACCTCGTCGACGATGGCGTAATGGTGCCCGCGCTGCACCATGTTCTCGGCTCGCATCGCCATGTTGTCGCGGAGATAGTCGAACCCGAACTCGTTGTTCGTGCCGTGGGTGATGTCGGCGCCGTAGGCGACCTTGCGCTCCGCCGGTGTCATCCCGTTCTGGATGAGGCCGACCTCGAGTCCGAGGAATCGGTGGATGCTCCCCATCCACTCGGCATCTCGGGAGGCGAGGTAGTCGTTCACGGTCACGACGTGGACCCCCTTCCCCTCGAGAGCGTTGAGATACACGGGCAGGGTCGACACCAGCGTCTTGCCTTCGCCCGTCTTCATCTCGGCGACACTCCCCTCATGGAGGGCTGCGCCGCCCATCACCTGAACGTCGAAATGACGCTGGCCGAGGGTGCGCTTGGAGACCTCACGAACGACGGCGAAGGCTTCGATCATCAGATCGTCCAACGATTCACCGTTGGCGAGACGTTGCTTGAACTCGGCCGTCTTGGCCTGGAGCCGGCTGTCGTCGAGTTCCTCGAATTCGGGCTCGAGCGCGTTGACCTCAGCAGCGATGGCTGCGAGGTCCCTGAGGGCTTTGCCTTCGCCAACGCGAAGGAACTTGTCGAGAAGAGACATAGACACCGATGGTACCTCTCGAGCACTGGTATTCGACCGCATCGAGGCGCTGACGGCGCCGCCAACCCGAGGAGGGTGGCCCGATGTGGGAGACCCTGGCGTGGGACGTGAGACGTGAGACGGCGAACGAGGCGCCGGCCGAGACAGCCCCTCAGTCGAGACTGATGAGCCCTTCTCGGACTGCGAACATGACCGCTTCGTTGCGGGAGCCCAATCCGAGCTTGTCGAGGATGTTGCGCACGTGGTTCTTCACGGTGTTCTCGGAAATGAACAGCTTCTCGCCGACTTCCCGGGACGTGGCGCCGGCTGCGATCGACTCGAGCACCTCGATCTCACGGCCGGTGAGTGCCGGTTTGCGGCTGGACGACAGATCCCGGTGGCGAAGAAGGTGTGCGACCGTATCGAACAACAGGCCGCCCATGTAGGGAGAGATGACCGCTCCGCCTTCGAGCACGTCGTTGAGTTTCCTCACGAGCTCGGGCATCGGAGTGTCTTTGATGATGTAGCCCCGAGCTCCGGCCTTGATGGCCTTCAAGAGGTCCTCTTCGGACTCGGATGATGTCAGGAGCACGACCTTGGTCTTCGGCGCTGCCTCGATGATCTTGTCGACGACGTCGAGACCCGAGATTCCCGGCATGAGAACGTCGAGCAACATGAGATCGGCCTGGTGTTCCTTCGCCATGTCGACCGCATCGAGCGCCGTGGCGGCCTGTCCGACTACGTCGAATCCTTCGCTCTTCAGCGCCGCCGACAGGCCCGCTTGAATGAGCGGCGCGTCGTCCACGATGATGATGTTCCTGGTGGCGGTCATTGCCGATTGACTCCGTGACCTCGGTGACTGGCGTATCGCACTGGTCATCGTCGCGTTTCCCCGTCGACTTGATCAAAAAAGGGGCTACTTCTTTCTGACTAGTCACCCTAGTCCCTGATCCCACTCAGCGTGAGGCAACTCGACCCACGATTCCCGAGATTCCGGCGAGCTCACACACTGACCGTGGCAGTGACTGCCGCGACCACCGCACCGTCGAGTGCGGCGGCGGCCGTCTCGAGCGTGATGCCCGTGGTGAGCACGTCATCGACCAACACCGCTCCCGAAGGCCTGTCGCCCGACACCCCGAACACGGGTGCGTCCCGCTGACTCACGACCCGACCGGCGTGACGCCTGCCGTAGACCGCAGGTTTGAGCGACATCACCACCGGAAGGCCCGTGAGCTCGGCGAGATGCTCCGCAAGGAGCACGGCCGGATCGACCCCATAGCGAATCGTCCGCCACCTCGTTCTCGGTATCGGGATCAGGGCAGCAGCTTCGTGCGGCACGAGGTGGGCCATCCCCTCGGCCGCGAGGACGAGCCCGGCGGAGGACACGGCCTCGTATTTCAGCCGGTGAACGAGCGTTCGGGCCGGGCCATCGTGGACGAACCCGCTGCGTGCGATCCCGAACGACAGCAGTCGATCAGGCCCAGGGCGGAGCCTGCCCCGGCACGAGGCACACAGCGACCGGCGATTCCACCGCCGACATGCCAGACAGACCATGCGCCCATCGTGTGCGGTGGGTGGGACAAGAACGCGCCACGCCTGAAGAGCGCCGTGCGATGTGCGATGTGCGATCGAGACGCCGAGGCAGCAGGCTCGAAGAAGCCCGACGAGCGCCTTCTCGCTGCACGCGGCACCACAACGCGCTGCGGCAGCCCCGGCCGACCGGCGTCTGTAATGGACTCGTGATTCCCACCGGACCCGAAGATCATCCGTCCATCAGTCGGCCGGAATCAAGTCGTGCCTTCTTGCCATCCGGAGAGGTAGGCGACCTGATCTTCGGTGAGTTCCTCGAGGCCGAATCCGAGCGCCTCGAGCTTGATCCTGGCGACCCTGGCATCGATCTCGGGAGGGAGCGTGTAGATCTGTGGCTCGAGTGAGCCGTGGTTCTGAACGAGCCATTCCGCTGCCAGCGCCTGGTTCGAGAAGGACAGGTCCATCACGTCGGCCGGGTGACCTTCGGCGGCGCCCAGGTTCACGAGTCGGCCTTCGGCGGCGACCAGGATGCGTCGCCCGTCGGGCATCACGTACTCGTCCAGGTTCGCCCGAATCGGCTTCGAGGATCCAGCCATCTCCTGCAGCGCGGTCAGCTCGAGCTCGATGTCGAAGTGACCGGCGTTGGCGAGGATTGCGCCATCTCGCATCCGTTCGAAGTGCCGCCGTCGCAGAACATGCTTGTTGCCGGTCACGGTGATGAAGATGTGGCCGATCTCGGCCGCATCGTCCGCAGTGAGAACACGATGGCCGTCCATGACGGCCTGAATGGCGCGAATCGGATCCACCTCGACCACGATCACGTGCGCTCCGAAGCCGCGAGCCCGGTCCGCCACGCCCTGACCACAGTCTCCGTAGCCAACGACGACCACGTTCAACCCGGCGATGAGGACATTCGACGCCCGAATGATCCCATCCATGGCCGACTGGCCTGTCCCGTACCGATTGTCGAACAGATGCTTCGTCTGGCTGTCGTTGACAGCGACGACCGGCACTCGCAGGGTGCCATCGGCAGCCATGGCGCGGAGACGGATCACTCCCGTCGTCGTCTCCTCCGTCGAACCGATCGGATTCAACTCGGTCCTCGTCGTGTGCAGGATGGTCGCCAGGTCTGCCCCGTCGTCCATGGTGATGTCGGGTTCGAGGTCCAGCGTCGAGTGGATGTGGCTGTAGTAGGTGTCGGAGTCCTCACCTCGGATGGCGAAGACCGGAATCCCCTCGGCGACCAGGGCCGCTGCGATGTCGTCCTGGGTCGAGAGCGGGTTCGAAGCGCAGAGAACCGGCCTGGCTCCGCCGTCGCGCAGCGCCAGCATGAGATTCGCCGTCTCGGCGGTGACATGGAGGCAGGCTGCGATCGTACGGCCTTCGAGCGGCTTCTCCTCACGGAATCGCTCGCGTATCGTTGCGAGCACCGGCATCCGGCGGCCGGCCCATTCGAGTCTGCGCGCGCCCTCCTCGGAGAGGGTCGGAGTGGCGATGTCGAACTGCATTCGGTGTCCTTAGAGAGTCGTCTTGCGTCGCTGCGGGAGCCTACCGAGTGCGACCCGCTCGGAGACATCCCTCAATCGGGCGGCAGCATGTTCGGGATCCCGTCGGACACCGCGAAGTGATGGCCGTTCGGACATTCGAGCATCGAGTCGGTCTCGTTCTCGGTCAGCTTCTCTTTGCAGACCGTGCACCGCAGGATCTCCAGCAGCTCATTCGATATCAGACTCACAGGCCCTCCACGATCTCGGAAACGGAACGCACCAGCTCCTCAACGGTAGACCGATCACCCGCCTCGACGTTCAGTCTGAGGAACGGCTCGGTGTTCGATGGCCTGAGGTTGAACCAACGGTCCTCCCAGGAGAGGGTCAGCCCGTCGAGCCGATCGACCTCAGCTGTCGGGTAGGAGCGCTCGACGGCCGTCATTGCCTCGCCGGCATCGTCGACTCTCAGGTTCACCTCACCCGATGCCTCGTACCTCTCGACGCTGCGACGCAACTCCGACAGCGACACACCAGACTCAGACAGGACCTGGAGCAACACGAGCATCGCGAGCATCCCCGAGTCGGCGCGGAAGTTGTCGGCGAAGTAGTAATGGCCCGAATGCTCGCCGCCGAACACAGCCCCGGTCTCGGCCATCACTGCCTTGATGAACGAGTGACCGACCCGTGTTCGAATCGGCGTTCCGCCCTGCTCGGAGATGATCTCGGGGACCGACCTCGACGTGATCAGGTTGTGCACGATCGATGCCCCCGGGCGCCGTGCGAGGAACCAGGTGGCCACGAGCGCGGTCGTCGTCGAGCCCGACAGCACCTCGCCGGTGTCGTCGATGAAGAATGCGCGGTCGGCATCACCGTCGAAGGCGACCCCGAGGTCGGCACCGGCCTGACGCACCGCCGCGATCAAGTCCACGAGATTCTCCGGCTCGAGCGGATTCGCAGGATGATTGGGGAACGTGCCGTCCGGTTCCAGGTACAGACCCTGTAGGTGGGCCTGGAGACGATCGAACACCTTCTCCACGGCAATGCCCGCCATGCCATTGCCGCCGTCGACCACCACGTCGAGTGCTGAGATCGCGGATGTGTCGACGATGCCAAGAAGGTGGTCCACGTAGTCCTGAACTGCCTCGACGCTCCTGATCGACCCAGCGGCTCCGGTCGGGTTCACACCGTCGATGACGAGCTGTTTGATGTCGCCGAGCCCGGAGTCGACGCCGATCGGCGCGGCGCCAGGGCCGCACAGCTTGATCCCGTTGTACCCGGCGGGGTTGTGGCTGGCGGTGATCATGACGCCCGGGATGTCATCCCGACCGCTTGCGAAGTAGACCAGGTCGGTCGGCACCGCCCCCAGCGCATCGACATCACATCCGACTGAAGTGATCCCTTCCGAAAGGGCGTCGGCGAGACCGGGCGACGATGGCCGGCAGTCGAAGCCGACGGCGATGCGATCGGCGCCCGACCACGAGGCGAACGCGGCGCCAACACCACGGACGAGGGACTCGTCGAGCTCACCGGTGTCCACCCTGCCGCGGATGTCGTAGGCCTTGAACACGGATTCGATGGCGCCCATGGGCCTCTCGGGGTTGGAATGAATTGCATTGTATGTGAACCTGTGCCGCTCTATGGGTCGGGCTGCACACACACTGTCGGTCGTGATGCCGGCATATCAGCTTGCCGGTGTCATCGAACAGAACATCTCCACCGTGTTCGAGGCACTCTCCGAGCTCGATCTGGAAGTGGTCGTCGTCGACGATGGCTCGACCGACGGAACCGGCGATGCCGTCGAACGAGCGCAGGGCAGTCATTCGAGACTGGTGTCGGTTCGGCTCCCGGTGAACCGTGGCAAGGGACGGGCGCTGTTGTCCGGTTTCGAAGCCAGCAGCGGAGACAACGTCGTGTTCCTCGACGCCGACCTCGACCTCCCCCCGGACCAGATCCCCGCGTTCATCTCCAAGCTGGACGACGCCGACATCGTGGTCGGTACCAAGCGCGCGAGCATGGCGACAGGAGCCTATCCAGGCATACGGCGCATCCTGAGCCGGATCTTTGCGTTCGCGACCGGTGGCGTCTTTCGGCTGCCCGTGAGCGAAACCCAGACCGGCCTGAAGGCCTTCAGGCGGGAAGTACTGGAGACACTCGCCGAAAGCGTCAGGATCGACCGCTACGCCTTCGACATCGAACTCCTGGTGCGAGCCCGAGCTGCCGGGTTCTCCATGGCCGAGACACCGGTCAGACTCGGTGGGCGGGCGGCGGAATCGAGCCTCCGACCGTCCATGATGTGGAACCTGGCAAGAGACACCGCCCGGATCGCCTGGTGGTGGCTGACAGAGCCGGGCTTCAGACGGTGACCGTCTCCGGGACAGCCGGGTCTTCTCCCTGATCTGCCCCGCCGAAGCGCCGGCGAACCGAGGGGACGACCTTGAACGACACGAGGCCGGCGATCGCAACGAGCGTCGCTCCGAATCCGACGAACTCGATCCACGATCGACCGAATCGGAGCTCGACGCGCTCGGAGGTTGGAACGACGACCATGAGACTGGGGGCCGCCCGGTACGGGCCCTCTGCTCCCTCGGCGATCCAATTCGGGAAATACGAGACCTTCACGAGGTGGGGAACACCGACCGCCTCGGTTTCGAAACTCAGCCAGTCGTCGCCGATCTCGATGTTCGTCACCTCCCCCGCGGTGTCGAGCGATCGTGCAGCGTCGACGGAACCTGCATCCGGCACCCTCGGCCATTCATCGGGCCCCTCGGCGACCAACCACCGATCGAGCGTTCCCACGGAGCCGTACCACTCGAGTGCGACCTCGCCGAAGCTCTCGCGTTGATCCGTCGGCGGGTCGTACACGGACGGTTCGAAGACGGCGACGTCGACCAGGTCGGAGTCATCGACTTCGAAGATCGTGAAGGGCTCGGATCGCTCGACCTCCGTGAGCCGCGGATCGTCGACTGCCTTCTCCTCGGCTTCGTCGGTGAAGCTGACGTAGTAATCGACGCCGTACAGTTGGAGGTGAGGGATCCCTCGATCGAAGTCGAAGGTGTAGTAGTCGAGTCCCGGTACGGGACGGCTGGGAGCCAGGCTCATCTCCGCCTGATTCAGGAAGTGGAACGGGACGGTCAGCGACGATTCGAAGAACAGTCCCTCCATCGATTGGTGACCCTGTCCGACCCAGTACGGGATCAGCATCAGCGACATCGTCGTGCCGTATTGGTTCAACTCGCTGTTGAACTCCCACTGATACCTTCCGTCAGGCAGACCCTCGACACTGCGCATGAACGCCTGGTATTCCCCGAAGGTCTCTTTGCCCTCGTATCCCGAGTAGTTCCACCGTGCCCAGCCGTCGACGAACGTGACACCGGCAAGCGCTCCGAGTGCGAGGACGGCCGAGGCCGTCGCGGTCACCACCGATGCGGTCTTCACCGGTCCGCTCCACGCGAACGTGGATGCGATCACACCGACGAAGACCGCCCCGACGATGATCGCCACCCAGCCGGGCAGGTCATCGTTGGCGGTGGTCTGATAGACGGTCAGCGCGCCGACGACCGCCAACACGATCCGCACGACGGCACGGGGTGAGTGCTCCGGCAGCCGACGCACCCACGTAGACACGAGCGACCCGATCGCCAGCGCGGCGAAGTAGACGACACCGAAGTACCAATACGGGAGCATCCGGCCATTCCAAAACTTCCAGCGCCCATCCTCGAAGAAGGACGGCAGGATTTCGGGGAGGATGTTCGGCAACGGGTAGTACAGGAGCGGCAGCAGCATCAGCCCTGCGACCGGCAGGACGTTCCGGTTCCGACGTACCGCCCACGCAAGACCCACGAGCGCGAACGGGAGCAGGAGCCACAGCTCGATCGGGAAGATCTCTTCCCATCTCGACAGTGGAGTCCAGGCCATATCGGTGGACAGCGGCAGACGCCACAACAGTGGTATGGCCCAGAAGCCCGCCAACATCCCCGCCCACACCCATGTCGTGATGACAGGGCCAACAGCGCGTTTCCGGGCGAACAGGATCGCCGAACAGACGACCAGCATGATGATGGTGAGGATGTGCGAGAGCGCTGCCAGGGCGAACACGACCACGGCCCGCGGGATCAGATTGCGCTCACCGTCGACGATTCGCGCCAACAACCCGAGGTAGACGAACCCGAGGGCGAACGACCAGCTGTAGGAGAACTCGCCGGCGAGCGTCGAGGCGATGTTGCCCCCGTAGATCGTGAACGACTCCATGAAGACGAACACGGCACCAGACGATGCGGCGATCGCCGAGACGGTGCGGTTGAAGCGAAACGCCCGAGACATGAAGTAGACGGCGGGCGGCGTGGCCAGCAGCCCCATCACCGTGACGAGTTTGAACGCGACCCCGTACGGAAGGAAGACGTCGAGGAAGACGATCACGAGCGACGGGAGCGGAAAATAGAAGTAGAACAGCGGGAAGCCGGCAAACCAATCGTTCGACCATCCGCCGATGCGCCCGCTCGGAAGAAGGACGTCTCGGAGATAGGCGGGGCCGTAGACATGAGCTCCCATGTCGCCACCCGACGGAGTCGAAGGGTCGAACAGCAGCCATGGGTTCAGGACGAGCAGGATGGCGAGCGACGCCGCTCCGACGACGAGAGCGGGAACGAACGAACGACTCGCGACGAAGCGCCGCGCCAGGGTCATGGTCAGTTTCGGGGCTTGCGAACCAGGTCGAGGACTTCCCGGAGTTCCATTGTCTCGCCCGAACGATCCCACCACTTCTCCTCGCATCGATGGCAGGAGAAGAACACCACCTCCGTCTCATCGGGGAGGGTGTGCTGGATCTCGATCACATCTGTGATTCCACATTGTGGGCAGTTCATGAACCGGGCTCCGGGACGAGTGATGCGAGTGTACGGCGCTCTGACCGTTTAGCGGAGTTCTTCGCGATCACTCGTCGAGCAACCGGCCGATGTACTTCGAGCGTCGTCGCCCGTTCTCTGTCCAGAAGGCGTACCAGTACGGGCCGTGTGGGCACGACCGGCACTCGGCCTTCCCGCATCGGACACTCCGTTCCCGGAGACGGATCGACGGCTCCATCGACCCGACCGGCACGCCGACGCTCTCGAGTCGCGCACGTGCGAGGATGAACAGGCGCCGAAGGCCGGGCTCGTCGAGCTCTCTGACCGCATCGATCAGATCCCGATCGAGCGAAACGCTCAAGCGACTTCGCTGGATCCGGGAGTGAACAGGCGGGTGACGTTCCGGCGGTCGGTCAACGTCCATGCGACCGGAGGTGTCATGCGGTCCGCATGCCCGGTGCACAGCGAATAGCCGCGACCGCGCTCGGTATCCGGCTCGAGCTCATCGAGCCAGACGGCCCGCTCGCCGTAGTCGAAGGTCATGAGCGCCGCAGCGGGCGTGGAGCAACGTACACAGGTGAACATGTGGAGGAACGGTAGGAGGACCGGCCGTTTCGATCAAGGACCGAGCCAACGAAGTAGAGCCCGCTCCGAAGGGATGCCCTCCGCCATCCAACCGGGACGTCCGGTCGGGACCCAGACCACGGTCGGCACCAGAGCGATACCGTGCTTCTCGAACAGGGGCGCCTCGGACTCGTAGGTGTGTTCGGAGTACGAGAGGCGGGCCCGCTCGATCATCGATCGCGCGCGCGAACAGGAGCCGCAGCTCTCTGAGCTGAACAGATGGATGCCCGGTTCGAGCCCTGCGGATTCGAAGGGGCGACGGCGCCACGCCCGTCCTCGTCTCGACACCACCGCGGCAGCTGCAGCTGCGGCTGCGATCGCCGCAGCCACGACGAGTCTCACGACGAACTCGTCCACGTTCACTCCCCAGCGGTGCGGAGCGGCGTACCGACTCCGAGCGCGAACCCGGCGTCGGTCGAGAGCGACCACGACACGAACACATCACCGTCGGATTGCACGATGTATCCCGGGCCTGGACCAGAAACCAGCACGAGCGCTGTGCTTCCGGCCGGCAACAGAACGGTATCGACCTCCACCCCGGCGACGAGCGATCGCAGTTCGACCGTCGCATCGAGCCCGTTGGGGTTGGCGAGTCGGAGCACCGCCCCTGCGCCACCGGAGCCCGGCACGACCCACGTCGAGGCCGCGAACGGAGCGCCCGGTGTTCCTGCGCGGATCGTCTCACCCTCCACCACCACCGATGCGACCGTCTCACCGCTGGTCGTTACCTTCACCACATCGGTGCCCTCGGGCAAGCCTTCGACGTCGATCACCATCTGAGCATCGCTCGGGATGATCCCACTCGCCACACCCTCGATCGGACCCGACTCCGTAAAGGCGTCGATCGTGAACTCGGTGTCCACACCGGTCGTGGCCAGGACGGTGACCGTCGGCAGTGTGCCCGTGTCCGGTAGCGGCAACAGCCACTCCGTGCCGGGACGGACGGCTTCCACGACCATCCGCTCGTTGGTGGAGCCCTGGACGCCGGCAGCGTGGACCACCCCCCGCTCGGGGATGATTCGGATGGACAATCGGGATCTGAGCGGGAGGATCTGGGCCAGGTCGATCGAGACCACCGATCGAGAAGGCACGACGACCGCTTCGAGTTCCGAGGCCGAGTCCACTCCTGCTTCGCTGATCGTCCTGACCTCAACGACCGCATCGTTTGCGTATGGGTTTGCCAGCACGAGGTCCAGGCTCTCGCCGGATGCGGTCGACAGGCCTGCGATAGCGGTCTCGCCCGCAACCGGTGGTGTACACGTGGCTGCCGCCAGTACCAGATCCGACGACGTGACGACGGAGGCCGCAGCACCCTCCTCGGGGAGGTCGACCACCACGCCGATCGTCGAGGCTCCGACCGTTGCCCCGACGTCGAGGCTGGTGCCGCTCAACTCGCCGGCTTCTGTCCTGCTGTCGGCCAGAGAGACACCGCCCGACGAGAAGAGGAATCTGACCTCGCCGGGGAGACGCGTACCGACCAGGACCTCACTGCGAGCGTCGCGGCCGGTGACGATCGGACAGGCCACGGCGCTGGATGGCGCGCGATCCGGTCCGACGCCGAGCTCGGGTACTCGCGCCTCGGGCACCTGGGTCCACACGGCTACGGAGAGAATCGCAACCAACACGGCGACCACACGCAGAACCGGGGTCATCGGTCCGTCCGATCTCTCGACGCCACGGCCGCAACGAGCGCAACCAAGAAGACGGATCCGACTGCCATCGACAACGAGCGGCGGAGCGGCACGGGCTCGTAGGTGACCTCGCCGTCGATCGTCGAGACCCGGTTGGCCCAGTCGTCCTGTGCCCAGTCGGGACCGAAACGAACCGAGGCATTGTCGGCGATCCGTACCGTCCCCGCCGCCGCCGGCCCGGTCCCTCCCGCGAACGTGGCGTCCCATGCTTCCGACGGTCCGCTCAGCCTCGGCACGAACGACTCGTTCCGGAAGACCCTGACACCGGGCGAGAGCGGAACCTCGGTGAGATCGAGTTGCGCCGAGAGCCGATCGGCGAACTCGACATCATCGACGACCATCACCCACTGGATCGCGAACGGGGCGAGCAGGCGGCCAGGTTCCAGCACATCGGCTCGATCGATCACATCGAGCACTCCATCGAGGGCCCTGTCACCGAGCCGTGGAGGAGCCAGCCGTGCCTCGGCGGAGGTGAGCGCGTCGCCGGTGACGAGCCGATAGCCGTAGCCGTTCCCGATTCGTGAGTCGCCGGGAAGAGAATCAGGGAATCCGACGAGCAGCGTGCGAACGGACTCTGGATCGGCCGACAGCCCGCTCACGAACGCAAGCCGATCTGCCCAATCGTCCTCTCCCAAGCCCAGGCGACCCGCGCCGATCGCGGTGAGCGAAGCGGCCACGACGAACACAGCCGCACCTACTGCGACCCACTGTACCGCCGACTCGAGGACCGAACGATCGAGATCGACGGCGAATGCAGCCGACACGATCGCACCCGATCCGAGCGCACCGAGAACGGCCGCACCCACCGAGATGTCACCACCCACTGCGAACAGTCCGGCGCCGATCGCCAGAGCGACCATCGATGCCCCGACCGCAGCCATCCTCACCGCCGCACGGTTGCCACCGATCGCCGTCAACACCACAGCGACAGCCAGTGCCGCGCCTTCCCACTGTCCGATGACGAGGTCGACTGACGGTCCCGACTCCGAGAACGCCGAGGTTCCGACGCCTGCGAGATACGGAGCGAGTGCGAGGATGCCCAGATCGACGGCGAGGATCATCGTCAACAGGCTCGATGTGCCGACCCGGGCGCTGAAGGCACTGACGATCACGACTCCCGCAGCCCCGAACAGGAGGGCAACCGGGGCATACGAGGCCAGGATGGTGGCGACGACGAAGATCGCTCCGAGGCGCCCCAAGCGTCCCCGCCAACCCGCCGGCCACGCCGCAATCGACAGATCCACGAACCATGGGATCGCACCGATCGCCACGAGACCCGCCCAGTCACCGGCATGACCGATCGCCATTGCGAATGGGCCTGCGAGCATGACGGGGGCAGCGAGGTATCGGGATGGACCGTCGATGCCGAAACGCGCGAGCAACCTGCCAAGACCGATCGTGCCGGCGACGAGGGACACTGCGGTGATCAGTCCTGTCACACCCGGCCAGCCTCCGAACAGGCCTTGGACTGCGGCGGTCATCGCCACCGAAGGGTGCACCGGCTCGAGGCTGCCTAGGCCCGCCGGATTCCATGTGCCGGCATAGCTCGATAGGACTGCGGCCCAGTCCGCCTCGGGCGGAAGACTGAAGCGGGAAGCGGGGAGAGGGCCGAACAGCAAACCTCGTGCTGTCAACGCGAGGAGGGCAAGCGTGATGGCGACGACCACCGGTACCGCCCGTGACGACTCGGAGTCGAGCTCGGCCTCGGAAACCACGCCTGGCTCGGCATCGATGACCCAACCGAACCGTTCGCCGATTTCGGCTCCGAGGTCCCGGAGCAGCACAGACCCCGGCAGTTGGTAGCGAAACAATTCTTCGTCACCGACATGGCGGATCCTCCGCACCCGCGCCCGAGCGCGAAGGCTCGTGGGAAGCATCCAGACGTTCCAGACCACCGCGCGAGCGTGGTCGACGATGCGCCGCGGTTGGCGAAGGAAGATGCGAGCGCCGCCGTCCACGAGCCCGATGACGAGCGACACCGGGATCAGCCAGATCAGCGTCACGAGGCTGTAGACCTTGAGCATCGCCCGATAGCGACCGGCGCGTTCGCGCCAGGTCTCGACACCGTGACCGCACGCCCCCTGATGACGTACCTCGGACGACGGGACGATCATCACCCGGCTACCGGCGAGCCGCGCACGTTGGGCCAGATCCTGGCCGGCGGCGCCCGGCGGAAGCGCCGGATCCAATCCGCCGAGTCCTCGGAGCAGATCTCGTCTGACCAGCGTCGAGACCCCTGAGATCGAGGCAACGTCGCGAACGACGTCGTACTGCTCCAGGTCGACCTCGTCGGGGTCGAGCCCCGAGTATGGCTCACCGAACACATCGGTGGCCGACCCCACCGACTCCAAGTGGACACCTGTCGCATCGATGATCTTCGACCCCACGAGGGACGCATGATTGCGATCCATCTCGGCAACCAGGGCGCCCAGTGCGTCGGGCCGCGGTATCGCATCGGAGTGCACGATCCAGACCGCATCGATTGCCGAGTCCAACGCCTTCAGCATGTCGTCGATCGAGCCGAATGTGGCGAGCCCGTCCTGGGTGTCGGACCCGATGACTGCGACGCTGTCGACCCCATACACTGACCGGCGCACGGCTTCGACCGTGCCCGCGAGCTCGCCGCCCTCGACCTGGAGAACGGCGCATGCGACATGGGTGGAGTCCTCGACAGGACCGGTGGGTTCAGAGACGGACGTCATCGAAGCCACCATTGTTACGGGACGAAACGCAGAGAGGCAATCTGGATGAAGATCGTGACCCTCGCCGGCGGGGTGGGCGGCGCTCGGATGGCGCGTGGTTTCGCCGTGCTCGACACCGTCGAACTCACGGTGGTCGTCAATGTCGGCGACGACGACACGATCTATGGCGTCGAGCTGAGCCCCGACATCGACACGGTGGTGTACATGCTCGCCGGAGTCGAGGGCCAGTTCGGGTGGGGCAGAAGCGACGACACGTGGCAGGTGATGAGCGAGCTCGAACGCTTCGACATCGACACGAGTTTCCGGCTGGGGGATCAGGATCTCGCACTGAACTTGTTTCGCACTCACCTCCTGAGGAAGGGCATTCCGTTGAGTTCCATCACGCGCGCCCAGTGCTCTGCGTTCGACATCGCCACTCTGATCCTCCCAGCGACCGACGACCGCGTGCGCACCAAGGTCCAGGTCGCCGACGCGGGACCTGGATCGACTTCCAGACGTATTTCGTCACGCGGGGGCATCAGGATCGGATCGCGGCGATCTCGTACGACGGAATCGATGCCGCTTCACCGGCTCCCGGTGTGTTGGATGCGATCGAGCAAGCGGACGCCGTCGTGATCGCTCCGTCGAACCCGCATCTCTCGATCCTCCCGATCCTGACGGTCCCCGGAGTCCGCGAAACCGTCGCCGGCAAGCGAGTCGTTGCCGTCAGTCCGTTCATCGGAGGGACGACGATCAAGGGCCCGGCGGCCGACGTCATGCGTGCCCTAGGCCACGCAGCCGATCCGACCGGCCTGGCCGAGATCTACGGAGACGTTCTGACGCACCTCGTGGTCGATCCAGACGACGCCGTCGAGCTCGCCGGGATCGAGTGCCTCACGACTGACATCATGATCGGCACGTGGGAAGAGGCGGGTCGTCTGGCAGAGGAGATCACGAAGTGGCTGAGCTGACCATCTTTCCGATCGAGGGAATCGGTGAGATCCGACCAGGAATGGATGTTGCCGAAGCCATCGGCGATGCGATCACAGACGGTCCCAGAAGACTGCTCGATGGCGACGTCGTCGTGGTGACACACAAGATCGTGTCCAAGGCGGAGGGGCGGATCGTCGAACTCGAAGACGACGGACCGGACAGCCATCGCCATCTCGTGGAGCAGGAGGCGAAATCGATCATCCGTCGTCGCGACCAACTGGTGATCGCAGAGACCCATCACGGGTTCGTGTGTGCGAACGCCGGGGTCGACCGGTCGAATGCCGGGCCGGCCCGCGCGATCCTGCTTCCGATCGATCCGGACCGCTCGGCCAACCGCATTCGGCTCCGACTGTCGGATCGCTTCGATGTCGAACTCGCAGTGATCGTGACGGACACGTTCGGACGTGCCTGGCGACGAGGGCTCACCGACGTTGCGATCGGGGTTGCCGGGATGGCGGCGATCGACGACCTTCGCGGCCAGGCTGACGACTTCGGAAAGACCTTGGAGGTCACCGAGATCGCAATCGCAGACGAGATCGCAGCGGCGGCAGATCTCGTCATCGGGAAGAGCAGCAGGAACCCGGCAGCCGTAGTCCGTGGAGTCCCCTGGACACCAGCCACCAGCGGTGTCGCTCCCCTAGTCCGTCCGCCTCATGAGGATCTGTTCCGGTAGGCCGACCTACGCCTTGGGGCGGCCGAGGCATTGGTAGCGGAGCCCGGCGTCGCGTACGGCCTGCGGATCGAGCAGGTTGCGGGCGTCGAACACGACATCGCCTTCCATCCGCTTGGCCACCTCGCCGAGGTCGACTCGGAGGAACTCGGGCCACTCGGTGGCGACGAGCAGCAGATCGGCACCGTCGACGACGTCGAGCGGCTCATCGGCAGTCTGGTAGCCATCGGCACGGGCTTCGGGGTCCCAGGCGACGATCATCGCCCCCAGGTTCGCGAGCGCGTCAGCCATTGCCAGGGCAGGTGAGGCGCGGGTGTCGTCGGTCCCGGCCTTGAATGCGATTCCCCACATCGCGATCCGCACTCCCGACAGGTCGCCATCGAACAGCTCTCTGATCCGCTCGACGATCCGGCGTCGTTGCAGATCGTTGGTCGCAATGACGGATTCCAGCAGTGGGAAGTCGTAGCCGATGTCGCTCGCGATCGTGAGCAGCGCCGACGTGTCTTTCGGGAAACACGAACCTCCGTAGCCCGGCCCCGGCCGCATGAAATGCCCGCCGATTCGCCGGTCGAGCCCGACTGCGTGCAATACGTGCGTCACATCTGCGCCCACCTCTTCGGCAAGGTTCGAGATGGCATTGAAGAAGGTCAGGCGGGTGGCGAGGTAGGCGTTGGCGGCATACTTGGTGAGTTCGGCGGACACGGGGTCGGTGATGACCACCTGCGCATCGAGTCCGGCGTAGAGCCGTCGCAAAACCTCGGCGTCGGCGGCGAGGTCCGCACCGACGACGATGCGCTCCGCCTTGAGGAAGTCCTCGACGGCGGAACCCTCAGAGAGGAACTCGGGATTCGAAACGACCGAGGCAGCGCAGCCTGCATCGTCCAGGATCGATCGGAGCAAGGCGTTCGTACCTACCGGGACCGTCGATTTCACGACGAGGATGCTCGACGAGTCGAGCGCCGGCACCAGTTGGCGCACTGCCGCCTCCAGGATGCTCAGATCGGCTCGACCATCGCCATCCGGCGGGGTCGGAAGGGCCAGGAAGATGACGTCTGCACCGGCAACCGCCTCGTGGTTGTCCGAGTGGAGCGTGATGAGATCGTGGGACAACGCCCGAGTGAACAGCTCCTCGAGCCCGGGCTCGTAGATCGGCAGCTTGCCGTGGCTGAGCCGCTCGAGTCTCTTCGGGTCGGATTCCCCCACACGAACGGTGTGTCCGAGGTGAGCGAGTCCGGCAGACTGCACGAGACCGACGTAGCCGGCACCGATGACGGTGACTTTCATGATGTGATCCCCATTCGGAAGTGTCCCATACCCTGCTGAAGAGGGTACCGACGTTTCCGTATCGGCCCACGGGTCGCTGGACCTAAACGATTCGAGGGCTCATTCCGCTCCTACGCTCCGGCGGTGGTGTCATCGCTTCCGACGATGACGACTGCGCCGAGTTCCGGTCCGATCGTTCCGACCTCGACGACGCCGAATCCCAACTCTCCGGCGATGAGCTCACCAAACGCCACCGTATCGGGGCGAACCAGGATCATGGTCTTCGCAAAGTCCTTGCGATCGGCATCACCGACCCCGGCGATCTCGAACCCGTCCTGTGTCAACCGATCTGCCATCGCTCCCGCGCTGCCCGAAACTCCGTTGCCGTTCAGGACGCGGACACTGAGGCCCAAGGGATCGAACGACACCATCGGTTCGCCCGCTCGGAGCGCAGCGAGCATCTGAGCCGCCGCTGGATCGGAGGGAATCACCACGCTGGCCTCGCCCACCGTGGCGACATCACCGGGCAGCGTCGCCGCCTCGATCTCATTCGGCCGGACTTCGCGCATGGTGAACGCCAACTGGACCAGCGAAGCCTCGGCGAGGGTCGTATCCACCGTGAGGTATTGCGCGAACCCTCCCACCAAGTCACCCATCTCGACGATGGACGAGGGGCGGGCCAATCCCCGCAGGATGGCGAAGATCAGCTGCTGCTGACGTCGGGTCCGCCCGAAGTCGTTGGCATCCACCGACACCCAGGTACCTGATTGGAGCTCTTCGTATGACCGAGACCGGGCGAATGCCAAGGCTTGATAGCCGTCGAGCACTTGGGGACCGGCGGCGACATCAAGACCCGACTTGCCATCGCGAGCCGGGAACGGGAAGTCGATCTCGACCCCCCCGAGATCGTCGACGATCGCCTGGAAACCGACGAAGTCGACTTCGACGTAGTGGTTGATGGGCACCCCGGTGAAGTCGGCGACGGTCTCGACCATCAGAGGAGCACCCCCGAATGCGAACGCCGAGTTGATCTTTCCCTTGCCACGCCCGGGGATGTCGACATAGGTGTCTCTGGGAATGCTCAGCATCTGCGCAGTCCCGTCGTCGGGAACGACGCGGAGCAGGATGATCACATCGGCGCGCTCTCCCCCCGAAGGCCCGAAGTTCTTGAGTGAATCGAGACCCTCCCGTGAGTCGGAGCCGATCAGAAGGAACGTGATCGGCTGAGAGCGGTCGGCGACGGTCGGTGTCAGCACCGGCACGACTTGGTCGTTGGTGGTCACGTTCTCGTCGAACTGGTTCTCGGTGCTGCGCAGCTGGAAGAACGCAAAGAGCGCTGCGAGGTTGAGCGCGACGAGCACGGCGAACACGCTTCGCTTGAGCCAGCGTCTCGGGCGCGGCGCGGGTGGGAGGGTTTCGGTTTCGGTGGTCATGCAGGGATACCCAGAGAAAGGATCGGTGTCCGAGTAGGGACGTTCTCAAGGGTACCAGAGTTCCAGCGGTCGGCATCGCGGAGCACAGTCGTCTGTCGCTATCGTCCTACGCGCTCGAACGAGGAACTGGAGAACATGGCGACGCTCCCGCACGAAGGCACGCACTCGGTGATGTACGGCAACCTCACCGTGTCTGTCGGCAGTGGCTACCGCGGTGGCTACCTCGCCCGACCCGACCAGGCCGGACGCTGGCCGGTGGTCTTCTTGGTCCACGATCTCGACGGTCTCGGTGCCCACGAGAAGTACGTTGCTCGCCGCCTGGCTCGAAAGGGACTGGCCGTCGTCTGTGTCGAGCTGTATGCCGAGAAACCGGAGTCGGCCGACGCCGGACTCCGGGCGTACAACTCGATGACCGATGGCCAGGCACTCAGGGTTCTCGACGAGGCGCACGAGTACCTGTCGAGCCACGACATCGAATGGGCACACACCGACCGGGTCGGCATGCTCGGTCTCGACGTAGGCGGTCGGTTTGCGCTGATCACCGCCGCCCATCGTCCCTGGGTCGGAGCCTCCGCAGTCGCCTACACCCCGTTGACCGGTGACGAACAACGCGATTTCCCGGTCGCCGACATGCTCGGTCACCTTGCCACTCCGGTGCTCGGGCTGTACGGCACCGACGACGAGCTGATCGATGCCGCCAATGTCGATGAGGCGCAGGCCAGGAATCCTGCCGGTCAGTGGCTGCTGTATCAAGGCGTGGGACATGGCTTCCTCGACGAGGTCGGCCCGGGGTTCGATTCCGCCTCGTTCGAAGACGCCATCGTGCGCCTGTCCGATTTCTTCACCCGCAACCTGCCAGCCGCAGAGATCATCGACCTGGGCTGAGGTCGGCCTGGCGGCCTCCCTCCTTGCGCAATGCGCCATGCGCTTCACGGGGCCGCTATCAAAGTCTCCCTGAAGGACGACGAAGGTCGAACGACTGCCATCGTGTTCGAGGACGAGAGGAAAGCGCATACCGCACAGCGCACACCTCATACCTGACGGACATGCGTGACCGCTCCCGACGTCAAGTGCTCTCGGCCTGACGGGGTCTTCACGATGAGGGCTCCGGTGGGATCGACGTCGATGGCGTGGCCGGAGCCGTCCGGTTCCCAGGTGATGTCACGCCCGATCGTTGTGCACAGCCGCCGGTAGGTGTCGATCGGCCACCGTTCGGGTCCCGCCTCGATGAGCCGCAGCAGCGCCTCGACCCATCGCTCGGCGAGTCGGGGCCCCTCCTCGGTGCCAGGGTCGTCACGGTGCACGGCGGTGATCCCTTCCGGAGGGTCCGGCCACCAGAGGTTGAGCCCGAATCCGATCACGACGAGGCCGTCCGACGACTCGGCGAGGATCCCTCCCACTTTGGAGTCTCCGATCAGCACATCGTTCGGCCACTTCAACGAGGCGCCGTCGATCACCTCTGTGGCGGAAACCCCGGCGACAAGCGTGATCGAAGGCAAGGCCTCGGGAGCCCAACCGGGCCGGAACGCCAGCGAGGCGGCGAGTGCCCGAGGTGCGTTCTGCCACATCGCCCCCGAGCGACCACGGCCGGCCGACTGCCCGGTCGCGGTCACGAGGAATGGCGAGGAGTCGAAACCGCGCCGCGCCAGGTCCTGTGTGGATGGGACGTCGCCCAGATGTCGCACTGAATACGATGTAGCCATTGCTACCTCCGGTGAGTCATAACGCCGAGAGAACCGGACGCGACCCTAGACAGGAGCACCGTGGGCACCGAGGCACGGATCGAAGAACTGAGGAGGCTGCGGGACGAGGCGCTCCACGCCGGAAGCGAACGCGCCATCGCCAGACAGCACGAGGCCGGGAAGCTCACCGCCCGGGAGCGCATCGACCTGCTGCTCGACAAGGGCTCGTTCCAGGAGGTCGACATGATGGCGCGCCATCAGGCGCGAGGGTTCGGCATCGAGAACCAACGCCCGGCGGGTGACGCAGTCGTGACCGGCTGGGGCACTGTCGACGGTCGCACCGTGTTCGTGTTCGCCGAGGACTTCACCGTGTTCGGAGGGTCCCTGGGTCGGGCGGTCGCCGACAAGATCTGCAAGCTCCTCGACAAGGCGATGGAGGTCGGGGCGCCGGTGGTCGGACTCAAGGACTCTGGCGGCGCTCGCATTCAGGAAGGTGTCGCGGCTCTCGACGGCTACGGTCGGATCTTCGAGCGCAACGTGCGCGCTTCCGGTGTCATCCCGCAGATCTCGGTGATCATGGGCCCCTGTGCAGGTGGCGCCGTCTACTCCCCCGCCATCACAGACTTCATCTTCCAGGTGGAAGGGACCTCTCACATGTTCATCACGGGCCCCGACGTCATCAAGACGGTGACGGGCGAGGAGGTCTCGTTCGAGGAGTTGGGCGGAGCACACACGCACGCGTCGAAGTCGGGCGTGACTCATTTCGTGACCAAGAGCGGCGAGGACGCGATGGAAGCAGTCCGCTACCTGCTCTCATTCCTCCCTCAGAACAACATGGAGCATCCGCCGTTCTTCGGCACGACCGACAGCCGGGATCGGATCGAAGACAGCTTGGACCAGATCATCCCCGACTCCGCCAACCAACCGTACGACATGGTCACGCTCATCGAGACCATCGTCGACGATGGGGAGTTCTTCCAGGTTCACGAGCACTTCGCAACGAACATGGTGGTCGGGTTCGCTCGCATGGACGGCCACGCCGTTGGCGTGATCGGAAATCAACCGGCCTCGATGGCAGGGACATTGGACATCGAAGCCTCCGAGAAGGGCGCTCGGTTCGTCAGATTCTGCGACGCGTTCAACATCCCGCTCCTCACCTTCGTCGACGTGCCCGGATTCCTGCCGGGGGTCGACCAGGAGCACAACGGAATCATTCGTCACGGGGCGAAGCTGTTGTATGCCTTCTGCGAAGCGACCGTTCCCAGAATCACGGTCATCACTCGCAAGGCGTACGGAGGCGCGTACCTGGTCATGAACGCCCGCGGCATCCGAGCGGACCTCGTCTACGCATGGCCGTCTGCTGAGATCGCCGTGATGGGCGCTCAGGGGGCGGTCAACGTCATCTTCCGGCGGGAGCTGAGCGACGCCGAGGACGCCGACACCCGCAGGACCGAGCTCATCTCCGACTACGAGCGACAGTTCAACAACCCGTACCGGGCGGCAGAACTCGGCCTGGTCGACGAGGTGATCGAGCCGAGAGAAACCAGGGTCAAGCTGATCAAGGCACTCGACATGCTCCGTACCAAGCGAGAGACCCTCGCCCCCCGCAAACACGGAAACATCCCCCTGTGAGCCTGGCTCGCTTCGCTCACCGCGGCGTCATGAGAGGTGAGCGTGGGTCAAAGGTGCACCGTCTTCAGACGAGTCCGTCATACCTCGCCTGCAGGCGAAGAGCATGAGTTGAATCAGGCTCCTGCGCAGGATCACGACCCGGCTGATGCGACCTTGGAGCAATGGTCCGAACGGAAACCAGCCGGCTTTCGAGATTCGTGTGACTCGACTCCGATGCGCGGCAATGCATAACCGAGAAAGCGGGAGAAGTCCGCTGGGTGCGATCGGCTTGCACCTTCAGCGATGTTCGACAGCGACGAGACAGCAGCCCGCCGCATCTGGGCAGATCAGACCAAATCTCTCGTCCGCTCGGGAAGTCGGATGTGATCTGTACAGGTCGACCAGAGGTCGTCGAATGCAGACCAAACACGCAAGTCTGGCGGAAGTCCTGCACAGGCAAGTCGCTTACGCATCCTCGACATGGATTGGCAATCCCTTTCGCGACTCACGATCAGAATCGGGATCTGTCATCTGTCAACGTCATCGGGTCATCGAAGACGCCAAGGCCCAGGAACGGCAATCGTGATTTCGAGCTTGTTGGTCGCGAATCGAGGCGAGATTGCGGTTCGGGTGATTCGGACAGCGAAGGAAATGGGGATCCGGACGGTCGCCGTCTACTCGGAACTCGATAGGGACGCCCTCCACGTCGAGTTGGCGGACGAGGCGTGGAACATCGGTCCCGCCCCGGCGGCCGAGTCCTATCTGAACATGGACAGGATCATCGAGGTGGCTCGCGACTCGAAGAGCGAAGCGATCCACCCCGGCTACGGGTTCCTGGCAGAGAACGGCACCTTCGCCGAACGGGTGATGGACGCCGGCATCGTGTGGGTCGGACCCTCGCCCGAGGCGATCCGCATCATGGGCGACAAGATCTCCAGCCGGCAGGCGGCCGCCGCGGCCGGCGCCCCGACCGTCCCCGGGACGATGGAGGCGCTCAGCACGGCGGAAGAGATCAAGACGATCGCAAGCGAGTACGGCTACCCGGTTGCGATCAAGGCTGCTCATGGCGGGGGCGGCAAAGGCCTCCGTGTGGTGTGGCGCGAGAAGGAGGTCGACGACGCACTCGAGGGAGCGCGGCGCGAGGCCAACGCCTACTTCGGCAACGCTGAGGTGTACGTCGAGAAGTACATCGAAACGCCCCGCCACGTCGAAGCCCAGATCATTCTCGACGGCCACGGCAACGCGCTGTTCCTGGGTGAGCGGGACTGTTCGGTTCAGCGCCGCCACCAGAAGCTGATCGAGGAAACCCCCTCACCGAGAATGGACGACGATCAGCGGGCGGCGCTGGGTGAGGCTGCGATCGCAGTGGCGAGGGCCTGCGACTACCAGAACGCCGGAACCGTGGAGTTCCTGCTCGCCCCGAATGGCGAGTTCTACTTCCTCGAGATGAACACTCGCCTCCAGGTCGAGCACACAGTGACGGAGATGGTCACGGGCGTCGACCTCGTTCGAGAGCAGCTCCGTGTCGCATCCGGCGAGCCGCTGTCGGTCACGGACGTGTCGACATACGGCCATGCCATCGAATTCCGCATCAACGCCGAGGACCCGTTCGCCAACTTCACTCCGTCTCCAGGGACGATCACCGAGTACCGGGAGCCGAGCGGAATCGGTGTCCGGGTCGATGGATGGGTCGCTTCCGGGACGAAGGTCAGCCAGTACTACGACAACCTCGTTGCGAAGCTGATCGTCTGGGCAACCGATCGCGATCAAGCGATCGAACGCGGGAGGAGGGCACTCGAAGAGTACGTGGTCCACGGAATCGCCACCACGATCCCGGCGCACCTCCAGGTCCTGGCGCACGAAGACTTCAGGGCGGACCGTCATCACACCAAGTGGATCGAGGACGAGGTGCGCCTGGTCGACACCGGGCCAGTGCCTTCGGAGGTCCTCCCGACCGAAGAGGACGTCGAGCGCCGTTCGATGACCGTCGAGGTCGGCGGCAAGCGCTTCAATGTGGCTTATTGGGCTCCCAGCGGAGGAACGAGTGGCGGCCCGGCGCGCCGCCGGCGCCCGAAGCTGGAGAAGTCGTCGGGGACCGGATCGGCGGACGGCATCATCCCGGCACCGATGCAGGGGACGATCGTCAAAGTGTCGGTGAAGGCGGGCGATCGAGTCGAAGCCGGAGACCCGATCTGCGTCCTCGAAGCGATGAAGATGGAGAACGAGGTGACCGCCCCGAACTCGGGTGAGGTCACCGACCTCCGAGTGCAACCCGGCGACACCGTCACCCCCGGCGAAACGATCGCGATCGTGAAGTAGATGACAGATGACAGTCCATAGATGACAGTCTGATCTGAGTCGCTGTGTGTCGGAGCGACCGAGATACGAATCTTGGAACGGCTCTGCATCGGCCCTGGAGACCACTGAACCCGGGGTCGAATCCCGGGTTCATCTGTCATCTGTCATCTGTCATCTGTCACGTGACGCCGAGGAGGAACCAGAGGCCGGCGGCGAGGAGGATGACGATGGCGCAGATCGCAGAGAGGATCAGCAGGGTCGAGGTCTTCATTCTGCGGCGTCGGTGATCGACTCGGACAGGGACGGGTGCACGAGGATCGTCTCGATCAGTTGCTCCGCTCGGACGTCCACCTGGACTGCGAGCGCCAGGATGCCGATCAGTTCGGAGGCCCGGTGGCCGACGATCGTCCCACCCAGCACGACTCCGGTTGCGGGGTCCGAGACCACTTTCACGAACCCGCCCTGGTAACCCTGAAGCACACCACGAGCGTTCGCTGCGAACGGAACCTTCGTCGTACGCACCTTGCGCCCTTCTTGCGCCGCCTGGACCTCCTCGAGTCCGACCGATGCGATCTCCGGCTCGGTGAACACGGCCTGAGTGACCTTCGAATAGTCGATCGGGCGGACGGGAAGCCCGACGAGATGCTGTGCGATCTTCTTGCCCTGCATCGACGCCACGGAGGACAAAGGCATCTGCCCCGTGCAGTCTCCGGCCGCATAGATGTGCGGCTGCGATGTCATCTGGAACTCGTCGACGGTGATGTAGCCGTGATCGTGTTCGACTCCTGCGGCCCCGAGACCGATATCCGCGGTGAGCGGCACCGAGCCGATCGCGAGCAGGGCGTGTGACCCCCGGACGATGCGACCGTCGTCACAGATCACTTCGATCCCGTCGTCGACGCGGTTGATTCCCTCCGCCCGAGCCCCGATCACGAGTTTGACACCTCGATCGATGAAATCCGCCTCCAACACGGCCGCCACCTCGGGGTCGCGGTGAGGCAGGATCTGCTGGCGGCTCACGACGAGCGTCACCTTTGATCCCAGGCTTCCGAAGATGTGCACGAACTCGACGCCCGTGACTCCCGAGCCGATCACGACCATGTGGTCGGGAATGACCGGCAGGTCGTAGGCGTCTCTCGTGGTGAGGATCCGCTCACCATCGATGTCGGCCCACGGGGGGACGCGAGGGGACGACCCGGTGGAGATCAAGGCGCTGTCGAACTCGATTCGGCTGGTCCCCGTCTCTGTCTCGACCTCGGCGGTGTTCGGCCCCACGAATCTCCCGGTGCCTCGGACGATGTCGACCGACTGGGAGGCGAGCAGCTGATTCCACGAGGACGTGATGTCCTCGGAGATCTTGGAAATCCGGGCGGCCAGGTGTTGTGGATCCACCTGGCCCGGCTCGGCGACCAGCCCGAGCTTGGCGGCATTCCTGATCGAATCGATCCGGACGGCGGTGGCGGTCATGGTCTTTGAGGGAATGCAGTCCCACAGATGTGCTGCACCCCCCACGATCGACTTCTCGACGAGCGTCACCCGGCAGCCACGGGCAGCGGCCGTGGTCGCTGCAGCCGTACCGGCAGGACCGCCACCGATGATCAAGAGATGTTTCATCGTCGACGAGGGTAACTGGAAACGTCAGGAGGGTCGGTGGACCCCGAACACTCGGCGAAGTGCATCGGAGACCTCGCCCACCGTCGCCCCGATCGACAGCGCGTCCTTCATCAGCGGGAGGAGATTGTCCGAGCCGTGCGCAGCTGCCTCGATCCGGTCGAGAGACGAAACGACGGCATCTTCGTCACGTGACGATCGCCAGGTTCGGAGCCGGTCGACCTGCGATCGCTCCAGCGCCGGATCGACCGACAGGACGGGAATCGGAGGCTCGGTGTCCAGTGCGTACTTGTTGACACCGACGACGACGCTTTCGCCGGATTCCTGACCTCTCGCCTCGGCATAGGCAGCGTCCTCGATCGCATGCTGCATGAACCCCTCCTCGATCGCCCGCACGGCACCGCCGAGGTGCTCGACCCGGTCGAACAGCTCGGTGGCCTTCACCTCGAGTTCGTCGGTGAGGGCCTCGATGAAGTACGAGCCCGCGAAGGGGTCGACCGTGTCGGTCATCCCGGACTCGTTCGCGAGGATCTGCTGGGTTCGGAGTGCGATGGTCGCGGATTCGTCGGTCGGCAGCCCCAGCGCCTCGTCATAGGAGTTGGTGTGGAGCGACTGGGTTCCTCCCAGAACCGCCGACATGGCCTGCACGGTCGTTCTGACGATGTTGTTGAGCGGCTGCTGAGCAGTGAGCGTCGACCCTGCGGTCTGGGTGTGGAATCGCATCACGTGGGACTTCGGATCTCGTGCCCCGACGACATCGCGCATCAATCTGGCCCACATCCGGCGGGCGGCCCTGAACTTGGCGACCTCCTCGAAGAAGTGGTTGTGAGCGTTCCAGAAGAAGGAGAGTCGAGGGGCGAAGGTGTCGGGATCGAGGCCCGCTTCGGTCGCCGCCCGGACGTAGGCGATGCCATTGGCGATCGTGAACGCGAGTTCCTGTGCGGCAGTCGCGCCCGCCTCGCGGATGTGGTAACCGGAGATGGAGATCGTGTTGAAGTTCGGGAGCACCTCGGCGGCGTATTCGAACACGTCGGTGACGAGGCGCATCGACGGTGCCGGCGGATAGATGTAGGTACCCCTGGCGACGTACTCCTTGAGGATGTCGTTCTGGATCGTTCCCCTGATCTGGGAGGAATCCACCCCCTGCTCTTCGGCGACCAGTTGATACAGGAGCAGGAGAATCGCACCGGTCGAATTGATCGTCATAGACGTCGACACGTCGGCGAGGGGGATCTCGGAGAACAGCCTCCGCATGTCGTCGATCGAGTCGATGGCGACACCCACCTTGCCGACCTCACCGGCGGCGAGGTCGGCATCGGAGTCGAGACCCATCTGGGTGGGAAGGTCGAACGCCACCGAGAGTCCAGTCTGTCCGGCGGCCAGGAGTGATCGAAAACGAGCGTTCGTCTCTTCGGCGGTCCCGAAGCCTGCGTATTGGCGCATGGTCCATGGCCTGCCCCGGTACATCGTGGGATAGATCCCTCGTGTGTACGGATAGCTGCCGGGTACCCCGATCCGATCGAAGTCGGCGGGGTGGTCGTAGACGACGTCGATCTCGATGTCGGAGCTGGTTCGTCGGTTATCGCTCACGATCGGGTAACCTCTCGGTGTCTGGGGGAAGCGTACCCACCACCGTGCCGCTCCCCTGCCGAGACCGACACCGATCGGACCCACGGAACCTCCCGCCACTCACGGAACGTCGAACATCCATGGCCCGCAGATCCCTCATCCACGAAATCGAGCGTCGCGAGCGCAGCGGTCGCTGGTTCCCGGCATTCGCAGGGCTTCTCGTGATCTCACTCCTCGCATCCACCTGGATCGGGCTGTTCTCGTTCATGGGAGCCAACGCCGCCTACGGCACCTTCAGCGACCTCCAGGACGAGTGGATCATGGACACCGACACCGTTCCGCTGACGTTCCCGGATCTGAGCCGAGTCAGCCGGATCTATGCCAGCGGCGGAGAGTTGCTCGCCGAGCTCCACGACGGCCGCATCTCCGAGCCGCTCTCGATCGACGAGATCCCCGACACGATGATCAATGCCGTGCTCGCCGCTGAGGACGAGGACTTCTACGAGCACGATGGCGTCGACTTCCGCGCGATCTTCTCCGCAGCAGTCGACAACATCCTCTCCGACACGACTCGCGGTGGTTCCACGATCACCCAGCAGTTGGTGAAGAACCTGTTCGTCGGCGACGAGATCTCGTTCAAGCGCAAGGCGAACGAGGCGCTCCTCGCAGCGGAGCTCGAACGCAGATTCACCAAGGATCAGATCCTCGAGTTCTATCTCAATTCCGCCTTCTTCGGGTCCAACGCCTACGGGGTGAATGCAGCAGCGGAGCAGTACTTCCAGAAGGAGCTCTCCGACATCACGATCGCCGAGGCGGCCACGATCTCGGTCACCATCCGAAACCCGTCGGTCTTCAATCCACGGCGCAACCCCGACCTGGTTCTGGACCGCCGGAACAGGGTCATCCGCAACATGGAAGAAGAGGGATGGATCACCCCTGAGGAGGGTGCCCGGGCGCTCAAGGAACCGATGGTGATCGCCCCCCGGACCTCGATCACCGGTCACGCCGATCACGTCGTTGCCGAGGTGAAGCGACAGATGCTCGACGATCCGGAGTTCGCCTTCCTCGGTGAGACGCGGGAGGATCGCAAGAAGGCGATCTTCGGCTGCCCGGCGGACGACGAGGGGTGCGCAGGAGGCGGTGGACTGCGGATCGAGACGACGATCGACCTTCCCGCCCAACTCGCCGCCAACGACATCCTCCAGACCTGGTTCACGATCCCTGACAACAACTTCGAGGCCTGCCAGGAGCTGTTCCCGGATCGAAACGTCAACTCGCTCGAGTTCCTCGAGGTGTACGCGACGTCACACACCTGTGCCCCGACCGGTGCTCTGGCAACCGTGGACAACCACACTGGCGCCGTGATCACGATGGCATCCGCCGTGCCGTTCGATTTCAACCAGTTCGATTTCGCCGTGCAGGGACAGCGCAACCCGGGTTCAACGATGAAGCCGATCTCCCTGGCGGCTGCGCTCGAGCAGGGCGAGAGCCTGGCGAGTCGCTGGAACGGGGCGTCCCCACAGACGTTCGAGTGCCCCTATCGATGCTCAGCCGAGGGCAACACCTGGACGGTCTCGAACGCCGGAGCCGGCTACGGCCGGATCACGCTCGCCCAGGCCACCACCAACTCGGTCAACACCGTCTACGCCGCGCTCGCCCTCAAGATCGGCCCCGAGAGCATCGTCTCGATGGCCGAGCGCATGGGCATCACGTCACCGCTGCGACCCGTTCCCTCCATCACGCTTGGAACCTCTGAGGTGAGCCCGCTGGAGATGGCCTCGGCCTTCACGAATTTCGCCACCAACGGACTCCATGCAGAGAACTACCTCGTCGCGACGATCTTCGACGCAGACGGCGAGGTCATCTACGAGCGAGAACCCCGCCAGACCCAGGTCGCCGACCCGGCGATCTTCGCCGCAGCCCGCGCTCCCCTGCTCGACGTCCCGACCGGTGCAGGCACCGCCCCGAGGGCCAACATCGGGGTTCCGCAGGGAGGCAAGACCGGAACGACGCAGAACTTCACGGATGCGTGGTTCGTCGGGTTCACCCCGAACTACTCGACCGCCGTCTGGACCGGATATCCGGGAGTGCTGGAGCCGCTCCGGAACGTGACGATCAACGGCGAGACGTATTCCCGCGTCTTCGGAGGTACGGTCGCCGCCCCGATCTGGGCCGAGTACATGAAGGTGCTCCTCGCCGACGAGGACCCCGGTGTGTTCCCCGACCTTCCCGAAGAGGACCTGAAGGTGTACTTCGAGATCCCCACCACGCAGGTGCCCAGCGTCGTCGGACTCGACGTCGAGAGCGCAAAAGCGGCCCTCAGCCAGGCAAACCTCATCCCGTCGGAAGTCCCGTTCAACTCGCTGTCTCCCGCAGGCACGGTGCTCGGCCAGAGCGTCGCGGCCGGAGCCACCGTCGAGCAGGGTGTCACCGTGTACATGAACGTGTCGACCGGCGTCGTGCCGACGGTGACATTGCCACAGCGTCTGATCGGCATGACCGAGGCCGACGCCCTGTTCAACATCCAGCTTCTCGCCGACGACGCCCAGGCGACGCTCAACGTCTCGGTTCAACAGGTCGAGGGACAAGGTCGCCCCGGTGTCGTGATCGGCATGAACCCCGCCCCCGGCTCGACCGTCGGCTCTGGAGCCAGCATCACCCTGTTCGTGAGTCGCTAGCCGTCTCACGTCTCACGTCTCACGTCTCACGTCTCACGTCTCACGTCTCACGTCTCACGTCTCACGTCTCACGTCTCACGTCTCACGTCTCACGTCTCACGTCTCACGTCTCACGTCTCCCGTCTCCCGTCTCCGTTGGAGTCGGGTCGCCGCTCCTACCGATGTTCTTGGGTCGGCAGAGTTGACGCGGCGCCCTGAGCCCTTCGCGTCGCTGAGTTTGGTGACGACCCAAGAACAGAGGGCACCCAGGGAGGACCGCGGCGGCAGCGACTCCAACCAGGCGTGAGTGGAGGACCGTTCTTGGGTCAGGACCGCACCCCGATCGACCGCTCCTCACACGAAAGCCCGTGACCACGCCTGACCCAAGAACACACGCACCCCACCGAAACCGCAACCCGCGCCCGATACCCCAGCAAAGCCACACCGCGCGTGGCGCCACATCGAGACCTTCCAGGCACGAGGTCGGTGACGACACGAGAACAGAGGGCACCCTGTGAGGAACGCAGCGGCAGCGACTCCAGCCAGGCGTGAGTGGAGGACCGTTCTTGGGTCAGGAGCCGACATCGACTCGATGAGCTCACCTCGGCCCGCTGGAGACGCGCCCGACCCAAGAACACACGCACCCCACCGAAACCGCAACCCGTGCACGGACGCAAGCTACTTGACGATAGTTAACGCTCTTTGGTATAACTCAAGACATGACGACATCAGCCTCCGGGGCCTCCCGTAACACCTCTCCACCCTCGACCCCGGAGGCTGAGATCGTCCCCACCATTCGGGTCCGTCCCGAGATCAAGGTCAAGCTGATGGCCGGCCCACCCGACGGGATGAAGTCCGACTCGGTCTACATCCGGCGCTTCTGGGTGGCGGCGATCGGGCCCGGCGCCGTGGCGGACCTCCTGCGGACGATCCGCGCAGGTCAACGCAAGCAGACCGTCACCTATCCCATCTACCTGCACATGCTGGTGCAGTCCGGTCTGGCAGCGTTCGACGGGGCCCGAGTGACGGTTGCTCATCCGGTGCCGCTGCTCCCCCCGCACCTCGTCAAGCGGCTCCCTCCAGCGCTTCGGCGTGAGCACGCCATCTGGCTTCGACTGCGCAAGCGGGTTGGTTAGCTCACGCAGAGCGAACAGACATCCACGCAGCGACCGTCAGGGCAACGAGCTCGCCGCTCAGGAATGCCACGGCGACCGAGCGATCGGGGGTGAGCCCCACCAGCGGCAAGACGACCAGGGCTGCCAGCAGACCGGAAACCCAAGCGGTCGCCAATCGGCCCGTTCCGCCTAGGGCGACGAGCACCTGGCCGGAGACCTGCGTGGTCGACGCAGCCACGACCCCGGCGGCGGCCAGGGCGGCCACCAGGCGATCCGGTGTGGCGTGGAACAGCACATCGACCACCTCGGGCCCGATGAGCCACCCGACGAGACCGCCGAGGGCTGCCAAGGCCAGTCCTCCCCCGACGATGCGTGTCGTGATCGTGCGGAAGCCGCCGCCGTCCTCGGCGATCTTGACCAGGAACGGCAGAATCCGCCCCTGAAGCGAGTAGATCAAGGTGAGCGGGCCGCGGAACAGCGTGAAGGTGAGGAACACCGTGCTCACCAGCTCCGGCGGCCCACCGAGCATCGCAATTGCCAGCGGTGCGCCCGCAAGCAGGAGCTGAGAGGCGCCGCTGCCGGCGACATAGGCGCCGAGGAAGCCCGACGCCTTCGTCGTTTCCACCACGGCGGTCTCGGTGTCGAACCGCCAGTATCGAGTGGCAAGCGCAGCGAACGGCGCGAGCACCATCGCCCAGGCCAACGATCGAGCGCCTGTGGCAATGGCGATCAAGACGAGCGCGGCGAGCAGGCGGACGGCGCCCTCCCAGAAGAGGACCCATCCCATCAGCCCGAAGCGGCGGTGTCCCGCCAGGACGCCCTTCCCCACCGTCAGCGTTGCGTACCCGATCGGAAGCAGGAAGAGGAAGAGGACGAAGAGACCGTCTCCGGCGAAGAGGGAGTCGAGGAACACCAGCGCCACGACGCCGCCGACTGTCGCCGTCCCGAGCGCTGTCACCGCAATCACCTTGATGTCGTCACGCAGCACGCGGCGACCCCTGCTCGCTTCTCGCGTGACGTATTGCTCGAGCGGGATCAGCGCAACCGTCACCAAGATGAAGAAGACCGTCCAGAGCTGGGCGATCGGAGCGAAGGCCGCCTCGCCGAGCGTTCGGTTGCCGAATGCCTGGAAGAGATACGCAGCGACGGCACCGAAGAAGGTGCCTGCGAGCAGCATCGATGTTCCAGGGGCGCGGAACCCGCGGGGAGGAGTCAGGTCCGCCTGTTCACTGTCGACGGTCTCGAGCATGGCGTTGTCATCGGTCACGGAGCCTCACGACTGGAGCGATGTCACGTGTCCGCTCTCAACAGGCGCGCCAGGAATGATGCCATCTGTTCGCGTGTCACGTCGGTGTATGGGCTGAACGTGGTTGCACTCGTGCCGTTCGTCACCTGTAGCTTCACGAGGCCCTGGATGGCACCGACTGCCTCCCCGCTGAGCCCCCCAAGGTCGGCGAACGGTGACGAGCCCGTCGGGAGGAGGTAGCCGGCGCTGGTGTGAACGCGAGTGAGGAACAGCGCCATCTGCCAGCGAGGAATGGTGCCGTTGGGATCGAACTGGGTTGCGCTGACCCCGGTGGTGATGCCCAACGCCTTCAGGCTGTTGATGTCGGCGACCACGTCCTGAGGGAGACCCGCGATGTCGGTGAACCCCTGATCACCGACGGCAGGAATGTCCACGCCGATGAGCTCTGCCTCCCTGATGAGATACTGCGCCATCTGCCAGCGAGCGATAGGTCCGGTCGGGTCGAAGAGGTTGGCGGTGACAGGCGGCATGATGCCGAAGTAGACCATGCAGTCGATGTCCGGGCCGTGCGTTCCTCCCGGATCGACATCGGTGAGCCCGGCCGTCGGAACCGGCTGCTCGCACGGCCGATCGGGGATCACGACACCGGAGCCGGCGGGTGCATCGATGGTGTACGTGTGTGATCGCATGCCAAGAGCGGAGCGGAAACTGCGGCCTGAGCGGGTGATCGTGATAGGCGCCCCGTTGAGCGTGCCCGAGATCGTCACCTCGGCGACTGAGCCCGACGGGTTGTTCCCCGTGACGGCAACCCCGGTGACGGTGTCGAGGCCGATGGCCGATGCGATCTCCGAACCCGTCACCGACACCGTCCACGCGTCGAACGGGTTGTTGGCAAGCGGGTCCTTGGACCACGGGTCCGGCACGCCCCTGAGGTAGGGCGCCGACTCGGATGCGCCGAGTCCGCTGGCGTTGTCGTCGGTGTGACCGCCCGAGGAAGACGAGTAGTACGCCACGATCACGCTCTGTTGCGACGCCGACGGGTGGGTGATCACGGTTCCCGCAGTCGCTTGCACGGCTGCGACCCAGTTGCTCCCGAAGAGCTCGGTCTCCTTCGCCAATCCGACGTAGTTCTGATCCGCGACGGTGGAGACGAGCTGACACCAGCATTGCGCTTTGCGACCCGAGTCGAGCGCATCTCCCCCCTCGCCGGCATCGCCCCATCGCAGCGCCTGACGAACGCCGTACGTGCGTGCTGCGATCGCCTGTGCCTGGAGCGAGGCGGTCGGCCAACTCGAGGGCACCTCACCGATGCCGTAGACGTAGTCCTCGATGCCGATCTCGAGTGAGACGTGGAACCCGGCGCCGGCCGGACGGATCCTCAGGGTGCCTCGCGCGTACTCGCGGGACAGTTCTGGGAGATGGACCGAGGCGCCCGTCGCGTTGTCCCACTCGATCGTCGCTCGACAGGTTCCCGGATTCCCGACCGCCGTGCCTTCGAGGAAGAACTGACACGCTCCGCCACCGAGGGCCCGGAACTCCCAGTTCTCGTCGGCGTTCGCCGTCTGGGTGGGGCATGTACCCTCCCCGTCGTTCGCTTTGCACAGGCCGGCGGCCCCGTTGTGCATGTGGAACTGCAGCGACGTCCGGTTCTGGGAGAGCCCGATCCAGAGGGGATCCGGATCGGTGACGATCCAGCTGTTGGCTCCGAGAACGCTGGACACGTCCTGCAAGGTCACGCCCGTGTAGTAGTACTGGATGATTTCGGATGCCGAACGACCCGACGCGGCGAGGGCGCGCGCTCCGTACTGGCTCATCCCGACACCATGACCCCAGCCGGAGCCGTTGATGACATACGTGTCGTCGTTGGTCTGAGCAGAGGCGCCCACCGGCAGCAGCGTGGCCAGTAGGGCGAGCGCGACGAAGATGACGGCGCGGCGAAGATGTGAGGTGTCGGTGAGGGTCATGGGGAGGCGCTTTCTCCGATCAGGGTAGCCACGGTCCGCGAAAGAAACGTTGCCATCTGTTCACGTGTGATGGGTGCATCGGGTTCGAACGTCTGTGGCGTCGTTCCCGTCGTGATGCCGAGTGCAGCGATACGGGTGATCGCATCGACCACCTCGGCCGGCGATCCGCTGATGTCCTCGAACGTGGTATCGACCTCTGGCACATCGGCACCGAGCAGCGTCAGCGTGCGATCGAGGAACAGCGCCATCTCCCATCTGGACACGAGCCCTCCGGGATCGAACCGGTCGGCGGCGACGCCGGTCGTGATCCCAAGCGCTGCGAGCTCCTCGATCGCCCGACGTGTCTGCTCCGGGTACTGCTCGATGTCGGTGAATACCGGCTGGTCCGGTGTCAGGGGCTCCATGCCGGCCAACGCCCACAGTCGAGTGAGGAACAGCGCCATCTGCCACCGCTCGACGTTTGCGAGAGGACAGAACTGCAGATCGGCGCATCCGGCGGTGAGCCCAACGGCTGCGACGTGCTCGATCGACGCCTCGTGGGGAGACTGCTCGTCGTCGAAGAACGGCGGGCTGAAATCGCCGAGCACGAACTCGAAACGAGCCGGGCGCGGAGGGGGTGCGCCATTGGTGGGAGCCGACAGCACAGTCGCGATGTAGGTTCCCCATTCGAGCGTGGTGTCGGGCTGCCACGGCACGGAACCGGCGGCTCCCGTTCCGCTGTCTGCGACGAGGAGGTCGCCGGTCGGCGAGCGCAACTCGAACAGCCAGTTCGACTCCGACGTCGTCGCAAAGTCGAAGCTGGTGGGCTCGTAGCCCTGGACGCGATTGCCCGGCACCGGATCGACGGTCGGCCAGCCCCCGTAGACGCGTTCACCGGGGACCTGGGCGATCCGCTCGGTCAGTGCTCCGAGCAGGTTGTAGCCGATGCTGCCCGGGCAACCGGTCGTGCCGACGTCACGATGACCGGAGATCGCTCGCAGCGGCACGGCAACACCGTCGGGATAGGTAGGCGAATCGCGGGAGACGACGACCGGAGTGGATCGAGGGTCGACGTGGGCCACGTCCAGGCGCCAAGCACCGTACGCCACGAACGCGTCCTGTGCGGCCGCAGTGGGCGGAGCGACATTGTGATCGCCGATGAACGCCACTCCCACAGACGTCGAGTTGAAGCCTGCGGCGTGCGCTCCGCGAACCGGTTGGTCCACGCCGCCGCCTCGACCCTCCCAGATCGTGCCGAATGAGTCGATCAACGTGTTGTATCCGATGTCGTTCCAACCTCGCACCCCGACGTGATACGAACAGATCGCGTACAGGAGTTCGGGCACGTCACTCGGTTGGTAGGCGTTGGCGTTGGCCGAATGAATGGTGTGGTGCACGAAGAGCACTTCGACTCGTGTTCGAGTGCTGTACTCGACGTCCTCGCCCACGCAGTCCTGGCCGCCCCAGGCCGATCGAGGCTGGATCGCGGGCTGGTCCGGAGTGGCGAGCACCCGTGCATCCGACGACCAGCCGATTCGCTCGACCTGCGCGGTGATCCGGTCGCCAAGACTCAGTTGTGAGCCGGTCGTGTCGACGAACTGGAGCGCCGGCTCGCCGGCTCCCTCCCATTGGACCTGGATCCAGGACGACCCGCCCGTGTAAACGGCTTCGGACGCGACGGTCTGATCACCTTCACCGGCATCCCGATCGGGACCGTGGTCGTCGGCGTGGATCGGGACCCACGGGCCCCAGGTCGAGCCGTCATCACTGACCCTGACTGCGGCATCCCCGCTCCCGCCGTGAGGCCAAGACAGCCCGACGGCGGTCGTGGTCAATTCGATGGCATCCGACCGCTGCAGCGCGCTCTCGGCGCCGGCTTCCAGCACTCGTTCGCCGGTCACGGCCGGGTATCGAACCGGATCGAGCGAGACCTCCGAAATGGTCAGCACCGCCAGAACTGCGATCGGCACGCCGATCAGCCGCAGCCGGTTCACCCGGTCATTGTTTTTCCCCCGCATGTACAACCTTCCTTCGGAGCACTCCGCCCGCGAAGTCATGCGCCTTTCGGCGTCTGGGAGGAAAGACGAGGCTGCCCCTCCGCTGTTACGGCACCGGACAGCGCGCACGACAGGTATATGCCTGCAGCGAACCACCACGTGGGCTCGAACAGCACCGTTTGGGTCATCGCCGGGAGGAACGTCACGGCGAGGAGTGCGCCGGCGACGGCGCCACCACCCGAGCGAATGATCACCACCAGCAGGACCACGAAGGCGAAGAATCCGACCAGCCCGGTCTCCGCCAGCAGCTCGAGCACCAGGTTGTGCGGCTCCTGGAGGATCGAGTTCGTCAACCAGCCGACACCCAGCCCGACGCCGAGGATCGGGTTCGACGTGAACATCTCCCAGTACTCGGGCCACACGTCCGCGCGCTCCTCGGAGGGCTCGAACCGGTCTCCGAACGCCACGTCGGAGCGTTCGAACAGGCCGGTGATGTCGGCGAGGAGGTCCCACCCCTGGCTGAGCCGGAACGCGAACTGGAGATCCACGTCTCCGGCGACCTCCGGGGGATCCACAACGAACATGACGGCGGTCAACGCGACCGCAACCGCCGCGGCAACCGCCAGGCGCTTCGTGATCCACCCGACGTCGACCCAACCCGCCCGGACCATCGACACTCCCACGAGGGAGAGCCCGAGCGGCAACGCCAGCCAGCCCGTGCGGCTGAACGCCATCAGCACTGCGAATGCGAGCCCTCCGATCACGGCTCCCTCGATGCCGAGCCCGACCCTCGGACGACGCGCCGCTGCGACCAGTGCAAGTACGGCCCACAGCACGGACCAGGCAGCTCCGTAGCCGGGATCCTGGTGCCAGTTGGTGAGCGCGATGAAGCCGGACTCCAGGTAGGCCGGTTTCGACGTCCGGAAGACCCCGGGGAGATCGTTGATGGTATTCACGGCCCCGGCACCGAACACACCGAAGTTCACCAGCGAGAACACCACCGCGGTGACGCCGATCACTGCACCGGTCCAGAAGACCACCGTCAGCATGTCGTCGATCAGACCAGTCCGCCTGAGACGGCGTTCGGTCACGAGCATGACCATCGCACCTACGGCGATCGCCAGGCCGAGTTGGAAGAACCGCTCGCGAAATGGCGCCGCCGGGTAGCCGATCAACAGCACCAACCCGAATGCGAGCAGCGCTAGAGACGCGTTGCGGTGATACGGCCAGAGTCGGTCACGAACGGCACCAGCGATGTCTGCGGCGATGATCGCGACCAAGAGGATCAGGAACGGCTTCCATGAGATCCACGCAGAGAGGAACACGGTGTGCAGCGGCAGCACTGCAACCATGGCGAGGAAGATTCGATCTATCGTGCTTCGTGCGTGCACAGGCCACCGTCCGATCGCCCGCCAGGCTAGGTGGGGCGCCGAGTAGCCTGTGATCTCGATGCGGCAATCGGTCATCCTGGGTGTGAGCCTCCTGCTCACGACGCTTCTCGCGGTGGGCCCAGCCGATGCCGCCGGTGACCCGTATGCCGCCGACCCGCTCGGGCTGGTCCCGTTCATCGACACCGCGCAGCAGGTCTACTCGTCGGGCACGGACACGTGGGAAGTCTGGGTCTGCGAGGTCGCCAATGGAGACCTGACGCTCGATCCGGTGACTGTCACCGACACCGTGAACGCCGAGATCACCCCATACTTCCAGTGGCTGTCAGAGGGCGCATACACGCCGGTGTTCGTCGCCGGCGGCGTTGTCGAATCGACCGACGTGATCGACCAGGAGGAGTTCGAGCAGGAACGGGCCTTCGCTCCCGGGTGTGGTGATGCCGTCGCAACCGCATCGAACTCATCGCCCAACGGGGCGCTGATCGTCGTCAACGTGGGATTCGACGGCGGCTACGGCACGTTCGGCGGCGTATGTCCCGAAGATCCCTTCACCGGATGCACCGAGTTGTTCCCCGGCAATTCGAGGCGTGCGGTTGTCGGCGCAGCTTCTGTGACGCTGGTCGACGGGTTCAGCGAACCCCAGTTCATCACCGTGGCCCACGAGATCGGCCATGCACAGAACTGGGCTCACTCGTACACGGGCCTCACCTTCGATCCGGACACCAACGTGCTCGACCGCTACGACAACGACGTGGACATGCTGAGCGGCGGGTCGGTCAGCGGGCCACCGATCGGCACACTCGCCTATCACCGCTACGAAGCGGGATGGCTGAGCCCTCAAGACGTTCGGATCCACGAGTCGGGTGTCTCGAACTACCGCATCTCGATGATCGGCCAGCCGGGGATCGGCATGGTCGTGATCCCTGGTTCCGGGCCCGGTGTCTTCTACACGCTCGAGACCAGGCGTCGGGTGGCGTTCGATGCCGGTCTGCCGTTCGCAGGGGTGGCGGTGCACAAGATCGACCAGCGAAGGGATTCGGCGTGCGTCATCCCTCAGGGGTTCCCCTCCACCTGGCCATGTTTCGCAACACTCACACGGATCACGCCCGAGCCGGCGGTCGAAGGTGGCGGCTCGGCGCACGTGATCGGACTCGACGACGCCGTGCAGATCGGGCCCTTCGCCGTGTCGATCGTCGCAGCCGACCAGGTGTCGTTCACCGTCCGGGTGGCGCGCCAGGAATCTGGCAGATTCATCGACGACGACGGCAACTTCCACGAACCGAACATCGAGGCCATCGCCGAGCTCGGGATCACTCTCGGATGCAATCCACCCGACAACGACCGGTACTGCCCGAGCGCTCCGGTCACGCGGGCCGAGATGGCCGCTTTCATCATCCGTGCACTCGGTGAGGACGTTGCGACGGCGCCCCATGAGGACCGTTTTCCGGACGTCTCGGCGGACGCCTGGTACTCGCAGTCTGTCGAACGGTTGGCGGCACTCGGGATCACGCTCGGTTACGACGACGGCACCTACCGACCGAACTCGATCGTGACCAGAGCCGAAATGGCGGCCTTCCTCACAAGGGCGTTCGTCGATCCGGCCGACGTCGTCACCGCATCCGGGGCGTTCGAAGACGTCCCGACGACAACCTGGTATGCGAACTCCTCCGAGACGCTGCTCGCCCAGGGCATCACGGCCGGGTGTTTCCCCGACCCCCTCCGCTACTGCCCCGACGACCAGGTGCTGCGAGACCAGATGGCGTCGTTCGTGGCGAGGTCGCTTGGGGTCGAGCCGTAGGCGCTGCACGCTTCGCGTCTCACGCCTCCGTTCCTGAAGGAGTTCTTGTCGGGAGGGGCGGTCGCGCCGGACGTGGTCCCCGACGCCGGGCCCCCGGACGTCACCGACTGACAAGAACGACGGTCGAGCACCCAAAGACGCGGCGGCAGCACTCGTCGAGGCGGTGGTCGACCAGTCGACGTTCTTTGGACAGTGCGAAACCCCACGGTTCTGATCTCATCACGATCAACTAGGGGTGAACGCTGTCCAAAGAACAGAAGTACACCAGCGAACACGCCGCCGCGCCTCGAATCCACGCCGCGCATGCGGTGGCTCCACGAGTCCACTGGGATGCAAGTCGGGTGACCAGTGGGTCGCGGCCCTAACCGTCGGAGACTTCCTCGAGGGCGAGTTCGAGGCGTTGGCGGGCACGCATGACGCCGATGCGGATGGCGCCTTCTTTCGCCGAGAATCGGCCGGCGATCTCGCCGTAGGACAGGCCGGCGACATCACGCATCCAGAGCAGCTCACGATCGCGGGGCTTGAGCATCTGGTATGCCTCCCGAACCTCGCGGTGATCGTCGGCGATCACGAGGGCTTCGGTCGGATCGTCCATCGCCGCCTCCCGCTCACCCGGCAGCGTCGGCCGCTGTTTCCTGCGGAAGTGGTCGTACAGCTTCGAACGGGCGATCCGCCAGAACCAGGCCTCGAACTTGCGGGGGTCGCGCAGCTTCGGCAGCGTCCTGATCACGGCTTCACAGGCGTCGGCTGCCATGTCCTCGGCGTCGAAGTGCCGCAGCCCCTGGTTGCGGTAGAACGCCACGAGCTTCGGGACCGCCGCAGTGGAGATCAGTGCCAGAACTGCCGTGTCACCCACCTGGGCAGCCTCGACGGCGACGACGTCTGGCGGCCACCGTCGCCACGCCTCGACGCGCTCGGCGGACGTGGCGCGACCATGAGTGCGGGGTCGGGTTTGTTCAAGGAATCGGGAGGATGACGGGGCCGGGCGATTCGTCGCCTGCGTCTCCGGGCTCTCCTGCGCTTCCTGAGCCTTCCTGGCTACCACCTGAGTCGTCTCCAGCGGTCTCGCCGTCGCCCGGAGGCACTTCCTCCGAGTCATCTGGAACGCTAGTCGTTGTCGTGGTGGATGTGTTGTTGCCCGGCGCGGTCTGGCCGTCGCCCCGGACCCGGGTCGTCGTGGTCGTCGTCGTTTCGGCCACCGACAGCGCTCCGGGCGCCACTTGTTCCGCAATCGCTCCGGAGTCTTCTTCGCTCGCACCCGCTGCGAGCTTGACCACTGATCGAACGGCTGCGTCTGCCTCGGCAGCGATGAGTTCATCGTCGGTCCCGGCCGCCGCCTGCGTGGCGCGGAGGGCGTTCTCGAGTGCCAGGAGGAACGGATCGCCGTCATCCCCATCGGATTCGGCTTCGACCGCCGGGACTTCATCCGCCGGCGCAGACCCCACGTCAGGGGTCGTTGTCGGCACGGCATCGATAGAGGCGGTGGCGACCCCGGCATCCGGGCCCACGTCTGGATTGACAAGAGTCGTTTCGACCGGGTTCTCTGCGATGCCGGTGTCGGGCAACTCGATCACCGGTATCCGCCGGCCGAGTTCCGTATTCACGTGATTCGCTGCCGCCACCCGATCGCCACGCTGGACGAGGGCGATCGCCTCTTCGATACGTTCTTGGGTCCGGTCTGCATCTCGTCCGATGACCCGACTGATCGACTCGTAGGCCCGATCCACCGCGTACAAGGAGTCTCCGGGGACCGCCTGATCGGCGATGGCTCCGACACCTGTCACACTCACGATCGCAAAGGCCGAGCCGGAGACGATCGCCGCAACCAGGCGGGCGCGGCGATGTGGGCGCGCCTCGACTCGGGCGAGTGCCCGTCCTGCGATCTGTTCGGCCCGCCCGCGCCCCACCGTGAGTTCGTCGGTGGCAGCCATCCGGCGGAGACGATCTGAGATGGATTCGTCGTGTCGTTTCATGATGGTTGCACAGAGACAAGACGCCCGAAAAGGCCCGCTGTTACGGGCCGAAACGGGTTTTCCACAGCCATCGACGCCTTCGAGGTACCGTTGCCGTCGTGTCTCTCCCCTCGGTGTGTGTCATTCTGCCCGTCCTCGACGAATATGACGCCATCGATGCCTGCCTGGGTTCCATCCACCGCCAGGACTACGAGGGGGCGGTCGAGGTGATCGTCGCCGACGGTGGCTCGACCGACGGCACGGTCGATCGGTTGCGGGAGTGGCAGGACCGCTGGCCGGCAGTCCGGGTGATCGACAACCCAGACCGCGTCCAGTCGGTGGGTCTGTGGCGAGCGGCCCACGCCACAGCCGCCGAAGTCCTGATCCGGGCCGACGCCCACACGACATACGCCCCCGACTACATCAGTCGCTCGGTGGAGTCACTGGCTTCGACCGAGGCAGTGGCGGTCGGGGGCCCGCTTCGACCGGTCGATGGAGTCGGATTCTCCCGTTCGGTCGGCCGTGCGATGACACACCCGCTCGGCGTCGGCCCAGCGAGGTTTCACTCGGGCGCCGACGCAGGATTCGTCGACACCGTCTACCTCGGGGCGTTTCGACGAGACGACTTCCTGTCGATCGGGGGCATGAGGACCCTGCCCTCACGGGTCGCCGAGGACGCGGACCTCTACTTCCGCTGGCGCAGCCAGGGACGTTCGGTCCTGTTGGATCCGGAGATCCGTTCCGAATACACGCCACGGGAGACTCCAACTGCGTTGTGGCGGCAGTTCTATCGGTACGGACTGGGGAAAGCAGACATGCTCCTCGTGAATGGCGAGTTGCCGTCACTTCGCCCGCTCGCTCCGCTCGGGCTGATCGTGGGGATGCTCGCTGGACTCGCCGTCGCCCCGCTGTCTTGGTGGCCACTCGCGCTGTTGCTCGTTCTCTGGTTGGGAACGCTGCTCGTCGCCATGCGCTTCGACCTCGGTGTCGTGGTGGCGGCGGCGATCATGCACATCTCGTACGGCTTCGGTCTGCTCCGCGGTCTGCTCCGGCGACCTCGGACGGTCCGCTCAGAGGTCCGGGCGAACACTCAGCCCGAGTGAGGGGTGTGATACCAGCCACGCTGGCGGAGCAGCCGAGCCGGCAGCTTCAACAGCGGGAGCACGGTCAGCACCGGGTACTTGAGGAGATAGCGCCGTTCGACCCCTTCTCGCCACAGAAACCCGATCGGAGCGGTCACCTGAATGACGGCAGCCAGGCTCCACGCTGCGAAGCCCACCGTTGGGGCACCGAGCGCAGATGCGCCCGCCAGGGCGGCGGAGAGCACCGCTACGCCCATGCGGGAGGGTTGAACGAGCCGGATGGCGAGGTCGATCGCCGACGGCGTTCCGGTTGCGAGGAGTGGGAGCACATGCTCCCTCGCAACCTGTGATCTCCCTGACGCCCAGCGAGAGCGCTGCCGAATGGCGACACCCGCGTCCGTGGGCTTCTCGTCGAGAATCCGGACGTCGTGGAGCCACGTGACCGTGTGGCCCGCCTCGAACAGCTTGACACCGAGTTGCTGGTCCTCTGCGAACGAGGTCCCGAACCCGCCGACCGATTCGAGTGCCTGTTGGGTGATGCACATGCCGGTCCCACCGAGGTCGGCGGTCCATCCGAGGTTCCGGCGGGCGAGCTGAACCATCCGATTGGACGCCCAGTAGCTGAGGGCGGAGGCGGTGGCGACGGGGGATGCATCGGGATTGGACACGTCGAGATATGCCTGGAGGACGGTGTTGCCGGCGACGAGCTCGTCGTTGAATCGCTCCAACAGGTCTTCCGGTACGCGATTGTCGGCGTCGAGGACGACCAGCGCTTCTTCGTCGGCGAGTGGCGCACCATCGAGATACCAGGCGAGCGCGGCTCCCTTGCCGCCAGCTCCTTCGCTGCGCTCGGCGACCGTGACACCCGCTCGTCGTGCGATGTCGGCCGTGTCGTCGCTGCAATGGTCGGCGATCACCACAACCTCGGAGGGCACACGCCGCGATGCCTCGGCCAGATCGCTGAGCAGCGCGCCAACCACAGGAGCCTCGTTGTGGGCGGGCACGACGACCCGAAACCGGCACGCGGGTTCGATGGCCTTCGCTGCCGGGCCGCGGTTCTTCCATCCGAACAGTGCGATCACGAGGTTGTATCCGATCAACGCGAGCAGGACGACCTCGATCGGCCGAAGGAGAAGACGGATCATCGTCGTGGAGCGTACCCGGGTGGTCGCTCCACTCCTCTCCCGGGTCCACCGGGCGGCGACCGCAGTGCTGTTGGCGGTCGGCTATCGGCAATCGGCTATCCGACCGTCTTCGAGACTCTCAGGAGTGACCTCGTGACGCCGTCCGAGTCGGGACATGCAGTGTCTTGGACTGCTGGGCGTTGGCCTTCAACGCTCAGCTCGAGCCTTGGGGCATACGGGAGAGGAAGGTGGCGAGTTCGCCACGGGTGACCGGGGCGTCGGGATCGAAGCTGTCAGGGGCGGTACCGGTGGCGACCTGCTGGTCGACCATCCAATGCACGGCGCCGCCGTAGAAGCTCCGGGTGAACACGTCGGTGAAGTCGTGTGGCCGTGTGGCGTCCGGGCAGTCGTTGAGTCGCCACAACACCGTCGACAGCTCACCCCTGGTCAGCGGTGCGTCGGGTCGGAAGCTCCCGTCGGGGTAGCCGCGCACCGCTTCGATGCCCACGGCCCACGACACCGCATCGCGGTACCACCCCGCTTGCACATCACCGAACGTCGCCTCGGGCACGTCTGTCGGCCCGCAGGCGAGCCGCCACAACAGGGTGACCGCTTCTGCCCGGGTCACGGGCGCGTCGGGCCGGAAGGTGCCGTCCTCGAACCCCGTCGCGAGCCCTGCGTGCGCCAGCCAGGTGATCGGCCCGCTGTAGAAGAGGCCGTCGGAGACGTCGCTGAAGGTCGGTGGCGACGCTACGGATACCTCGCCGCAGAACGCCGACGGGCGCGGGTAGGCGGTCGACGGGTTCAGGCTGAACGGGATCGGTCCGGGGCGGAACCAATCGGCGAGCGGGAACCCGAAGGCCACTCGATCGTCCTCCAACGCGGCCAGCCATCCGGGGGCGACGGTCTCGCCATCCCACACGGTCCAGTCAGTCTCCTTGTCGAAATTGAAGTAGATGAACCCGACGTGGTTGGCATCGCGCGCCACGAAATCGAACATCTCGGTCAGCCAGCCTTCTCGGTCGCCGCCCTGCGCCGAGGTTCCCACTTGCGAGATAATGAACGGCTTGTCCCGGGCGAACGCCTTGAGCTGTTCGGTCGTGTCGAAGAGGACATCGTCGACCGTGTTCCACGCACCGAACTCATGGCCGAAGTTGTATGCGGACAGCCCCACGATGTCCACGACGTCTCCGCCCGGCCAGTAGTCGGTTGCCGAGTACGGGAAGTTGGAGACACCGTTCGGTGCGAACATCCACCTGACCTGGGTCTCGTCCATCCCGAGCGACCGGAACATCTCGACGATGCGACGGTACGCGGGCTTGTAGTTGCGCGGGTCCATCCCCCATGGCACCCAGTCGCCGTTCATCTCCTGAAGCGGCGCCACGATCGCAACATGGCTGGGATCGGCGTCGAGCCAGCGCTTCAGGCCGAGCGCCCATGCTTCGAAGTCGGCGTCGAACGCGCCCGAGGCCACCTGGGCCGAGGAAAGCGGCGCCTCGAGGTGAGCCACCGGAACGGCGCCGGCTTCCCAGACACGCTGCAGGATCCAGTTGGTGTTCTCGACGCCCTCGTAGAGGTTGTGGAAGGTGCCGGCGAATGTGACCGGGAATCCGGCTTCGGTGTTGAAGGCGACGATGTCGGCGGTCGAGTTCCATTCCGACGAGAACACGCCCGGCATGACGACATCGCGTCCGCTGAATTCGCACGCCGCGAGAGCGACGTTGGCGGGGAGTACGAGGAGGGCGACAAGCCCGACGAACATGAGCCGAGTTCTCATCACGAGATCGTACTTCGTGGTAGCGAAGATGCTGAGTGATGGGGCGACGGCTCTTCGTAGGCATCGCGCCTGCGGCGGGTCGTGGAGTTGGAGCGGCCTGAGCCGCGGGCGACCCGAGGGTCGCCCCTACCCAACCGCCGGACCGTCGAGAACCACGCTCGGAGCCGCGACCAACACCAGCACAACGGACAAACCCAACCCAGGTAGGGCGGCGCTCGCAGCGCCCGCAGCGCACCACACCACACCCACCGACACACCCGCAGGCGCGCAGCCGCTCGTCAGCGCGGTGACGTGGTGAGGACAGCCAGCCACTACCTTCGTGCGCATGTTCGATTTCGCCCCCAAGAGCATCGCCGTCGTGCTCGGAACCAGACCGGAGATCATCAAGCTGTCGGAGATCATCAAGCTGCTCGGCGATGCCGCCTGGATCGTGCACACCGGTCAGCACTACGACGCCAAGCTGTCCGGTTCCTTCTTCGAGGAACTGTCGCTCCCCGAACCCGACGTCTTCCTCGACGTCGGTGGGAGCTCGAGAGGGAACCAGATCGGCGAGGCCACGAAACGGCTCGACGCACTGTTCGCCGAGCACAACCCTCGAGCCGTCATGGTGCAAGGAGACACGAATGCGGTCATGGCCGGATGTCTGGCGGCGAACGCCAGGGAGGTCGACCTCGTGCACATCGAGGCGGGCCTTCGCAGCCACGACCGCGCCATGCCGGAGGAGCACAACCGTGTCGTCGCCGACCATCTCGCCGACCTGTGCTGCGCTCCGACGCAGGTGAACGTCGAGAACCTCGCCGCAGAGGGGATCGCCGACGAGCGTGTCGTGCTGACCGGGAACACGATCGTCGAGGCAGTCGAGAGCCTGCTTCCGACACCTGACGAGCGGATCGCCCTCTGTGAGGAACACGGGGTCGAGCCGGGTCGCTTCGTGCTGTCGACGTTCCATCGCCCCGAGAACGTCGACAACCCCGAGACCTACCGCACGATCCTCGAACAGCTCGCAGGGCTGGACGTGCCGGTCGTGCTGCCGCTCCACCCCAGATCGGTGAAGCGAGCCGAGGAGCACGGTTTGGGTGGCTTGCTCGACCGCCTCGAGGTGGTCGAGCCGATCGGCTACCGGGCGTTTCTCGGTCTCGAAGCGGAATCGGCGCTATTGATCTCCGATTCGGGGGGCGTCCAGGAGGAGGCGTCGATCGTCAAGCGCCCCCTGATCGTCGTGCGCAACTCGACGGAACGACCCGAGGTGATCGGAAACTTCGCCCAGCGTGTGTTGCCAGGCGGGGACATCACTTCGGCGGCAGCCGACGTGTTGAGTGACCTCGCGGCCGTCCACGAGCGCCTGGCAGGTATGCCGTCGCCGTACGGAGACGGATCGGCCTCTCAGAGATCGATCGAGGCGATGGCGGCGCTCTGAGGCTCAGATCGTGCGGTGGAGCGGGATGCGCGGCTCGCCGTTGGTCACGGCGAGCGCTTCGGCTCTGAGGCCGTCGATCTCGTCTCGGAACGATGGGTGCACGGCTTGTTCGCTCGCAACGTCGGAGGCCAGCCCGATCAGGCGACGCACGGCGTCCTTGTGGCTCCGTGCCTCGGCGGCGAACCCGAGATCTCCCAGGATCCTGAGCATCTCCCGCACGACCATCGGATCGGCGGCGCCGTAGGTGATCGGCTGGCGGAACCCCACGTCGAGCACGTCCTCGAATTCGATCCTGGCGACCTGCACGACACAACCGTCCCCGCGGTGGACACGGCCCTCCGAAAAGCCGAGATCCAACATCCGGTGGAGCAGCGTCGCAATCCGGTCGAGCGCCGCAGTGGCGGTGGTCGGGTCGTTGATGCCGGGTGAAAGCGCCCGGAGCGCGATGTCGGCGAGCTGTCTGACCCCGAACGCGGCATCGGTGGTGACCGAGCGATTCGGTCCGATGGTCGACGAGCTGTTGAGGGCGTCCCGGATGTCGGCGAGGAGATCGTGGTCGAGATCGCCCTCGATCCCCCAGACCCAGGCTGCGACGGCGCCGGCTGCGATGTGCTCACCCACCGCCGGAACGGTGGCCATGTTCACCCCGAGCCCGGACAGCCGGCGGACGAGCCCATCGATGTCGTAGTCGACGATATACCCGTCGCGTTTCGACGTGACCGGGTGGGCGTTCGGCGGCACCATCACTCCTTCGGGATGATCCTCGCCGGTTTGTTCGGCTCTCCGCTCGATCGTCGTCAGCGCTCCGGATGTGATCCCAGAGATGATGTTCTCGATCCGCAGGGACTGGGTGAGGTTGTGGATGAACAGCACCAGGCCGATCAGGCTGGCGATCGCCAGCCCGAGCAGCAGCGTCATCGAGATCCGGGTACGTCACCCGGTGACGTGTCGCTCGGGTCGGTGATGTAGAGCAGCGTGACGAGGGCAAAGGAGAACGTCCCGAGCAGCAGCGAGACGACGGCCTTGCTGGTCCGATCCGAGAGGTACTCGCGCAGGATCCGGGGTGAGAACTGACTCGACACCAGCTGGAGCGCCACGACCGTCAACGTCAGCGTGAGCGTGACGATGGAGGCGACCGCGCCGGCTGTGATCGACAGGATGTCGCGAGCGGCTGCGGGATCACCGCTGTAGACGATCGTTTCGATCGGGCCCGAGACCTGAGGGTCGACGCTGCCGAGGACACTCGCCAAACCCATCGCAACGATCATCGTCAGCGACGGAATCAGCCAGAGCGACTGAGCTGCCGGCGCGATCCGATCCAGCCTTGCCTTGATCGATTCGAAGATGACAGGACCTCCCTCGGACGCCCTGAACATACCCGCAAGGTCCGGGATCGAATCTCCGCAGACGCCTACTCGGGTCGCGCCCGGGTCGGCCGCACCTGATAAGAGGGGGAAGTCCGTTCGAGTTCGGTCCCCGCGAAGCTCGGAGCCGCCGTCGGGGTCGGCGGCTCGAGCTCGACAGGATCGGGTGTGGGGTCGAACGGGATCGAGCCGGGCTGGAACCACTCGCTGAACGGGAAGTGGTAACGGACTCGATCGTCGGAGTTGGCTGCGAGCCAGCCCCAGGCCACGCCTCGGTCGTCCCAGACCTTCCAGTCGGCTTCTTTGTCGAAGTTGAAGTACACCATTCCGACGAGGTTCGGATCGGATGCGGCGTAGTCGAACAGATCCATGATCCAGCGGTTCTTGTCCCCACCGCTCGATCCCGTGCCGGTCTGGGTGATCAGATATGGCTTGTCGGGAGCCACCGTGCGGAGCTGTTCCATCGCCGGGTCCATGATCGGCCAGACGCCCCACCAGCCGCGTGATCCGCCGAAGTTGTACACGGACACCCCGACGACGTCGACGACGTCCTCGCCGGGCCAGTAGTCGGCGATCGAGAACGGTGGCGTCGAGCTGGAGTTCGGACCCCACACCCATCTCACCATGGTCTCGTCGAGGCCGAATTCGGTGAACAGGCCGTGGATGCGTCGGAAGGCGATCTGGTAGTTCCCCGGATCCGTGCCCCACGGCACCCAGTTGCCGTTCATCTCGACGAGCGGGGCCAGCAAGAGGGATCGCCCCTCTCCGGCTGCGAGCCATTGCTGCACCCCTCCCGCCCATTCGATGAGCGCAGCGTCGTGGAAGCCGGCGGCGATCTCATAGGAGGTGGCGAAGATCTCGAGGTTGGCGACCGGGGTGGCTCCGGCCTGCCAGACCTGATCCAGAATGTGGAAGGTGTTGTCTGCTCCCTCACCCGGATGGTGGAACGTGCCGCCGAAGGTGAGCGGATTGCCGATCTGCGACAGGCGCCCCAGATCACCGGCAGCCACCCAGTCGTCGGAGTAGGCGCCGGTGTAGACGGTGTCCTGACCGGTCGTGGGCGCGGTCTCGGCGAGCGCCGGCAGTGCTCCCCCGAGCATCAGAATGACGAGTGTCAAGGCTGCGCGACCCATGACTCTGCATCGTCCGGAAACCCAGAGATCTGCAGTGGTTTCTGGCCGGATCACGGACTTCCGTGCGTCATTCGGGCCTGGTCCGGCCGTACTCGATCTCGTGTGACTGGTCGATGAGCAGGTCGACCCCGACGAAGGCCGGCTCCGCAGTCGGGGAAGGCGTGACATTCGGCATCGGCGGCGCCGGCGCACTGGACTGCGGTGGCCTCGGCGACGGATCGAATGGGAGCGGTCCCGGCTGAAACCATGCCGTCAGGGGCCATTGGTGGGCCACATCGGAGGTCCGGACTGCCTGGGCCCACCCCTGGGAGACGTCGAAACCGTCCCACACCCGCCAGTCGGCTTCCTTGTCGAAGTTGAAGTAGACGAAGCCGACCATGTTCGGGTCCTCGTCGATGAAGTCGACCATGTCCACGATCCACTGGTCTTGTTCTCCGCCCTGCTGGCCGGAGCCGATCTGAGTGATGAGGAACGGCTTGTCACGGGCGACCGTTCGCAGAACCTGGGAGGCCAGATGGAGCGAATCGGACACCGAAACCCAGTCATCCGGTTCGCCGCCGAGGTTGTAGGCGGAGAACCCCACCAGATCGACGAAGTCCGACCCTGGCCAGAAGCTGGTCATCGCTACCGGCCAGGTGGAGATGCTGTTCGGCGCCCAGACCCAGCGAACCTGGGTCTCGTCCATGCCCATGTCCCGAAAGATCGTCACGATCCGGCGGAACGCGTCCGGGTAGGTGATGGGGTCCATGCCCCAGGGCACCCAGTCTCCGTTCATCTCCGCGAGCGGTGCGATCAACAAGGACCGCCCCTCGCCCTGTGCGAGCCATGTTTGGACGCTGGTCGCCCATTCGATGATCGAGGCGTCGAGGTCGCCCGCTGCGATGCGGGCGGACGATGTGAAGATCTCGAGGTTGGCGACCGGAGTGGCCTCGGCCCGCCAGACCGATTCGAGGATGTGGAGGGTGTTGGCTCCGCCTTCGTCTGGTCGGTGAAATGTTCCGCCGAAGGTCACCTGGCGCTCCCCGACGACACCGAGGTTGCGGATGTCGAGTTCGGAGTTCCATTGGTCGGAGTAGACGCCGACGTAGACGTGCTCGGAGTCACCGAGCGCGGGCATCCCAGCAGCGATCGTGAGCATCGCTACGAGTGCAGCCAGACCGGTCCGTCGAAACGCCATCACTGACTCAGACGGTAGATGAATCAGGGCCGGTTCCCCGAACACCTGGGCCGTTCGGCCCAAACGAAGGTGGCCCCGGCCGAAGCCGGGGCCACCTGTACCACTCGTGACCTTGAATCAGGTCAGTCTGTGTGATTACGGAAGGACTTCCGTGGTGGTGAGACGGTGCGAGACGTTGACCCCGTCGATCGTCGCCTGGAACGAATCACCGGTGGTGTTCGTGTCGGCGTCGATCTCGACGAGATAGTCCTCGTAGACCGCCTGAGTCACCTGGGTGCCATTGACGAAGTACTGCACGTTCGGCGTACCGAAGGTTGCCGGCAGCCCAGTGAAGATCGTCACCCCACCGGTCACCAGGTCGAACGTGTCGCCTGCATCGAGGCCACCGTTGTTGTTCGACACGACATTGGCGATATCAACCGACGGCGTCGACGTGGCGTTCGTGAACGCCAGCGCCTTCGTCGTACCGTTGTACGCCACCGCGTCAGCGATCGGCAGGCCCTTGCCCTCGGTCTGTGCCTCGACGTCGGCCACCGCCACCAGAACGCCGTCGACCGTGATGGTCGTGGCGGTCGTGATGTCGAAGGTCGAAATCGTGGAACCGGACAGGTAGGAGAGGGTGTTGCCGTTGATCGCGTCCAGGACGGTGATACCCGAGAAGCTCGCGTCAACCGTCTTGTTGGTGAGCGCGAACGTCTCCGTCCCTGCGGCACGCGAGTAGGCGACTTCGTCACCATTCGTGAGTGCCGTATTGAACGCCGAGAACACGACCGGCGCACCATCGACCGTGTAGGTCTGGGTGAACGCCGGATCGCCCGTCGCAACGAACGTGGTGTCATCACCGGCAGTCACGAGCGCATTGTCGTAGACATCGCCGAGCTTGCCGAGCGTGAACACTGCGTCGAGACCAGCATCAACCGTGACGTTGCCAGTCTTCACAACGTTGGCAGCGATTCCGGTAGCCGTACCGTTCGTCAGAGCAATGGCGTCGATGGCAGTGTCGGCGTCGGTGCCGTCGGGCGTCACCACAACGGTGTCACCATGCGACACAGCCGCTTCGAACTGAGCGTACGTGGCCGAAGCCCCACCTACTGAGTAGGCGGTTTCCGTCGAAGACAGCGGACCGAACGTCGCCAGGACGTTGTTGCCAACGGTCACGATCGAGAAGACGTTGCCGGTGATGTCGACCGCACCCACCAGACCGGACGTCACCGTGACGTTGGTCAGGGCATACGTGTCGTAGTCAGAATCGGTGTCGGTCTTCGTCGCAACGATCGTGTCACCGATCGACAGCGCAGCGTTGAATGCACCAATCGTGGCAGCCGTTCCACCAATCGAGTAGGTGTCACTGGTCTCGCCGTAGGTGATCGTGGTCACCGTGCCGGCCGAGTTCTCAACGTCGATGTCAACGCCGACGTTGAAGTCAACAACCGTTCCACTGAGCGACCCTGCGGCCGGTGCCGGCGTGATGCCGTCAGCTGCGAGCACGCGGGTCAGGAACAGAGCCATGGCCCAGCGCTCGACTGCACCGAACGGATCGAAGGTCGTTGCCGTCGTTCCGTCTGCGATGTCGAGCTCTCCGAGTTGGTTGATGGCCTTCACCGCTGTGGCGGGGAGACCCGCGAGAATATCGACGAATCCCTGATCGGCGCCGTCGGGCAGGGTGAGACCTGCGGCGGTGATGAGACGGGTGAGGAACAGAGCCATCTGCCAACGCTCCACGGGAGCGAACGGATCGAACGTCGTTGCTGTGGTTCCAGTGGAGAGACCGAGCTGTGCAGTCTGGTTGATGGCCTTCACCGCTGTAGCGGGGAGGCCCGCGAGAATATCGACGAATCCCTGATCAGAACCGTCGGGGAGAGTCACACCGTGAATCTCAGCCTGACGGGTGAGGAACAGAGCCATCTGCCAACGCTGCACATCCGCGAAGGGATCGAACGTCGTTGCTGTGGTTCCAGTGGAGATGCCGTAATCCGCAATGCAGTTGATTGCATCGACCGCGGCGGCGGGTACGCCGGCGAGATCGGTGAAACCTGCATCAGGAATTGAGGCGGGGCAGCTATCCGAGGTATCGATCGCGGCTCCGGCCGGCGCTGCGCCGAAAGCCATGAGGCTTGCGACCATTGCCAGGACGGCGATACGAGCGATCCAAGAACGCTGCGAGCTAAGTGCTTGAGACACTTGCCCATCCTTTCCTATTGCTTACATGGTTTTTGGTCGGCCGACCCGAAAAGGGGCGGTGATCCGACACACACTCAATTCACCCTAAGGGCAGCCAGGACGCAGTCCAAGAATCGAACCCGTGTTTTCCTGGCGTTTCCGGTGATTGAGTCTGTGTGGGATCCCCTCCGCTCTCCGCCCGGACGATCCGGTGGAAGGCGCTGTGCGCATTCCAGTGTGATCTGACGTACGGCAACACCTGTTGTTACACGGATGCCGACAGAAATCGCCCTTATTCCACCGAGGCTTTGTACGCGCTCACGACCGTTTCCGGGTCGCCCGACATCACGACCGACCCGTGGTCCAGCCAGATCACCCGGTCGGCCATCTTCTCGACCGAGTCGAGGGCGTGGGACACCAGCAGGACGGCGGTACCGCCGGACATGAGCGATTGCATCCGCTCGAACGACTTTCTCTGGAACACCTGATCCCCGACACTCAGCACCTCGTCGACAACCATCACATCGGGGTCGACGTCGGCGGCGACGGCGAACCCGAGCCTCGCCGTCATTCCCGACGAGTAGTTGCGGACCGGGGTCTGGATGAACTCGGTGAGTCCGGCCCACTCGGCGATGGCCGGCACCCGGCTGCGCATGTACTCGGGATCGCGTCCCAGCAGCGTCCCGAACAGGATGATGTTGTCGTAGGCGGACACCTCGGGGTTGAACCCCGCACCGAGGGCGATCATCGGCGCCAGGTTGCCCCGGACGATGACCCGGCCCTTGGTGGGCGGGAGCACCCTGGCGACGACCTTCATCAGCGTGGTCTTGCCGGCACCGTTCGGACCGATCAGTGCGAGGGTCTCCCCCCGCCGAACCGAGAACGAGACGTCCTTGACCGCCTCGAACCGTTTCAGCGTGCGCTGACGCTTGAGGGCCTGGACGGCGAACTCCTTGATCGTCCCGACCCGGTCCTCGGCCATCTGATACTCGACCGACACGTTGGAGACCTCGATCAGCGGCCCCACATCCGAACTGGTCGTGTTCGCCATCGGGTTCATCTCGGTCACAGTTGCGCCACCAGTGCTCGCCACGCCTTCGAGAAGACCCAGACACCGAGGGTGAGGAGGACGGCTCCCGACCCGAGGACCATCAGCCATTGCCAGCCGGGCGGGATGTCGCCGCGATAGGCGAAAGCACGAAACATCTCGAGATAGGAGAACAGCGGGTTCGCCTGGATCGCCTGGCCGAAGAACGAGTCCGAACCGCCAACGAAGTCGACGTCGTAGAAGACCGGGGACAGGTAGTAGAGCAACTGGACGACGACGCCCATCAGGTCCATGACGTCGTAGAAGAAGACGGCAGCGGCAGCGATGATCATTCCGCCACCGGTGATCAGGGCCAGCATTGCAATGACGGGGATCGGGACCAGGATCAGGGTCCAGTGGAACCACGAGCCGTCGACACCGTCGGTCACGTCCACGATGCCCTGCACGATGAACATCGGGATGAGACTGAGTACGAAGTTGGCGAGCGCGGCGAACGCCGTCGAGAACGCAAACACCTCGGACGGCACGTACACCTTCGAAAGGATGCTCGAGGCGTTGGTGATCGCCGCCCCGGTGGCCAGCAGGCCCTGGGAGAAGAACGTGATCATGAGCACGCCGCTGAGCAGATACAGGATGTAGGGATCACCGACGTTGCCGAAGCGACCGCTCCCGAAGGCCACCCCGAACACCAGATACAGCACACCCGTGAGGAGCAGCGGGTTGAGCAGCGTCCACCACACCCCGAGCACCGACCGCTTGTAGCGCACGGTGAGGTCCCTTCCGACGAGCAACTTCACCAGCCCGCGGTGCTTCCACAGGTTGCGGAACTCGGTGACGAGCGGAGTCCGGCCCTGGTCGGAGTCGTAGACGGGAAGCGAAATGGTCACGGGCGGACAGGTTATCCAGATGACAGATGACAGATGACAGATGACAGATGACAGATGACAGATGACAGATGACAGATGACAGATGACAGAACATCGAAACCTGGGCCGCGCTGGTCCTGTGAATGCTGATCGGGGAACGAACTGGCATCATGTGCCCGATGCGGATCGTGATCTCGGGGTACTACGGATTCTCCAATGCAGGGGACGACGCCATTCTCTTGGCTTCGATTCCGCTGATCCGGGCCGTTCATCCGGACTGCCAGATTGCGGTGGTGACCTATCCGGGGGCCGACCTCGCCGATGTGTACCGGATGAGCGGCCTGCCGGCGATCGACGGCGCCGACATCGCCCACGTCGACCAGATCATCGCTGCCGCCGATCTGGTGTTGATCGGCGGCGGCGGCCTGATCCAGGACTACCTGCCCTCCGATCGCACCCACATCGTTCGAAACGATCACAACAATCTCACCTTCTGGTTGAGCCTCACCGTGATGGCCCACGCCCATCGTGTACCGGCGTCGACCTGGATGGTGGGCATCGGCCCGCTCACGACCGAACAGGGCCGCCAGGACGCCCGTCTGTTGCTCGAGTCGATGCGGACGGTGAGCGTTCGCGACGACGAGTCGGCGGACCTTGCCCGAGATCTCGGCGTCAACGACGACCGAATCGTGGTGGGCGCCGACCCGGTGTTCACACTCACGACCGATCGCGGCGAGAGCGGCGCTGCGCCGACGGTCGGGGTGGTGGTCCGGAACTGGGACGGCGTGTCGGCCTGGCTGACACCGCTCGCCCAGACACTCGACCGGCTCGCCGACGAGCGATCGGCAACCGTCCGCCTCATCCCATTCCAAACCGGTCGCGGCGGAAACGAGAGCGACGATCTCGTCGCCATGCGCCTGGCTGCCCGGATGGAGAGCGCCACCGTCGACTCGCTGGTCGGGGTCGGCGCCGACCCCGACGAGCTGGCGAAGCTGATCGCCGGGTGTGACGCGCTGAGTCGGCATGAGGCTCCACTCCCTTGTGTTCGCCGCAGCGGCGAGAGTGCCGACCGTGGCGCTGGCGTACGACCCGAAGGTCACCCAGGCCATGGGACGGATCGGTCGAAGCGACTTCGTGGCCGGCCTCGACGATCCCGATGCGGACTGGCTGTACGACCGGGTTTGCCTTGCGCTCGATTCAGGCGCCTCGGCGGACGAAGTGTTCGATCTGGTGGGCGCCGTCGAACGCGCCGGCGCAGCGGTCCTGACATCTGACGCCGCGTCTCCGCCGCTCCCCGACGAGCTGGTACCTGCCCTGGTGAGCAGCCTGGCGAGCGCGGCCGCAGACGTCAGCCGCCTATCCGGTCAACTGGACACGACCCGCAAAGAACTGGATGAACGCGGTCATTATCTCAACGACCGGGTGGCCGAGCTCCAGGCGGTCAGGAGCGAGTTCCAGGCGTTCCGGGACGCCCGGGCGGTGAAGCTGGCACAGCTGGCATGGGATGGCCGCCGGGCCGCAACCGAGGCGGTGTCGACGGTCCGGGAGCGGCTCGGCAACCCTGAATCTCAACTAGAAGTTGAAGGTCTGTTGTCTATCGCTGATATCGTCGCTGCCAACACCGATTCCGCCGGTTTCGTCGTGTTCGCACCCAGCATCCACTGGGACGTCGAACTGTTCCAACGCCCTCAGCAGATGGCGCTGGCCTTCGCCCGACAGGGCCACACCGTCCTGTACCAAGTCGATGAGCAGTATCGCAACGGGCTCACCGGATACCGCCAGGTCGGGGAGCGGATCTACGAGGGCTACCTCGAGCCCGATCGATACGATCAGCTCGACCAGATCCCCGATCCGCTCTTCCTCTCATACGTCTACAACTACGCCTGGGGACGGAATCTCACCAACGCCCACGCCGTGTACGAGCACATCGACGACCTCGAGGTGTTCGAGCAGGTCTACGGACGCCACGACCTCGATCGCTGGCACACCGAAGCGCTCCACAACGCCGATGTCGTCGTCGGATCGGCTGTCGACCTCATGACGGACCTGACCCCGGTTCGCCCCGATGCGCTCCTGGTCCCCAACGGTGTCGACGTCGACCACTTCCGAGCCGAGGACCGTCCCGTCCCCGACGACATCTCGGAACTCGTGGCGGCGGGCACGCCGATCATCGGGTACTACGGGGCGCTCGCCGAGTGGTTCGACTACGGATTGCTCCGCCAGTTGGCCGAGCGACTCGGTGATCACGCCTTCGTGCTGATAGGCCCCGACTACGACGGCACCCTTCCCCGCTCCGAGGTGACTGAACTGGTGAACGTCCACTGGCTGGGACCGAAGCCGTACGCCTCCCTTCCGGCCTATCTCGATCGGTTCGCCGTGGCAACGATCCCATTCGTCGTCAACGAGGTCACCCACGCGGTATCGCCCCTCAAGCTGTTCGAGTACATGGCCGGCGGCAAGCCGGTCATCACCCCTCCCCTGCGCGAATGCGCCCGGTATCGGGAGGTGCTGCTCGCCGACGGCGTCGACGAGTGGGCGGAGATGATCGAGCTGGCGGTCGAACTCGGAGCCGACGACAGCTTCCGCAGCCGGATGATCGCCGCCGCCGAACAGAACACATGGGACGCCCGCGTCCGCACCATCCTCGATGCCGTGCAAATGACAGATGACAGATGACAGATGAGCTGTCCGCCCTCGAACGAAACCCCCATGGCTTGCTGACGCAAGCCTGTTCCCCCTGAGGGGGAACAAACAGACCCTCGCTCGACCGCCCAGGGCCTGTCCCCACCCTCCAGTACCCATGCAGCGCAGCCCGCTCGGCGCATTGTGTGTCCCCTCTTTGGGGGGACAGACTGCCCTCTGGGGCAGTCAGGGGGGCGTCGCAGGCTTTCGCAAGAGCCCCCATGGCTTGCTGACGCAAGCCTGTTCCCCCTGAGGGGGAACAAACAACCCCTCGTCATGCTGGCGGATTGTCTTGTCCCCCCTTCGGGGGGACAGGCTGCCCTCTGGGGCAGCCAGGGGGGCGTTGACATGGCTATCTGACACGGTCGCGGTCCAACTCGCGCAGGCGCTGCAGGGCTGGGGCGAGGACGGCGGACCAGTCGGAGGATGCGGCGATCTCCCGCAAGCGGGCTCGCTCGGCGTCGTCGGCTGCCAGCCCGGCTTCGATGGCCTCGACGAACGCTTCGGGCTGGTCGGAGGTGGCGACACCGTCCTGGGCGACACACGCAGGGACGGGCGTCGAGACGCACGGGACTCCCGCTGCGAGGTACTCGAACATCTTGAGGGGGGTCACACCCTTGGTCATCTCGTTGATCTGGAACCAGATCGTTCCGACGTCGAAGGCGTGGACGTAGGCGGGCATCAGCATCGATGACCGCTCTCCGAGCCGGGTGACGTTGGCGAGCCGCTCGAGCTCCCGCGCATCGTCCTCGACGCGTGGATCGGTGGGGCCCACCAGCACGAACCGCCACTCCGGCCGCCGGCTCGCAACCGCGGCGAGCAGATCGAAGTCGAACCAATGCGAGATCATCCCGTGATATCCGATGATCGGCCCGCCGACCGGAACGTCACGCGGAGAGGTGACGTGTGCGCCGAACCGCTCGACATCGACACCGTTGGGCACGTGGATCAGGTCGGGCCGCTCAGAACGGTGTCGCTCCGCCAGGATCTCGTTCGACACCAGCACCACATCGGCCCGCTCCATCACCGACGGGTGATGGGCCCTCACTCGGCGCTCCTCGGGAACGTCGACCTCGTCTGCGTCATAGATCGACAGGTCGTCCAGGATGTCGTAGACGACGACCGGATCGGTGAACTCGTCGAACAGCGGTGCCAGCGGGGCAAAGTGCAGATAGAGGATCACCTGATCGGTCGGCACGTCCGAGAGGGCGGTCACGATGTGCACTCCGTCGATCTCCGCCGGACCGTCGGCGCGGGGATCGACGAACCAGACCGGGTGCCCGGCCCTGGCGAACGCTTCGAGCAGGAACTGTGGTCGCTGCTTCATCGAATCCCACTCGACCCAGGTCGGCAGATACACGACCGGTCGGAGATCGCCGGGACGACCCGCACCATACACGGGTCCGGGCTGCGATCGTTTAGCTTTCGTACCCAACAGCCGGTCCAACATTGCAGCGATGGTAGGAGGGCGGCGTGGCGAACGAACCCATCACCCATCAGGTCACCGTGGTCATCCCCGCCCTCAACGAGGAGCACACCATCGCTCCCCTGCTGGACGCCCTCCTCGGCGGCACCCGGCCGCCCGACGAGATCGTGGTCTCTGACGGCGGATCGACCGATTCGACCCGCGACATCGTCGGTCGGTACGCGAGCGCGGTGTGCGCCTGATCGAAGGCCCCGGCGGCATCTCCGAGAACCGCAATGCCGCCATCGAAGCGGCGAGCCACGAACTGATCGCCTGCACGGATGCCGGATGCATCCCGGACCCCACCTGGCTCGAGCGACTCGTCGAACCGCTCGAGGCCGGAGCGGAATGGGCCGGAGGCCTGTCACGGCCCGCACGGACGAGCCGCCTCCAGAAACTCATCGGTCTGGCGATGATGCCATCGCCAGACGAAATCGACCTCGACCACTTCGTGCCGGGCGGCGCCTCCCAGGCTTTCACCCGAGACGCCTGGCGCAGAGCCGGGGGCTTCCCCGAGGGCATGCGGGCCGGCGAAGACACGGTGTTCGGGCAACGGATCAAGGATCTCGGGATCCGCCCGGCGGTCGCACCGGACGCCCAGGTCACCTGGCAGGCGCCCCGCTCGCTCGGAGAGATGATGAGGAAGGCGTTCCTCTGGGGGCGGGCCGACGGCTCGGTCGGCACGAACTCGATCAGCTATCTGAGAGTCTTCGTGGTGTGGGTGGGAGGCGCAGCGGCCGGTCTGGTCTTCCCGATCATGCGCCTGCCCCGCCTCGGGATGGCTGCGATCGCCGGCGTGCTGGGTGCCAGCGCCTGGATGACCCGTCGCAAGCATCGGGCCCTCGACGACAGACTCGGCTCCGTGGCGCTCCCGGTCGTACATGCGCTCCGCACCGGCAGCCAGGGCGCTGGATGGGCGCTCGGATTTCTGGCCCGGCCGGACCGGCCGCCGCTTCCCGTGCTCGGCCGGATGCTGGGAAGTCGAGCGTGGATGAAGGCCAAGCGAACCGTGCGGCCCTACATCCCGAACACGCTCTTCTCCAAGCTGCGCCCAGGACTTGTGAACCCTGCTCGTGCGAGCCGCAACAACGTCGACATGCTGGTCGCCGATCGTCTCGAGGTCGACGCCTGGCTCGCCTCGACCCCCGACACCTACCGGATCGGAGTCGAATCGGCCCGACTCGTGTCGTCCGACCGGTCCGTCATCGTCAGACCGGAGACGGCCTCGCCAGAGACTCGCGAACGGCTTGCCGCCGCCGTCCGAGGTGATGTCCTGGCATCTGCACTCGCGACGACATCACCCCCTGGAGGTGACCAGCCGCACGAACCGACGATCGACCCGTTCGCCGTGGCGGTGAAGCCCGATGCTCTGGACGTTCCAATTCCCTCAGACGTATCCACCCTTCAGCATCTGATTCGCCAGGCCGGGCTCCATCAGGCCGTGATCCCCGTCACCGGGCTCGATCCGCAACCATCACGCCGCCCGATCTCCGACCCGGGAGCCGCGGTGATCCTCGGCACCGTGCCCATGCGCGACGTGGGGGGCGGGAGCCGGGGTGCCCAGATGGCCCACGAGCTGGTCGCACACGGCTACCACGTGACCTACCTGAATCTGTTCGACTCCGATGAGCAGCAGGACCTCGGCCTGCGATACGTGCATGCCGGGCTCGACGAGATCGCAGCCGCCGACTTCGATCTCGGCCGCTTTCTCAGCCGTCTGCAGACTCAGACCCGCCTCGCAATCGTCGAGCTCCCCCACCCGCGATACCTCGACGTGATCGAATCGCTTTCGGACGCCGGGTTCGCCGTCGCATACGACCTGATGGACGACTGGTCCGACGCTGCACTCGGCGGATGGGGCTACACCGCCACCATCGAGAAGCAGATCGCCCACCGGTGCGACGCACTGATCGCATCCGCCCCGTCATTCGTCGCGCGGCTCGAACGGCTGTCCGACCGTCCGGTCACGCTCGTCCCGAACGCCGTGAACACCCGGCTGTTTCATCCCAGCGACCTCACCAGGCCCGACGATCTCCCGTCCGGCGACGGGCCGGTGTTGGAGTATCACGGCTCGCTCTACGGCGACTGGTTCGACTGGGCCGCTCTCGAACGCACGGCACTGGCTCATCCCGACGCCCGCCTGGTGATCATCGGCGACGACCGACATCATCCCCCGATGCCCGCGAACGTCCATTTCCTCGGCCTCAAACCCCAGCACCTGCTCCCGGCGTATCTGGCTCACTCGGATGTGGCAATGATCCCCTTCGCGGTGTCCGACACGACCCACGCCGTCAGCCCTCTGAAGGTCTTCGAGTATCTGGCAATGGGCGTACCGGTGGCATCGGTCCCGCTGGATCCGCTGACAGGGCTCGACGGAGTGCACACCGACCCAGACCTGTCGAGAGCGGTCGACGCGGCGCTGAGCGCCGACCGACCCGATCCTGCGACGGTCGCATCGGCCCACGGTTGGGGCGAGCGTATGACACGCCTGTTCGCAGCCCTCGGCCTGGAACTGCAGCAGGATCCGAACGCCAGCCCGATCCACATCACCCAGCGCCCGGTCATCCACTGGCCCCCCGACCAGCGCCGCCTGTAGGGCAACCCAGGGTTCCTGGCGACATCTGGTGTCGATCTCAGGTCAAGGTTCGCAGGCCACCCGCCGGCCAGCCCTCCCTACCATCGGGTCGGATGTCGGGATGGCTCCGTGTATTGCTGTGGACGATCGGCGGGGTGGTCGCACTCGTTGCGCTCCTCTGGACGTTCCAGCGCCGCCTCGTCTACCTCCCCGGCCGCGACGTACCGCCGATCGCAACCGTCCTCCCGGGCTGGATGGAGACCGATGTCACGACAAGCGACGGTGAGACGCTCGGGGCCTGGTACTCCCCGCCTCCCGTCGATGGCGCGCCGGTTGTCATCGTCTTCAACGGAAACGCCGGGACGAGAGCCGGCAGAGCCGCACTCGGAAAGGCGCTGACACGGAGTGGATACGGGGTCGTGCTCTTCGACTATCGGGGCTACGGGGACAGCACGGGAGCCCCCAGCGAGGCCGGTCTGGCCCGGGACGCAGAGTCTGTCCTCGATCTGGCGATGGCACTCGCCCCCGACTCCCCCATCGCCTACGTCGGCGAGTCACTCGGAGCGGCCGTCGCCATCGGACTGGCCGCAGACCGGCCCCCAGATGCGCTGGTGCTGCGATCTCCGTTCGCCTCGCTGGCCGACGTGGCTCGCTTCCATTACCGACTTCCGCTGGATCTCCTGCTTCGCGACCGCTATCCATCGGAATCGACCATCGAGCGACTAGAGGTTCCCACCCTGGTGGTCGCCGGCTCGGCGGACACGATCGTCCCGGTGTCACAGAGCCGCCGCCTCCACGCCGCCGCCCCGGGACCGAAACAGCTCGTCGTCGTCGAAGGAGCCGGGCACAACGACTACGCACTCCTCGCCGGTGCAGAACTGATCGAATCCGTTGTCGCGTTCCTGAACGAACACCTCCCCGACCGCCGATGAATCGGCGCAGCCCCTTCGACCCAGGGTTTGGGAGATGTGAGGGCGAGGTTCGGTCTACTGGGCGCCGAACCCGGACAGGACCGTCCAGATCGATTTGCCGAAGATGTGGATGTCGAGCCACGGCGAGGCGTTCTTCACGTAGTAGAGGTCGTACGTCAGCTTCTCGATCGTGTCGGCTTCGTCATCCGCATAGCCGTAGTTGACCTGAGCCCAGCCGGTGATGCCCGGCCGGATCAGATGGCGATCGTTGTAGAACGGGATCGTATGGATGAACTGCTCGACAAAGACGGGCTGCTCAGGACGCGGCCCGACCAGCGAGAGGTCGCCCTTCAGCACATTCCAGAGCTGCGGGAACTCATCGAGGCGATACTTCCTGAGGAGTCTTCCGATCGGTGTGACCCGGCTGTCGTCTTCGGTCGCCATCTGCGGACCGTCCTGCTCGGCGTCGGTCGTCATCGTCCTGAACTTGTCGATGGTGAAGACCCGACCGCCCTGGCCGACCCTCGGCTGCCTGAAGATCACCGGACCGCCCGACGACACCCTGACCGCCACCGCCACGAGCAGGGCGAGCGGCACCCAGATCGGCGCAGTGATGGCGGTCAGGCCGATGTCGACCATCCGCTTCACGGTCGGATAGAGACCCTGCCGGGACTCGACCGGTGTGCGAAGCTCCCAGCCTTCGGCGAGATGGACGATCGCCATCCGGCCGGTGTGCTCCTCGTAGACCGAGACCAGGGAGCGGATCTGATACCCCGCAAGACTCGACGACGAGACGAACTGGGCCATCTGCTCGCTGAGAAGCGCCCGGAGATCGATGACGAGCGATACACCCGCGTCCATCGGCCCAGGCCCTCGGGGGACAGCGGATCGAAGGTGGCGATCACGTTGGCATGGGGGAGCATCGGTGATGGCGTCCATCAGTTCCTTCTCTCCACTGATCAGCACCATCGGCTCGGTCCACGGACGGCTGCGGCTGTAGGCGCGGTGAGCGAGGCCC
>CAVWBT010000009.1:0-38002 GCA_963753285.1 uncultured bacterium
TGCCTGCCTGGCTGCGGCTCGAAGAGGGTGCCCTCGGCTCCGAGATACTCGGTCAGCGTCGCAACCGAACGGTGCTCGTGACCCGACTCCACGGTGCCGTCGTTGACGCACGCGTTCCTGATGAGTGCCTGGAGCAGTTCGATCGTGTCGTCTCGCAGCGCTTCGTTCATGGCTTCCTCGCCTCGGCCAGCAGGGCTTCCTTCCAGGCCCGGAACCGTACATGCTCGACTCCGTCCGGGCCTCGCCCGTTGCCCGTCCGGCCGTCCAGATCGAATCGGTACACGTGACCGGGGTCTGCGACATCGACTGCGAGATAGATGGCCCGTCCGACCGGCGGCCCCGCACGCCACAGCAAGAAGTCTCCGATGCGCCGCTTGTACTCGATCGGCTCGCCGAGGTCGTCGCCCAGCGTCAACAGGATCTCCGGAGCGTCGATCCAACCCGCCGCCGGGATGCGGAAGTGTCGGGTCGGCGTGTCCGGCAGCTCGCCGGTCCGGTACCGCTGCTCGGTGAACGGTCGCCGCCGGCCGAGGTCACTCACAGGTAGGGAGCGAGATTCTCGAACAGGACGGGCATCGAATCGGCCAGCGGAAGCTCTCGGGCCTCGGAGACGGTCACCCATCTCGCGTCCCGTGCGTCGTCGCCGGGGAGGAGTGTCCCGCCGAGCGGAAAGCCGACGAAGTCGACGAGGGTGTAGTGCCAGGAGGGCGGATCGCCCGGGCCGATGTACTCGCCGGCCCACACCACCGGACCGAGACGAACGTCCAGTCCGGTCTCCTCTCGCACTTCGCGCCGAGCCGCCTCCTCGAGGGTCTCGCCCCACTCGACGTGACCACCGGGGACCGCCCACCTTCCCACGAGCGCCCCGTGGCCTCGCTCGACGAGCAGCACCCGACCATCGGAGACGACGGCGACGCCGACACCCGGAATGGGGTGGTGGTCAGTCACCGCCGTTGTGCATCACGATGGATCTGGCCGAGAACCCACCGGACTCGAAGAAGTTCTTCACGAGCCTGTGCCCGGGCAGCACGTGGGCGTCGAAACGCTCGACACCACGCTTCTTGAGTTCGGCGAGTGCGGAATCCAGCAGGTGCTCGCCGACGGAGATCTGGCGCACGCCCTGGTCCACGAAGACATACCGGATGGCCCCGATCTGCTCGCCCGACGCCTGTGGGAGCAGCTCTTCGACTCGTGCGATCAGGAACCCGAATGGGTACCCGTCGACGAGTCCGACGAGGAACACCGAGTTCTCTGCGTCGATCTCGGCTGTGAGCGCATCCGCGAGAGGCTCGGGTAGGCCGTCGGCGAGTGGCCACATCTCCTCGAGGGCGATCATCTCTGCCTCCAAGAGGCGGTAGAGGTCGGAGAGCACTCCGACGTCGTCGCTCGTTGCAGGCCGAACGGAGATCTGCGGGGCATCGCTCATGCCGGCGACGATACTGATCCTCGCTCACCTGTCGGGAATCGGCACGTGGCGATTGGCTCTTGGCCATTGGCTGTTGGCAGCACCGTGTGTTGCGCGCACGTTGGGGATGCCGCTGTTCTTGCGACAGCGATCACGTCGAGCCGGACCAGTGGGGACGAGAACCATGGCGTTCGCAGTGTGCCGAGAACGGTCGAATGGTCGTGGTGCGGTCTGCGGTAGGGGCGGGGCTGGCCCCGCCCGCGGCGCATCAAGGCAAACCCGATCATCACCCGCAGGCGCGCCGTCGGCCTTCCTCGAGCTCCAACGCCGCGGGTTGTGGTCCCGCTGGGGCCTACGGCGCGGGTTGCGTGCTCGTTGATATGCGTCTGTTCTTGGGACAGCGATCACATCAAGTTGATCGTGACGGGTTCAGAACCGTGGTGTTCTCCCTGTCCCAAGAACGTCGACTGGTCGTATTGGGGTTTGCGACGAGGGCTGCCGCCGGCCACCTGCCCGCCCGACCGTCGTTCTTTTCACTCGGCGCGCTTGGCAATGGCCACAACGCGCAGTGCCTGCGCGACGCGACCTCCTCCCAACAAGAACTCCTTCCAAGAACGGGCGCAGATTGCGTGCCCGCTGGTGTGCGTATTTCTTGTGGCAGCGACACCACTGGTTGGCACCACGGACGACGAACGGTCGCACCGGGGACTGCCACAGATGCGCCTCATCTCCGGGCGCTGGAGTGCTGCCGCCGACCACCCACGCCCCCGACCGTCGTTCTTGTCAGTCGGCGCGCTTGGCAATGGCCACAACGCGGAGTGCCTGCGCGACTCGACCTCCTCCCAACAAGAACTCCTTCAGGAGGAACGTGAAACGTGAGACGTGAAACGTGAAACGTGAAACGTCAGCGACGGCGACCGAACAGGCGCCCCATACCCCACTGGGTGACCAGCCTCATGGCTTCGGCGACGATGGCGCCGTTCATCTTCGAGGAGCCTCTGGTCCGGTCACGGAACGTGATCGGCACTTCGACGATCGTCAGGCCCGCCCGCTGGGCCATCCAGGCCATCTCCACCTGGAAGCCGTAACCCGAGGCCTCGGCGGTTGCGAATGCGAGACGTTGGAGCGACGACGTGCGCCAGCAGCGGAAGCCGGCCGTGGCGTCTTTCACCCCGAGCCCGAGCAGCAGGCCGGCGTAGACGTTGCCGCCTCTCGATATCAGTCGCCTCGCCAGCGGCCAGTCAGGCATCGAACCGCCGGGGACATACCGGGACCCGATCGCCAGATCTGCGCCGGAATCGACCGCTTCGACGAGCGACGGGATGGCGGTCGGATCATGGGAGAAGTCGGCGTCCATCTGCACGATGCACTCGGCCCGACCGGATTCGATGAGCTGCCCGAAGGCTTGGGCGTACGCAGGTCCAAGCCCCTGCTTGGAGGGGCGGTGCAGGACCGAGACGAGGGTCGAGGCTTCGGCGATGCGGTCGGCGAGATCGCCCGTACCGTCCGGCGAGCCATCGTCGACGATCAGCAATCGGTAGCCGAGATCTGTGACTGCCTCGGCGATCAGCGGCAGGTTTGCGACCTCGTTGTAGGTCGGGATGACGACCGTGACGCGGTCAGTCTGCACAGTCGCGGCAGATCATCTTTCGGCGATTGGCCAGCTGGCTGCTTCGCTTCACGAGGAAACACGATTGGCAGACGAACTCGTCCGACTGCTTGGCGGCGGCTTCGACGTTCATGGTGAGCTCTTCGCGGCGGATAGCCCTCAGCTCTGCGGCCTCGTCGACCAGGAGCTCCTGAGAGGCCTCGTCGTCCATGAGTTCCAGTTCTTCGGCCTCGAGATCCTCGAGCGCCTCGTCTGCGTCGTCTGCGTCATCCGCCTCGAGTTCATCGTCCTCTTCGTCGACGTCCTCGATTTCGTCGTCGAGCACGACATCGAGGTCGTCCTCGAATTCGTCGTCGATTTCGTCTTCGAGATCTTCGATCTCGTCATCGAGATCGACCTCGTCGGGATCGAGAATGTCGTCGTCGTCAATTGCCATGCGTGAACCTCTCAGATGGCGCGGGAGTATATAGATCGCCCAACGCTGCGCAATGTAGGCCGGGCTGGCGCCCGGCGGCTCTCGGCCGTTTGCCCTTCGCTCCTGGCTCTCGGCTGCTCCGCATGGGGACCGCCAGGCGAATCAGCGGTGATTGCATTGGAACGTCTCCCGTCGGCTGGTATTCCCGTGGTTACCGCCTCGCCGTGAATCCACGCCAGAGGACAAAGGCCAACTACCAAGAGCCGACAGCCTCCGTCAGATCTTCAACTCGAGCGCAGCGGGGAGCATCGTTGCCCTGAACGAGCCGTGACCGATCGGATCGCCGTCGACCTCGACGGGCCACGCCAGTTCGGGTGTGAACGTGAACTCGCCGATGCTTCTCCGTCGGACACCCGGGTGCGAGAGGTGCAACCCGCGCATCAACCTCGGCAGCATGCGGGGAATCGCCGTCTTGGGAACGTCGATGAGTTGCGTGTCGAGTTCCCCGTCGACGAGCAGCGCCTTGGGCGCGACGTTCCAGCCACCCCCGAAGAACTGCCCGTTGGCTGCGACCAGCATCAGTGCGTGTTGGCGATGGGTTCGCCTCGGTGTCGTAAGTTCGACCTCGCATGCCTTGAAGCTCGGCGCGGCCGACGCGACGGCAGTGAGGTACCGCAGACCTCCGAGCTTGCGAGGCAGACGTGCCGACGCCTCGACCACCGCAGCCGCCAGCCCGGCGTTCGCAACGTTGACGAAATGGCGAACGCCCCAGGCACCCTCGAGGCGCCCGACATCGATGCGGTAGGTGTTCGGAGTGCTGAGATGACGGGCAGCATCCTCGATCGCTTGTGGAATGCCGAACGTCCTGATGAGATCGCAGCCGGTGCCGGCCGGGAGCACTCCCACGATGGCGTCCTCGACGATTCCCCGGTCTACCAGCGCGTCGACGACCGTGCTGAGGGTGCCGTCCCCGCCGACGAGGGCGATCGGCCGGCCGCGCTCGACGGCGTCACACGCCGACCGGCGCATCCCATCCGGGTCGGTCGGACTCTCGATGGTCGCGCGCACACCGTGTCGCTCCAGCGCCTGTTGCACGCGCGCCTCCGGAACGGCGGACGGACCCGCTGCCGAGTTGCGCAGGACCACCCATTCGAGGCTCATATCGCCCCTTGCGCCCGAACGACTCCACGATCGACGAGCTGCAGGCCCGCATTCGCCTCGTCCGCGAGCTCGGAGAACGTGTCTCGAAGCTGCTGCACGAGGTCCACGAGCTGTCGGGACACCCTGACGAAGTCACCGGGAGCCATCGTCCCGGTGGCCAAATCGTCGAGATCGACACCGTGCGCCCATTGAAAGGCCGCATCGACGAAACCTGCGTCCGGCCGTCGAGAGGTGACGAGCCGCTTCGCAGTCTCGAGCTCGGTGAGCTCCTCCCACAGCTCGAGGATCGCATCGAAGCGCTCGGCGACCGCATCGTTGGGCCACTCCGGTGTCGTGGGGGTGTCGGTGCGCGGCTCGTAGACGAACACGGACGCAACCGCGACGAACTCCTCTGGAGTGAGCGACCACAGCAGCCCACGCTCGACGGATTCGGTGAGCAACAGGTCGAGCTCGTTGTACACGAACCGCAGTCGCTCACCCCTCGGTGTCAGCGACCAGCCGTCCAGATAGCCCCACTGGGTCAGCAGTGCCTCGATCGCTCGGAAATCCTTGACGAGCCCGATGCCTTCCTGCTGGAGCTTGCGCTTGAGCTGCTCGATGCGCTTGGCGGTGCGAAGCGCCTTGCGATGGGAGGCGACGTGGGCCGACGCCTCCGGGCACCGGGCCACCGGGTGCTTCACGACGTCGTCGACCTCGGGCTCCGCCACCGGTGTCACCGGGACGTCGACGCTTCGGTACTTGCGGATCTGGCGGAGCATGTTCTGTTGGAACGAGCGATCATTGGGCCGGAAGTGTTCCGGGAGGCGCACAGCGCCCAGCGTGCCGGCTCCCTGCAGATCACGTTCTCCGAGCGTCGATGTCCTGCCGGAGGTCGACAGCACGAGGAAGCGCACGTTCTTGTCGGCCTTCGTCAGCTTGCGGAGCACCAGGTAGCGGCCTTCGCGTGCCCCACCGGCTATGCCGACGACATCGCCTGGCCGGAGCCGATCGCCGAGTCCGCCAGTGGTCGAGCGCCGCTTGGCATCGAGCAGCCGGGTGTATGCGGCGATGTCACCGAGGTGGCATTCGGCTCGCACCTCTTCGTCGACCAGGCGATCCTCCATCTCGGCGAGGCGGCGCTCGGAGCTCTGATCGTCGGTACCACGGAGATACTGGGCGAACGAGGAGTTGAGCAGCTCCTCGGCCCGTTCCTGGTCGTAGTTGGCGACGAGGTTCGCCGCCATGTTGTAGGTCGGTCGGAAGCTCGAGGTGAGAGGATGTGCACCGGCCTCGGCGATCTTCACCACCTGTTTGAAATCGACGAACCGGGAGTGCAGCACCACGCCGTAGCCGTGCTCGTCGATCCCGCGGCGACCGGCCCGACCCGTGAGCTGGGTGTAGTCGCCGGGCCCGAGCAGTGAATGCGACTCGCCGTCGAACTTCGACAGGTTCTCGAGGACGACGGTTCTGGCGGGCATGTTGATCCCGAGCGCCAGGGTCTCGGTTGCGAAGACCACCTTGAGGAGACCGCTTGCGAACAGCTCCTCGACCGTCTCCTTGAACGCCGGGACGAGCCCGGCGTGGTGAGCACTGACTCCGGCCTCGAGTCCGGCGACCCAGCGTCCGTAGTCGAGGGCTCGGAGGTCGGAGTCGGACAGGTGGCCGGTTCGCTCCTCCGCAATCGCCCGGACCCGTTCGCGGGAATCGGGATCGATCAATCGGACACCCGCCTCGACCATCGAGGTCGCCGCCGACGTGCAGCCGGCTCTGGAGAAGATGAAGAAGATCGCCGGCAGCATGCCCTCGGCATCGAGATGCTCGACGGTGGCGATGCGGCGGGGAGTCCGGAACCGGGCCTTGCCGCCCCGCTCGAGGCCCAACAGGTGTTCGAGCTTCGAGTTGGTGCGGGTTCGCCCGTCGCGGGTCGTGAACATCGGAAACAACCGAAGGTCGCCTCCCCGCATCCGATCCGACAGCAGATACATCGATTCGAGCGGAACCGGACGGTCCCAGGTCTGGATCAGCTTGGTGTGGCCGCGCCGCTCCCCGATCCACCCCGAGAACTCCTTGGCGTTGGCGATCGTCGCCGAGAGACACACGAACTGGGCGTACCGGGGGGCGTGGATGATCACCTCTTCCCACACTGCGCCACGGAAACGATCCTGGAGGTAATGGACCTCGTCGAGGATCACGAATCCGAGATCGTCGAGCGCGTCGGCATCGGCATAGATCATGTTCCGGAGGACCTCGGTGGTCATCACGACGATCGGCGCGTTGCCGTTGATGACGTTGTCCCCGGTCAGCAGGCCCACCCGATCGGCGCCGTGCTCGTCGACCAGATCTCCGAACTTCTGGTTCGACAGCGCCTTGATGGGGGTGGTGTAGAAGATCCGCTTGCCACGTTCGAGCGCCAGGTGGACGGCGACCTCGGCGATCAACGTCTTACCCGACCCGGTCGGTGCTGTGACCACGACGTTCCACCCGGATTCGATCGCCTCGGCGGCGTCCCACTGGAATGGGTCGGCCTCGTAGGGCTTCGACGCCAGATAGTCGGCGGCGGTCATGACCGCGACGCGGGCATCACTTGCGGAGCAGCAGACGTACCAGCCAGTACGTCACCTCATAGAAGAGGTAGAGCGGGACCGAGAGCAGCGTGAGCGTGAGGGCGTCTCCCGTCGGGGTGATCGCGGCCGCCACCACGACGATGATCAGGACCGCCCAGCGGCGACCGCTCGCGAGTTGGGCAGACGTGACCACGCCGGCCGCGGCGGCGGCGAAGAGAAACACCGGATACAGGAACGAACCGCCGAACGCCAGGAGGAATCGGACGGTGAACGAGAAGTAGTCGCCGATTCGCAGGTTGGACTCGACGTCGGGGAAGATGCCGAGCAGGAATTCGAGGCCGCGCGGCAGACTCCAATAGCCGAAGGCGATGCCTCCGCAGAAGAGGACGACACACGCTGCGATGATCGGGATGGCCCAGCGGCGCTCGCGGCTGGTCAATGCCGGATTGATGAACGCCCAGATCTGGTAGAGCACGATCGGGCTGGCCAGAACGACACCTCCGAACACCGCGACCTTCATGAGCACCGAGAACTGCTCGGTGGCGTTGAGCGCCTGGAGTTGGCAGCTGTCCCCGCAGACCTGGTCGTAGGGCGCCTCGAGGACGAGCCGGATCTGGTTGGCGAAGAGCAGCGCAACCATCGCACCCGCGAAGATGGCGGCTGCGATCTTGACGATCCGCCATCGGAACTCCTCGAGGTGGGCGAGGATCGGTTGGCGGTCGTCCGCCACCACGTCGGTCACCCTGTCGCTTCGCCCGGAAGATCGTCGCTGAGCTCGGACGTCTCGTCGTCCGGTCGCCCGGTGCCTTCGGTCGACTCGAGATCGGCCATTGCGTCGGCAGGGGTCGGACCCGAGATGGGCTTGGGACCGATCCAGGAAGGACCACGGTCCTCACCATCGACTTCGTCGAGCGGTCGCCCGGTGCGTTCGATCGACTCGAGGTCGGCCATTGCGTCGGCAGGGGTCGGACCCGAGATGGGCTTGGGACCGACCCACGATGCGGGGCTGCGTGCCTCGCCGGCCGCCTCGTCGAAGTCGCGCTTGGCCTCGGAACCGACCTTGCGCATCTCACCACTGGTGTCTCGGGCGACCTGTTTGATCTCCTTGATCGGCGAGCGCACGTCGTCGACGATTCCGCTCACGTCTCCCAGTTCCGCCTCGAGCCCAGCCCGGAGCTCTCGGGCAGCCGAGCGAAGCTCTGCGGTGTATCTCCCGAGCTTGCGTGCGATCTCAGGCAGGCGCTCGGGCCCCAACACGACGAGCGCCACGAGCAAGATGACGAAGATCTCAGATCCCTGAAACACGTGCCCAGGTTACAGCGCATCTCCCGGTTCACGGTGGGTCGGGGAAGGCGGATGACAGATGACGGATGACAGATGACAGATCTCAGTGTCGTGTGCAGGATCGGGGACCCACGCTTGCGCGCTGAGTGTGCTCGGCCCCGACGCCGGTGCTACACGGCCCCTGGCCAACTGTCATCTGTCATCTGTGTTCTGTCATCTGCGACAGCAAGAACGGCTCTGGCGGGAGGTGAGGGAGCAGGGACTTTGCGGTCTGTCCCCGGCCTCGGTTCCCGGCAGAGCCGTTCGCGAGCGGAAGTCGGTTGTCGTTCAGTTGGTGAGGAGGCGGAAGGGATCCTTCTCGCTGTGCAGGGCCGCAACGAACTGGCCGATCTCGTCTTCGGTGATCGGATCGGTGCGGATGATCTGGTAGCTCACTCCGGTTGCCAGGAGGACGCTCACGACTCGGGCGTTGGCGGGCCGACGCTCGAGACCGCTGCACTCTGGGCAGTTGAAGCGATAGGTGCCTTCATCTTCTGATGGGCTCAGCTCGAGGACGAGATCGGCCGGCTTGAGCTCGACATCGCCGCACATGCTGCACGTGGTCTTGATGGTGGTCATTCGGTGACTCCGACTTTCCGCTTGATACGTATGTCGGCGTGGCATCGAAAGACTTGAACCCATTTGGGGGGCTATTGCGGGAATAGTCATTCGTGACCATGCCTGGCATGGTCACCCGTCGTCATGACGAGTATCGCTCGAGCATCCGGGTTCGGAGATCGTCCACTCCGAGCCGCACCTCGTCGCCTTCCAGCAGGTCTGCATCGGCACCGAGCCGCACGAGCAACTGGGCCGCCACCGTTGCGTCATAGGCGGAGAAGCGCACCGTGCGGCTGTCCGGTTGCTCGTCGATGATCTCTACCGGGTAGTAGTCCGACACCCAGAACGCAGGTGTACGAAGCCGGATCACCGCAGTCACGTCCTCCTCGGATGGCGTGTATCTCACCTCCGGTTCAGGCGGTGACGCGGGCGGCTCGAACCGTTCGGCGGTTTCGTCGACGCTCTGGATCCGGTCGAGGCGGAAGATCCGCTCACCGTCCGACTGCCGGCAGAAGGCGGACACGTACCAGTTGCCGAGTGAGGTGAACACCGTCCAGGGCTCGATCTTCCGGGTCGACGTATCGCCTCGGCTCAGTGTCGTGTAGACGATCTCGACGACCCTGCCCTCCGAGGCAGCGACCCTCAGCCGATCGGCCAGATCGTGCTCGGCAGAGAGATCGACGGTGAGGATCTCGTATCCGTCCGGAACCAGGGCATGTGCGAGTTTGTCGACCGCCGACGCGAGCACGTCGGTGCCTTGCCCCGTCGCCATGACGGTCATGCCCGAGGCGAGCAGCGCAAGCCCTTCTGCGGCGGTGAGTCTCGGTGCTCTGGCGAAGTAGTCGGCCGTGTCGACGATCACCTGGTCCTCTTCGACGTACGCGACCATGAGATCACCAGGCCCATATCCGGGGAGACCGCACACGAACACCAGGTCGAGGTCCTTGATCAGCTCCTTGCGGCTGTATCCGAACCGCTCGCACACCTCGTCGACGGTGGCTCCTGGGTGCTCGATCACCCAGGGAAGCATTGCGAGGATTCGAGTGAGCCTGCTCGCCGTCTTGTCGCTCATGCAGCACCCGTGATGTGGTCGATGACCGCCCGACGGAGCTCGGGTGGACCCAGCACCTCTGCCTGGTCGGTGAACCCGAGCACCCATCCGATGAACGCTGCCCGGTTGGTGATCTCGATGGAGACATCGAGCGAGCCGTCGGGAAGCTGATGACGCGACAGTGGCTCGCGCCCCAGGCGGCGTTCGGCCCACCAGGCAATCGCCGGGGAGAATCGGATGTTCGCGGTCACCGGCTCTTCGCTGCCGGCTTCCCACGGCTGGGTGTCCAGCTCGCGGCGGACGTCGATGCCTGGATCACGGGTGAAGCCGCCGGGCTCACCGAGCTCCAACGAGCTGAGCCGATCGACGCGGTAGACCCGGGTGCCTCGATCGGTCGATGCAACGAGATACCAGTGCCCGCGCCGATGGCCGAGCCCGTGCGGCGCCACGAGCCTCTCGGAGCCGCCGTATCGGAATGTCGCGAGTCGATGCTCGGCGGATGCGGTGTACAGATCGGCGAGCACATCGACCTCGCTGCCGAGATCCGCCGCGAAGGGCTCGAGCCCCGTCTCGAGCTGGGAGCCGCCGAGCTTGAGGATGGCATCGGCGCCTGTCGGTTGCCCGCCGATCCGCACCACTTGTGCAGCAAACCACAGCGCAGCTCGCTCCTGGTCGGAGAGGTCGGTCTCGGGCAACCGGTACGCATCGGGGTCGATCTTGTATCCGTATTCGATCTCCAACCCGCCTGCCGTCGTGGTCTCCAGCGGGATGCCGAGCCGTCGAAGCAGGTCCTTGTCGCGGGAGAACATGCGCTGAAACGCCTGGTCGTTGTCCCGGTCGTACCCGGCGACCGTGTGGCGGATCTCCTCGGCCGACACGGCGCGGTTGACCGTCAAAAGAAACGCAAGCAGGTTGAGGACTCGCTCGAGAACATTCCGCATCACCGGAAACGTACGCCGCCTGGAGTCCTAGGTGAAGGACCTCGTCAGAGATGACAGATGACAGATGACAGACTCACGGTGACGCGGGTGCACGACGATGCGTTACGTTTCGCACTCGACCTTCGCATCAGATCGAAATCCGCCCACAGACTGTCATCTGTCATCTTTGGTCTGCTATCTCAAAGGGACTCGATCAGTTTGTCGACGCGGTCGTCGAAGGCTTTGAAGGGGTCCTTGCACAACACGGTGCGTTGCGCCTGGTCGTTGAGCTTGAGGTGGACCCAATCGACGGTGAAGTCGCGTCGCTTCGCTTTGGCGGCCTTGATGAACGACCCGCGAAGACGTGCGCGTGTGGTCTGCGGCGGTTCCATCACGGCACGGGCGATGCGATCGTCGGTCACGATCCGATCCACCAGGCCCCGCCTCGCCATGATGTAGTAGATCCCGCGCTCGCGATTCACGTCGTGATACGACAGATCGAGCATGCCCATCCGTGGGTCCGACAGCGGGATGTGACGCCGCTCGCTGTAGTCGCTGAGCATCTTGTACTTCATCACCCAATCGACCTCGCGGTCGAGGCTCATCGGATCCTTCTCGAGACCGGTGAGAAGGTGCTCCCATCGGTCCACTGCGCCCTGGATCTCACGAGGGAACCCGGGGCTCCGAGCGAATCGCATGGCCCGATCGAGGTACTCCCACTGGATGTCCAGGGCCGAGAGCTCTCTGCCGTTCGCCAGCTTCACTTTGCGTCGACAAGTCGGGTCGTGGGCGATCTCGCGGATCGCCCGGATCGGGTTCTCGAGCGTCAGGTCCCGGAAGACCACATCACGTTCGATCATCTGGAGCAAGGCGGTGACGATGCCGACCTTGACGTACGTGGCGTACTCGCTCATGTTCGAGTCGCCGGCGATGATGTGGAGGCGCCGGTACTTCTCGGCGTCGGCGTGTGGTTCGTCCCGGGTGTTGATGATCGGCCGGCTCCGGGTCGTGGCCGACGAGACGCCTTCCCAGATGTGCTCGGCCCGCTGCGACATCGAATAGGTGGTGCCTCTGGGCGTCTGCACCAGCTTCCCGGCACCCAGGAAGATCTGGCGAGTGACCAGGAACGGGATGAGAACATCGACGGTCCGGTGGAAGTCCTTGTTGCGGGAGACGAGGAAGTTCTCGTGACAGCCGTAGCTGTTTCCCGCCGAGTCGGTGTTGTTCTTGAAGAGGTAGATCTCGCCCTTGATGCCCTCTTCGTCGAGACGCTGCTCGGCGGACTGGACCAGCGATTCGAGGATCCGCTCCCCCGCCTTGTCGTGAGCGACCAGGTCTTCGAGGTTGTCGCATTCCGGCGTGGCGTATTCGGGATGGCTTCCGACGTCGAGATAGAGCCTGGCGCCGTTCTCGAGGAAGACGTTCGATGAACGGCCCCACGAGACCACTCGGCGAAACAGATAGCGGGCGACTTCGTCCGGGCTGAGTCGACGCTGACCGCGCAGCGTGCAGGTGACTCCGTATTCGTTCTCGAGCCCGAAGATCCGACGATCCATTCGATCAGCCTATCCCGAACCGTGCTTCAGGCGAGCCTCGTCGTTCGAGCACCCGGAGTTCATGGTGCTGTCGGCCATCAGCTATCCGCCATCAGCTGCCGCTCTCGTGCTTCCTCGGCCCTGCTGGTGAGAACCGCGCCACTGACCGCCGACCGTACTCACGTCGGTCTGGAGGCGTCCCCTACCTCCGAACCGAAGGCGTGGGAGTTGGCCCCCTCCCTCCGAGGCTCCTTCGTCGCCTCGCAGGGACCTTCCCCCACTGCGTGGGGGACATCAGCAGGGACCTTCCCCCACTGCGTGGCGGACTGCAGCAGGGACCTTCCCCGACTGTGCGAGGTGCGTGGCTCAGCTGGTGAGGTCGGTGGGGTCGATGCGGCGGAAGGTGCGGCGGCCGTTGCCACGTTCGAGGACGGCGATCTCCCAGCCGTCGGGATCGCGGTCCTCGGCGGTACGGAAGGCGGCTACGCCGAGATCGAACGCCGCCTGGAGCGACATCGATTCCTCAAAGCCTTCGCGGAGTGCCTCTTCGAGCGCTTCCGACTTGCCGCCGATGGCGGTGACCTGCCGTTGGTCGTAGAGGGTGCCGTCGTAGGTGATCTTGAACAACCGGTTGCCGGCAGGCTCGAGTCCGACCTCACAGATCAGCATCTCGACCTCGAACGGTTTGGGCTCGTGACTGAAGATCTGACCGAGCGTCTGGCTGAAGGCGGTCGCCAGACCCATGCCGGTCACGTCCTGGCGGCTGTAGAGGTAGCCGGTCACGTCTGCCTGACGGATCCCGGCCTTGCGCAGCGTCTCGTATTCGTTGTACTTGCCGACCCCGGCGAAGGCGACCCGGTCGTACACCTCGCTCAGCTTGTGGAGTGACATGGACGGGTTCTCGGCGAGCAGCAGGATGCCTCCCTCGTATTCGATGGCGACGATCGACCGCCCTCGGGCGATTCCCTTGCGCGCAAACTCGGCCTTGTCCCGAACCAGCTGTTCCGGCGCAACATAGAACGGAGTCATAGGCTGTCCCCCACGCAGTGGGGGAAGGTCCCTGCGAGGCGACGAAGGAGCCTCGGAGGTAGGGGGCCAACTCCCACGCTCAGATCGATTTGCAGCGTCAGATCGAATGGGCGGCCTCATCTCACTCCTCCCAAGGCGGTCTCGGCCGCCGTCCTGATCAACCCTTCGTCGACGTCGCGGATGCCGTCGGCGTCGATCGCCACGATGTTGGGGAGGATGCCTCGGATCAGGTCCGGTCCGCCCGTGGCGGTGTCCTCGTCGGCTGCGGCGACGAGCGCTCCCACAGCGGTGGTGACCGCCACCGCTTCGGTGGCATCGGGTTGGAAGGCGCTCCGCAGATATGACTTGGCGAGCCGTGAGCCCGAGCCGGTGCTGCCGTAGTCGTTCTCCTCGTAGCGACCGCCGACGACGTCGAAGCTGAACACCCGTCCGATGCTCGAGACCTCGTCGTAGCCGGCGAAGAACGGCACGACGGCGAGTCCCTGGAACGCCATCGGGAGATGGTTGCGCACGAGGCGTGAGAGGAACGTGGCCTTGCCGTCCAACGACAGGCGGGTTCCTTCGATCTTCTCGTAGTGCTCGAACTCGGTCTGGAAGAGGCGGACCATCTCGACGGCGAGGCCGGCGGTGCCGGCGATGGCGACGGCCGAGTAGTGGTCGGTGGAGAAGACCTTCTGGATGTGGCGGTGGGCTACGAGGTATCCCTCGGTCGCTTGGCGGTCTCCCGCCATCACGACACCGCCGTCGTAGCGGAGTGCGAGGACGGTGGTCCCGTGCGGCGGCTCGAGCTTGCCGTCCTCCCTTCGTGACCACGTCGACCGCCGGCGCGTGGCCGAGCGACGTGATGAGGTCGGAGAAGCTCGAGCCCGGGAGTGGAGCACCCATCGGGAGGTGACCGTCGGATGGCGTCTTCATGGTGTCGTTCCTGCATCGGGAGCACAGGTTAGACCCGCATCCGGGCTGTCTCGCGCCGGCAGCACGCGGTCGATCGACTCAGGCGCGGCCTGAACGCTCACAAATATTTGACTCAGTGTTTCTTGAGTGTGTTAGAGTTGGATTGTGGGATTGGAAGAACGCGCCCGGAGACACGCCGCCTTGGGCGACGACGTCCGACTCGCGATCGTCGACGATCTCCTTGCCTCCGATCTCTCACCGAAGGAGATCGCACACCGCCACGGGCTGGCTTCGAACCTCCTCGCCCACCATCTGGATGTGTTGGAGGACGCCGGCCTGGTCGAGCGTCTGCGCTCATCCGGCGACGGCCGACGCCGGTACGTCCGTCTGATGCGATCGTCGCTGGAGGGCCTCCACTTCGGCGGTGGCGCACCGACCGGCCCTGTGCTGTTCGTCTGCACCCACAACTCCGCTCGCTCGCAGCTGGCCGCTGCCGCCTGGTCCGCGGTCTCAGGTTCTGCGGCGTACAGCGCCGGCACCCATCCAGCAGACCGCGTACACCCGGGAGCGGTCTCGGCCGCCGCACGCGCAGGTCTGGACCTCTCCGGAGCCAGCCCGAACCACCTGTCGGACGTGGCTGTTGAGCCGGCTCTGGTGGTGACCGTGTGCGATCAGGCGCACGAGGAACTGACTCCCGAGCCCGACTGGTGGCACTGGTCGATCCCCGATCCGGTGGCAAGTGCATCGCCCGAAGCGTTCGACTGGACGCTCAGAGAACTCCTGAACCGGATCGACTCCATCACGAAAGGACGATGATGGCCAAGCTGACCACCGAGCAGCAGTACCTGATCAAGAACGCCGCCGCCCGGCTGAAGGACGAGTTCGCCGGGACATTCGGGGTGGAGACCATCGAGCGATTCATGTCCGAATCCCAGGAGAGTCTCGAGTCCCGGGCCACGATCTCGACGTGGCTCCCGATTCTCATCGAACGGTTCGCTCGCGACCGTCTCCGAGCGCTGGCCAAGGTCGAGGGGATCTCCCCGGACAAGCGCCCGACCGTGCTGTTCCTCTGCGTTCAGAACGCCGGTCGGTCACAGATGGCAGCCGGCTGGCTGACGTGGCTCGCCGGTGGCGGTGTCGACGTCTTCTCCGGAGGCTCGGAGCCGGCCAACGAGACCAACTCGATCGCGGTCCAGGCGATGGCGGAGGTCGGCATCGACATCCGCGCCGAATACCCGAAGCCGTGGACCGACGAGGTCGTCCGGGCGGCGGACGTCGTCGTCACCATGGGCTGCGGAGATGCCTGCCCGGTCTTCCCCGGTAAGCGCTACGAGGACTGGGAGTTGACGGATCCGGCAGGCCAGCCGATCGATGTGGTCCGGGAAGTCCGTGACGACATCGAGCAGCGGGTGCGGGCGTTGTTGGCGTCGTTGGACGTGCCGGCGCACGCCTGACACGGAGAGGCCGCTCGGGCTACTCGCCGCCCTTCTGGACGTAGTTCTTGACGAACTCTTCGGCGTTCTCTTCGAGGACCGAGTCGATCTCGTCGAGGAGATCATCGACCTCGCGCAGGTCGGCTTCGGTGGCCTCGCGCGACTCGATCTCGGCGTCTTCCGCCGTCTGCTCCGAGGAGCGCTTGCGTGCCTGGTCCTGTTCTTCGGCCATGTCAGTCTCCTAGGGCTTGGATCAATTCGGCAGCCGTGTCGACGGAGTCCAGGAGGTCTCCGACGAGTTCGCGTCCACCTTTCAGAGGCTCCATCATAGGAATGCGTTTGAGATGCGGTTCGCCGACGTCGAACACCAGCGAATCCCAGTTGGCGGCAACCACCGACTCCTCGAACTCGGCGACGCATCGGCCCCGGAAGTACGCCCGTGTGCGCTCGGGCGGGTCGGCCAGCCCGGTCGCCACCTGATCGTCTGTGAACAGACGACGGACCCTGCCCGACTTCAGGAGACGGTGATAGAGGCCCGTCTCCGGGTCGATGTCATGAAATTGGATGCCGATCGCGGCCAGCTTGGGATCATCCCAGGCGAGACCATCGCGCCGGCGATAGGCGTCGACGAGATTCCGTTTGGCGACCCAGTCGAGGCGGTCGGCGCAGGAGGACGGGTCGCGTTCGAGGTCTGCGAGGATCGTCTCCCATTCGGAGAGGACGTCGTCCCAGACCGGTTCGTCGAGCTCCGACTCGGCGTACTTGGTGAGCCATTCGAGATAGTGGGTCTGGATCTCGAGCGCGGTCGCCGAGCCTCCGACCGGACAGCTCGAGCGGTCGGTTCAGCTCGAGGTCGTGACTCACCTGCCAGCAGGAGTTCACGGGATCGGCGAGTTCGAAGGCGTCGGGCAGCGCGCCGTCCTCGACGGCCGCCAGGAACAGGGCGGTCACGCCGAGTTTGAGGAAGTTCTGGACCTCGTTCTGGTTGGCATCGCCGATGATCACGTGCAGCCGGCGATACTTGCCCGGCTCGCCGTGCGGCTCGTCGCGGGTGTTGACGATCGGGCGCTTCAGCGTCGTCTCGAGACCGACCTGCTCCTCGAAGAAGTCGGCCCGCTGGGTGATCTGATAGTCGACGTGGGGACGGCCGTTCTCGGATCCGAGCTTGCCGCTCCCCGTGTAGATCTGCCGGGTGACGAGGAACGGGGTGAGATGCCTGACGATCTGGCCGAACGGCGTGGCACGGTCCAACAGGTAGTTCTCGTGCGAGCCGTACGAGTTTCCCTTGCCGTCCGAGTTGTTCTTGTACAGCTTGAGCTGCTGGCCCTCTGCCAGCGTCTGCTGGCCACGTCTGATCGCCGCCAGCGCAGCGGCCTCGCCCACCTTGTCGTGAAGTGCCGCCTCGAGCGGGTCGTAGCATTCGGGTCCCGAGTACTCGGGGTGGGCGTGGTCGACGTAGAACCTCGCCCCGTTCGACAGTACGGCGTTGACGAGCGCCGAGTCGGGATCGGAGTAGTCGTAGCCGGGAACTCCGAACCCGCGGGCGTCCCGCCCCGGTGACTCCTCCTCGTACGACCATTGCACACGGATGCGCCGACCCGGAAACGAGTTGACGACCAGCGCCGACGCCAGGGCCGGGTTGAATTCGGGCTGTCTGCGGATCGAGATCCCGAACTCGGTCTCGGTGCCGATCACCTTCCGGATGGCCATCAGGTGACCGTCACGATGTCACAGATACTGTCCGGTGGAGACACCGTCGACCATCTTCGAGGATCCCATGCCCTCGCCGGTGATGAGCGTCCGCACGTACGTGATCCGTTCGCCCTTCTTGCCCGAGATCTTCGCCCAGTCGTCGGGGTTGGTGGTGTTCGGCAGATCCTCGTGCTCGCGGAATTCCTGCTTGATCGCTTTGATGAGGTCCTCGTCCCTGAGACCGACGGTCCCCCCGTCGATCTGACGCTTGATGGCGTCCTTCTTCGCTCGCCGGACGATGTTCTCGATCATCGCTCCGGACGAGAAGTCCTTGAAGAAGAGGACTTCTCGATCGCCGTTGGCGTAGGTGACCTCGAGGAAACGGTTCTCTTCGTCCTCGGAGTACATGACGTCGACCGTGCGGTCGACCACTTCGTCGAGGAACGCCGAGCGATCACCGTCGAACTCCGCCAGCTGTTCGGCGTCGAACGGGATGTCCTGGTCGAGGTAGATGCGGAAGATCTGTCGGGCGGCGACCGGATCGGGTCGGCTGATCTTGATCTTCACGTCGAGCCTGCCGGGACGCAGGATGGCCGGGTCGATCAGGTCCTCACGGTTCGAGGCGCCGATCACGATCACGTTCTTGAGAGCCTCGACGCCGTCGAGCTCAGACAGGAGCTGGGGGACGATCGTCGATTCGACGTCGCTGGAGATGCCGGTGCCTCGGGTGCGGAACAGCGAGTCCATCTCGTCGAAGAACACGATGACGGGCACGCCCTCGTCGGACTTCTCTTTGGCTCGCTGGAAGATCAGGCGGATCTGGCGCTCGGTCTCCCCGACCCATTTGTTCAACAGCTCCGGTCCCTTGATGTTGAGGAAGTAGGAGCGCGCGTCTGGACGCCCGGTCCGGGTGGCGACCGCCTTGGCGAGACTGTTGGCGACCGCCTTGGCGATCAGGGTCTTGCCACATCCAGGAGGTCCGTAGAGGAGGATGCCCTTCGGTGGCTCGAGGCCATACTCGCCGAACAGGTCCTTGTGGACGTACGGGAGCTCGACGGCATCGCGGATCTCTTCGATCTGCTCGATGAGACCGCCGACCTGGTCGTAGGTGATGTCCGGAACCTCTTCGAGCACGAGTTCTTCGACCTCGGGTCGGTGCAGCTTCTCGAACACCATCCCCGAGCGGGTGTCGAGCCGGACATGGTCGCCGATCCTGACGGGCGTGTCCGAAAGTGAGTCGGCGATGGTGACGACCTGCTCGTCGTCGCCCCGCAACATCACGAGCAGACGACCGTCGGCCAGCTTGTCCCTGACGCGAACCACGTCACCTTTGACGAGGAAGTCGCGGGTGTCGATGATCGTCGAGGACTCGTTGAGGAGGACTTCCTGACCCTTCTGGAGCTTCTTGACCTCGATCGTCGGCTGAGCCGCGACTCGCAGCTTGCGGTTACCGGTCATGATGTCCACGGACCCGTCTGCGTTGACGCCCAGCACGGTCCCGAAGTTGTTGGGAGGGTTGGTGAGCTTCTCGACCTCGGCTCGGAGCACGCTGAGCTGTTCTCTCGCTTCTTCGAGCACGGTCGTCAGCTTCTCGTTCTGGACGAGGCTGCGATCGAGGTGGGCGGACGTGTCGGCGAGACGGCGCTCGAGATCGGCGATGGTGCGTGGGGCGTCAGAGAGCCGCGTCCGGAGGGCGTCGACCTCGTGTTGCAGGGCCGCGAGCTGACGACGCAGCGTGTCTGGGTCGTTGCTTCCGAACACCTGATCCGACATGTCCCGATCCCTCCTGGCTGGGTCTCGTCTACGGGAAAGTATACGACCCTCCCGATCTACCGATCGGTACCTGTTCATCGGCCGCACGCCGGTCGAAGTTGAATCCGGCAGCCACCGGTCACGCGAAGTATGAGTTGAGGACACCGCAGCGATACACTGCTTTTGCCTCACAACAGGAGTGGAAGCCCACATGAAAGTCTGGATCGATCAGGACCTCTGCACGGGAGACGGCCTCTGCGAAGAGATCGCACCCGATGTGTTCGTGCTCCTCGACGACGGCCTCGCATACGTACGCGAAGGCGACACGATCTTCGCCGAGGAGAAGGGCAACCCGCAGGGCGCACAGGGGTTGGCGGTCGTCCCCGCCGGCCAGGAGGACATCACCATCGAGTCCGCCGAAGAGTGCCCCGGAGAGTGCATCTTCATCGAGCCGTAGGCTCGCTTCGCTCGCTGTTTCACGTTTCACGTCACACGTTTCACGTTCCGCTGCTCGTGTGGCGAACGTCTCCCCTGTGGCGACGCACAGGGATCGCAGGCCGGTTGGACCTGGAATGATTCCGTACGACGTCGATGCCGCCGGCGCGACCGTCGGCGGCATCGAGATAGGTGCTCCGCCATGCGGGCAGCCTCGCAGCCGGACTGCCTGAACCCTCGAACCTGAAACGTGAAACCTGAGGGCGCCAGCCCGAATCAGTCGCAGCGGCGGGCGGTGACGATGAATCCGGTGTGACCGATCATCTGATGGTTGGGGCGCACCGAGCGTCCTGACACATTCCACGTGCGGTGCAGGGTCTCGAAGACCTCGACTTCGATGAATCTGCCCGATTCGTCGAAGGCGTCGACCAGTTGCTGGATCTGGGGGACGGTCGGGATGTAGGCGCAGAACACCGCTCCCCCGGGTTGGTGGTCCCCTGCGACCGCCACGGCATGCCACGGCTCGGGCAGGTCGAGCACGATCCGTTCGGGCTCCACCTCTGCGATGACGTCCTCGACGTCGCCGATCCGCATGTCGAGGTTGTCTGGGATCGAGCCGAACCAGCGCGCGATGGTCTTGCGTGCGGTCTTCTGATGGTCCTCTCGGCGTTCCACGGTGACGACTCTGCCGGTCGGACCCACGGTCCGAACCAACGCCGTCGTGAGAGCGCCGGATCCGGTTCCGGCCTCCAGCACCGTCATGCCGGCGGCGATGTCGGCCCAGGCGATGATCGGGCCGATGTCCTTGGGGTAGACGACCTGCGCCCCACGGGGCATCTTCAGGATGTAGTCGGCGAGACGGGGCCGGATCAGCTTCATCTCGTGCCCGCTCGATGTGACCACCGTGGTCCCGTCTTCGCTCCCGATCAGCTCCTCGTGGGGAATGCTCCCGAGGTGATAGGTGAACTGGGTGCCGCGCTGGAGCTTGACGAGAAAATGCCGACCTTTGACGTCGATCAGCAGGATCGCCTCGCCCTCGGCGATCGCCGACATCAGAGGGAGGCGATGACGACGAAGACGAGGCTCAGCACCATCCCGATGACGACGGCCCAGACGACGATTTTGACGAGTCGATCGTTCTGCATGGGACCTCCTTGCTCGTAGCGCCTTCTCAGCCGCTCGCTAGCGTAGAGGACATGACGGCAGGAACCACATGGCACTGATCCCAGGCCCCACGGCGATGAAGGCGGCGGGCGCCCAACGGCTGTGGAATGGCATGCGCACCGGCGACCAGCGAGCGCTCCTGATGGGAGCCGGCCTCTACGCGGTCGCCTGGCTGCGGGCCAACCGGGGACCGAAGAAGGAACTGCTCTTCCGAAAGACCATCCCCGAGGGCTCCTCGTTCGTGATCCGCACCGGCAAGCAAGGCGAGCTCCCCGAAATCGACGTGATCAAACGCTGACCGGTCACCGGTCACCGGTCGTCTGTTCCCTCCGGGGAAGTGTCGCAAACCACAGCCGCTCGATTGTTTGTCCCCTCTTCTGGGTTACAGGCTGCCCGCTAGGGCAGCCTGTGGGGGCGTCGCCGCCAGGGGGGAAAACCGAGGGTCTGCATTGTTTGTCCCCTCTTTGGGGGGACAGGCTGCCCGCTAGGGCAGCCAGGGGGGCGTCGTCTGAGGTCGCCAACAAACCCCCATGGCTTGCTGACGCAAGCCTGTTCCCCCTGAGGGGGAACACACAACCCCTCGGTCTACACACGCATTGTTTGTCCCCTCTTCGGGGGACAGGACGCCGCCAGGCGGCCAGCGGGACGACGCACACACTCGAACAGATGACCGGGTTGTTTGTCCCCCCCTTCGGACAGGACGCCGCCAGGGGGAAAACCGAGGGTCTGTTCGGACAGGACGCCGCCAGGGGGGGAAAACCGAGTGTCTGCATTGTTTGTCCCCTCTTTGGGGGGACAGGCTGCCCGCTAGGGCAGCCAGGGGGGCGTCGTCTGAGGTCGCCAACAAACCCCCATGGCTTGCTGACGCAAGCCTGTTCCCCCTGAGGGGGAACACACAACCCCTCGGTCTACACACGCATTGTTTGTCCCCTCTTCGGGGACAGGACGCCGCCAGGGCGGGAAACACCGAGGGTCTGGATTGTTTGTCCCCTCTTTGGGGGACAGGCTGCCCGCTAGGGCAGCCAGGGGGGCGTCGTCTGAGGTCGCCAACAAACCCCCATGGCTTGCTGACGCAAGCCTGTTCCCCCTGAGGGGGAACACACAACCCGTCGGTCTCACGCGCATTGTTTGTCCCCTCTTTGGGGGGACAGGCTGCCCGCTAGGGCAGCCAGGGGGGCGTCGTCGTAGTGCCGACCCGAACCGCTGTTGCCGATGGGCCAACGGCCGAAAGCCAACCGCCAACAGCCGTCATTTGACCCGATAGACCTCGACGAGGGTCTTGCCCGCCTTGCCCTTCCGGTTGCCGAGGATGTAGGCGATCAACACGACGATCACGACGGCGACCGCAGCCAGGACGGCCGTGTTCTGCGCCGCTTCCTTGGTTTCTTGGAGGGCGGCCTCGATCTCCTTGGCCTTCGCCTCGATATCAGCTCTCTGTACCACTGGACATCCTCCATCCGAGAAGACCGGCGAACCCGCCCGTCACGATGACGGTGAGACCTCGAGCCAGAACCACGTACCACTCCCCTTCCGGCAGCACCTGCAGGAAGAGGGCGTAGCTGGCGAGACCGAAGAAGAGGGCGGCGAACGCCATGATCAGCCCGACGCCGATTCCGATGCCTGCGAACCGACCGAGTTTCTTCGCCGGTTCGAGGGTTTCCTGTCGGAGATACTCCTTCGACATCCCGACGAGATCGGTGACCATTTGGGGCAGTTCGTTCGGTTCGGCCATGCATCCGAGGCTAGCGGCAGACGTCGAGCGGGAGTGACCCTGCGGTGGGCGCAGTCGCCTGGGTATTCTCGACCGATGCATTGCGGGGAAGCCAGTGGCCGTGAATGAACGCGGAAAACATGTCGCCGAGGGCGGCGGCCTCGGTCGACGATTCTCGATCCTGTGGACCGGTCAGATCGTCTCGCAGTTCGGTGACTATCTGTCGTACTTCTCGATCCCCCTGTTCGTGGTGTTCCTGTCGGTCGAGGAGGCGCCACGCAATCTCGCCCTGACCTACACGTTCGAAGCGATCCCCGCAGTGGTCGTCGGGTTCTTCGGCGGGCTCCTCATCGATCGACTCCCCATCCGCGTGTCGCTCATCTTCTCCGATCTGGCGAGGGCGGCAGCATTCGGCTATCTGGCGTTCTTCGCGGCGAGCGGCCCGGAGCAGAACAGCGAGGACGGTCTGGTGTTCGTGCTCGTCGTGGCATTCATCGCCGGCACGTTCGTGAACCTCTTCGCGAGCGCCCTGTACGTTCTCATCAAACAACTCGTCGGCCAGGACCGCCTCGCCGAGGCGAACGGCAAGATCGCCGCCGTGCAGAACGTCGCATGGGCCGTGGCGCCGGCGATCGCCGGACTGCTCGTCTCTGCGACCGGCGAGTTCACACTCGTGTTCTCGGTGAACGCTGCCTCGTTCGTTCTGTCTGCGCTCTCGATCGTGTTGCTCGGGCCGATCGAACGCTCTCGGAACGGCAATGGTGAAGAGAACGACGACGAAGGCCTCCTGGCGGACATCCTCAACGGTCTGAGATATCTGTGGTCCGAGCCGAGGCTGCGCACTTCGACGGTGGCGATCGCCGCGGCGAATCTCGCGGTCGGATTTCTCGAGTCGACGCTTGTGCTCACCGCCAACGCGCTCGGTGCCAACGAGGAATGGCAGGTCGGGGTGGTCTTCGCAGCGCTCGGGTTCGGCGCCGCGTTCGGCGCATGGGTTGCGCCGGGCTTCATCCGGTTCCTGGGGCTCGGACGAGCGATGATCGGGGGCCTGTTCACCCTCGGCCTCGGCTTCGCCGTGTTCGTTCGAATGTCCTTCGGCCCCATGCAATTGTTCTACGTCTTCGTGGCGTTCATCGGGTTGCAACTCACGAACGTGCCGCTCGTGACCATCCGCCAGGTGTTCACCCCCGACGTGATGCTGGGTCGCGTGCTCACGGCCACGCGTGCGATCGGTTGGGCACCGTTGCCGATCGGAGCGCTGCTCGGAGCGGGGCTGGTCTCGACGGAGGTGGTGAGCTTCCTCTCCGCGGTGCGGTTGGCTCCGATCTTGATCATCGTCGTGGGGCTCAGCATGGTTCCCACCGTCATCTGGCGTGACACCTTCGGCCCGATCACCAGCGGTGATCACCCGACGCTCGCAGTCGATACCGAATAGGCGAGCTCACCCGTCGGAGGTTCGGCGATGCCTCCCGTGCACGGTCCGATCCAGTCCGTTGGGCAGCCTCGGGAGTTCGGAGTCGATCGGTCTGACGGGTTCTGCACCGAAGCGATACCCGAGATAGCCGATCAACACGCCGATGACGCCGATCCCGATCGCTTCGACGACTCGGGTTCGGGCCAGTCGGGTGCAGTCGGCGGCGGTCGCCGGCCCACGCACGTCCTCGTCGTACTGTTCGAAGAAGATGATGGGGGTCGCTTCACCGCAGACGACCGACGAGATCCGGTAGGTGCCGTCGTCGAGGGGTCGACGGGAGTATTCGTATTCGAACGTCCGGAACGAGTACCAGACGCCGAGTGCGATCACGGCGATGCCGACGACCACGAAGAACCGTTTGCTGAACATGCTTCCTCCACGCTATCGGATCCTGGTGCCTGCGTGGTCTGGTTCACCTTGGACACCAAACAACCCATGTCGTCAGCCGGACTGACGTGTCACTGCTACGTTCCGCATGTGGAGTTGCATCCGTTCCTGTTGGTCTTCGAACTGCGGCGATGCGGCGACGTGCTCGAGCGGATGTTGATGACACGCCTCGATGAGGCCGGGTGGCCACGATTGACCATCAATCAGGTACTGATGTTCGCACATCTGGAACCAGACGGGGTGACGGCGGCCGAACTCGCTCGACGGATGGAGATGTCACGACAGTCGATGCAGAAGAACCTCGATCGGTTGCGGGAACTGGAGCTGGTGACGCTTCGGCCGCATCCGCACGACCGCCGATCGAGCCTCGTCTCCGTCACCGGCACCGGGGAACGATTCTCTCGACGGGTCGCCGAGATCCTGGACGGGTTCGAACGACGTCTCGAGGCGGCGCTCGGAACCGGTGTCGTCAACGAGGTCCGGAGCGTGCTGACAGCCGACCTCGGCCAGATCCTGCGGATCGATCAGAACGCCAGCGGCCGCTGAGCGCGCTCGGCTCGGCTGAGCCCGAGCACGAACTGCCTGTCCCCCAGACGTTCTGCCGCCACGTCGGCGACGACGCGCCTGGCGAGCGCCCAGCCGGCCGCAGGAACCAGACCGACATCGAGACCAGGAACACTCGCTGCCAGATCATCGGCGTGGATCACCAACTCGACGATCCGGGTCTCGAGATAGTCGTCGAGGGTCATCGCCATGCCACCGAACACCACCACGACACGGTCCTCGGGTTCGACCTCGAGCCGGCCGGTCAACGACTGCAGCGCGGCCCGGGTGGCGTCGAGCACCCCGAGCGGGCCGGAGGCCGCCATGTCGTCGGAGCGCTGCCGGACTCCTCGATGGAGGTCACTGTCGACCGGGTCGTGGTCTCCAAGCGCTGCGAGGAAGTAGTCCGCTGCGTCGGTGTCGGCCGGTCGGTTCGTGGCTTCCTGGTCGAGATAGCCGACAGGCGTAGACACGGCCCTGCCGAGGTGAGCCGCCAGACCGCCCACCGTGTAGTCGGCGAGCACGGAGGGTTCGACCCAGCACCCCGTGACTGCTGGATCCTCCAGCAAGAGAACGGCGGTTGCCGCCGCCTCGAGAAACACCCCTCGGGTCTCGCTCAGCATCGGGCCACGCTACCCGAGGTCGACCTGATACGGTCGGAGAACGATGCCCGTTGGAAAGACCAAGGACGCTGGCTGGCAGATCGGCGTGTCGATCACCGTTCCTCGAACGGCTCCCGAGGTTTGGAACTGGCTGGTGAGCCCGGAGGGGCTCACCACATGGCTGGGAAGTGGGCTCGCATTCGTCGGTGAGCAAGGCGAACCGTACGTGTCGGAGGACGGGACGCGCGGCGAACTGCGGAGCTTCCGTCCGCTCGATCGCATCCGCCTCACATGGCAACCGCCGGACTGGGACCATGACTCGACGGTCCAGATCGCTCTCGAGGACAAGGGCGATCGGACCCGCATCGTGTTCCATCAGGAGCGACTCGCCGACGCCGAGGAGCGCCAACGCCAGCGAACCCATTGGAAGTCGATTGCCGCCGCCGTAAGGTCACACTTCGGCGAGAAGGACTGACAATGGCGGACGAGGACGGCCCCGAAACCCCACGATTCGTTGGCGCGGGCATCGCGATCGGAGTCGGCGTCGGAACTGCGCTGTTCGCTGCGACCGACAACGCAGCGTGGATCGGCATCGGGATCGCGCTCGGGATCGCCATCGGAGCGGGGCTGGATCGGCGGAGTGGGTGACGAGACCGAGCCTTTGGTGGGGTGCGATGCACGGGACATGGCGCATTCGTGGTGCGAACGTGCGAGTCGATCCCGCTGCAGGCTCCGGCGATCGATCAGCGCGGGCTGTTGACCCCTGATATGGCGTCGGCGGCCGGTATCGTCCCGGTTTCGATCCGTTCGAGCTCAGACGTGAGCCAGGAGATCGCCTCCCTGAAAGGGATCGTCGGATCAACGCCTCGAGCGAGCTTCTCGGCGGCGGTCAGGACGACGGCGAGGCGTTCACCCGGACCGGCGAGGATCTGCGATTGGGGGCGAGATGAGACACCGAGCAGCAGGCCAGTTCTCGAGGCACCCTTCTTGTTGATGTCGGAGTACTCGAACTCCACATTCTGCGCCCCGGAGAAGACGAGCCGCGAGCTGGTCACATACACATTCCCCGAGTCGACCACGACCCATGGCTGCAGTCCGTCAGGTCCGGGAAGCGGGCGGCGCTCCTTGAGTCGCACGCCTTGGACGACGCCGAGGCCGGATTCACCCTCACGAACCGGGATCGGGAGACGTCGCGGAACGAGTTCCTGGACCCACCTCAACTGGGTCTGCGCCTCAGCGAGCGCAGTTCTCAGGTTGTTGAGTTCTGCGCGAGCTCCGTCGATCTCGTCGCCATGCCTCAGATCTCGATCTGGAGAACCAACGCCACCCGGCATCGTCGGGCGAGCGTCTGGGTCAGGACTTGGATCATCGACCGGAGACGTCTCCTGCCGAGGAGCGAGGGAATGCGGTGGATCGAGGGGCGACAGCGAGACTCGGAGCGCATCCGGGTCGGTCACGTCGATGACGAGATGTTCGCCTTCAGCCGAAACGAGTAGGGAACCATCCTCGAGCCTCGGAGACAGTTCGTCGATCGGCCATCGACCGATCGATCGACCGGAGACCTCGATCGCCAGATGCTCGTCTGCGACGGACACGACTGCATCGACTGCAGACTCCCGCATGTCGAGGAACGAGACCTTCGCTTGGTACTCCGCCATCGATCCCCTTCGCGTACGCCTCGCCCCATTCTTACACCCGAGAGCGGGAGAGGTGCAAGCGATTCGTCATGATCGATGATCTCTTCACCGGTCGGCGGTCCCTGCGCCGCTCGAGGTCACCGATACAAGACGAAACCCCAGGCCTCGAGCGCCTGGGGTTTGTGTCGGAGAGAGGACTCGAACCTCCACGAGCTATTCGCTCACGAGGCCCTAAACCTTCCACTCCTATCGGTCGGACCAGTCGTGACAGGGTGTCTCGGGGACGCCGACAGAAACCCCCGAGGTGGCGGTGACTGCCGTGTCTCGATCCAGGCACCCATCGACATCGTGGGATACGGTTACACAATGAGCGAAAGAATAAAAAAAAAAAATAAAAAAAAAGAAAAATCTTCGGTTCAATCCGTGCATACGCCGTAAAAAAAAGTGGTCGATGATAGGGATCATCGGTTTCGTGAGGGGACCTAGGCGTTGGGACGCATACCTTGCCGATGGAGGCATCGTGGCCGTCGGGCAGCCGAGCCGAGCAGCGGCGGCGGACGCCATCGTAGAGGCCACGAAAGGTCCGAATAGCGACCCGTCCGCTAGCGCCACATAATCATCGGCGGCACGGGCTTTTCCGGCTCGGAGAGTTTGGAACGTGTCTTCGAGACCGTCGCCTAGTCCTGGCCGTCCGATGTAATCCGATCGGGTCCGAGATGGCCTGATTTCATTGACGATTCCCGGGGTTGCGGATGTTTCCCCTGGTGGCGAGCCGTCGAAATGTCACCCCAATGTCACCCGAGCGACGAGTCCATGACAGCTGCAACGGCATTGGCTGCGTCTTGATCCATGCTCTCGAGGACGTGCGAATACCGATCGAGCGTCACCTGCACCGAGGCGTGACCGAGCCGGCTAGAGACGACTTTGGGATGCACGCCTTGCTCCAGGGCCACGGTTGCCCACGAATGGCGTAAGCCATGCGGCGTGAGCCTCGGAAGGCCGGCATCCTTTGCGATCTCGGGAAGCTGGCGAGTCAGCCATGCCGGTCGGATCGACGAACCGTCCTCACGACTGAACACCAAGTCTGAGTCCTCGTAGCCCTCACCCCAGGCAAGGCGCTCCTCGAGTTGCCGCTTGCGATGCTCCCGCAGCATCGAGACAGTCGTCGAGTCGAGCGAAATCCGCCGCCTGGACGATGGCGTCTTCGGTTCCGAGGCGAATTGCTCGCCGGCGTACTCAGCGTGCTGCTGAACGATCCCGAGATGGCCGCGCTCTGGGTCGACATCTGCCCATCGAAGACAAAGCAACTCCCCCGTCTCATTCCGGTGGTCGCAGCGAGACGCCAGAGGGCTCCGAGTCGATCGTCGGCCGTGTGCTCGAGGAACTTCGACAACTGGCTTGCTGTCCAGACCGCCGGCTCCTTTCTTGGCACCCGAGGCGGATCGGCAGCGTCGGCAGGATTGGCGGCAATGAGCTTCCACCGAACCGCATCCCGGAGCGCCCGATGGAGCAGTCCGTGAACGTTCCTAATCGTCTTCGGTGCGAGACGCTCAGAAAGCTCCCCATAGAGGGCGGTGAGGCTGCTCGCTGTCACCTCGTCTAGTTTCAGCCCTCCGATGTGCGGAATGACGTAGGCGCGAATCATCGTCGAGTACAGACGGGCCGTCGTCGGTCTCACTGTTGCTGCTGCGGCTGGCAGCCACTCAGACGCGAGCCACTCCCCCAGCTTCGGCGTACTCCTAAGGTTCACGCCACGCTTCTGGTCGTTCACGAGCTGTGCGAGCGCATCCTGAGCGGCACCCTTCGTCGGAAAACCGGAGCGGACAATCCGCTTCCGCTTGCCCGTCTTCTTCGGATCGGTCGTGTCGATCTCGAGCCGCCACCCCTTCCGCCCGTCGGTCCTCTTGGAAACTCTCCCTCGATGTCTGCTCATTTGAAGTTCTCCCATGGCTCGAGAAGGCCGAGCTCCCTTGCTCTTGACGTCCAATTCCGAGCCGTAGCGGTCGACTTGCATTCGGGGAAGTGTTGCTGCAGAGCCCGTCGCGGGGAACGGCTATCCGCTACCGCTTCCCGATAGACCCGTGCAACCTCGGCCCAGTGTGAAGGTTCGCAGCGTGGCGGTGCGCCGGCTCTCGGTTCGCTCCACTGCTTCTCGAGTTCAGCGATCCGCTCCTCGACCTCCGGTTCTTGCTCGGCCACGTATCCGAGCATTCGGCGGGCATCCATCCGCGACCTCCGCTGCCTGGTGCTGCTCGCCAACGATGAGACCGGGGCTCGGGAGCTAGCTGCCCGCTTCAGTCCAGTCCCGACGCCCGACGGGCCCAGCGTGGCGAGTGTCAAGGCATGAACCGCCCACACGCTTCGAGAGAGGGTCGGGGGGCGTTCGAGGCCCCGGCCCTCTCTCAGCCACCCCGCCGATCAACCCGGTTTTTCCCTTGCGACATAGAGGCTGAGACCTCTCACCCTGGCCCGGGGAAAAAAGGTGGTGCGCACGCCTCGGGCCGCCTCTTTTCTGCGACACAGAGGCCAAGAGCTAACGCAAGTGTCCTTCTCTCCACGCCGATTCTCCGGAGGTCTTCCCCATGGCTCGTGACCGACGCTACGGCACCGCCCGTTGGCGTCGCCTTCGTGAACAGGTGATCCGCCGGGACGGTGGCCGGTGCTCGGTGGCCGGCTGCACCGCAGACATGTCAGAGCCGCGGATGACCCACATCGACCACGTCGTCGAGGTGAGAGACGGCGGTGACTTCTGGGCGCCTCGCAACCTACGTACGGTCTGCCGGTTCCACCATTTAGAGAAGTCGGTGGCGACGATCGCGGCCAGAGCCACAAGTCGAGCAACCAAGAAGATCCCCGCCCCCTACGACCCAGCGAACCCCCCGAAGGGCTGCACCTGCAAACACCTCGACGGTGCCCAAACGCCACGCAGCCCAAACGGCCTGTTCTGCCCTGTGTGTGAAACGATCATCCAACAACGAAAGGACTGACCCGATGACCACCGACACCATCATCGAGACCGAAGAACTCCTCCCGGTCTCACATTTGGCAATCGACCCCGACGTGTCGGCAGGCGGACGCCCTCCGAGTGGGCCTACCACCTGGAGGGCGAGATGTTCGAGGACGCGTTCGACCGACTCTGTGTGACCACGACCACGGCGCTTGCGCTCGCGGACGAGCATCGAGAGCAGATGGCAGAACAGGCCGAGGCCGCCGCTCGGCGTGCCGCACAGAGACGCCCGCGGCAGCCGGTCCCCGCAGGAGGGGCTCGAAGCGTTCGAGACGCTGATGGCGCAGCCCACCTACCAGACTCGCCGGGACGAGTTAGGCAGGCCCGGGCCGAGCTTCCTCTCCGAGGAGCTTCAAGCTGAACGGCGAGCAGCAGCGGCAGCGGAATCTCGGGCCAAGACTCGCGCAGTCGAACGGATGAAGGACGACCTCTCCTGATGAGCTTCGCTGACAACTCCGACCGGCGGTGGATGACATCTGAGGAATGGGAGCAGCTCGCAGAGATGCCATGGCTTGAGGCGTTCATCATGATCGGGGATATCGATCTCGCGGAGGCGATCGGCCGCTATGAGAAGGTGGTCGAGCGCGTACATGCCCGAATCCGAACACTGAACCGGGACCGGAGGCGTCGGGCCAAGGAGTTCGACCGGCTCCGAGCGGGTCTTCCATCCAGAAGGAGATGAAAGACTTCCTGGGAGGGGTCGGTGCCGCTCGCCCGGCCCCTCTCGACCGCACTAGTCCCACGGGCACCGAGCCTCGAAAACCTCGACCCGAACGTGATCGCCGAACTGAGAATGTGGGGGATGGTGATGCCTCGCACGCTCGAGTTGACCGGGATGGGAGCGAGGTATGCAGGGAAGGGCGAACGAGGCGTGCTGGAGTAGTTTGACTGTACCGACCGAGGGCATGGAGGGACAGTGTCAGAGATCGAGAAGGCGAACCACATTTGGGCAGAGTTCGAGTATCACCACGACCACTTTTGGAGGTCCTTCTACAGACTCACAGCGGCCGTAGTAGCGGTCATTATCATTCCGTACGCTCCCTTTGTGCCGTCCTCATTCCGGTCAGATCTCGGGGATTCAATACTGATGTTCCCTCTGATCGGCGTGTCAGTTGGAGTATTTGGCTCATGGCTGCTCATGGCCGAATACTGGCGACTCAAGAAGGTCAGTCGCGCCCTGTCAGCGGCGCGGAAGAGCGCAGAAATCGAGTACGAGTGGGTCGACTACCCGAAGCTCTACTCATTTGAGATCGGGTCAGTAATGGCTGGATCCCTCGCAATAGCTTCCGCGGGGCTTGGCGTTATCAGTGGCGTCGACCTGCTGACGGGTAGTAGCGAGTGGCTCCTGTGGGTTGCAGCTCCGCTAATTGTTGCGCTCGTGGTTGTCGTGGCCGTTGCACTGACTCGGAGAAGTCTCGAACAAAGACAATCTGACTGATAAGTCAGGGGGCTGTCCTGAAGATCCTGAGCGCCGTGCCGACGTGGAACAGGACAGACACGGAAAAGGCGAACCTCATGACAGACGGACAGAATTCAGAGAATCGGGTCGCAGAAATCCTGGCTGTCATTCACCTTCATTAAATGAGCGCCATGCTGCTCGCGGCTCAGGGTTGGCTGTGCCGGAGTTCAGGGAGCAGGTCTGTACCGGCCACAGCCTCGGCGTGGGCGACACCACCGGGTATCCGGCAGTCGAGGCCAATGCACTCCGTAGGGTCCCCGTTGAACTTCGCGCGGTTGCCGCCACCGTCGGTCACGCCGACGACGTTAAAGCCGAGGCCCATGTTGAAATCAGCCCGGTTTCTGCTGAGCGTGAACCCTGCCAGCGCCTCGCGGTACTCCGTAAAGCCTGTCGCCGTAAAATTGAAGGCTCTCGCCGTGACGCCGTCAGTGAACGGGTACTGCGAGGAGCTGTCGAACCCATTACGCAGGAAGTGGTTTCCGGTGATCACGTTGTCTGCGGGAAGAAGAATACAAACGACTCCGCCACAATAGAGATCGATGAGGATGCCCGATGCGCGGTTTTCTTTGAACTGGTTCTTCTCGATGGTGTTGTGCGAGAGCCTGGTCTGCCCCCACCCCCAAACGGCGGCGGCGATTTACGGATGCGGATGCCGTACTGGTTGTTCATGAACGTGTTCTGCCGGATCGTGTTCTCGTTGACTCCGATGCCGTTCTCGGCCCACAGGTTGACGCCGAGAACGTTGTTGCTGAACGTGTTGTGCTCGATCAGGACACCATCGTCCCGCTGGTTGCTGACGCCGATCCTGTTCCCACTGAACGTCGAATACCGGACGGTGCCGCCACCGTTTAGGCCTCCATAGAAGAAGGACAAGGTGATGCCGTTGAAGTTCCGAAACGTCGAGTACTCCACAGTGAGCGAGCTGCCAGCCTCGATGCAAAAACTGCAGGGATCGGAAGTCAGCGGCTCGAACGTCACACCCGAAACAGTGAAGTTGTTGCTGAAGACCCAAGAGTCCGACCGATCTATGACCACGGTGCCGTTGCGAACAACCTGGTTCCTTCCGTGGGGAAACAATCTGCCCGTCAGTGTGTAGCCACCGAGATCGAAGAACGTGTTGTCCTCAGACCAACTCAACGAGCAAGAAGCGTCCTGGGTGAGCAGGTATCCACCCTCCACCTCCACGACCTGAGGACACCCAAAGGCGGGTCCGTTGCGTACGCCATCGACGTTGACGCCCCCGGAAAGACAACGACGAACAAAACCGCTCCAACCACGACGAGCATCAATGCAGGCCGCCTTCTGCGTCCGCGATTTCCCATACTTGCCCTCCCCTGCCCTGTCGGGCCCCGACGGCCCCGACATGGCCGACCATACATGAACCGCACGAGTGGTGGCCCGATGTTTCGGGAATCCTGATGGCTCCGATGGGTGTGTTGTTGTTTCCCCGCGGGCAACAGCTACCTATCAGACGCCGTGTGCCAAGAAGTAAGGACACGGGTGCCGGGAAATGCACCCGAATGTCAACGTCGGCACCTCGCAACGTCTGCCAGGGCAGACGACACAATCGACGAAACCCCAGCGCAGCTGGGGTTTCTCTTGTGTCGGAGAGAGGACTCGAACCTCCACGAGCTATTCGCTCACTAGGCCCTCAACCTAGCGCGTCTACCAATTCCGCCACTCCGACGGGCGGCCCGGGAGTATACGTCCCGAGCGAGGATGCTCAGCTGAGGAGCCAGCTGAGTGCGATCGTCGTCGCCGAGAACGCCAGACCGACAAAGACTGTGAGTCGGTCGAGGTTGCGTTCGGCGAGGGTCATTCCCCCGACTCCACCGCCGGGACCCATGCCTCCGCCGAACATGTCGGAGAGGCCGCCGCCCCTTCCGGAGTGCAGCAGGATCAGGGCGATCAGTGCCAGGGACACGATCACATGGAGGACGACGACGATGACTGTGAGTACTTGCATGATGAAAAGGACCAGCGTTCGGGGTCTGCGGCAAGATACCAGAATCCGAGCGCGGTGACGAACCGAGAAGATGGACACTCGGCGTGCTTCTGGCACAATGCGGCCGATGTCAACTCAACGATTCAACGATGCGCGTGCGGTGGTGCTCGGCGGTGCCGGCTTCCTCGGTAGCCACCTGAGCGAGAAGCTGATGGGCGAAGGCGCCCACGTGACCGTGATCGACAACTTCCTCACCGGCTCGGAAGCGAACGTGAGCCACCTCGTCGGTGGCCGGTTCACGCTGGTCGACTACAACATCACCAACTTCCTCCATGTGCCGGGATCGGTCGACTTCGTCTTCAACTTCGCCTCTCCCGCCTCTCCCATCGACTTCGAGCGCTACCCGATCCAGATTCTCAAGGTCGGCGCGCTCGGCACGCACCACGCGCTGGGGCTCGCCCTCGCCAAGGGGGCCCGGTTCCTCCAGGCTTCGACTTCGGAGGTGTACGGGGACCCGCTGGTCAACCCCCAGCCCGAGACCTATTGGGGCAACGTCAACCCGATCGGCCTGCGGGGCGTCTACGACGAGGGCAAGCGATACGGCGAGGCGCTGACGATGGCGTATCAACGCACACACGGCCTCGAGACCCGGATCGTGCGGATCTTCAACACCTACGGCCCCCGGATGCGTCCGAACGACGGTCGGGCGGTGCCGGCGTTCTTCTCGGCGGCACTCCGCAACGAGCCGCTTCCGATCCACGGTGACGGCACCCAGACCCGTTCGATGTGCTTCGTCGACGACCTGATCGAGGGAATCCTCCGACTTGCGGTGTCGGACGAACACGAGCCGGTGACGGCACCCAGACCCGTTCGATGTGCTTCGTCGACGACCTGATCGAGGGAATCCTCCGACTTGCGGTGTCGGACGAACGCGAGCCGGTCAACATCGGCAACCCCCACGAGATCACCATGCTGGAGCTCGCCGAGACGATCCAGGACGTGGTGGGCAAATCAACACGTCCGCTCCCGCGCACCACCCGGGCATCGAGTTCCACCCCCGGCCTCAGGACGATCCCAACGTCAGGAACCCCGACATCTCCAAGGCGCGCCGGGTGCTCGGATGGGAACCCGAGGCGGGCCGACATCTCCAAGGCGCGCCGGGTGCTCGGATGGGAACCCGAGGTGTCGCTGCGCGACGGGCTGGCGAGAACGACCGATTCGTTCAGGTCAGCTCTCGGCTGACGACGTTCAGCCCGATTCGATCATCGCCATCCGAACTGCGATCAGCCTCTCGACGATCGCCGGGGGCAGCGGCCGGTCGATCGGGAATCGCAGTGTTCCCTTGGAACTGTCGTAGCCGCTGAGTTCGTCTGCGAGTTGGTCGAGCACCGAACCGCTGTGCGGGAAGTAGCTGAGATGGTTCTTGGCGGCGGCGAACCCGGCCACGACGACCCCGTCCACCCGGAAGCCGGGAACGCCATAGGACAGGCACTCCTCGGCATCCGGTCTGATCAAGAGGATGTCGCGCCGCAGCGCTTCGAGCGTCGACCGTTTCGGCTCCTCGAGTTCCGCCAGATACGCATCGACCTCTTGGCTCGACATGCCCCTGGAACTCAGCCCTTCGCCTGGTTGGCGACCGCCTCGGCGGCTGCAGCGATCGCCTCGGGATCCCCGAGATAGCGGCCCTCCCCGATCGGCCTCAGATCGTCGCCCAGCTCGTAGACCCGGGGGACGCCGGTCGGGATGTTCAGGCTCGGGATGTCCTCGTCTGAGATGTCCTCGAGGTGTTTGACCAGTGCCCGGAGGCTGTTGCCGTGGGCGACCACCAGCACCGACTTGTTGTCCCGCAGGTCGGGGATGATGGCGTCGTACCAGTACGGCAGCATCCGTTCCACCACGTCCTCGAGACACTCGGTGGCCGGGAGCTGTTCGGGAGCGAGCCCGGCATACCGAGGATCGTGGATCGGGTGCCGATCGTCGTCGAGCTCGAGCGGGGGTGGCGGCACGTCGTAGCTGCGCCGCCAGACATGCACCTGGTCGGCGCCGTGACGTTCGGCGGTCTGCGCCTTGTTCAGCCCCTGAAGTGCCCCATAGTGACGCTCGTTGAGCCGCCAGTGGCGGCGCACCGGCAGCCAGGACCGGTCCATCTCTCGCAGCGCGATCTCGGCGGTGCGGATCGCCCTGATCTGGACGGAGGTGTGCAGCACGTCGGGGGTGAGCCCTTCGGCCTTCATGAGCTTGCCGGCCTCGACGGCCTCGGCTTCACCCTGTTCGGTGAGGTCGACGTCGGTCCAGCCGGTGAACAGGTTCTCGAGGTTCCAGAGGCTCTGGCCGTGGCGGATGATGATGAGTTGATACGACAACGGCGGCCTCCTCAGACCCAGTAGCGGACGACGGCGGCGAACTTGTCGGGGTCGAGCGAGGCCCCGCCGACCAGGGCGCCGTCGATGTGCCGTTTCGCCATCAGCTCTTTGACGTTGCCCGGGTTGACCGAACCGCCGTACTGGATGCGCACGCTCTCGGCGGCGGCCGAGCCGAACTCCTCTCCGATCCGGATGCGGATCGCCTCGCACACCTCGTTGGCCCGGTCGGGCGAGCAGGCCTTGCCGGTGCCGATCGCCCAGACCGGCTCATACGCCATCACGAGGCCGGCGACGGTGTCGGGGTCGATCCCGGCGAGTCCACCGGAGACCTGTGACAGCACGACGTCCATGGTCTTGCCGTCGTCGTATTCGGTCTCGGTCTCACCGACACAGACGATCGGTGTCATCCCGGCGGCGATCACCGCCTTGGCCCGCAGGTTCACGGTCTCGTCGGTCTCACCGAAGTACTGCCGCCGCTCGGAGTGCCCGACGATCACGTAGGAGACGTCGAGCTTGGCGAGCATCGACGCCGAGATCTCTCCGGTGTATGCGCCGCTCTCGTGCCAGTCGACGTTCTGGGCGCCGAGGCCGATCATCATCTTGTCGGCGCCGATGACCGTCTGGATCGAACGGAGCGACGTGAAGGGAGGGCAGACGAGCACCTCGACGCGGTCGTAGTCCTCGCGTTCGAGGCGATACGACAGCTTCTGGACCATCTGGATGCCCTCCAGATGGTTGGTGTTCATCTTCCAGTTGCCTGCGATCAGTTTCTTGCGGTCCATCACTTCCACCGTTTCAGCACTTCGACTCCGGGCAGTTGCGCCCCTTCCAACATCTCGAGACCCGCTCCCCCGCCGGTCGAGAGATGCGACACCTGATCCTCGTACCCCAACAGCCGCAGTGCAGCTGCCGAGTCGCCGCCGCCGACGGCGGTGAACGCCTCGGTGTCGGCCATCGCCTTGGCGATCTGCTCGGTCCCGACCCGGAACCGCTCCCATTCGAAGACGCCCATCGGCCCGTTCCAGAACACGCTCTTGGCGGTCTTGATCTTCTCGACGAATGCGCCGATCGACTCGGGTCCGATGTCGAGCCCCATCCAGCCGTCTTCGATCCCGTCGAGACCGACGGTCTTCGATTCGGCGTCCTCGGCGAACGCGTCGGCCACGACGATGTCGGTCGGGAGGACGATCTTGCGACCGTCCGGGCCGGCGAGGAGCTCACCCACCGTCTCGACCATGTCCTCCTCGACCAGGCTCGAGCCCACGTTGTGGCCCTGGGAGGCGAGCAGCGTGAAGCACATGCCGCCGCCGATGAGCATCGAGTCGACCCTGGGCAGCAGCGACTTCACGACTCCGAGCTTGTCGGAGATCTTCGCCCCGCCGAGGATCACGACGTAGGGGCGTTCGGGGTCTGCGAGGAAGGCACCCAGCGACTCGAGTTCGGCAACGAGCAGCGGCCCTGCCGCCGACTTGAGCCGTTCGGCGACACCGACGGTCGAGGCGTGGGCCCGGTGCGACGAGCCGAAGGCATCCTGGACGAACAGGTCGAAGGGGGCGGCCATCGCCTCGGCGAGCTCGGGATCGTTCTTGGTCTCGCCCGGCTCGAAGCGGGTGTTCTCGAGCATGAACACCGACCCGGGCGAGGCATCGTCGATCGCCTCGCTGCGACGGTCTCGTGCCGTGGTTGGCCGGGACGAAGGTCACATCGAATCCGGCGATCTCCGACATCCGGGCGGCGACCGGTTCGAGGCTGAAGGCGGGGTCGACCCCTTCGGCCGCCCCAGATGGCTACAGACCGCCACGATCGCTCCGGCGTCCCGGAGACGGGCGATCGTCGGGATCGCCATTCGGATCCGGAAGTCGTCTCCGACCGCTCCGTCTTCGAGCGGCACGTTCAGGTCGGATCTCACCAGCACCTTGGCGCCCTCGAGGTCCAGATCATCGAGTGTCAACACG